>NZ_KB890652.1 GCF_000373185.1 Segatella paludivivens DSM 17968 = JCM 13650
GTTTTCCTTGAAGCGGATGCGTGTATTTCTATATTGTCACCTTCATGGCAGATATAGAGAATCTTCAATTCTGGTATGGATATAATATTCTTAAGACCTACAGAAGAATTAATCTTTGACATATATCCATGCAATGTTTCTTGATTATTTGTTGTAACTTTGTGGGCATTAGGATGTTCTGACATTATTTCGTTATTTACGTTTAGCGATATAAATATACAAAATATTTGTCAAACATCCTAATATATAACGATGTAATTATCTGATTTATAGTTAATTACATATAAATTACAAGTAAAATATATAGGACTTATTTTAAAGCTTAAATTCAACTAAATTAGAGAAGAACCATTATTTCAGCAAAAAAAACTTTTTTCTGATAGCGTTGCTTTAGCGGGAATAGTGTTATTGAGGATATTCACCACCCCAATCTGAGTTTGAATCACGCAAGCAAAAATAATGCAGAATTAAGGATAAATTAAAATGAGAGGTCTGTATCAGTCTTTTTTCTTATTCTTCTTAAACCAATTCTTTGGGAAAAGCTCTAAACAGTATGCATCAATAATGCAACAGAATATAAATCCAAATATTGTGCCCATGATTTCCATTTTTACACGATGTTATTAATCTCTTTTTTTATATATCTGTATATGCCAATTTTGTGCCAAAGCTGTGGGTTCATTGCAATGCACTAGTTTTCAAGGATTTACAATAATACAATTCCGATTAGAAGGCTAACAGCCTTTTCATTTTGACATAATAGTTACCCCATTTTAGCATGAATGCAGATTGAACAGTAAAAAGAGATACTCTGGATTGCACTATATTGTACAAAGCTCAAGAGACGGGATTTAAAGAAAGTCCGCCTCTTGAGATTTAAATTTTGTAGTAAGAAAATACTACTTCAGTGTGACTCCAAATACAAAGTGTACATCTTCTCTGTTAGGATTCCATATAAGTTGGGTGAAAATAGGCAACGAAAATTTATCGGTGATCTGAATGTTCTTAGAGGCTTTAAGAGACACATTAGTAACAGCAAAACTTTCGTTTCTGTAGTTCGCAGGCGATTCAAATGGACTGAAGCCAACTGCTGCATTTAAACTTACATCTTTAACGGTAAATGGGTAAGCGACTTCTCCATAAGAGGAATATGCGTTTTTAACCTCTCCTTTAGCATTGGTCTTCTTATCCGACCCCCAGATCATTGTGTACCATGAAAAACTTAAAGGCATCTTCTTTATTGGCAAAGTATAGGATAACCCTGCTTCTAGAATATGATCTGTTTGGTGATTATCTAACTGGAAATAATGATTATTTCCGTTTTTATAAGTGTTATAAATGCCAGACTGGCCTCCCCACCAATAGTCTACTACTGAGGCAGTAATGCCATTAATGGTATAAGCAGCAGTAACATCGGCTTCTTTATATCCCTGTCCGGTAACATCTGTACTGCCCCAAGCAGTTAACGAGAAGTTCCCGATGGTCATCCCTAAACTAGGCTGCACCGAAGCCTCCGACTCGTACATTCCACGCCAAACGTATGAGCTGACAATATCGCCTTGTAGGCTAAAATTAACTTTGCGATCTTCTTGCGCATTACAAAAAATGGTTGGCACACAAAAGAAGACTACGGTTGCCGATAAAATCCTAAAAAATGATTTTTTTTCTTTGTTCATAACTTTGTCTTTTTATGTAATTATATTATTTGTTGTTTTGATCAAGTGCGACATTTAGTTTAAGTACATTTACTTTTGCCGTACCAAAAATTCCTAAAAATGGCCCTTCGACAGCTTTATCTACAAAGGCTTTCACCTTCAATTCGTTTAAGCCTCGGGCCATCGCTACCCGCTTTACTTGTATGTAGGCACATTCCGGAGTAATATCCGGATCAAGGCCGGAACCACTGGCCGTAACCATTTCGGCAGGCACTTGCTTTCGCTGTAAATAAGGGTGATGTACTAAGAAGGTATCGATGCGAGCTTTTACAACTAACAAATACTCTTTGTTCGTGGGACCTTTATTGCTACCACAAGAACTTGCTGCATCATAACCGCTACCTGCTGACGAAGGACGTCCCCAAAAGTAGGTTTCTTTGGTAAAGGACTGACCTATATTAGCAACACCCACTACTTTTCCGTGGAGTGTAACTAATTCGGCATTTCCTTTATTGGAGTTTGTAAGGCGAGCAAAAATCCAGAGTACAAATACATATACTACAGCAAGGATCACACAAAATGCAAGAGTTAGTTTGATTGACTTTATTAAATTTTTCATCTTTTCTATGTTTTAATAAGTTAGAATAGAAGACCGATAAACAGATCTATTAATTTTATTCCAATAAACGGAGCAATTACACCTCCTACACCGTAAATCAGTAGATTACGGCGAAGTAAATCCGAGGCTCCAATTGGCTTATATTGTACACCTCTTAATGCTAATGGAATTAGGATAGGGATGATGATAGCATTGAAGATAACAGCACTTAGGATGGCACTTTCCGGACTATGCAAATGCATAATGTTCAACGCTGAAAGTTCGGGAATAGCAATCATAAACAAGGCCGGAACGATGGCAAAATATTTGGCCACATCATTCGCTATAGAGAATGTGGTTAGTGTTCCTCTGGTCATGAGCAGCTGTTTTCCGATTTCTACGATTTCTATTAGCTTAGTAGGATCATTATCGAGATCCACCATATTTCCGGCTTCCTTGGCTGCTTGTGTTCCACTATTCATGGCAACTCCTACATTTGCTTGTGCTAAGGCAGGCGCATCATTGGTTCCATCTCCCATCATGGCCACCAGCTTGCCTGCATTCTGTTCCTTTTTTATATAGTTCATCTTATCTTCAGGTTTGGCTTCGGCTATGAAATCGTCGACTCCGGCTTTCTCTGCAATATACTTCGCGGTAAGGGGGTTATCACCGGTTACCATCACTGTTTTTACTCCCATTTTGCGTAAACGCTCAAAACGTTCCTGAATTCCGGGTTTTATGATGTCCTGTAGTTCAATAACTCCTGCTATCTTCCTATTGATGCAGACCACAAGTGGTGTACCTCCGTTCTTCGAGATGGACTGAACTTGCTGTTTTGTATCCTGAGGAAAGAAATTGCCTGCTTCTTCTACCATCATTCGAATGGTCTCGAAAGCCCCTTTTCGAATTTCGGTTCCATCGGCCAGATTTATACCGCTACATTTGGTTTCAGCAGAGAACTTCACCATACGGGCTCCCGTGGTATCGAGATCTCTCATCCGCAGATTGTTTTCATGACCTAATGCAATAATTGATTTCCCTTCAGGAGTATCGTCTGAAGCCGAAGAAAGCATGCAATATTTTACAAAATCGGTAAAACTAACATCCATTGAGTTGCTTTGTGTAGGATAGAACTTCGTAGCTTTGCGATTACCAATGGTAATAGTTCCAGTTTTATCGAGTAAAAGAACATCAATATCGCCTGCTGTTTCTACAGCTTTACCTGATTTGGTAATTACGTTGGCACGCAAGGCGCGATCCATTCCGGCAATACCGATAGCGGAAAGTAGCCCCCCAATAGTGGTAGGTATCAGGCACACAAATAAAGAAATCAGAGAGGCTATGGTAAGGGTAGCTCCAGTGTAGTCGCCAAAAGGTTTTAAGGTGATGCATACAATGACAAACACCAATGTAAAACCTGCCAACAAGATGGTCAATGCTATTTCGTTGGGTGTTTTCTGTCGTGAAGCGCCCTCTACTAAGGCAATCATTTTGTCGAGAAAACTCTCTCCTGGTTCGGTGGTAACTAGCACTTTAATTTCATCAGATAGTACTTTTGTACCACCAGTTATGGAACTTTTATCACCACCAGACTCCCGAATTACCGGTGCACTCTCACCCGTAATAGCACTCTCATCGATAGAGGCTATGCCTTCTGTTATTTCTCCATCTGAAGGGATAATATCGCCCGCTTCACAAATAAAGATATCTCCTTTTTTAAGTGTCGAGCTGCTAACTATTACAATTTTTCCATTCACTATTTTCTTAGCCGGCGTATCTTCACGCGTCTTACGTAAACTGTCGGTTTGTGCTTTACCGCGTGCTTCGGCAATTGCCTCTGCAAAATTTGCAAAGAGGAGCGTTAGAAGTAGCATTATGAAGACAAACAGGTTATATCCGAACGACCCTTGTGATGCATTACCCATAGAATAAAGCGTAACCAACAACATAGTAAATGTAGAGACCTCTACAGTGAACATAATTGGGTTCTTAATCATTATCCGTGGATTCAATTTCACGAATGATTGTTTAAGGCTTTCCTTTACTTGCTCCTTTTGAAATAAGGAGGCAGATTTATCTTTTTTCATATCTTATTCAATATCTTATTCTACAAACTTAAATGTTCTGCGATAGTGCTTAATGCCTGTATTGGGAAAAATGAAAGGGCTGCAATTATGAAAATAACAGCAAATGTCATCACCCCAAATGTCGCAGTATCTATTTTTAGCGTTCCAGCACCTTCTGGAATGTACTTCTTCTTAGCTAGGAGCCCGGCTATAGCAACCTGTCCTATTATAGGAATGAAGCGACTCAGAATCATCACAAGTCCGGTGGACATGTTCCAGAATAGAGTATTGTCGACCAAGCCTTCAAAGCCCGAGCCATTGTTGGCCGATGATGACGTGAATTCGTAAAACATCTCACTCAATCCATGAAAACCAGGATTGTTAAGCCATCCGCCCTCTCCTGCTACATATCCCGATGCATGCACAAACATCCATGCTGAAAGTGCTGTGCCGACTAGAATTAGGAAGGGATGAAAGAGCGCTAAGATTGTGGCAATCTTCATTTCTCGAGCTTCTACCTTTTTGCCTAAAAGTTCAGGGGTACGCCCCACCATCAGCCCACTGATAAACACGGTGATAATGATGAAGACATAATAGTTCAAGAAACCTACACCAACTCCTCCAAACCATGAGTTAATTTGCATATTAAGCATCTCGGTCATTCCACTCAATGGCATCATGCTATCGTGCATGCCATTCACTGAGCCATTAGAAGTAACTGTGGTTGCGGAACTCCAGAGAGCGGTAGCTCCGGAGCCAAAACGGACTTCTTTGCCTTCCATAGATCCACCATGTTGAGTAATGCCCATCGCACCTAATCGTGGATTACCATGCATCTCTTGATAAACATTGATACTGGTACTCACTAAAAAGGCAAACATCATCACAGCAAATATGCTGTAAGCCAGTTTTTTACGCTTTAGATTAAAGCCTAATGCAAAGATCATGGCCATTGGAATAAGCAAAAGGCTTATACACTCAACCATATTGGTTAGATAACTTGGGTTTTCAAGGGGATGTGCAGAGTTAGCGCCAAAATAACCTCCTCCATTGGTACCTAATTGCTTGATAGCAACAATTGCAGCAGCAGGGCCTTGCGATATAGTTTGCTTAGCACCTTCCAACGTTGTGATATCCATTTTTCCATCAAAGCCCATTGGCGTACCTTGCAGAATAATGATAAAACCAACAATTAAGGACAAGGGCAACAAGACGCGGGTGCAACTGCGAACAAGAAAATACCAAAAGTTACCTATGGTTTTTGTGCTCTTGGCTGCCATTGAACGCATAATGCCTGCCATAGCTGCCATGCCGGTCGCTGCGGTTATAAACTGGAACAGCATAACGACAAACAACTGGGTAAAGTAGGTTAGCCCACTCTCACCACTATAGTGCTGTAAATCGCAATTTACTAAAAAGCTTATACTCGTATTGAATGCTTGGTGAAAGGACTGCGAAGAATTGCCGTCCGGATTAAGAGGCAACCACGATTGGCAAACCAGTAAAAGCATACCCCATAAAAACAGGAAAAAGTTTAACGTAAGCAAAGCTTTCAAGAAATGCTTCCAGTTCATTTCTTCTTTCGAGTCGATTCCGCAAATTTTATATAGGGAGTTTTCCAACGGATTCATAAAGTCGGACCAATTTTTTTCTCCTTTGTAAACTTTTGAGATGTACTTGCCTAATGGCCAAGCTAAGGCAACCATAAGCACGATCTGTGCAATAATTCCAATTAATTCTGTATTCATTTATGTCTGAATTTAATTTATTTGTTTTCTTTCTTTTTCAAAATTTCTCGGGCTTTATTAGCACATACATCAAATAGATGAAGTTACCAACACCTAAGATAAATAATACTGTATACATAATCTTAATCCTCCTTTTTTTTAAATTTTTTCAAACCATTCTACACTCTTAAAAAAAATCACGAAACAAGCTACACCAATTAAACAGCAAATACTAATTCCTAAAATTTCATTCATCTCTTTTTTGTTTTATATTGTTATTAATATGTTTGCATAAGTATATGCCAAAATTATGCCAACCTATGTAAACGGTATTTAAAACGCTTAATATCAGGCACTTAACTAAAAAGGTCTCACCTGCAAATGCAGGTGAGACCTTTCCATTTTGGATAAACGGTTTACTCGTTTTGAAAACTTTTAGAGTTTATATTCTTCGATCTTTCGGTAAAGTGTGGTAAGCCCTATTTTCAGCAAACGGGCAGCTTCGCTTTTATTTCCTTGAGTATATTGTAATACACGTGCTATATGACGACATTCCATTGCCCCCATATCAAACTCAGATAATCTTTTCCCATCGGAATTTTCCATATGCATATTATGCATCTCAAGTGGAAGATCTTTCGGTTCAATGCAGTTATTGTCACTCACAATCAAGCTTCTTTCAATCACATTACGAAGTTCCCGAATATTCCCCTTCCAGGGATATTCTTTAAATATGCTTATCACTTTTTCTGTAAGATTAATTTGCGGATATCCAAGTTTCTCAGAAAAGGAACGCACAAAAAATTGTGCAAAGATCTCAATGTCTTCTTTTCGCTCTCGAAGGGAAGGTAGATGAATCTGGAAAACAGAAAGGCGATAAAACAAATCTTCACGAAAGCTTCCTCTCTCTATTTCGGCCTTTAAATCACGATTAGTTGCTGCAATAATACGCACATTCACTTTTGTGGGTTTGGTTTCACCTAATTTAATATACTCACCAGTTTCTAATATACGTAGCAATTTGGCCTGTAATTCAAAGGCCATTTCTCCTAATTCATCTAAGAATAGAGTTCCATTATTAGCCTCTTCAAATAATCCTTTTTTATCTTTCAAAGCACCTGTAAACGAACCTGATTTATGACCAAACATCTCGCTTTCTAATAGTTCTTTACTAAATGAAGAACAGTTCACAGCCACAAAATTATTGTTTTTTCTGGAACTATTCTGATGAATAGCTTGAGCAAAAACTTCTTTACCGGTTCCTGTTTCTCCTGTTAATAAGACAGGGACATCCGTGGCAGAAACCTTTAATGCTAAAGACTTAACTTCCTTTATCTCTTTAGAATCGCCTAAAATAGAGTCTAAAGAATACATTGCACAAGCCTTACTCTCCTTCCTATTCACTAAATTATTCGTTCGTGCCTTTTCCATAGCCCTACTAACCAATGGAATAATCTTATTATTGTCATTTCCTTTGGTTATATAATCGAATGCTCCATTTTTAATTGCTTGCACGCAATCGGGTATATTGCCATGAGCCGTAAGCAAAACGATCTCTATTTTAGGATCTCTCTTTTTTATATTTGCAACAAGCTCTATTCCATTTCCATCCGGTAAGAACACGTCACAAACAACTACTTCAGGGGCATGAAACTCCAGTAATTTTAAAGCTGACTTACAGTCTGCGGCGCTGAGCACTTCATATCCTTCAAGTTCCATTAAGCGAGTTAGAAGTTTCCGAATCTGTGCTTCGTCATCCACAATAAGTATTTTATCCATTTGTTTTTATGAAGACTAAATAAATTAAAAGATGAGCTATTTAGCCGAATTGGCACTACAAATACTATCTGTATCTTTCCATATTTTCACTTCCTCTGCTTCTATGGCTGTGCCTATGGAGAAAGCACTATAGTTACTTTCTTTATTGTTCAGATTATCGATTCTACCGTAAGCATTTACGCAAATATTGCCCTGTGTGATGAGGGTCGGAGTATCTTTATGAACTAAAAGAATATCTTTTAGACGACTTTTCAGATAATTCATATCCAGGTTTCTGTCAGTACCCTTCTTTAGAAATTCTGTAGAGAGAAGGAATGTATTTTTCACCCCTTGTTCTTCGAGGTAGAAACTAAACAAAGCAGAAGTAATAAGTTCGCCTTGTGCTACAATCTGCTTTTCTTCGATAGGCTTTAAGGTTTCCCTGGCAAAAGTCCAAATCACACGCAAACAACTGAGTATATAGTTTAGTGCGCGTTCTCTAATACCCTCTGTATTCAGCAGGTTATTTAGAAATTCAAAAATCTTAAATTCCAGTCGCGTAATCGCCTCATGCGCTTTCTCTATTTCGCGACTAAAAAAACAAGCCGCTATTCTTTGTAAACTAATTACAGTCTCTGATGGAGCAGAGAGAACAACGACTTTAGGAGCATCGTCACGGAGGACGTTTGCTACACTCTTTATCTTTTCTATTGAATCAATTGATGATCCTCCAATTCTATAAATTTTCATTTTTTCTTTTTTAATCGTGGTGACCAACTTTTTATTTTTACAACTACCCTTTCGTTATGGGATGGTATTTACCAAAATGGAATAAAATAGAACCGTCCGCATTTTCTTCTTGTTTTCATAGAAACAAGCTAATATCACTTTCCTACAAAAGAAGAATACTTTTGCCTGAGGTAACGATACTGTATATAATTCAAATACCATGCCAAAAGATACATATGATAGTTATTATAGAAGTATCTTACCACCGATTGTAGTGCACGTTCTCTGGCTTCCATTTTTTATAATTTAGTGGCTTCAATTCTTAATTATTGATTCTATATTGAACTTGCCTAAAAATAAAAATTAGCCTTCCCTTTTATTCAGAATCTTATGCGCCTTTCGCCTTTTTACTGTTTCCTTTTGATACATATTGGAAAGTACACTGATAGTTCCATCAATTTCAAAAATAGCAAGATCAACCTCTTTAACTGAAGCTACTCCATGTTCGCGAACCGCTTCCAGTAATTCATCGGTAGTAATCTTAGCAATTTTCAGATGCGAATCCAAAATTTTACCTTTATAAATCAATATAGTCGCATCTCCTTCAACTATCCGTCCAAACTTAGGAAAGCGATACTGAAGAAACTTTAATATATAATGGCTCAGTCGCAAAAGTCCGTGGATAGACTTCCATTTTACGAGTCTATCCACGGACTTTTACGACTGAGCTAAAAAATCGCCAAAAATAGGTGCGATTTGGAGCTTAATGCCACTTTTACCCCGATAGTTTCACTTGCTAAGCCCTATAAACAAAGGTTTTGTGACATTAGTGGCATTACAAAAACTTTTTCTAGTAGAGTCAAGCTCATTTACAGGGTGATTAAAATAATCAGTGATTGAGAACTGCTGCATTAATATTTATAGTACGTAGCTTCGATATTATCTCTAATTCAGAAACGTCACTACATTCTACTTTCAAAACTTTCTCCCAGTCATCAAAATCTAAACTAATATGAAATACTTTATAACTATTTTTTAATAATGTCTTTATATGTTTTATCTGCTGCTTCTTTGAAACAGAAGTCGTGAATATTAAAATTTGATGTTTCATATTGATATAATTTTATAATTTCAACTTTTCTTTTAAAATCTTATATCCTGTCAGACTTATTCTTATCTGCTCGCCATTGTTAAGAGACAACATCTGTTTCTGACCATACCTTTCTATTTTAGATATTTTGCTGATGTTGACAATATATGAGCGGTGTACTCTTGCAAACTCATTACTTGGTAGGGATTCTTCATAATCTTTAAGTCTTTCGCTTTTAAGCCAGTGTCCTTGATCTGTAACTACAGAAACATAATCATCTTCAGCTTTAAAATATATAACTTCATCTACAGGTATTACCTTTATTTTTGTTCCAACCTTGACAGTTATACGTTCAATAACATCAATTGGTGCCACCGTTCCTAACTTGCTATCTATATCTGCATGTTCATCATTCTCAAAATCATTCTCAGACATATTACTTATATAATATCTTCTGAACGATGCATAAATGACAATAAGGCAAAAAACTCTTGCTGGCAATGATTGAAAATATATTGATAAGCTTTCTTTTGCAACTTCAGCCATAACTAGATATTCTAATAATACCATTATTGTAACAGACAAAAGTGCATAAGCGATATGTATAGTCACAGACTGATAAAAGCCAAGAATTTCAATACGGCTATATGTAAATATGCTCCATAAAATCACAGCTTCACAAAAAAACAGTAAAGAGCTTATTATAGCATCAGTACTAATACCAATGGGTGAGAGACTAAAGGATAATCCAAAACTCAATGCATAAGCAACACCCAGCAACACGGATAGAAATATGTGATGCTGACGCGTTAATGAGTTATGTAGTATCGGATTTTCCATTATTCAATACTTCCTCCACCTAAGATGAAGCTGGCGTCTATAATCAGGCGTCGGTCGTTGTTTACTCCGTTAGTACGTCTATGATCCCCAAAGCCACCTAATATAGAATCGCTATTAACCTTAACATTCCAATCTAATGGCAATAATAGTGTTACACCACCACAAATAGAACTAATTTTAAGTGTTGTGTCACCTTCTGGGAGCGTTGTTCGACGTAAGTCTAGTTTTGCACCTCCCATAATCGTACTTATCTCACCTCCGTAGAATACTGGTTCTAAAAATATTTCATCAATACCGTTCATGACAAGATTATAATCTACCTTACCGTCTTTAGAACCTATATTACTTTTCATTCTACAACTGTTATGATGAAATCTATGATGATTGTGCCTATGAAATATAATTAATAAACCTATTGCAATTATAATTACTGGCCAGAACGTAGCATGCAGTGTTGCTTCAGAATAGCTGAATCCCAAAATGGGAGATAATTCTGGCATAAGAAACCAAATACCAATAATAGCTAGAACTAATCCGCTTACATAATGGTGCTTATATATAGCTATAGCACTCCATAATAAGATTAATGACTGCCATGAGACAATAATACTTTTCCACGCCTCAGGAAATAGCCCCAAATTTGATAATAGGTATATCACACCTACAGCAATGAAAACGGTCCCCAAAACAAAATTTTTAGAATTACTTCTTTCCATAATTTTATATTTATATGTTTATTATTCTATCAAAAAATATACAATAGCATTCTTAACGCTTAATATTTTGATGATGCAAAGATATAAACTAATTGATGCTTTTGCAATACCTTATCGGTGAACTGCTATATTACTATCGGTGAATTTAATATAAAATTCGGTGAATCTCAGGCATAATTAGTGATATTATTCCCCGGTCAAAGCCTTTGCTATCTTTAGAAATTTGTTTTCAGATAATATTTCATGGGTGACAAATTTACCTTTATAGAAGAGGCTATAAGTTGTAAATGGGGATGGCGCATTCTGAGCTTCTGCTGTTGTCTCAATTTTGACAGACTTGAATGGAATGTAATTTTCATTCGCTACAACTTCTATCAATGGGACATATTTCGCAGTGAATGGGCATTGAGCTGTATAGTACAACACCATTCCTTTTTCTTGTATCGTAGTATTCTTGACCGATTGTTTGAATTTTGGCATCTTTGCTGTATTATCGAATGGAAGATATAGCAGTTCGAAATATGGCTCGGCTGTATCTGCGAGTTTAAATCCTTTGTGGCGGAAGTATTTTGGATCTGCAATAAATGGCATCTTCTTCTTTGATGATAAAACAACTAATCCTTTCATGCCCTTCTCTTTGCTGTCACGTATGCACTCTTTAAGTAGCATACTAGAGTTTCCTTGTCCCTTAAACTGTCCGCTCACCCACAAACAGTCTATGTACATATATCCTGAAGCCTCAATAGGAGCCCATGCTTTCTCGGCAGGGATGTATTCAATGAAACATTTACCTCTTACATTTCCTTTCTTGAAAACAAGACCGTCATCAAGCCTTTCTGACATCCATGATTTCTTGGATACCACTTGAATATCTTCTTTATTTGAGATAGCACAGCATATATGTTCATTATTTAGATTCTCTTTTGTAATTGTTATTATGTCCATAGCACTATTTTATTACTAATTATTATAAGATGTTGTATTCATTAATTATATTTTGCAATTTCTCAAGAAACATGCATGCCTGCTCACCATCCATCTGCGTGTGATGAAACTGGAAAGATATTGATAGTGTTGTTTTCATCCATCTTCGTTTATATTTTCCCCATGCTATAAAAGGATTGTTGAAAATTCCCGAATAAAGATTTACAATGCCGTTTATATCATATTTGACAAGTGCCGAAGTGCCTATTATCATATAATCATCACCTAAATTATGTGCATTGCCAGTTTCGTATACTAGTTTAGTCAGTCGTAGATAATCGCTACAGAACAACTCTATGTCATCATAGAAGGGAATGTCACAAGTGTTGATTTTATCATATTTGGTCTTTACGACGATATTTATTCCAACCTTATCATATTGTATCAATTTTCTATTAACTGGCAACAAATAAAATTCTTCAATATCCGATGCTGCCTTTCCGATGCACCAACACATAAGCATATTGAATTTATATCCAGACTTGTGCGCTAATTTCACAAGACGCTTGACGTTCAAGGTCTTGAAAATCGTTACCATTGGCATTGGGGCATTTATCCATAATTCAAAAGCACCAGCTCGTTTAGTTTGTAGTGGGTCGATTTCCTTCATGTAATCTTTATTTTTCAAGTTTGTTAATGTTTCCGTTTATAATATTTTCTAAATTGGCTTTCACTTTTTCATCAGACCAGTTCCACCATTGCATACCCTGCAACTTCTTTATTGTATCATCATTAAACCGTTTACGGATTTCCTTTGCAGGTACTCCTCCAACAATAGAATATGGTGCAACGTCTTTTGTTACAACTGCCCGTGTGCCGACAATTGCCCCATCGCCAATAGTTACACCTTGCATGATGATTGCTTCATAGCCAATCCAGACATCATTGCCGATAATGATATCACCATTATTATCCCATGCTCGCGCTACATCCCATTCATCTAGCCCCCATTCTCCAGGGAAAACAGGGAATGGATAAGTTGAAAGAGACTTCAGAGAATGATTTCCTCCTGTAAACATAAACTTGGCGCCACATGCTATAGAGCAGTATTTGCCAATTATGAGTTTTTCTTTGTTGCATAATGGATAATGATAGAGCACATTGTTGTGCTCAAAATCACGTGGATCGTTTACAAAATCATTATACATTGTGAAGTCACCTACTATGATGTTAGGGTCTTTTACAACGGATTTGAGATAAACGCTCTCAGTTCCGTTATTTCCTTTACGTGGATATATTTGTTTTGGATTCATAATTAAATCAAAGATGTTTTTTTTGTTTCAATTTGTATTTTTCACACAATGATCTGCGTGAATCTTCGTCTAGCGATTTCATGTAACGATTCCATCCTGGACAAAAGTTGATGTGCCAACGCCAAAAGCGGCCTGTTAGCGATTTAGGGTTATTATCATATTTTGCCCTCATTGAACAGTTCTCACATTGTTGTTCATTTTTCATATTCTAGTATTTTTAGTTTTTTCTTTCAAAGTCTTTATGCCTCCAAATAGATATAAAAGTCCAATAGTCATGGAAGCTGATGTGGATGATAATTCAATATATGTAAAATGGTTAACCATGATTGATATGCCCCACAAAGCACGCAGAATAAATATTATTACGATGACAAAAATGACTTCCCTGATAAATGGAAGCTTAAAGATGATGCCACATGCCGACAGTGCGTACAAAGCACAAGCCAAAAAACATAATGAAATAATTATTGTGATAATATATGGGAAACTATTACCATAAGTTTCTGTAAATCTGTTCATAAAATCGGCTATACCATAAAATTTAAACACCGTCTCAAGAAAAATAAGACAAATTAAATGTCCAAGAAACAAAATAATATTAATAAATGCTCCTATAAGTAAAGCCAAATTCTTAGTTAAAATTTTCTTTTTCATTTTATATGTTTTTTATTATTCACAATTCCATTTTAAAATGCATGCAAATCTACAACTGCTTTTGTTATCGTTACGGTGTTATACTTTACAAAATAACAACGTACTTACCGCAAGTAAAGCAGGTCACTGCTATGGCAGCAGCAACCTGTAATACTTTTTAGACTTTCTTGCCTATATAAAATACATAGCCATAATAGTGCTTGTATTTTGAATAGAGGAGAGCCTCATGTCGCATGTTATCTACTAGCTCCTTAGCAGTGGCATTACCAGCATGATTTCTCAAAAAGATTTCTTGTGCTTTCTTTTGTGGCACATAGTAGCAATCAGTCCAACATTCTTCGGGCAATACAAAAGTTGCGATTGGGATATAACCTGCACTTTGTAAATGCTTCACCTTATTGGGAATTGTGTCTATTTCTGGATAGGCGTCAGCCCAAAAATCAGCTATTTCTGAAGGACGGTTTTCTGTTAGCCATGATGCCTCTGTCACTGCAACGTAACCGCCTGTCTTGATAAAACGATGCCAATATTCCAAACCATGTTGAAAACCGATGTTATAAATAGCTCCTTCACTCCAAATCACGTCAAACTCGTCATTAGCAAAAGGCAGCTCATCCATAGAACCGATGATCGCATTTACTCTGTTAGACAAGTTCAGGGTTTTAAGCTGTGATTTAAGTTTATCTACAAATGTGGGAAACAAATCCAAAGCTACAATCTGTGCAGGAGTATTCTGCGCCAAAGTAATTGTCTGCCTTCCTGTTCCGCAACCTAAGTCTGCTATTTTGCTGTTTGGCGAAAGCCCTTTTATATAACTGATTGCTAATTTTGTCATTTCTTCACTACCTGGACCTTGACGGTCTATGCTTGAGAAATAATTACATATTAGATTAAAATCAAATTCATTGATTGATTTTTCATTTTTATCATTCATGATGTTTAAAATTAATTGTTTATAAATGTATATCACTAATACATCTCAGACATTGAACAATGCCCGAGAAAATAGAATAATAACCGATAACCGAAAGGTTATAAGGCTATTTACTTCACAATATCCAAATTTGTATTAAACATCCGTCGGCAAAGTTAGTGATTTTTTTCTTTAATGAGTACTATAGAAAGATGATATTTTTTATTTCTTTCAAATAATAATATCATATAATGTGTTTATAAACAATCATTTGCGACTTTCTTGCCTATAATTTATATTGGTTGATATTTTCCTTGCTGTATTCTTGTATAATTTCTTATATCAATTTTGGATTATCAATATTCATTATAGATGTGTTGCACAATTACTTAATGTGACATCTAACCATTTCATGATGTATTTATCGTGTGTAAAACCTTGTATATGTCCATCGTAAGGATATACATAATATCGCTTTTTTGAGGTAATGAGATTGTATGCTGCGAAACCTACATGCGCAGGACAGTCGTCATCAAACAATGCAACGGTAAAAAGCACCGGACATTTGATTTTAGAAGCGAATGAACGAGTATCAATATAGTCTTGAATCTTCATCACATCATCAAATGTACAAGGGTTACCATAGTAAGCCAAATCATTTTTTAGTTCAGTCTCGCATGTGGTGCGGATTTTTATCTGATGGCGCATATCGCATGGGAATGGGTCGAAATATGCACATGCTGCAATACGATCGGAACATAAAGCAGCTGTTGCTAAAGTAAGTCCGCCACCTTGACTTCCACCTTTTACTGCAATCTTATGATGATCCACTTCTTCTCTGCTGCATAGAAAATCGACAGCACGTACACAATCCATGTATATGCCACGATAAGAAACGCTGTCTTTATCATATAATTTGTATCCCCATACCCCAGGTAATCCAAAACCAGGATTAAAAACATCGGCACTAATGCCATGACCTCTTACACAAAGAGCCAATTCTATTCTGTCTGTATTGTCGCTTAGCATACCATCTATATTCTCAAATCCCCATCCATAACCTGGCACTTGTAACACGGCAGGGTGCTTTCCTGATGTACGTGGTACAAAATAATATCCACGAATAGTTATGTTTCCTAAAGATTGCATCTCAACGATATATACATCTCTCTTGCTTTTCATGCAGAGCGAATCTACCTTATGGATTCGATATTGTGGTGATATAGAAGCTAGTTCTGACTTAGCCATAGTCCAATAATTATCGAAATCGTCTTTAACTGTATTTCTGCATTTTATCTGTTCTGGTTTTACAGCCATCCATTGAGCATCTCCGCAATAACCTTTCCCATGCAATAATGCTGTTATCTGATAGAAGCCTGGCGATGCACATAGTTGATTAAGATTGATAATTTTTACAGAATCTCTACGGTTCAAAACTATCAAACTGTCTATAATAGATTTATGAAAATCGTTCTCAACATTAAGTCTTAGAAATGCTTTCTGATTTGTATGATAATGAATAGTTATTTTTTTGTTCTCATTAATAAATACATGGTTCTTTATCGGCATTGAAATTTTGATGCTTTCGATATTATCACCATTAACAGGACGCAAAGCAATCATGGTGTTGCTAACTCCGCCCGTATATCCCAGCGATGAACAATTTATAGAAATTTTGTTATTGCCTTTGTGCAGGACATTCCTTGCAATTACAAATGATTCGATAGTATCTTTATTCTCCCCAAACCGATTTCTAATATCTTTAGCGATGGTATCTCCATTTATTACAATGCTGTTCACATCACATGCCATCCTTACATGCAAGACATATTGTGACTTTAGGTTTGATACACCAAAAATGTTGGACAGTTCGCAGTCTCCATCACCAGCAAAATATCCTTGTCTTTCCCAAGAAAACAAAGTGTTTATTGATGAATGTTGTTTTGCCGTGCGTGTGGTAAAGCATGAGTTGCTTTTAAAAGAAATATTCCATGTTAACGGTAGTATATTCTCTGCATTACAATCAAAAGATATTATTGCTAACAAAAAGGAAAAGATAAGTGCTTTTATGGTTGTTTTCATATGTGTCTTTAGTTATTTATCAACGATTATTTTAAATGTACATTTGTCGGATCCTCCTAAAACGGTTTCGATAATTTCAACTTTAAAGACTATTTTAGGAAATAATTCGTGCATGACGTATAGAATACTCTGTCTTGAACACTCGCAATGAATTTTAGATTTAGCAAACCCCATATCATGCATGAAGCAGAGGCATCTTGGATATCCCATTTCGTATATGTGCCCATTTTCTATTACTCGCTGGAATGAATATTCTGAGTTGTGTTGTTCCGAAAAGAATAAATCCAAATTTCCTCCACATTTATCGTACCTGGTCTTAAGAAATGGCAAAACTCCATTAGATACGCAATTAATGGCGCATTTCTTAAATACAAGAGCCTGCTGTTCTTCTGGAAGTAAAGCAATCTGATCTTCAATATTATTAAAGTAGCTTCTTGCAATATTTAAGTTTTCTTCTTTCATAATTATATATTAATTTGTATCATTTAATCAATTTCGCAATATAACGATGTTCAACAAGTAACAACAAAAAGACTACAACTGATGTAACGAATGAGTAAATCAGAATATTAGAAAGTGTGAACATATTTACTATTTGGCTTATACCATAGATGCAGTAAGGTATGCACAGAAGTGAAGTCGCAATGGCGGGAATGTATCGTCGGAACACAATCCATTGGATAATATGTACGATGATATGGAGTGAAAATACAACAAAGAGACTCATCCAGAGCATATAACTGTTTTCCCATAAAGAGAAAAGTGTAACGGCTCCTAGCATAAGGAATAATGTAGCAACACAAAGAGCAAAGCCTTCGGTAGACGTGTCTTTAATATGTGAAACAATTCTTGGTCCAACTTTTGGGAAACGTTGACAGATATATTTCTCATACTTTTTTATCCATGGCTTCATCATAATTATTTCCTCAAAATCATGAAGCATAAATATAATTGGCAATGATGATACTAAAATTGTATTCATATCTTATTGAAAATTCAAGTTATTCTTTTTGGTCAATAACACTTCATATCTAGCATTTAGAGCATCCCTTTTTGATTGTCATTTTTCCCTTGTCTGACATCTCTTTTGCATAATTTTCTTCACCAATATCATTAATTCTTCTTATGCACGCATTACGGTCTGATTTGAAAATCAATGCAAATAGTTTGCTGAAAAAATTATTAAACTTCTTGCAATCATGGGTGTTAATCTGGCATTCTGAGCATGTGTGGCAATTGTTGTTAATACAACAAGTGCGGATTTTACACCACTTTGCTTTATCGTTTTTACGACACCCTGGACAGTTACCTTTGAGAAACTTGCCGCATGCCCCACAATATAAGCCGCAATAAGCTATCAACTCTTTGTCTGTTTTAACTTCCTTATTCATTTCTTTATATGTTAATGTGATATATTTTTGAATAGGTTGCAGAACAAAGTCTGCAACCTACATAGAGTTATACTATTGGTACATAGATCTCAGTTTGCAGTTCTTCAGGCTTTGTGCATTCTGGATCATTTAGGTACATTTCAAATACAGGTCTTTCATCTAATTGATATCCTCCATCTGGAATGTATTTTCCGAAGATAGTATCATACACCTCTCCAAGTTTTTCATATGTTCCTTGGTAAAGGAATGCTGCATATCTGCCACCAGCAATTTCTTTAGCACCTATTTCTCCTTGTGGTTCCATCTTGAATGGCAATGTCAGACAAACATCACTCTGTTGTTTGTTCGCTTCTGTTAATTTGGGATCATTGTGATAGATTCCTACATGAGCAATTTTACATTCATTCAGCATTTGCTTTATGACAGCAGATTTTGGTGTTGTTCCACACGCCTTTTTCATCTCTTCTGAGAATTTTCCTGATGTGCGGATATATTGCCATAGTTTCTGCCACGCCAAACAGTAATCATTACCTTTGTAATCACCGAAAAGACAAATATAAATTGCTTGCATCGGTTCCAAATTAACTACTCTTTCTTTTAGTTCCAAATCAGGATTAATCTTCAATGGTTTCATAATCGTGTACTTTTTGTTGTTTTTATACTCTATTGGTGTGATATCATAGAATTGCTTGAATACTTTCGAAAGAGAAGAAGGTACATCATATCCCACTTTGTAAGCTATCTCCTGAACGGGCATGTCACTGTAACGAAGTAGCCGGGCTGCAGTCTCGACTCTCATTCTTGTGATAAATGCACCGACCGGTTCTCCAAGAAAAGCTTTGAAGATGCGATGGAAATGATATGGCGAAAAGTTAGCGATACTTGCTAGTGTCTCTAAGTCAATATCATCTGCCAAATGATTGTTAATGTATTCGATAATGATATTGATTCTTTTCGAATAGTCCTCTCTTGTTGATGTTTTCTGTTGCATAATTCTATTTCTATATCACAGATGCAAAGGTAGGCGCGATTATGTCAGAATGCTTTTCCAATCTTGCTAACTTGATGTGATTTGAAATTTTTGAATGCTTTCTTTTAAACAATGTTTTATAGTTAATATTATTTTATGAAAGACCCAATTTCAATGAGATTCCCTTCTGGGTCGGATATGTAACATGTACGTTGTCCCCATGGTTCGGTATTTGGTTTCATTACAGAAGTTGCACCTTTGCTGATAGCGTCATTGTATGCTTTGTCAACAGCATCATAATTATCCACACTCAAAGCTATTTCGTAATGGCCATTAGTGCCATGCGCGTAATTGAACTTACTTTCCGTCATCTGCTCAAAATCTGTTCTGCGATACAAAAGGAAAAGAGTTCCATCTTTTAATAGATAGACATTGGTCGTGTTTTCTTCTTCTTTGATTTCAAATCCCAAGACATCGCGGTAGAACCTGACCATCGTTGGCATGTCTTTTACAAAAATTCCAAATCCGTCTAATTTCATATAACTGTTGTTTTAAATTACTACTGCAAAGATAGAAAATAAAAGCCTTTATTTCCATTGATTCATATCAGATTTTATATACTAATGCTATATATAACTTAACAAAGATATATAAAAAATCAATATACACACTATTTATGTGTCTAAATGATAAAAGGCTTGAAGATATTTCAAGCCTTTTATTATGATAAAGCAAATAATAATTAATCTACTTCCTGGTCAGCTTCGTAGCCACCCATTTCACGGATAGCATTTTTGAGTATGGTATATTGCTCGAATAAATTGTTTACAGCTTCTTCGCCCTTTGTATAGTCGTGCATAGGGCTCTTTAGGAAGAAACTTAAGAAACGTTGTATTCCGAACCGACCAGCACGTGCGGCAAGGTCGCTGAGCAAAGTTAGATCAAGGAGTAATGGTGCTGCAAGGATAGAATCGCGGCACAAGAAATTAATCTTAATCTGCATCGGATATCCCATCCATCCGAAAATATCAATATTGTCCCAACCTTCTTTGTTATCATTGCGAGGAGGATAATAATTTATACGTACCTTATGATAAATGTTGCCATATAGGTCTGGTTGGTCATCAGACTTGAGAATCGTCTCCAATGTAGACAACTTGCTGACTTCCTTTGTTCGAAAATTTGCAGGCTCATCAAGAACTAGACCGTCACGATTGCCGAGGATGTTAGTAGAGAACCAACCATTAAGTCCAAGACAACGTGTTCCTATAATAGGAGCGAAACCACTCTTTACAAGAGTTTGACCTGTCTTGAAGTCTTTACCAGCAATAGGCATCTTGGTCTTCTCTGCCAATTCCCACATTGCTGGAATGTCAACAGTAGTGTTAGGTGCACCCATTATAAAAGGAGCTTTTTCAGAAAGTGCTGCATAAGCATAGCACATAGACGGAGCTATATGTTCGCGATCATCATCTTTCATTGCTTTCTCAAGAGAAGCCAACGTTCCGTGTATCGGTTCATATTCAGGAACGTATATTTCTGTTGATGCAGCCCAGATAACAACAATGCGTGAGCAGTTGTTTTTTGCTTTGAAATCTCGTATGTCTTTACGTATGCCCTCCATCATTTCCCAGCGATTTTTACAGTCTTTTACGTTATCACCGTCTAGGCGTTTTGCATAGTTGTGGTCAAAGGCTGCTTTCATTGGAACTATTTTTTCAAGTTCTTCACGAACCGGATTGATGTCTTTTTCTTTGAGGACTTCAGCGTAGATTGCGCTTTGATAAGCATTTTGTGGATAAATGTCCCATGTTCCGAAAATTATGTCATCAAGTTTTGTTAGTGGTACAATTTCTGAATAGTGTAGATACTGCTTGTCTTTGCCTTTTCCTACGCGAATTTTATCATACTGCGTCATAGAACCTACTGGTTTTGCAAGACCTTTGCGTACCATTAATACACCTGTCATAAATGTAGTAGCTACGGCGCCACATCCTACTACCATGATGCCTAATTTACCATCTGCTGGCTTTACATTAGTTAATTCCATTTGATATTTAGCTTATTATAGTTAAGAACAATTTCCGCAGCGAAATAATAAATTCAGTCTACACTCTGATCTACAAAAAAGTGTGTCAGAGTGTGCATGTCGAGAATTCATTTATCTTAGCGCTGCGGATTTTCTAATATAAAGAATATCGACATGCGCGCAAAAATAGTAATAATATTTAATAAAAAGATAAATATTCATTGAATATTGTTTAAAATGAACCGATTTGACCATTATTCTTGTAAATATGAAATCAATATGCAAAATCATGTTGATAAACAAGCGATTTTTCAATGTTTGCAAATATAGATATTGTTACTTGCCATTTTTTATAGTTCCGCTGTCTTTATCTTCGTTGTTGCGCAGTTTGTGACCACCATCATATTTTCTTCCGAAACTTATATCCCAGTTAACTGTTAATGCGACAAGGCGTGCACTTTCACGTATATGCATTGTTTGATGACTTGGCGCAAATCTATTATAGTTTATTGTAGGCAGGTTATAGCTTTGTCTGCTTGAAAATGGATTGAAGACAATTAATCCCAAAGAAACCTTCTTAATCCTATATTTCGCCATAGCCATCATGATACTTTCGTTTGATGTCATTGTTTCACCATAAAATGAGTTACAATGGTTTCTACTTTTCAAAAGTAAGGTGAGATTTTTGTATTGCATCATGGCTTCTGCATCATAATACCAGTTTGTGTAATAATGATGATAATTAAAACCATAACTATCATAATAGTTCATGCCCGTGGTAACATTAAATGTAAACAGTTTAAATAGCGGACCGACTTCAATCTGAACTTCAGGATTTAGGCTCTGCCAACTTCTTTGGTTTTGCTGTGTGCGTATAAATTTGTTACCTTCTCGGAGCGTTTCTTCCATTACTGGATTTTGCTGATATTGATAATTCATATTAAAGTTTACGTTGAAAATGTCATTTCGCCATTCATAATATAAGTTTGTCATCCATGTATGACTAACACTTAGATTAGGATTACCTCTTCGTATCTGCAATGAATCTATAATTTGTTCAACATTACTGATGTCTCCTAAGCTAGGAGTGGTATAAGAGCGTTCTCCACTTACCTTTATATACGACTTGTTATTAATTGTATAGCTCATGCTTGCCTTCGGATACCATTCTACTTGTTGAATTTTGTTTGAACCTTGTAGCATCCATATATATGACAAGTATGCTCCCAAAGAATAATTTAATTTACCAATAGTATGTTTCCATTCAGCAAAACTACGTGCATATCCATCGTGCATATTTGTTGTTTGGGTAACAGTTCCTGTATAATCGTTGTTTGTATAAGCCTGATTCCCACTTGCTCCAAAACTCAAACTACCTTTTTTAGTCAGTCCTAAAGAATAGATAGCTTCAGCAATAACAGAATATTTATTACCTCGAGTCATAGAATTTATTTCGGTTTGTACTAAGGAATTTTTGTCTTCGGTGTAATTTCTACGTATATTATTGTGTATATAAGTACCGACAACATTGAAAATCAATGTGCGATTATTGTTGTAGTTGCGTTGGAAATATATGTCGAGCCAAGGACGTGTCTTATTTTCATTGTTAATATCAAGCATATTCACAAAATTATTTTTGTCATTAATTGGGAACAAAGTGCTTTTTGTGTTTGTTGTTGATTTATCTCTACCAAGATTTAAAGTAGTATTTAAATACCATTTGTCTCCATTCTTATAATTATAGTATATGTTACCATATAGATTGTTATATTTTAATTTATCAGGTTCTCCATTTTCGTTACGCGTAAATGAAGTCCCGTCTTGATAATTAAATGTTTCTGTGTTGTAACGCCATTGGTGAAGGTTGCGATAACTCTCCCATATAAATGCGCCAATTTCTGACTTTCCTTTATTATATGATCCTGATAATTGGTCTTCTCCCCATCCATCGAAAGGAGAATGACGACTTTCAAGAGACAATGTTCCACCTGATATAGGACGTTTTGTTATATAGTCGATGACGCAAGCAACGTTTTGACCATATTTCATTCCGGGATTATCATTATACTCAATCCTTTGAATGTTTTCTGGTCTGAGTGCCTGTATTTGTTGTATGCTGACCTTTGCTCCATTTATTCGAGTTTGTACTTCTCCTTTTGCAGAAGACGATATCGTGTTGTCAATAGGATTGATATGTAAGCAACTCAGCTGCATAGCTCTTAACAAATCTATGCCGTTGTTAGAAGCCTTAATCTGAAATTTTGTTGGTAATGCCACTTGTTTGTCAGAAGTTCTGATGACTTTTGCTGCACTCACAACGACTTCGTTAAGTTGATGTGTTGCAGACTCCATAGATATATTGCCAAGTTCGAGATTATTATTCAGGAGTTTGATGTTTATACTTTTGTCATCAAATCCTAGACTGGTTATTACTATTTTGTAATCTCCATTGTTGATATTCTCAAAAATGAATTGCCCATTTTTATCAGATGTGATACCTGAAACGAATGACGAGTCTTGTCTTTGCAAAATGACAGATGCATAATCAACAATATTCTTGTTTGATATTAATTTACCTTTAATCGAGTATGTATTTGCTTTTGCACAGCATACTGAAAGGAAAAGTAATAATGCGATTGTAATTCTTTTGTCCATATGTTAATCAATTTTGTATATATAGACGTTGATAAATGAAAAAATGTTGCAAACAATGTTGTAAATAGCGTAAGTTTATTAATTGCAATTAAAATTAAAGTATATTTCAATTCAATTGAAATGATATAAACAATGTCGCCGGAAAATCATTAATAAAGTTTAGTTAATTATACTCAAATCTTGGAATAATGCAGAAAAACAGTGTATCTTTGTGTCGATTTATTAAATAGATTATATGAATAAGCAAGTTTTTCAGACAGACAATAAGTCAAGATGGATGAAATTTAAGTGGACAATCAGAGTTTTTGTCTTCATAGCAGTAATACTCATTGCGATATTTATAACAATGTTTATTATTGATCATATTCCAAATGTTCCTTTCCGTCAGGATTTCAAGAGTGCAATGACGGCATCAAAGCCATTCTTACAAGAAACAAAATATTCGCGTGAATATAAAGGATTCCGTTCATTTATATCTGAAAAGAAGCTGCATAATAACTATGCTCAGGAAAAAATGAGAAGATTGGGAAAGCTAAGACGTTTTGGTGGACGTAGTGATTCTCTTATTCAGAAAAATGTAGATAGTTGGACAGATTTTTCTGCTGGAATACGTGCTGGTTTCTATGTATCATGGGACCCGAAATCATACACCTCTTTGCGTCAAAACATTCATAATCTTAATTTGGTAATGCCAGAGTGGATGTTTATTGATCCAAAAACCGACGGCATGAAGCTGAAGACTGATAATAAGGGACTTGCATTGATGCACAAAAGTGGAGTGCCTATTATGCCGATGCTAACTAATAATGTTGATAAATCCTTCCGTGGTGATGTTGTTAGTCGTATTCTTCATAATCCAATGAAACGACGTAAGCTCATTGACAGCATTGTATATCAATGTGTGAAAAACAATTTCGTAGGAGTAAACATTGACTTTGAGGAATTAACTGAAAATAGTGACGAATACTTGATAACGTTTATCAAGGAACTTACTACTACGATGCATAATAATGGTCTTCTGGTTACAGAGGATGTTGAACCGTTTAACGATGACTATAATTATAAAGAATTAGCTAAATACTTGGATTATTTGGTGCTAATGGCTTATGATGAGTATTCTCAGTCAAGTGATCCAGGCCCTGTATCTTCACAAAAATGGATAGAGGCAGCTTTGGATCGTACAGCACTCAATGTTCCAAACAATAAAATCATATTAGGTCTTGCTGCATTTGGTTATGACTGGAGCAAGAATCCAGATGGTAACGTCAGTCTTGATTACCAAGGAGCTTTAGCAAAAGCTGCAGAAAGCGGATCAAAGATAAACTTTGATAACAATACATATAATCTTGATTTCGCATATCGCGATGAAAGAGATTATCTGCATCAGGTATATTTTACAGATGCCGCCACAACGTTCAACGTGATGCGTTTCGGTTCAGAATACGGTCTTGCTGGTTTTGGACTTTGGCGTATGGGAAGTGAGGATAACCGTATATGGAAATACTATGGTAATGACATGCAAAGTAGCTCACTTGGAAAAGTCGGAGAGCATGAATTTGAGGAAGTGAAACTCAATAGTGGTATCAACTATCTTGGTGACGGTGAAATTCTGGATGTTAAGAAAACTCCTAAACAAGGAAAGATAAAACTTGTTATGGATAGCACAAACACGCTTATCGCTGAAGAAGATTATATAAAGATACCTACATCATATCAGATAATGAAATATGGTGAAGCTGGTGATAAGGAACTGTTGCTAACCTTTGATGATGGACCAGATTATCGTTGGACTCCAAAGGTTCTTGATATATTGAAAAAATATAAGTTGCATGCCGCTTTCTTTGTAGTGGGAATACAGGCAGAACGTAATGTACCTTTAGTAAGACGTATATATGATGAAGGGCATCTTGTGGGTAACCATACTTTCTCTCACCGTAATGTTGCTAATGTGTCACCAGATAGAACTTTCGCCGAACTGAAACTAACTAGACTTCTTATTGAATGTATTACCGGACATACTACCATACTTTTCCGCCCACCTTACAATGCCGACAGTGAACCGGCAAATATGGAGGAACTTGTACCAGTTGTTCTGGCAAGAGAACAAAATTATATTGATGTTGGTGAGAGTATAGACCCAGAAGACTGGGAGCCTGGAATAACTGCAGACCAGATATTTAATAGAGTTGTTAAGCAAGTAAAACAAGGTGCAGGACATGTAATATTATTGCATGATGCTGGTGGAGATACACGAAAAGAGACAATAAAGGTGTTGCCACGCATTATAGAGTATTTTCAGAAAAGAGGGTATAAGTTTGTTACATTAGAGGACATCCTTAAAAAGAATCGTAACCAACTGATGCCTAACGTTGAAAAAGGCAAAGAGTATTATGCGATGCAGGCCAATCTGGCTCTTGTTACTGCTACATACGATATAATACAGTTTCTAACAGCAATGTTTATCATCTTCATCATTCTTGGTATAGGACGATTGCTGTTTATGGTTTGTCTAACAATAAAGGAACGCCGTAAGGAAAAACTACTGCAACAAGATGTAAGTATAACATCTGATGCACCAAAGGTTTCTATCATTGTACCT
Organism: Segatella paludivivens DSM 17968 = JCM 13650; assembly: GCF_000373185.1. Taxonomy (GTDB): domain Bacteria; phylum Bacteroidota; class Bacteroidia; order Bacteroidales; family Bacteroidaceae; genus Prevotella; species Prevotella paludivivens. Next base: position 26,710 of record NZ_KB890652.1, read on the forward strand.
GCGTATAACGAAGAAGTTGATGCCGTTTCTTCATTGGAGAATTTGCTCAATCAGGATTATCCTAATTTTAATGTGATATTTGTAGACGACGGTAGTAAGGACAATACTTACAAGTACGTATGCGATGCTTTCAGCGATAATTCAAAGATGGTGATACTTACAAAGCCTAATGGCGGTAAAGCATCTGCGCTTAACTATGGTATTATGCATACAGATGCAGAGTATCTTGTATGTATTGATGCTGATACGAAACTGTATCCGAATGCTGTCTCTCTGCTTATGTCACACTTCTTGCGACCAGGATCAGAAAAGGTTGGTTCGGTTGCTGGTAATGTGAAAGTTGGAAATCAACGTAATATGTTAACAAAATGGCAGGCTATTGAATATACTACAAGCCAGAACTTTGATCGTATGGCTTATGCTGCCATTAATGCAATTACTGTTGTTCCAGGTGCTATTGGTGCATTCCGAAAGCAAGCAATAGAAGATGCTGGAGGATTGACTACCGATACTTTGGCTGAAGACTGTGACTTAACAATAAGAATCAATCGTGCAGGATATGTGATAGAAAATGAGAATCGTGCTGTTGCAATGACAGAAGCACCAGAACATATAAAGCAATTTATGAAACAACGTGTGCGCTGGACTTTTGGAGTAATGCAGACATTCTGGAAACATCGTGATTCATTGATGGTAAGGAAAAATAAAGGACTTGGATTCTGGGCTTTACCTAATATGCTGATATTCCAGTTTATCATACCAACCTTCTCACCACTTGCCGATCTGTTCATGATTATCGGCTTGTTTAGCGGTAATGCATGGCAGATATTCATATATTATCTTATGTTTACAGCCGTAGATTGTAGTGTTTCTATAGCAGCTTATCTATTTGAGAAGCAGCCTTTGCGAGTACTATTGTGGATAATACCTCAACGCTTTGCATATAGATGGATAATGTATGCTGTGCTGTTCAAGAGTTACAAGCGTGCTATAAAGGGAGAGTTGCAGACATGGGGAGTACTTAAACGTACAGGAAATGTTGGTAGCATCAATTCTAAAAAGAAGTAATTGAACAAATACACTGTAATGAGTATAATTTATTATGAATATAAGAATACATTTCAGTCATAAAGAAGAAATATGGAATTCATGGAGCCATGCTGGAGGTATCGTATTGGGCATAGTGTTTGGGGTTATATTCCTTATATGGTGCTCTCGTGCTCATGACGGAATAGCTGCAGCCGCAGTGATATTATATCTCTTTGGAATGCTGTGCTCTTATGTTGCCTCGACATTATACCATTCTTTGTCAGCTTGGAGCAAGTGGAAAGAAAGATTGCGCAAATGGGATCATTCTGCCATATACTGGCATATTGCTGGAAGTTACTCTCCGATAACACTTATCGCATTACGCGACCAAGGATATTGGGGGCTGACTTTGTTCTGCTTTGTATGGGGATGTGCGATAGTGGGTACGATAATAAGTTTCGTAAACCTAAAGGATCATAGCAATCTTGAGACTATCGCTTTTGTAGCAATGGGATTTAGCATGCTCATTGCTATCAAACCATTGATAGATTCTTTAAGCGGAGGTGCCTTAGAATGGATTATAGCAGAAGGAGTATGCTATATAACTGGAGCTGTCTTCTATAGTTTAAACAAAAGAAAATACATGCATACAGTATTCCATTTCTTTGTGCTCGCTGGGAGTATATGTCATATCGTTGCCGTGTGGGATATACTGATGAAATATGTTTGAATAACAATTTGATTATATCATATTGGGACATGTCTATTTATAGGCATGTCCCTTTTTTATGAGTTACAACTATTGACTTATTCCTTATATACAATAAATCTTTAAATGTTGGCAAAAAGTGAATTCCTCGTCAATTAGGGAGGGATATTCTCAATAAACCTAATACAGCTAAAGACACGCTACCAGAAAAAGTTTTTTCAATGTCACTAATGTCACTTTGTCACAAACCCTTTGTTTATAAGGGATGAGCGAGTGACATTAAGTGACATTATCGGCCTAAAAGTGGCATTAAATTGGAAATAGTACCTATTTTTGGCGATTTTTCACCAAATATGTTATTTACACCATACATATATTTTACACTGATTGAGTTTTATCAAACATAAAGATAGACTTCCTAAACAGTATGGATAATTTAAAAAGCTACTACATACAAATAACAAATGTGATAGAATCAATTTGAATGTATGAAAATAGCTTTTGAAGCTGAATGCATAAACGTTTACCTAAACTTCAACACCTTTTGGGTAACAATATTACATCAACACGTGTGCAATCAAATTACATCGGTATGTGTGTAATTAGATTACATCGGTACGTGTGCAACACGATTACACAACGTAGGTAACTTGATTACACAACGTGTGTAACCGTGTTACATAGCGTGGGTAATTCTATTACACACGTTGTGTAATAGAATTGTTGAACATAAAAAAATATTACTTAGAGCTGGTAAACAAATCATAATCTGAAATACTGCAAGAATAAGATTGCTGGCAATTACCACTATATTTACAGTTAGATTTTGAGGTAACAGTTAGACACATTGCGGAGTATAGTGCACATTATGACGAGAAAGGGCCACTATAAACGAAAAAGTGTCTATATATGTGCTGCATATTTTGTAAAAAATCACCAAAAATAGGTGTATTTTGCAATTTAATGTCACTTTTAGACCGATAATGTCACCCAATGTCACTCGCTCATCCCTTATGTCTTTAGCCGGAATAGGTTTACATTTGTTATTAAATAAGTTGTCTAACCTTACCAGATTGGTTGTCATTCAATCCAATATGGTTGTCACCTTCCCGAATTAGTTGTCGGTTGATGAAAATTTTGTTACAAATATCTTTTATTATCATATCTTTGTCTACAAATTTAGAAATAAAATCCGATACAACAAAATTAAATAAATGAAAGACACTCCGAGGAAGTTGTCGACTGTGGGCAGACAGCCCCCGTTAGACTTTTCTCTTCATATAGCATTCGCTTC
>NZ_KB890653.1 GCF_000373185.1 Segatella paludivivens DSM 17968 = JCM 13650
ACAACAAAATCAAAACTGCATCAGCTGCAGGTGATCCAAACGGCGGAGTAGTAAAGCCTTAAACATCGTTCCCCTCTGATGCGCAGCAGAGGGGATTTGTTTTAACACACAAAAACAACGAATTAAAAACAGAACAAAATGGAAAAGAACAAAGTAAATATTTCATGGATCATTAAGATAGTAATCGCTATCGCTTCAAGTCTTCTAGGGTTGCTCGGAACGCAACAGAATGAAACACAGGAATAGCCGAATGAGCTATCACGATTTCAACGACTTAATTAAAATTATAACCAACTTAATATGGTTAATCGCAGCGCTCACAGCGCTACTTAGCTGCACGGTATGGATTGCAGGATAACAGGAGAGGGATGCGCTAATGCGCATCCCTCTTCATCGTTTATGTGGGTCTCGCTGATAATGTGTTGTTTGCTTTCTCGCGGATTGATTGAGTACGCTTATGTGTATTCTCTCGCAGATTACGCAGATAGCGCAGAGAGGAATGCAGCAAGCTGCATTATTTCGCAGAGAAAGACAGTTTGTAGTTATTGTAGTTTTTGGGGTTCGTCTGCGTAAATCTGCGAGATCTGCGGGAGACACTGGGGTTTCGTTTGTGCAATAGATTGAGTAAGTTTGCGTGTTATTCTCTCGCAGATAACGCAGATGACGCAGAGGAATGCAGCAAGCTGCATTATTTCGCAGAGAAAGACAGATTAGTGAGATTAATGTGGTTCTGTTGTTTTGTGTTTTGTCTGCGATAATCTGCGAGATCTGCGGGAGACATTGGGGGTTATGTGTACAATATAGATTGAGTAAGTTTGGATGTGTATTCTCCCGCAGATAGCTCAGATGACGCAGAGGAATGCAGCAGGCTGCATTATTTCGCAGAGAAAGACAGTTGGGGATATTGTTGTGGTTTTGGAGTTTGTCTGCGTAAATCAGCGAGATCTGCGTGAGAACACTGGGGTTTCATCTGTGCCGATTGATTGAGTACTTCTGCGTGGATATTCTCTCCTTATTCAATCTCTGTATATTTGATGATATTACTTTATTAAAGTAAGTATAGATTTTATACTACTTTCTATTTCTTCAACAGATGGTATCTGCTGATAAGCCAAATCTGGTAATTCCCTCAAGTAGAGCGACTGCAATTCGGCCCATATTATATGAAAATCTGTGAGTAATGGCGAATCTTGCATAGTTCTATCCTGCCAACCATTTGGGTTTTTGAACTCTTGCTGGTCATGTTTGAAAAGACATTCCAAATCAGAATGGAATATTTCACTATGAATATAGTCATTAACCGTTGTGTCTTGATAAAGGAAAAATAAATCATAGAAGTGGCGAATTTTGGCATTGAGTTGTGGCACAGGGTCTTTAGCCAAAGAGCATCGTAATAATGACACAAGTTTTTCGGTAAGGGTTCTACGTTTGTCAAGAACGGTTACGGTAAATGGTTGCATCTCATACTCTTCAATGAGATTTTCATTATTTGTCTTGTTTAGGAAGTCTGTAAGAAAACTCTGAATAATTCTTTCTTGTGTTGGGGATGGATTGGCAAAAGAATTTATCTCAACTAATATTTGTCCTGCTTTAATTGCTCCAACCTGAACTGTTTCTATTGTGCGTGGATATGCGTAAAAGGCTTTATGATAATGTGATCCTTTGCTAGTTATTCCTGGAATACTAATTTCGTCAAGTCCTTCTGTCATATTTTTGGCAGTTTGTCGTATTAGTTTTTTCAGCTGATTACCGCTTAATGTCCAAGCATCTGCAATTGCCACATCAATATCTTCAGAAAAACGTGATCCGATACCATATGCTTTTGAAAGACTGGTTCCACCTTTAAAAACTGCTTTGTGATCAGAATCACCTTTTGACATCATTTGTAGTGAACGACAAATCCAGTAGTCTTTTTCTATGAAAATACTTTTGATCCCAAGCCCCCTTCGTTAATTGGTTGCGATGCAGCATTAATTGCATCAGAAAAAAGTTGCCTATTTTCGTGTAGTTTCATACGATATTCCAGTTTTGTTTATTAGGTAATGATTCACTTGAAATGGATATTTTATGGATCGTAGTTCCATTTAAACCACTCTTTAGTTTTCCAGTACTTATTTTATTATGTTCCATGATAGCTCCTAGCAAAGCCCTGACATAGGAAGTATAGCCTTCCGCCAAGACTAATAGTTCTTCTTGTTGTTTCTTGCTAAGTGATTTTATCAACTTCCCTAGTTGAGATATTATTGTATCTGGACTAGAAGCTGGAATATTCTTTATCAGTTTTATTGCATCAAGGATTCTTAGAAGTGGGATATTCTCTGTAGTTATTGGATTACGTTGCAATAGAAAGGAAACCTTATAGTCTCCGCGCATTAATGGATGGCGATAGTCGTTAGTGCCAATTACTATGGAAGATGTAATTTGAGTTGTCAATCCTATTGATGCGAAAGCACTATTACCAGTAATGTAGCCAATTAATTTACCATTCTTTTCAAGAAAGTCTTTGGTAATTTCTTCAGGAGAAGGTTTCAACGAGCCAAATATAGATTTACGGGGCTTATAATATTTACCCTTAGAAATTTTATTAAGAGAACCTTGAGATACAAGACGATTAAGTGCTTTCACCAAAGCCGCTTGATATTCGGGAGCTATGTTGAAGTCACTGATTGTTAGTACAACTCCTTCTGGAGTTTCACTTAACTTCTTCTTAATATTTTCACCAATAATCATTTCTAACAGTCTTTATTGGTTGCAAATATAAGTAAAAGTCTAGTTATTTGCGCAAAAAACATGACTTATTTAATAAAAGTAAATATTAAATTAACATTAGCCTACCTTTTCTTGTGATATTATATCTTTAATAAATGCAAACTATACGATACCTATTGTTGGTGGTAAAGCATTGTTAATTTCATTCTATAGTGTTCTTTCGATGGTGCTGTTGCTATGTTTTCCAGAAATGAGCAGCATAAGCTTACACAAATGTCTTTCTCTGCGTCATTTGCTTTAGTAGATTCATTAGCCCCACTTTGGGTTTTGTCTACGTAAATCTGCGAGATTAGCGTGAGACACAGGGTTTTCATTTGTGCCGATTGATTGAGTACTCTTGCGTGTATTCTCCCGCAGATAGCGCAGATCACGCAGAGGAATGCAGCAAGCTGCATTATTTCGCAGAGAAAGACAGTTTGTAGTTATTGTAGTTTTTGGGGTTCGTCTGCGTAAATCTGCGAGATCTGCGGGAGACACTGGGGTTTCGTTTGTGCAATAGATTGAGTAAGTTTGCGTGTTATTCTCTCGCAGATAGCACAGATGACGCAGAGGAAAGACAGGTAGGTGGGGGAATCTGTGAGAAAATATTTGGGTAAATCAGATTTTTGCAAGTGTATTAACAACTTATTTTGGTTTATATGTGTGTGAAGTGAATAATTTCTTAAAATATAGCTTTATTTGATTGATTTGTCGGATTAAATTTGTACATTTGCACTGAGTTCAAATTTAGAACTATATGAGTATATTAAGCATTATAGGAACTATCTTAACAATAATAGCTACAATTCTCGGTGGTGTATGGTTTATCTTTTCCAAGATTTTTAAAATGGGAAAGACATCCCAAAGAATTGATAATATTGAGAGAACTACAGTGGAATTAAAAAACAACCTCGGTAGCTTTCCATGTACTTCACATCATGATGATTTAACTAAAATCAAAACCATTTTAGTTGAGAAATATCCAAAAGCATTAACTGTTTTTTCAATGAAAGCAAGTCCACGTAAATTGAATGAAACAGGCAAGAAGTTGTTTGATGCCATTGATGGCGAAACCTTTTTGACGACAAATAAAGATGTTTTATTTAAATATATAACAGACAACAAGCCATTAGTTGCACTGGATGTTGAACAGTTGTCAAATGCAGCTTGTGTTTCACTCGTCCCAACGATCGCATTTAATTCTTTGAAGAATTATGTGTACAATGAGCCGACATGGACACTGCCAAATGGTGACAAATACGATATTACAGTAAATGATCTTTGCTTTGTCTTAGGATTACGTTTACGGGATATGTATTTGGAAGAACACCCAGAAATAGGTTAATAACGATTGAATAAATCTATAAATAAAAATAATCCGATAGCTTATTGAGTTATCGGATTATTTTGTATATCATTGTAGATTCGTAATCTAATCCTTATCGAAAAATATACATTTCATCATAAGCAACTGAAAATTAACTAATTACAGAGCGGTGATATTTTTTTTCTCCTGACAGTAGTGAATATAATAGTATTAATATTGTTATATTTTCCTTTAAAATAAGAGGGCACTGTAATCGCAACACTTATTACAGGAACCATCGTTACCTTTATCAGTCAGAAGTTGCTGACACGACGCAATTACGATCGAATACGCAATATAAAAGGATAAAGACATTATACAATATATGTAGAGGTCCCGAAAGTGATGTAAATCCTTTCGGGACCTTTTGTATGATAGAACTATAATTGACATGATTTTGGAGGCTTAATCTAAGCATGATGTTCTATTTGTATTATTTGATGTTCCTAATGTTTCATCATTTGTAAATTAAGTTAATGAAATATTGATATGTCGAAATTATGCATTTAATTTGCAGATACAGAGTTCTTAGAACTTATTCAGAATAACATTAAATAGTAATTTTAAAAATTAGGAACGCTATGAAACTATATTTTAATGATCAGGCATTCTCATTCGAGTTATTGAGAGCAGTAAGTTATTCGCGCTATCATGGCGCCAGTATTGGTGAAGCATTGGCTACCGCAGCACGCATAAAAGAAGGTGACTTTAATAGTTGGTATGAGGAGTTTTCAAAAACAGCAGATAAGACGGCATTAAGAGCCGAGAAGTGTTTGGAAGGAAAGCATAAAACTAGTGCTAAAGAAGCTTTTTTAAGAGCCCATAATTATTATCGTACAGCAGAGTTCTTTCTTGATGGAACAGACCCAAGACGAATGCTGAACTTTGAAAAGAGTGTGGCTACTTTTGAAAAAGCAATGAAGTTATTTAAAACATATTATGAAATAGTGGAAATTCCTTATCAGGATACTTATCTGAAAGGGTATTTCTTTGGTTCGCATGACTATGATCCAAAGACACCAAAACCAACATTGATGGCTATTGGCGGATATGACTCAACATTGCAGGAACTTTACTTCTGCGCTGCCGCTCCAGCAATAGATAGAGGATATAATTGTCTGATATTTGAACTTCCTGGTCAAGGACAGGCTTTACGCACTCAAAATCTCATTATGCGCCACGACACAGAAGTTCCTGTAGGAGCAGCTGCTGACTTTATTTCAAAACGTGCAGATGTTGATAAGGATGCTGTGGCTCTCTTTGGTATGAGCCTTGGTGGATATTTTGCTCCAAGAGCAGCTGCATTTGACGAAAGAATAAAGGCTGTTGTTACTTTCAATGTGTTTTATGATACATACGAGTCTACACTAAATCAGAACCCACAGTTAAAAGTGCTTGAAACATTGCCTAACGAAAAGAAAGAAGCATTGCTAGCTATGGCTGAAGAAAAGAATCCTAGCCTAAGATGGTTGCTCAATAACGGTATATGGGTGATGGGATTAAAACATCGCTATGAGGTGTTTGAGGAGATGAAAAAATATACTCTGCGTGGTGTTGCTGATAAAATTAAATGTCCTGTATTGCTTACAATCGGTGAAGCTGATCACTTTGTGTCAGAAGACCAGTTACAACAATTGACAGACTCCATAAAATCACCAAAGACTGTATATAGATTTACAAGAGAAGATGGAGCTGAAGAACATTGCCAAGAAGGAAATCATGAACTATTCCATCAGGTAATGTTTGATTGGATGGATGATCAATTTAAGTATTATCCAGAATAATCAGGTTTGTAATAAAACTTAATAGGAATATTGGCAGAAAGTATACAAAAGAGAATATGTAAATAGCATATTCTCTTTTTTTGTTTTTGCACCAAATAATGAAAATACCTATTATATGGTATTTCAGTTTCGCAAAAAATACAGTATATTTGCAACTAAAATGAAGAAGTATATCCACATATTGATGTCAGTGATACTGTCGATGACCGTTCTCTTAATGGGACCGGGCTTTAATGTAGTGCGCTGTATGCATAGTGGTGACGTGAGGGCTGTAACATGTATGGATAAATCCAATATGGGATGTTCTCCAACTTCTGATTGTATGAGCGTTGAACATGTGCATTTGTCGCCTTCGAATGCTGCTCATAGCATTGTATATGATTTTAATGCAGTTCAACCACTTATCGCCATTATTCCAAGCGTTGTTGCTGAATGGTTATTTAGTATTCAAATCAAACCTATAGTTCGGATATTCGATTTGGTAAGAGGTGGCCCACCTCGAGAGTATCTGAGCTTAATTAGAGTCTTGCGCATTTGATTTTAATGTTATCCGTTTTTTTATTGTGGGATTGCCTTTAGGGGGAGTTTCACTAAACTCATGGTATAATATTAAAATCAATCATAAAATGAAATATATATTTACAGGCATTGCTATAATGCTTGGGCTACCCGCATTTGCGAATGCCAATGATTCTGTGCAAGCAGATACAATAAAACTTCATCATCTACATGATGTAACGATAACAGCACGTCGTCCTGGAACAAGTAGGATGAGCGGGGCAATAAACAGTTTGAAAGTAAATAAGGAAGAACTTTTTAAGGCTGCATGCTGTAATCTAGGGGAGAGTTTTACTACAAATCCTTCTGTTGACGTGAATTATTCGGATGCTGCTACTGGAGCCAAACAAATAAAGTTGTTGGGACTTAGTGGTACATACGTGCAGATGATGACTGAAAATATGCCTAACTTCCGTGGGGCAGCACTTCCATATTCTTTGGATTATGTGCCCGGAACATGGATAAACAGTATACAGGTGTCAAAAGGACTGTCATCGGTGAAAAACGGATATGAAGGTATAACGGGACAGATTGATGTGGAATATTTGAAGCCAGAGGCTGAAGAGGGACTCACTTTAAATCTGTATGGAAATACTTTGAGTCGTCAAGAGGTTAATGCTGATGCGAATATACACGTAAACAAGAAGGTCAGTACTGAATTGTTGGTGCATCAGCAGAAAGACTACGGACACCACGATGATAATCATGATGGCTTTCTTGATAATCCTAATGTGAAGCAATGGAATATTCAGAACAGGTGGGTTATAAAGAGTGATAAAGATATTTTTCATGCTGGTGTTGGCATTATAAACGAGGAACGAGAAGGTGGACAAACAAATCATTCGATTATGAACACTGGCCGTCTATATAATATCGATATTAAAAATAATCGATATGAGGGATATATCAAAAATGCGTTTATTCTGGACAAGACTCATGGAACAAACATCGCTGTGATGGCTAATGTTTCTATGCATCAGAGTGATGCATTGTATGGTGATAAGCAATATAACGTGAATGAAAAGAATGCCTATGCTCAGATGATGTTTGAGACGAATTTCACGTCTAGCCACAACCTTTCATTAGGTATGTCGATAAATCACGACTATTTTGGACAAAGCATTGCTAATGCTGGATTGGATGCGCATAACGAAAAGGAGACAACTCCCGGAATATATGCACAATACACCTATACGCTATCAGATAAAATAGTAGCAATGGCAGGTATTCGTGCTGATCATAGTAGTATGTTTGGAACGTTTATCACGCCACGTTTTCATGTGAGATTTGCTCCAAATGAAATATTCAGCTTCCGCTTATCAGCTGGAAAAGGATACAGAACTGTTCATGCTTTGGCAGAGAATAATTATCTGCTTAGTAGTGGACGGCAACTCGTGATTGGAGATTTGGGACAAGAAAGCGCATGGAATTATAGTGCAAGCAGTGCCTTTAATATTCCTTTGCTGGGAAAGACTCTAAAACTTAATGCAGAATATTATTATACTCGTTTCGGTAATCAGGCTGTGATAGATTATGATAGTGATCCTACGCAAATAAGGATAGAGAATCTTTCGGGAAAGTCTTATTCAAATACATTTCAAGTGGATGCCAGTTATCCAATATTCACAGGTATGGAATTGACAGCTGCGTATAGAATTAACGACGTGAAGACTACTTATAATGGGCAGTTGATGGAAAAACCGCTTACCAGTAAATATAAGGGACTGATCACAGCAAGCTATAAGACACCGCTTGGTAAATGGCAGTTTGACGCTACATTGCAGTTGAATGGTGGTGGACGTATGCCTACTCCGTATAAGCAAACTGATGGCACGATGTCATGGGCTGAACGTTTCCATCCTTATGAACAACTATCTGCACAAGTAACACGTTGGTATCGCCACTTCTCTGTATATATTGGTGGTGAAAATCTTACAGGCTTTAAACAAAAGCAAACGATTATCAATGCAGAGGATCCATGGAGTAAAACTTTCGACCCGACAATGGTGTGGGGACCATCTCATGGAGCTGTTGGCTACGTAGGAATTAGAGTTAATATAGGAAGATTATAAACCATATAAAAATTTAAAAAAATGAAGAAGTATATTTTATTATCTGCAATGATGCTTATCTCAGTAGTAGGCCTTGCAAAAGACATCAAAACATTAGTTTTCACAACAACACCTCAAATGCATTGCATAAACTGTGAAAACAAAATTAAAATGAACATGCGTTTTGAAAAGGGTGTGAAGAAAATTGATACCAGTATTCCTGATCAGACGGTTACTATTCAATATGATGCAGACAAAACCAATTCTGATAAACTGATAAAGGGATTTACGAAGATTGGTTATTCTGCTCGTTTGGTAGAAAAGGGAGAGAAGGTGAAAAAGAACGAGAAAGAAGTATGTGACAACATGTAATTGTAATTTCTTACTCAAATAATAAAGGATGGCTTTGCTGATATTAAACAAATATCAGATGATAAGCCATCCTTTATTTGATTTATACAATTTAATGATAACCATGAAAGCTATATATGATGTATTAATAATGACAGTTTGTTTGATAAAATTAATAATATTTATATACTTCAATATTGTAAGTGTTAAATAATTGATATACTTTTACTGCCGCTAAGAAATGTTCTTTTTGAAAAGAGAATATATTATATAATATCTTGCAATAATCAAATAAGGCCACGACATACATAAAATGCCGCAAATAGGTTGTAAAATGTGTAATCTAGTTAATGAAAATTATTAATAAATCATGATTAAATCTAAAATCAGAATTGCGATTCTATCTTTAGTCGCAATGAATGGATTGCTTGCAAGTGAAGTTCACGCAGGTAATCCACCAGAACTAAAGCCAGGAGTGGACTATCCTGCAGAAATCGAAGATCCACAGTGCTTGGGCATAAACAAGGAGCCTTATCACGCAACGTTGATGCCTTATGCTAATTTGCAAGAGGCGCTGGTTGCAAAGCGCCATGCTTCATCTTTTTACCGTAACCTTAATGGATTATGGAAATTTAATTGGGTGCCAAGTCCAGAGAAACGTCCTGTAGACTTTTATAAGGAGGATTACGATGTATCTTCATGGAAAGATATTCCTGTTCCTTCAAACTGGGAAGTACAGGGATATGGAACACCTTTTTACAGAAACAATGGATATACCATTAAGAGGGATTTCCCTCACGTGATGAGTGAACCTGAGAAATATTTCACGGCTTATAAAGAACGTAATCCTGTAGGAAGCTATAGGCGTGACTTTGAAGTTCCTGCTAATTGGACAGGAAGACGCATATTCGTAACCTTTGACGGAGTGGATTGCGCTTTCTTTATCTGGGTGAACGGCAAGAAGGTAGGCTATAGCGTGAATAGCAGAAATGCAGCTGAGTTTGACCTTACGAAATACGTGAAGCCAGGAAAGAATATGATGGCAGTAGAAGTATATCAATACAGTTCTGGTACTTGGCTTGAGGATCAGGATATGTGGCGTCTGCATGGCATCTTTAGAAATGTTTCTCTTTGGAGTGCACCGCAACAGCATATACGCGACTTCTTTGTGAAGACAGATTTAGATAAGGAGTATAAAAATGCTACTCTTGATGTGATGGCTAAAATTAAGAACTATGGTGAAAAGAGTGGGAAGAAGCAAATGCTCACAGCTACACTGTATGACAACACAGGAAAAGAAATAGCCAAAGGAAACGTTGCCGGAAAAGAACTTGGGGCAAAACAGGAAGAGCAGCTTGATATGAAGTTGAACGTGGAAAACCCTGATAAGTGGACTGCTGAAACTCCAACCCTATATACACTTGTTTTAACAGATACTGAAGGCGAAATAATATCGTCGAAAGTTGGATTCAGAAAAGTGGAGATAAAGGGACGAATAATGACCGTAAATGGTGTTCCTATAAAGTTGAAAGGTGTGAACCGCCATGAACATTGGTCAGACGTGGGACATGCTATAACAGAAGAGCAGATGATAAGAGACTTGCAGGTGATAAAGCAGGGTAACTGTAATCATGTGCGTACTTGTCATTACTCTGATGATCCACGATGGTATGAACTATGTGATGAATGGGGAATATGGCTCGTTGCTGAAGCTAACTGTGAATGTCATGGATATGATCATCGTTTTGATGAAGAGCCTACAATGAAATCAGCAATCATTGATCGTAATGTAGCAAATGTGGAGAACTTTAAAAACCATCCATCAGTGATCATGTGGTCACTAGGAAACGAATGTGGAGGAGTAGGTTCTAACTTTGTCGCAGCAATGAAGAAGGTGAAAGAAATTGATCCAACAAGATTTGTACACTACGAGAGATTTGGAATGGGACCTAATAATCCTGCTGATGTAGACGGAAGAATGTATGGTACGCCTGAAGATTTCGCAAGAATTGCTAAAGACAAGAGTCTCACAAAACCATTCTATATATGCGAATATGCACATGCAATGTTTAACTCAATGGGTTCGCTTGCTGAATACTCTGAAGTATTTGATAATAACCCTGAGATTGTAGGAGGTGCAATATGGGAATATCAGGATCAAGCTTTATGGAACAAGAGAGACCCTAACCATCCAATATTAGCTTATGGAGGTGGTTTTGGAGAATTCCCTAACGACCATTACTTTATACATAAGGGAGTCGTTTCTTACGACCGTGCAACAGAGGGAACTCACGTGAAGCCACATTATCCAGAAATGAAAAAGGCATATCAATGGATCAGTACTGATTTCTTGGAGCCTACATCTGGTATGATAAGGATAAGAAATAAATATCAGTTTATTTCTCTTGATGGAGTGGAAGCTACATGGAGCTTATCTGAAAATGGAAAGGTAATAGATAATGGAATATTACAATTGCCACATATCGATGCTAGAAGAGAAGCCTATGTGAGAGTGCCATATAAATTGGAAAATATAAATCCTAATGCAGAATATTTCCTGCGAGTTTCATACAAACTGAAGGATGCAACAATATGGGCAGACAAGGGATTTGAGATTGCATCAGAACAATTCAAACTTCCAATGAATACGCCTCCTGTATTTGAAAGCAATTCAAAGATGCCAATTAAGGTGAGTCAGAATCCAAATTCTGTAGATGTGAAAGGAACTGGATTTGAACTATCTTTTGACAAGAAGAGTGGATTACTAAGTAAAATAGAGAAAAATGGAACAAACATCTTAGCTAAAGATGGTTCACCAAAACTTCATCTATGGCGCGCTGCTCACAGAGATGATGATATGTGGGCATACGGTCAATGGAACAGATTTGGCGTGGACAGTCTTAAATATTCATTGGTTGACATGAAAGTTGTGCCAGTTGATAAATACTCAGTTAAGATTGTTTCGACTGTTAAGGCTGAAGGCAAACAGGGCTTTGGAGCTTATCACACTGCTACCTATCTTATTAATGGCGATGGCGATGTGAAGGTAGACAATAAGATTCAGTTTACTGGCTTGCGTATTAATCTGGCAAGAATAGGAGTGCGCTATGAATTTGATAAGAAGTTTGACCAGATGACTTATTTCGGTCGTGGTCCTATAGAGAACTATGCAGATAGGAAGACAGCCTCTGACGTGGGCATATATACGCTAGACGTGAATAATCAGTATGAATATGAAAAGCCTATGGAGCATGGAAATCATGAGGAAGTACGCTGGTCTAGATTCAGCGGAAACGGAATGCCTTCTGTTATGTTTAAATCAGATAGTAACTTGATGCAGGTTTCTGCTTTGCCTTACACTGATGAACAGATGCAGAATGTGGAATACAAGATAGATTTACCTGCTAGTAATGCTACTGTATTCACGCTATCTACAAAGACATTGGGAGTAGGCTCTAATGGATGTGGTCCTCGTCCTTTGGATAAATACATGGTGTGGTCGGATAATACAGAATTCAGCTATACATTGCAATTGCTGAAATAACAAGGTAAACTTGTAAATACTAAACATAAAAAATGGCAACATCCTATATAGGGTGTTGCCATTAGCATTTTTTTGATTGTTGATTAACTATATATATACAATCTTTGATAGGATTTAATAAACGTATATCTTATATTGTTTCATTGCTCCAGGAGCATCTTTTTCAGCTCTTGGGAGTTGCTGTATTCCGGTGATAGTCTGCTTACTTCCCAAGTCAATTACCAATAGATGGGGGAGAGAAGTACCCTTTACAGTCTGCCAATATGTAGACTCCTGTAAATCGAATGCTTTATCACCAAGATGATTGCCTGTCTCGTTCTCGCTATCAGCATACTTAACAGTCCAAGGTTCACGTGATATGCGGTTGCCATCAGCATCCAAAGCATATAACTCTGCTATTGCCAATACATCATCACCTGTTTGAGTAGAATTGCACTGTATAGCAATATAGCGACCCTTTACTGGAGTATCAAACTTAACTGTCTGCCAACCATTACCTGCATTCATGCTGCCTTGTGCGACAGGAGTGGCAGAATTAAGGTCTGGACGATCACCAGGAGCATTATGCTTGTTGGTCTTCTCTAATTGCAACTTGTTAAGTTCAGGCGTATCCTGTCCCCATACAACTGGTTGCTTAGGACCGACTACATCAAGAACGATGATTTCGTTTTTACCCTTTTTCAACCAGCATCCTGGCATGTATAATGTCTGCTGAGGACCGATACTCCAAAATCTTCCTAAGGCATGTCCGTTTACATATACCTGACCTTTACCCCATGTCTCCATGTTAATGAATGTGTCACCAGTCTTGTTAAGATTGAAATAGCCGCGATAATATCCGCGATTACCCATAACATCGTCTGTGGCGTGCTGACTAATCTTATTCAAAGCTTTTTCTGCAGTGTTGCAGTCGTCTGCAATCTTAGCAGTCTGCCAACCCTTCAAAGTATATGTTAGAAGATGATTATCATTATTTGTGTCGATCGTTACATCCTTCGTGATACCCTTGTAGTCTTTTATTGCGCGTCCGAAATTGATACGTCCCATAGCCTCAATAACGATAGTGAGTTTGTCGCCTTTGTTTACAGCTGGTAAAGAGATGCTCTTCTCATTCTTCACGCGGTCAATACTACCAATATATTTATTGTTGATAAATACTTGTGCAAAGTCGTGACAATCATTTATATAAAGTGTACTTGGGTTTGCAATAGCAGGTAGGGTATTTGTGTATACCATTGAACCCCATCCCATGTCAGCAGCCTCCATAGTGAGGTCATCGCCCGTGTTGACGAAAGAATCGCAACCGTTTATAAGTGGTGAAAATTCGTTCAGTCTTATCTTTGGAATAGAGATAATCTGCGTTATAGGTTTAGGAACAGCAGGAAGTTTCTTTCCGTCGTTGTATTTCTGCATCATGTTACGCAGTTCCCAGAACTTAGGTGTAGTGAGTCCTGATTCGCTTATCGGCGCATCGTAATCATAAGATGTTACATCAGGTGCAAATCCAGGACTATTAGCGCCAGCCCAATGACCGAAGCTAGTACCACCGTGAGTCATATAAAGTGAGAATGATATGCCTTTAGACAACATTTCGTCAATGCCTTCAACCATATCCTTTGCAGGACGTGTCTCATGGCGTGCACCCCATTTGTCAAACCATCCACTCCAGAACTCAGAACACATTTTAGGAGCATCAGGGCGTAGTTCACCAAGACGCTTAAACTGCTGGTCGATATTGGCACCTGTTCCGAAATTCATTGTCCATACAAGGTCATCAAGTCCGTTTTTCTCAAAGTTACTAGACCAGTCACACTGGAACAAAGCAACTTTGTCAAATCCCGAACTTTTAACGATGTCGCGTATCTTAGAAACGTAAGGCTTGCTTTCACCATAAGAACCATATTCATTTTCAACCTGAACCATTATAATAGGTCCGCCGTTCTGAATAGTTAATGGAGCGAGCTGTTCGCCAACTTTCTTCTCAAACAATTTAACTCGTTCGATGAAATAAGGATCATCTTCACGAAGTCTTATATCTTTTTTCTTCAGCAGCCACCAAGGTAGTCCTCCCATTTCCCATTCTGCACATACGTAAGGTCCGGGACGTACGATGACATACATACCGTTTTTCTTAGCCAATTTACAGAAGGCCGCTATATCGTTGTTGCCAGTGAAGTCGAATTGTCCCTCACGCTGTTCGTGAATGTTCCAGAATACGTATATGCATACAGTGTTCATGCCAAGAGACTTGCACATTTTAATTCTGTTATCCCAATATGCACGTGGTATTCTTGGATAGTGAATTTCGGCTGCCTTAACAACAAAAGGTTTCCCGTTTAGTAGAAATGTGTTTTTCCCTACAGTGAAGTTACCACCCTTTGCACTAATCGTAGTTACAGAGAGAGATAACAGTAGGGTGGCAGTAATGAGTTTGATGCTGCGTGATAGTTTCATTATAATATCTTTTTATTTAGTTATAAACGTTGTTATTGAACATGGCTCTAAAACAGACTCGCCAGTAGATGAACCTACAGGTTTGAGGTTTTCGCCAGTGACATCTGATGTGCGGTACAATAGCCATGATGTTTTATTATCAGGCAATGGGAGAGTGATGCTTCTTGATTTCTCAGAATAGTTGATGAACACAACTACCCAGTTTCCGTCTGCATTTCTGTAGGCAGAAGTCATAACCCCATAAGGTTCTGTTTCACCATCTTTTACCTTGACATTTTCTTCATTTGTTACATCGATGTCATAGCGTTGTGCTTCTGGGCGTATGAAGCGGCTATAGTTGCCTATAGACCACATCAGCTTTGAATCAATGGCTTTTCCTGTTTTCCAGTTGTCAGCGCTTAGCACTCTGATCAGTCCGTCTTTATAGTCGCCTCCCATAGAACGCCACCATGACCAGCTTTCAGCATTGCCATATACAAGGTCGTGATGAATTACGCGGGCAACATATAATCCTGTACGCATAGAGTAGTCAAAATAGCCTCCTCCTCCAATCTCTTCATCATTGCTCATGATGCACAACTCTGTTTGCCAATAACGTAAATTATACTTTTTTAGTGTGTCGCGGAGATTCTCGCGTATCTCTCGCATATATTTTACGGGAGTATTTGTCCAATAGCTATGAGCCATAATCACATTAGGTACTCCATACGTATTGCCTAAATATGTCGCTGTGCTGTCCTTAGAGAAGAAAGTGCGTATTTGATTGGCTCTTTGCCAACTAGTCATGTGAGTTCCAAGCAGACATCTTATATCGCTACTCTCATCAATCATGATATTGGTAGAGATATGGTTTTTGCTAAACTCCTTGCTAATTGCCTTGGTCAATCTGGCAACCTCTCTGTTAGTGGCAGGAGAACCCTCTTGCTTTGGACCTAGCCAGTTCCAATGACCGTCTGGCTCATTTACAGGACACAGGTAATCAAAGTGTATGCTATCGTGCTGCTCTATACCCTTCATGACATTCGCGGCAAACTTCGCTACTTTATTGTAGCTGTCTTCACGAAGATTTAAATCTCCACCACGACCAGTGTTTGTAGCAAGTCCATTCTTTGTGAAATAGACAGGAGAAGAATTCATGAAAGCAAGGAAATGCTTCACTCCACGTTGTTTTGCCAACTTTAGGAAGTTGCGCTGTCCCTGTTGCTTGTTCCAGTCATATTTACCATTAGGCTGAAGGAAACACTCTGTGCGTGTGCCAGAGCTGATTTGTGAACTATCTCCTTGCTCAGCACTACCTGCACCAAGATTAAATCTCCATACAGAAAGACCAATACCTTTGGGTTGTCCATTGGTATCGTTGTCTGTGCTGAAAAGCCAATCAGCTATTTGATTCTGCTGTTTTTCAGGCCATAAGCCTGTAAACTGCATGCTCCATGCATCAGATGCACCAAAGTGCATAATCTTTTGCATGGGCTTGTCGGTTTTTATTCTATATGTGTTATGTTGTGCGCTAACGCCTAAACTGAATGATATTATAATACCAGTGAGAATAGAAAGTTTCTTCATCAATATTATTTCTTTATAAGTTTCTTACCATTGATAATATATACACCATGCTCTAGAGAGTTAAACTTATCTGCAGAGTCAGCGACCTTTTGTCCGTTGAGGTTATATATTCCTTTATCAGCCTTAGCTGGATCGCTCTTTATGTTTGTAATACCTGTTGTCGCGTTGAGATCAAATGTGAAAGTAACAACAGAACGTGGAGGGACCGTAATACGTAATGTAGGATCTGTGATAGTCTCGTCGCATGTAAGGTTGTTTGTCGCGTCAGTGGTGTACTTCTTTACAGACGAAATAGTCTTAGAAAAATCATCAGCAGCTAGTTTAACTCCCTTAGCTACAGCTTCCATATTTACGAATACAGCAACAACTTTCTTTCCATCAGGAGATACGTATGCACTTCCCATGAGAGAGTTGATGTCTCCGTCACCTGTAAGAGCGATACGCTTGTATCCAGGACGAACAAAACGACTGTAGTTACCAAGAACCCAAAGGTTAGGTGTTGTAGATACAGTTCCACCAGTCTTCAAATCTTTGTAACTTTCGTAAGTATTCTCGTCACCTGTTGCATTTAATCTCAGTAGTTCAAAGCGGTTTTTCTGACCATACATAGACTGAGCCATCGCTGTCCAGTATGACCATGAAATGAAGTTACCCTGTGTCATACCGATATGTATCAGTTTGCCCATGAATAGGGCGATGTCCATATCATTAGCATTATCATAAGAATCAGGGAAACCAGTCTCTGCATTTGGAGCAGCATCAAGCATACTCCATTCTGTCTGCATCACGTTTAACCCATATTTAGCAGCAGCGGCTGCAACTTTTTCTCTCGTTGTTGTAAGGGCGTCGTTTGTTGTGAAAGTCCAGTAATCATGTCCGGCAACAGCTTTTGCCACATGACTTAAATCACCTATATATGTATCAGTGTTTGTTTTATTCCAAAAAGCCTCTATCTGGTTTGATGCACGACCGTTATTATCGCTGCACTGCTGATAAAGTCTGTCAAGTGAACTAGCCTCAGGCATGATAATCTGTGTAGGCAAGTTACGTGAAGATAATGATTTGTCGAGTTCGCGTACGAGTTTTGAAATCTCATTGTTCTGCCAAGGAGAACCTTCCTGACCGTCTGTCCAGTTAAATGCTGGCTCGTTTACAGGGTCGATATATTTAATGTTGTATCCGTTCTCATTGAAATGTGCTGTAACGTTAGCTAGAAATTCAGCAAAGTCATCATAGCTGTCTTCTTTCAGGTTAGCACCCGATGCATTATTCTTGTTGTTGGCAAGTCCGTTAGCAGTGAAATGTACAGGAGCGGAATTAGAGAACAGTAGGAAGTTGTCTACACCATACTGTTTAGCTTGCTGCATGAAATACTGCTGCCCTGAAGACTTATCCCAGTTGTATGTTCCGTCTTTAGACAAGAAACAATCTGTACGTCTAGTTTCATCCTTGATATTACTCTCGCTACCTTGGTCTGCACTACCAGCACCAATGTTTACACGCCAAACAGACAATCCTATACCTTCAGGGGCTCCATTTGAGTCGAAGCCCTGACTGAACAGCCACTTAGCAGCTTGTGATTTCTGTGCGTCGCTGAAGTACTTGCCAACGTAGTCGGCAGTCCAGCAGTCAGAAGCACCGAAATCAGAAATAGTCTGATAGGTGGTAGTTGGGTCCATGGTAATTGTGAATGTAGACTGTGCTTTGACAGTGAATAGAGATGCAGCTAATAGTATGCTTAGGTAAAATCGCTTCATACGGTTCTTTTTTAGATTTATAAAATATATATAGGGACTTGCGCAATGTTTCGGCGCAAGTCCCTAATGATATCATTAATTAATAGCCAGGATTCTGTTTAATAGAACCGTCGCTCATAATAATTTCAGAGTTTGGAATAGGGAATAACTCATCACGACCATTCACAAAGTTGTAACCCTTGTTAGAGTTCTCGTTTTGATTGGTTGTTTCGTATGGGTCAGTGCTCTCAACTAAGTTGTAGTGAACGAAAGTACCGTTAGAGCCCATAATATTTTCAATAGCTTTCTTACCATTATCGTCATTCCAACGTCTCAGGTCATATAGACGATTGTCTTCCAATGCAAGCTCCAGACGGCGCTCCTTGCGGATAGCATCTCTTAGAGCAGTTCCACTAGAGGTAACATCGGCTAGATTCACACGCTTGCGCACTGTGTTAAGTGCTCCACGAGCTTCAACGTCATTGCCTAAAGCATTCTCAACTTCTGCATACATCAACAAAACATCGGCATAACGAAGAAGACGATAGTTCAGGTTGATATGTGGTCCATCGTAAGGTGAAGGACGCTTAGCGATTGGAATAAACAATTTCATGTTAGCACGTGCACTCTTGTGCTTGCTAGGAGTAATGATGTAAGGATTATCTTTAGTCCAAGTGTTGTCGTTAGGCACGTATGTCTGGTTGTGGTGTAAGATTGTCCATACCTCGCGGATAGAGTCACCCTCGTCCTTGAAAGCCTGGTCAAGGTTGCTTGTAGGAAGTCCCCATGACCAACCTCCGTCATCACGTGAACCAACTACTACAGAAAAATGCTCACCAAGACTGTAAGACATAGTTCCATTAGTCTGGATTTCAAACAAAGACTCCTCACTGTTGTTGTGGTCCATACTCCATACATCACCGAAGTTGTCTAGAAGTTTGTACTCTTTACTACCGATTACGGCCTGAAGTTGAGTCTCAGCTTCCTTATATTTCTGCTCATACAGATATACCTTTGCAAGCATACCCTGTGCTGCACCCTTTGTTACACGACCAAGATCAGCTGAGCTGTACTGGCTGCGAAGAGGAAGATCAGGAATAGCCTCAAGCAAGTCTTTCTCGATGAAAGCATAAGTATCAGCAACGCTTGCGCGCTCAATACCCTTAACTTCATTAGGCATCATAAGACCTTCTACCAAAGGCACGCCTCCGAAGTTCTTAACCAAATCAAAGTATTGGAAAGCACGCAGGAACTTAGCCTCTGCAATGTAACGCTTTCCAAGAGCAGCGTCATTGAACTTTACGTTAGGAGTCTTCTGTATTTCAATATTACACTGTAGAATACCCTTATATCTGTATTGCCAGAAGTTCTGGCAAGAGTTACCAGCCTGAATAGTGTTGCCTGAATAGTGGGCTAGGTGATAGTAATCACCTGGATCCTGTGTGGTGTTACCCATCCATTCGTCATCAGTACACATATCGGCAGCATTATACATTTTGTAAATCTGCCACCAGCCATCACAAGCGAGACCCTGATAGCAACCAATTAACTGCTTTGCACATTCGTCCTCAGTGGTGAAGTAATTTGCCATATCCTGTTGACCGAGGATTGGTTCATTGAGGAAGTCTGAACAGCTGCTGAAACTCATTGTGAGTGCGGCTGCGGTCATTGAAAGACCTAATATGTAATGTTTCATATTATTTTATATAAAAGATTAGAAGTTTACATTCACGCCGAATAGGATAGTACGTGGATTAGGATAACCACTCCAGTCGATACCTGCTTGTGTTACGCCTCCCATAGATGCTGTTTCTGGGTCCATGCCAGAATACTTTGTGATAGTGAACAGATTCTGTGCAGAGAGTGAAAGACGCACGCTGCAAAGGTGAAGTACGCTCTCAGGGATAGTATATCCAATCTGAAGTAGCTTGCAACGGAAATAACTACCGTTTTCTACGAAGAATGATGAAGGACGTGTGTAGTTCTGGTTGGCATCGTTAACAGACAGACGAGGATACTCGTTTGTTGTACCTTCTCCGTGCCAAGCCTTGTCAAGAGTTCCTGCCATTACGTTTGATCCATTCTGACCGAAGTAACGTTCACGGTTGAGGTTATAGATATCATTACCGAATGTTCCGTAGAACTGTGCTTGTATATCCCAACGATGATATGATGCGTTAAGGTTTACACCTAACATCAAATCAGGGAATGGATTACCGATATAAGTCTTGTCCTTCTCGTCAATAACACCATCGTGGTTGAGGTCCTTGTAACGGAAGTCACCAGGCTGAGCGTTTGGCTGCATTGCAGTTCCGTGTTCGTTTGTATAAGAAGTAACTTCTGTCTTGTTCTGGAAAATACCGTCAACAACATATCCGTAGAACTGGCTGATAGCTTTTCCTTCTTCATTACGAATGATGAAGTCACCGTTGTGGCTTCCTGTATAGAGGTAGTCACCGTTTAGGTTTACTGCTTTGTTCTTTATAGAAGAAAGGTTAAGGCCTACACCATATTTAACTTCACCAATCTTATCGTCCCAGTTGAAACCAAGTTCCCAACCAGTAGCCTTCATGCTACCAATGTTTGACCACATCTGACCGTTCCACATAGGGTAGCCAAGAACAAGAAGGTTTTCTTTCTTCATAAGCATGTCGTGGCTCTTCTTCGTAAACCAGTCTGCTGTTACGCGAAGACGGTTCTGAAGGAATGACATGTCAAAACCTATGTTATAATCCTCAACAGTTTCCCATTTAACACTACTGTTACCGATAGATCCTACCGATGATCCAATAGCTATTTGATTTCCGAATACGTAACGGTTTGTTATGATAGAACTTGTATATGCAGAGTTGTCTATATTCTGGTTACCAACCTTACCCCAACCGAGACGAAGTTTTAAATCATCAAATATCTTCTGGTTTTTCATGAAGTTCTCTCCGCTTACACGCCAAGCAGCACTAACAGCTGGGAATGTTGCATATTTGTTTCCTGTAGTGAACTTAGAAGAACCGTCAACACGAATACTTCCTGTAAGATAGTATTTCTCATCATAGTTGTACATTACACGACCAAGATAAGATACAAGAGAATTATAGTTGTTTGTTCCGCTAACCTGCATGTTGTCTGTACCTGCACTTACATAGCGCATTTCTTCAACATTTGAAGGAATCTTATCGCGGCTACCATCAAGATAGTAATTCTGGAAACGCTCCATTGTATAACCAGCCATAAGGTTAAGGTTATGCTTCTTGTTGAAGGTATTCATGTAGGTAAGGGTATTTGTCCAGTTCCAGTCTACCCAGTTTTCCATTCTGCGTTGAGCGGTGCTTACTGCTGCCTGCTCAAGATTGTCAATGTGGAAATCAGGAGTGTAGCTATCTGAGAGACGGAAACGAGCATTCATACCAAACTGAGTGCGGAATGTGAGTCCCTTGATAGGATTGATGCTTATCCAAGGAGTTGCAAGAAGTCCGTATTCATCAGAATGTTTGTCAAGACGAGACATTGAAGCAACTGGATTCAGTGTCTGGTTGTTGTTAGAGCGAGCATAGTTACTATATGGGTTTGATGTCCATTGACTCTGATCACGCATTACTGGTGTTGTTGGGTCCATAGTCATGACTGCTCCAATTAGATCAGGAGTGTCATGCCAGTTCTCATATTTAGGAGTGAAGTCTACACCTGCCTGTACAATCTTATTAAAGTTGTACTGCATAGAGAAACGAGCTGTGAGCTTCTGCCAGTCACCAACCTTGTACTGTGAGTTCTGACGAAAGTAACCAATACTTGCTGAATAAAGCAACTTATCTGTACCACCAGAGAAACCGAAGTTATAGTTCTCTGTCAATGCAACGTCACGCATAGTCTGCTTCCACCAGTCAGTTCCCTGTGCATTAGTGATATTTGCTATACCGTTGTAAGGTGCAGTCTGGTTATCGTTAGTGTAGCGAGTCTTGAATACTTGTTCGTATTCAGAAGCGCCTGCTATATCAGGTTTCTGCATAGTCTGAAGACCTACTGTTGCAGAAGCTGTAAACTTAGTTGCTCCCTTAGAGCCTTTCTTTGTTGTGATAAGAATAACACCGTTACTACCACGAGTACCATAGATAGCGGCAGCAGATGCATCTTTCAATACCTGCATACTTTCAATATCGTTCTGGTTAAGGAAGTTAATGTTATTTCCTACAGGCATGCCGTCTACAACGTAGAGAGGGTCAGAACCGTTGATAGTACTTACACCACGTATAATTACACGTGGAGAGCTACCAGGACTTCCTGCATTTGTAATCTGTACACCGTTTACCTGACCTTGAAGTGCATTCATCACGTTACCAGTGCTTAGCTTCTCAAGTTTGTCGCCCTTGATAGCAGATATACTACTAGTAAGGTCGCTCTTCTTTACAGAACCGTAACCGATAACAACAACCTCGTTAAGGTCTGATACGTCGTCTTTCATTACGACGTTGATAGCGCTGCGTCCTGCAACACTAATGCTTGCCTTTTGGAAACCAACCATACTAACCTCTAGAGTTGCATTCTTGTCAGCATCTATAGTGTAGTTACCATCGATGTCAGTTATCGCGGCTGTCTTGGTTCCTGCCACCTTTACATAGGCACCCATGATAGGTTCCTTGTCAGCAGCGGCAGTTACCTGTCCTGTAACCTTTACGCTTTGGGCATGAAGTCCAAGAGTAAGGATAGAGACAAATATTATTAAAAAATATCTTTTCATATTTTATATTGTTTATATATATAATGTGAATTATTTCACTAATACGAAGCGACTGCGTAGTAGTGCATAGTCGAATTCGAATAGATATGTTCCGTCTGCTGGTACAACAACTTCTTTCATGTTGTCACCACCATTCTTTACATTCTTCTCATTCTCATCTGATCCGTTGAAACGCCAGTATGGTTCTGGCCACCATCCCCTTATATGAGTCTGACTTATAGTAAATGAAATCTTTGTGCCCTTAGTAAGGGTTGCCTGACGATATAAGCGATATGGATTAGCTTTATCCTGATATAAGATAAATGCTCCAGAGCTAGGGTTTGTTGTCCAGTTTGAAGCACCAGGAAGGCCTTCTCCTGCAAGACAAATTTGTGCAGGCTGAGCATCACCGTCTAGAGTTACACTCTGTGTTCCGTCAAGAACCATGCTAGGAGTTGAAGGAGTCCACTTTGTCACATTGTATTCACCTGTTACAGTGTTGAATGTAATTTCGTAGTATCCAACAGTGCTAAGTGTGATAGGTGTGCCAACACTAGGATTACTTGTAAGCAGACCTGTACTTGGGTCTACACCGAAGCAGATAGGCTGGAAGTCAGTCTTCTGTGGAATAAAGCGGATAGGTGTACCAGCCTTCTTATTATAATAATGTGCTGTGTACTGGTATTTGCCAGTATGTTCAATCAACATAGGTACACCATAAAGGTCTGAGTTTAGATCAGCAGCCTCAGTAACATCAGAAAGATACATGTTGTCAAAGTCAGGAAGATCGCTCACTTTGATTGTACTTGATGTTGTAGTACGGTTTCCTACTGCGTCACCAACTGTAAGAGTCATAGCATATGAAGCCTCTTTTACAGGCATATCATAAGACTTGCTCAATGTGTATTTAGTTCCGCTGATACTAATACTGTCATTAATGTTTAGGTCTGGGATAGATACAATCATGTATCCCAAATTTTTGTTATCCGTTACTGTTGTGTTCAGTGTCAGCTTAGGATTTTGAAGCAGCACTGTTAATTGTGAAGATGGAGCAGTTGTAAATACAGGGCTTGTGAAATCGCCGTCTGTAGATACCGTCAATGTTTGTGTGGTGGTTCTTCCACCTACGTCTTCCACTGTAATCGCTACAGGGAATGATTCTGTACCTTTCCAATCCTTGTTACCTTTGTAAGCATAACTCAGGTTGTAAGTGTGAAGTAATGAGTCTGGATGATATTCCAGCAAATCAATTGTCTTGTCGAGGTTCAGTCCCTCGTTTACAAGGCGGATAGACTTAATTCCATCTGCATCTTTTGCAACACCCGAAATAGTGAAGTCACGTCCGGGTTCTGTCTTGAGTTGTACGGAACTAAGTGTAAGAGTTGGGGCTTTACCATCAACTGTTGGATA
This sequence comes from Segatella paludivivens DSM 17968 = JCM 13650, assembly GCF_000373185.1. Taxonomy (GTDB): domain Bacteria; phylum Bacteroidota; class Bacteroidia; order Bacteroidales; family Bacteroidaceae; genus Prevotella; species Prevotella paludivivens. The sequence goes on from NZ_KB890653.1 coordinate 24,280, forward strand.
GTTGTCGTCGCTGCTACATGATTGCAGTGACAAACCCGCTATTACGGCGAAGGCACAAATAAGTAACCTTCTTAAGTAATTAGGTTTAGTTGCCATAAATAAATTAGGTTATAGTTATATAAAAATAATGTTTACGCGGCAAATTTAACATGCTGTAACGATAAGCATACTCATAAATCGTTCAATAAGGTTCTCAAATCGTTCATTGAACGATTTGAATGTCATTTTTGCTTTATATAAGATAAAATTGCTAACTTTGCAACTGTTTATTATCATATATTTCATCAAGACAATCATGAAGAAGTATTTCTTTTTACTATCATTCTTGTTTTTCTCTATCAATTCTTTCTCTCAGAAGTATCAAGTTAAGTCTCTTGATATCACTGACGGACTGTCAAGTGACTATGTGCTTAACATGGCAATGGATAAGTATGGTTTTATATGGGTTGCCACTGAAGAGGGACTGAACAGATTTGACGGTTCACGATTCTACACCTATTATAAACACAATGGAAGTAACAGTATCACAGGAAACGAACTTAACTGCGTTCTTGACGATCCTAAGGATAACAAGATGTGGATTGGTACCCAGCGAGAGGGACTGAACGTTTTTGATTATGATACTGATAAGTTTAGCAGTTATCGACATGATAAGAAAGATCGCAATAGTATTGTTACAAACGATATAACATCTATCTCGGCTTCTGCAGATAGCAGTATATGGGTAACAACATATTGGGGTGGTATTGAATATTTTGATAAGAGCAATCAGCATTTTATACATTATAATAAAAAGAATGTGCGCGGACTTCCTTCAAATCAGGCTTGGTCTGTATGTGATGCCGGCAATGGACTTATATATGTAGGACATGTTTATGACGGGTTGTCTGTCATTGACACCCATAATAGGGTGGCTCACAACTACAAGCATAATAGTGCTGATCCGAATTCTATTTCGGGCAATGAGATTCATAGTATATTCAGAGATAAAAACGGGAATATATGGATTGGAACAAATAATGGGCTAGACTTGTTTGATGCCCTGAATGGAAAATTCATACATTATAATGACGGCGGAAGAGTGCATCATCTTATTTCCTCCATCAAACAGATGTCTGACGGAAAACTCTGGCTGGCTACTGAGCAGGGAGGAGTTGCCATTCTGGATATCAATGCAGGTATATATATGGGTAATGCCAACAGCAAATACGAGCTTATTCAGGAGGGCAATGGAGAACTTGATCTTACTGGTAACAGTGTGCGCTGTGTTCTTGAGGATAAATATCATAATGTATGGTTGGGACTATATGGTGCAGGCATAAACTTCATCACCCGAAACACACCGTTGTTCTCATTGTTAAGTTATTCGCCCGTAAATCCTGAAAAGCATATTTCAACAAAGTCTGTTCTCGGACTTGCATTTGATACAAAGGGAAATCTATTGGTAGGAACAGATGGCGATGGAATGAATGTCTTTGATACAGAAAAAAATAGGATACATTCTGATATTTCTTTGCCTGGACGTTCAGTGCAGGTAGTGCATCGAGATAAGAAAGGTAATGTTTGGATTGGATGCTTTTCTGATAATGCTTACGTCCGACGTGCTTCTGGAGGTCTCAGTAAGATATTTAAAGAAACTGTTGATGTGAGATGTTTCTGCGAGGACGGCAACGTGATGTGGATAGGAACAAGTAGTGGAATATACACTGTTGACATAAATACACTGAAGGTGATAAAGGCATACAAGATTAAGGAAAGCCTTGTTAGAACAATATGTCTTGATAGTAATCACAATCTGTGGATAGGTACGTTCGGTGACGGACTAGTGAAATATGATCATTCAATACGTCATAAGCATGCTTACAGCACCGATAATGGATTCCCCTCAAATACTGTAAACGGAATTATTCGTGGCAATGATGGAGCTTTCTGGCTTGCTACTGGTGAAGGTGTGGTATGCTTTCCAAATGAGCGCAAAAAGGAATTTGAAGTATATAGTCAGAATAACAAGCTTAACAATACAAATATTCGTGCAATAGCACAAGATCGCAAGGGAAATGTATGGGTTAGCACAAATAAGGGCATCAGTTGCCTGAAGAAAGGCGAAACATCGTTCCTTAATTATGGATATAAGGACAATGTTGCGTTGGGTAACTATAATCCGTCAAGTGTAACAACATCTCCAACCGGAACAATCTATTTCGGAAGTACTAGAGGATTAACATATTTCAATCCGTCAGAAGTGTTGTCTAATTATGCAGCTCCTAAGGTGTTTATCACGGCTGTTGACATCCCTCTTGGCGAAAAGGCTTTGAGCGACAGCACGATAAACCTGATCGGAAAGAAGCAGATAGAACTTGGATATAAAGATAATACGTTTACCCTGCATTTCAATGTCAGAGATTATTCTTTGCTTGGCAGGGTTGAGTATTCTTATAGATTGAATGGATTGCAGGGAGACTGGCAGACAACAGAAGAGAATGTAATCACGTTTCGTGACATTCCCTATGGCAGTTACACATTGGAAGTACGCTGTCGCAGACACAATCAGGAATGGACTACCGATGTAGCTACATTGGATTTAACCGTTAATCCTCCATTCTGGTTCTCTTGGTGGGCAAAACTCATATATACAATATCTATCATAAGTTTGACGGTCTACATATTACGTAGTTACTCTCGCAAGATGAGATTGGAATATCTTTTGTCTTCTGAAAAAAGAAAACATGAGCAGCAGCAAGAACTGAATGATGAGAGATTGCGATTCTTCACCAATATCACTCATGAACTGCGCACTCCGCTCACGCTTATACTTGGACCGCTTGATGACTTTTCTCATAGCAACGAACTGTCTGATAAGGTGAAACATAAGTTGGCTGTGATAAACAGGAGCGCTAAAAGATTGCAGGAACTGATAAACCAAATACTGGAATTCAGAAAGACAGAAACTGATAATCGAAGATTGTGTGTCGTTCGTGGAAATATCGTCAGTGCTGTTCATGAGGTGATGCTGAAATACGAGGAACTCAATAGAAATGAAAGTGTAAGAATACGCTTCGTGTCAGCCGAAAATGATATTAAGATGTATTTTGATAATGAGGTGATAAACATGGTTTTGGATAACCTCATCTCAAACGCTATAAAATATACTGATAGAGGAGAGATAAAAGTTTGCATCGAAAGAGTAATCAATGACGGTCATCGAATCGTTCAGATAGGCGTACACGATACTGGACATGGAATATCTGCAGATGCGTTGCCTCATATCTTTGAACGCTATTATCAGGAGAATAGTCCACATCAGGCTTCAGGTACAGGCATAGGACTGGCTTTGGTAAAGAGTCTGGTAGCGTTGCATCATGGACAGATTTCTGTTGACAGCAGCGTAGAGCATGGCTCGCATTTCATTATAAGTCTTGATGAAGACAATATATATCCTTATGCATTGCATGGCGAACAGAATTCTGATGAATCAGAAGAATCAGAAGATAATACTGCTGTCGTTGAAAAGCATGATGATGCAGATAAATATTCACGTGAGATATTGTTGGTTGTTGAGGACAACAAGGACATACGTGAGTATATCGCTACATCTTTTGCTGACAAATACGAAGTGTGTCAGGCTGAAGACGGTAGGAAAGGACTTGCTATTGCGCTAGATGTTATTCCTGATATAATCATCAGCGATGTGATGATGCCTAACATGGACGGAAACGAATTGTGCAAGATATTAAAGAACGACCAGCGTACAAGTCATATACCAGTGATACTTCTTACGGCCAAGGTCAGCAATGATGCCAAAGAAGAGGGATATGATGCAGGAGCTGACTCGTATATCACGAAACCGTTTAGCGTTTCTCTTGTAGAAAGCAGAATTAACAACCTTCTTGAACAGCGTCGCCGTCTGCTTAATTCGGCAAACGATTCAAAATCAGGACACGATTTGTCGTTATCTGAAAAAAATGAGATATTAAAGGAATCAATGAACAAGGTAGATCAAGAGTTCTTTGAACATCTCAACAAAATTCTTGACGACAACATCAGTGGTGTTCTTGACGTAAACTTCCTTACGGAGAAACTAAACATGAGTACGTCTACTCTTTATCGCAAGATGAAGGCTCTCACGGGCGTTAGTACCAACGAGTATGTAAGGCACTACAAGATGCAGCATGCCGAGAAGTTACTATTAAAGAATACGTATACGATAAATGAGATTACCTATATGATAGGATTAAGCAGTGTAACTTATTTCCGCAAATGCTTTAAAGAAGATTTTGGTTATTATCCTACTGAGTATCTAAAGAAAATAAAGGCTGCTGGAAAATCTTAATCATTAATAAGTATTATCTCCCGCAGATTATTGTAACGGTATTCATCATGCATCTGTTTAATCTGCGGGAGAATGTGCCGTTTTGTACACGTAAAGAAAAAGTATATCTGCTTGAACCGGCTTTGTCTATTATTTTGAATAGACATATATAATCTGTACTTAAATACCAAAGATTCTTCTGTTATTTAATTGTAAATGGGTTTGTACTTTCTTTTTATTGGTTTTTGATTTGTATTTTTGTAATTCACTTTTTAAATTATTATTATGATGAAAGTAACATTCTCTTGTTTTACACAGACATGTATCAACAAACTAAGAAGTTGNGGTAGCTTTTCTACTGCCCATCTTTATGGTTGTGCCGTTCACTCTTTCAGTGAGTTTCTTGGACGTGACACTATCCGGTTCGGCGACATCACTACCCAAGCCCTGAAACTCTATGAGAAATACCTTATCCGTACTTCCCATTCCTACAACACCATTTCTACTTATATGCGNATGCTCCGTGCCATCTACAACAAGGCGGTGATGGCNGGTCTTGCTAAGTTCGTGTTCAATCTGTTTCANGNTGTGTTCACAGGNNTNNATNGAAACCACAAGAAGGCACTCGACGAACCTAAGTTGAAGGAGATCCTTACCGGTGAGGTGAAAAGTCCTGTTCTGAAGCGTGTGCAGTTAATGGCAGCCGCCATGTACCGACTTTGCGGCATGCCCTTTGTCGACCTGCAGCATCTGGACATTGATTCC
>NZ_KB890654.1 GCF_000373185.1 Segatella paludivivens DSM 17968 = JCM 13650
AGCTCTACCTTATACAAAGGTATTGCAAGCGAATGCAGAATCATCAAACTTGTTTGAATGTTATGCTGAGTGCAGCTCTACCTTATACAAAGGTAGTAAATTTAATAAAAACAAAAGTCCTTATTACTACTCTTAACCTAAAAATAACATAGTTATAGAATCTTTAAACATCTAACTATACTGATTTGAACTTCAAACAAATGTAAGTGTTAAAAATAAAAACTACAATAAAATAATGAAGACTTGATATTTATATTTGTATCAAAAATATTAATAATATTATAAATATGGCAATAAATGCATAAATAATTTTGAAATGTTTCATATTTGTCTTATCTTTGAAAGTCTATAAGTTATCTGTTTCTATGAAAAAAACAATATATATATTATTGCTGATGCTAGTCTCATTAAATGCTTCAGCCTATGATTTCCTGCGTCCGGTGAAGAACCAGATACCGGGAGGATATAACTTTTGGGTATATACTCCGCAGGATTATTTTTATTCATTAGAGACTACTCCCGTAGTTATATTCCTTCATGGTGCTAGTTTGTGTGGCCATAATCTAAATAGGGTGAGACGCTATGGACCTCTTGATGCTATTGTGAAAGGACGAGAGATAGATGCTATTACTGTTGTGCCGCAAAACCCTGGTGGAGCATGGAGCCCTAAGAAGATTATGGAGGTGCTTGATTGGGTAAAGGCAAACTACAAATGTGATTCTACAAGAGTTTATGTGCTTGGTATGAGTCTTGGTGGTTATGGGACAATGGATGTTTGTGCAACATATCCAGATCGAATAGCTGCAGGAATGGCTCTTTGTGGGGGAACTTCACTTCATGATGTAAGCGGATTAGGCAAATTGCCATTCTGGATTATTCATGGTACTGCGGATAGGGCAGTATCTATTAAGCAGTCAGAAGTGGTAGTAGATAAATTGCAGAATTCTGGTAATGACACTCGCTTGCGATATAATTGGCTTCAAGGAGCCAATCATGGAACTCCTGCTCGTATATTCTACCTAAAAAAGACATACGATTGGTTGTTCTCTCATAGTTTGGTTGACAAAGACAGACCCGTAAACAAAGATGTTTCAATAGACCTTTCTGATATACATAAAGCATATAGTGACATTCATTCAGGAATTCCTAATCCTGAAATTATTGACGGGCCAAGTATCACAACAGGAAATGAATACTAAGATTATATTAACCATGAGAAAAACGGCAAAAAGAAAGAAACGGACCATTTCGAGTACATAATCTTACTAAGAGTGTAATCACGAAAAAGATAATCATTTGGATATTCGCAATAATTATTTGTGTTACGTAAACTCAACGGAATTGTTACTCCCATTCTCAATTATTTTTAATGAATAAGGTAGCCACATAAACAATATTTTCGAACTAAAAAAATACGATGAAACAACATTTAATTAAAATTTTACTCTTGGCTTTGTTTATATTGCCAACAGTTTGCCTAGCTCAGCAGCAGGTAGATAGCAATCAATCATATATACGTATGTTTTATTGCAAATATGCAGTAATTTATCAGTCACCTAATTTTGATGATTTTTATAAGCAGTATACAGCCTTACTTGATGAATATGCTTCAAGTTCTTTTAAACAGTCTGTTTTATCAGGGCTAGATGATCCTAATAGTCCAGCAGCAGAGATTGTTACAGATGATAATGGTATTCAGAAACTATCTTTGAGTAATTTAAAAGTAGAAAAAAGAGGAGCTTTTTATCTTGTTAGTTATCCAATTTATGATTCTGATACAAAAAAATATATTGAGATAGGGCTCGATGTAACTTTGGATTCTCATGGTAAGATACAGTCTGTTAGTGGCAGCTATGCTAAAGAAATCAAAACTCCTACGGATTTAAATAAATAGCAATAATTAAGTTCACAACTTACTAATAAACTTATGTAATAATGAAAAAAAATATCATTTGGATAATTCCTATAATTGTTTGTATCTGTTATACATTATATTGTTGCCAGCAGACTGTTACTCCTAACTATGAAGTTGTTGGAGGCTCTATGCAAAAGATCAATATTAAAGGGATAGAACTTCCAAACAAGAACCATGGGAATTATTATTTAATTGTGGTTAAATTAAAGGATGCAAACGAGCGTAGACAACTTTTTGGATTCAAATGTTATTTAGATGGCATTACAAGCTCAATAAAGAAAATCAGAATCACGGATAATAAATCAGAATTATTATCTGATAGTATTAGAGGATTAGATAAAATATCTATTATTCCATGTGATTTTTTAAATGTTGAATATACAGATGTGTCTCAATATGATTGGTCTTTAAAGTGCAAAATGGTAAAGCATCTATGTGATATTCCATATATTATAAATAATCTAAGCGTTAGTTTAGGCGATTACGCCTATGATGATCTTTCAAAGATACATTCTTTCGCTACTATAGTGTATATAGATAATCAAATGCCATGTCCTCAGTCAATCACCATAGAAACAGAACGTGGGACTTTTACATCAAAGGTCATTTCAAGAACTGCCACTGTAGAAATAAATGAAATTATTTTAAAGAAAAATAAGTAATAACTTATGCAATATTCCAATGATAAGATATATATAATTTAAAATATGATGATGAAACACCATTTAATTAAAATTTTACTCTTGGCTTTATTGATATTGCCAACAGTAAGCAAAGCTCAGCAGCAGGTAGATCAAAATCAAGTGTCTATTCGAGCTTTTTACTCAAGTTTTGCAGTAATTTGTCAGTCACCTAATTTTGATGATTTTTATAAGCAGTATACAGCCTTACTTAATGAGTATGCTTCAAATTCTTTTAAACAGTCTGTTTTATTAGAGATAGATGATCCTAATAGTTCAGCAGCAGATATTGCTACAGATGATAATGGCATTCAGGCTCAATATTTGGGTAATTTAAAAGTAGAAAAAAGAGGAGCTTATTATCTTGTAAGGTATCCTATTTATGATTCCGATGAAAAAAAATATATTGAGATTGGGCTCAAAATAACTTTGGATTCTCATGGTAAAATACAATCTGTTACAGGGAGCTATACTAAAGAAATCAAAACTCCTACTGATTTAAATAAATAGCAATAATTAAGTTCACAACTTACTTATAAACAATATAATCATGAAAAAAGTTTTATTTGTTATTACATTAGTGTGGTGCTGTTTAAACAGCAGCGCACAGAAATTTAAATATTATGATTTAAATTCTGTGCAAAAGGATACCACACAGTATCTTTGCAAGAATTTTATTGAACAGAAAAGTTATTTCATCAACAAGAAATTCAATGAGTTTCTTAAATACTATGAAAAAGACTTCTCTATTGGATGTATAGGAATTGGTATGACTTCTCCATATATCGACCCACAAGGAAAATCATACGTTATGTGTGTAGACATAACTTGGGCAGATTCAAAAATGTGGAATTATATTTTCAAATACCATCATAATTGGCTTACAAGGATTCTTATTACCTTCAAGGCTCCTTATACGGTAGAAGAAGAACAATTCTATAAAAGTGTTCCAGATGGAGCACTAACATCTAGTGCAGAAGCGTTATTGCTAAAAGATTTTATTGTCAGTGACATTTGGATTGATGGCAAATATGCAAAGAAGTAATAATAATGGCTGCTAATGTCTAGGGTTGTATAACAGTCTATAGCTTATGAGAAAAGTAATTAATACGGCTTTATAATTAAAAATCTAAAATAATTATGCGTTTATTCTTTTTTTTCATATGTAATAGGTATCTTTGCCCAGTATTATAAGATGTAGATAAAACAATAAGTTATTTTAAATTTTTAGATGAACGTTATTACAAAAACAGTTCAATTGCCAGATGGAAGAACCATCTCAATTGAGACCGGAAAGGTTGCAAAACAGGCTGATGGCGCTGCGGTTTTACGCATGGGCAACACTGTACTTCTAGCAACTGTTTGTGCAGCAAAGGATGCGGTTCCGGGAACAGATTTTATGCCTTTGCAGGTGGATTATCGTGAGCAGTATAGTGCTGCAGGTCGTTTCCCTGGTGGCTTTACAAAGCGCGAAGGTAAATCAAGTGACAATGAGATTTTAACCTCTAGAATGGTGGATCGTGTACTTCGTCCACTTTTCCCTTCTAATTACCATGCTGAAGTTTATGTTCAGGTTATGTTGCTTTCTGCAGATGGCGTAGATCAGCCTGATGCATTGGCAGGTTTTGCTGCTTCAGCAGCCATGGCTTGTTCAGACATTCCTTTTGATTTCCCTATTTCTGAGGTTCGCGTAGCTCGTGTAAACGGTGAATTCGTGATTAACCCAACATTCCAGCAGATGGCTGATGCTGACATGGACCTTATGGTCGGTGCAACAACAGACAACATCATGATGGTTGAAGGTGAGATGAAAGAGGTTTCAGAGCAGGATCTTATTGACGCATTGAAGGTTGCAGCAGATGCTATCAAACCTATGTGTCAACTTCAGACAGAACTTTCTAAGGAACTTGGTACTGACGTAAAGCGTGAGTACGATGGTGAAATAAATGATGAAGAACTCCGCGAGCAGATTAAGAAGGAACTCTATACTCCTGTTTACGACGTAAACAAGCAGGCTCTTGAGAAGCATGCACGTATGGATGCTTTTGACAAGATTATCGCAGACTTCCTTGAAGCTTACGATGCAGCTCATACTGATCTTTCAGCTGATGATTTGGAAGAGAAGCATGCTGAGGCTCACCGTTATTATGACGATGTTATGCGTGACGCAATGCGCCGTTGTATCCTTGATGAAGGTATGCGTCTCGATGGTCGTAAGACTACAGACATCCGTCCTATCTGGTGCGAGGTTGATGCATTGCCAATGCCTCACGGAAGTGCAATCTTCCAGCGTGGTGAGACAATGTCTCTTTCTACATGTACTCTTGGTACAAAGCTTGATGAAAAGATGGTTGACGACGTGCTTGGAAAGAGCTATATGCGTTTCCTTCTTCACTATAACTTCCCTCCATTCTCAACAGGTGAGGCTAAAGCTCAGCGCGGTGTAGGCCGTAGAGAGATTGGCCACGGTCACTTGGCATGGCGTGGCTTGAAGGGTCAGATTCCTGAGAATTATCCTTATACAGTTCGTCTGGTAAGTCAGATTCTTGAATCTAACGGTTCTTCTTCTATGGCTAGTGTTTGTGCAGGAACTCTTGCACTTATGGATGCTGGTGTTCCAATAAAGAAACCTGTAAGTGGTATTGCAATGGGATTGATTAAGAATCCTGGAGAAGATAAATATGCTATTTTGAGTGATATCCTTGGTGATGAAGACCACCTTGGTGATATGGACTTTAAGACTACTGGTACAAAAGATGGTCTTACTGCTACACAGATGGATATCAAGTGTGACGGTTTGAGCTTCGAAATCCTTGAGCAGGCTCTTATGCAGGCTAAGGCAGGACGTGAGCATATCTTGGGCAAGATGCTTGAGACTATGTCAGAACCACGTGCTGAATTGAAGCCACAGGTTCCACGTATTGAGACTCTTGATATTCCTAAGGAATTCATCGGAGCTATCATTGGCCCTGGTGGAAAGATTATCCAGCAAATGCAGGAAGAAACCGGTGCTACAATCACTATTGATGAGGCTGACGGTAAGGGACATATTCAGATTTCAGCTCCTAACAAGGATAGCATTGAAGCTGCTATGAACAAGATCAAGTCTATCGTTGCTGTTCCTGAAATCGGTGAGGTTTACGAGGGAACAGTTCGTAGCATCATGCCTTATGGTTGTTTTGTAGAGATTCTTCCTGGTAAGGATGGTCTGCTTCATATCAGTGAGATTGACTGGAAACGTCTTGAAACTGTTGAAGAGGCTGGTATCCATGAAGGCGACAAGATAAAGGTTAAGTTGATGGAGATTGATCCTAAGACTGGTAAATATAAGATTTCTCGTCGTGCATTGCTAGAGAAGCCAGAGGGTTATGTAGAGCGTGAGCGTCGCCCACGTCCTGATCGTAACGACCGTGGTGAGCGTGGTGAGCGTGGTGAATATCGTCCACGTCGCGAGGGTGATTTCCGCCCACGTCGTGATGATGACCGCCGTGATAATTACAACCGTCGTCCACGTAATGATGATGATCGCTACGAGGGTGGTAATAATGGCAATCGTCGTTTCGAGCACAAAGATAATGCTGAAGAAAACAACGGAAGTAATGAAAATAATGAGAACAATGCAGAGTAATCCTTTTATAGGATAAACTGTAATAAACATTATTGAGATATAATAATCCCTGCAACCCAAATATGGTGTTGCAGGGATTTTTTTTATATTACAAATGGCAAAAAAAGTATTAGTGTTATTCATTTATTATTTGTAGTTTTGCAAAGTTGAATCAACACTAATATCATAATGAAATTTAAACTATTATTTGCATTACTATTTATGGGGTCTGCCACTGCATCTGCAGAGCAGGTGGTTGTACAGACTCATAGCATCTCAATGGTGCTGAATGTAGAAAAAGGCGCACAGCCTCAGTATGTTTATTTCGGAAGCAGACTAAATGCTGCAGACCTTAAGAATCTATCTGTTCCCAGCGGAGGAAGAATGGATGCATATCCTGCCTATGGAATGAACTGCCCGGCAGAGGCTGCATTGGCAATGCGCCACAGTGACGGAAACATGTCTACAGCTCTTGTTGCTACAGGCGTGTCATATAAGCAAGACGGAAACGCTAATATTACCATAATACACCTTAAAGATCCTGTATATAATATCAAAGTAAACATGTATTACCGTGCTTATAACGACGTAGATATGATAGAGGCATGGACAGACGTGAAGAATGAGGAAAAAGGAACTGTTACTCTAACTGAATTTGAATCAGCAATGTTGCCTATCCGCCGTGGAGATGTTTGGATAAGTCATCTGTATGGTTCATGGGCTAACGAGTCTCAGGTATCAGAAGAACCGCTGGCACCAGGCGAAATGGTTATCAGTAACAAAGACGGAGCGAGAAATAGCCATACCTCGCATGGTGAGGTGATGTTTTCTCTTGATGGTAAGGCTCGTGAAAATGAGGGCAATGTCATCGGGGCAGCGATATGTTATAGTGGAAATTATGAACTAAAGACAGTCACTGACGATACCGACTATCATTATTTCTTTGCGGGCATAAATCCCGACAACTCGGAATATCATCTTGCAAAGGGTGAGACGTTTACAACCCCAGCTCTTGCGCTTACGTTTTCAAAAGAAGGACTTAGCGGTGCGAGTCGTAATTTCCATAAATGGGGACGTGAATATAAATTAATGCACGGAAACAAAGTTCGCGATATACTACTGAACTCATGGGAAGGTGTTTACTTTGATATCAACCAGAAGGGAATGGACCAGATGATGGCTGATATCGCCTCTATGGGCGGAGAACTGTTTGTGATGGATGATGGGTGGTTTGGTGATAAATATCCCCGTAAAACGGATAATTCAAGTCTTGGCGACTGGGTTGTTGACAAGAACAAGCTACCTGATGGTATTGATGGACTTCTTAGAGATGCAAAGAAACATGGCGTGAAATTCGGTCTATGGATTGAGCCAGAGATGGCAAACACCGTAAGTGAACTTTACGAAAAGCATCCTGACTGGATTATAAAGGCGCCTAACCGCGATGCCGTGTTGGGGCGAGGAGGCACACAGGTTGTATTGGACTTGGCTAATCCGAAGGTGCAGGATTTCGTGTTTGGTATAGTAGACAATCTGATGACAAAATATCCCGATCTTGCCTATATCAAATGGGATGCAAATATGCCAATAATGAATCATGGTTCTCAGTATCTGCCAATGGATAATCAGAGTCATCTATATATTGCGTATCATCGTGGTTTTGAGAATGTGTGTAAGCGTATTCGTGCAAAGTACCCAGACTTAGTGATTCAGGCTTGCGCAAGCGGTGGAGGAAGAGCCAATTGGGGAGTGCTTCCATGGTTTGATGAATTCTGGACAAGTGACAACACGGATGCTTTACAGCGTGTTTATATGCAATGGGGTACGAGTTATTTCTTCCCAGCAATAGCTATGGCGTGCCATATCAGTGCTGCTCCTAATCATCAGACACAGCGTGTTATACCATTGAAATATCGTATTGATGTTGCTATGAGCGGCAGACTAGGAATGGAGATTCAACCAAAGAATATGACTGAAGATGAAAAGGCTTTATGTCGACAAGCAATTAAGGAATATAAAGAAATACGCCCTGTTGTGCAGTTAGGAAATATATACAGATTGCAAAGTCCTTTTGAGAAGAAAGGCGTAGCGAGTCTTATGTATGTTGATGATGCAAAGCAGAAGGCTGTATTCTATTGGTGGAAGACTGAGACATTTATCAATCAGCACTTGCCATTGATAAAGATGGCTGGTCTTGATGCAAACAAAATGTACAAGGTCCATGAACTTAACCGTATCGACAATAAACCTCTTGACTGTGAGGGAAAGAGCTATAGCGGTGAATATCTTATGAGTCACGGCTTGGAAATGCCTTATAACCATAGTGTGGACTGGGGAAAGCAGACGGCATGGTCGAGTAGGGTGTTGGAACTTTCAGTAGAATGATTAAAATAGCAAGTTAGTAATTGTTAAGTATTTGAGGAGTGAAAATGAAAAGCCCTCTTGAAGATGAATTCAAGAGGGCTTTATCATGTTTATATATCTACTTTTAATTCTTCATGTATTCACGTGGAGACCTACCGTATAGGTTTTTGAACATTGTTGAGAATGATGCTGAATTTGTGAATCCGCATGCGAACATTACTTCTGTGATATTCTGATATCCTTGTTCCAATAAATGTGCAGCCTGTTTTAACCTTAGGTTGCGTATGAAGTCGTGAGGAGTTTGATTTGTTAGCTCCTTCATCTTTCTATGTAGGTGTACACGACTAATTCCAACTTCCTGAGCAATCATGTCCACATTTAATGAAGGGTCGCTAAGGTTATTGTTTATGACGCTCATAATGCGGTTTAGAAGTTTGTTATCAGGTGATTCAACATTTATCTTTTCAAGGTTATTCTCTTGTGATTCAGATCCGTTGAATTTATTACGTAGTAGTTCACGCTGGTGTAGCAAGTTTATAATAGTGCGTCGAAGTATATCCAGATTGAAAGGTTTTACGATATATGTATCAGCACCCATTTCCAACCCCTCAAGTCGGTCTTCGTCACGGCTTTTAGCAGTAAGCATTATAACAGGGATATGGTTAGTGTTGATATTGCTCTTTACCTTTGAACACAGTTCGTTACCGTCCATAATAGGCATCATGATATCGCTGATAATAAGAGAAGGAATTTCTTTCATTATAGCTGTTAAAGCTTCCTTACCATTTGGACAAGCTATTACATAGAAATCTCCAGATAATTCGTGCTCAAGGTATTGTCTGATCTCGTCATCATCCTCTGCTATTACTATCGTTTGCCTTTTACGGTTAGATAATTGCTCGTTTAGAATGTCAATCTTATCAGGGCTCATCTTATTATCTTCAACGGCAGATTCATCATCCTCTTCGTTCAGTTCAATTAAATCCGTCTTTTTGTTGTCATCATCATCGGTGACCATCTCTTCTGGTTTAAGATGTGAATTACCAAGTGGGAGCGTAACGATAAATTCGCAACCGTCACCATTGTCGATGTTATGTGCCTGAATATCGCCATAATGAAGTTCTACCAACGAACGGGCAAGGTCAAGCCCTATTCCTGTACCCATATTATTATCGTTTACAGAGTTTTGAGCTTGATAGAAGCGTTCAAAAATACGTTTGATATTCTCTTCCGGAATCTTTTCTCCATTGTCTCTTATGGCAATATTTGCTTCAGAATCGTTATGTGTAAGTTCTATATCAATTTTTCCACCAGTAGGAGTAAACTTGAATGCATTTGAGATGATATTAACCAACACTTTATCGAAGTTGTGTCTGTCTATCCATAAAGACAATGTATCACTATCGTGGGTAAAATTGAAATCAATGTCTTTTATCTTTGCTTGATCGCTGAACAATGAATAAACATCATCTATGAAATTCACCATATCAGTCTCTTGCATGTGCATGGTAAGCATACCCTTATCGATCTTTCTAAGGTCCATCATCTGATTAATAAGATGAAGTATGCGCTCAGCATTTCTCTTTATTGTTTCATACACACTTCGACGGTGCATATCATCATCTTCCTTGATTAATTGGAGTAGCGGTGAGACAATAAGAGTCATTGGGGTGCGTATATCATGGCTGATGTTCATGAAAAACCTTAACTTAGCTTCACCCATCTGTTCTGCATGAATATGCTCCTGAATCTGCATTCTGTCATATTCCTTGCGCTTTTGATAATGGTATATAAAGTATATTATTACGCCGATGATAATTAAATATAGAATATAAGCAACCGTAGAACTATACCATGGTGAAGATATGTGCATGGTGAATTCCTTTATTTGTGAAGACATGTTGTTATACATGGCTTTTACTCGGAACTTATATGTACCAGGAGAAAGGTGGCTGAAAGTAATCTCGTTCATCCCTGGTTGCAGACGAGTCCATTCTTCACCGTTTATACTGTATAGGTAAGTAATGTTGTTTGGATCATCGTATGTGAGCGTAGAAAGGTGGATAGAAAAAGAATTGTCCTCATATTCCAGATTGAAATTGTCGCCCATAATATCAGTATTTCTTTCTTTATTGCCAATTATTATTCCTGTAATAATAACATTCGCTTTCCATGACATATTGTTTGTCTTTATTGCATCAAACCAGTTGATACCGTCAGTACCTCCGAAATACATCGTGTGACCGTCTTTACAAATGAAAGATGCTCCATCTGAGAATTCATTACTTTGAAGACCATTGTTAGCATAGTAGCAACTTATTACCTTCCCATCTGTTGTCATGCAGCATAATCCATGATCAGTTCCTATCCACAGACGTCCTTTCTTGTCTTGTTCAATACAGGCAATTCCATTATCAGGAAGGCCATTTTGCATGGTGTACATCTTACTTTGTCTGCTTTTAAGATTATAGCAGTAAAGCCCATCGTTTGTACCCATCCATATATGTCCTTGGTGATCTTCACATACAATGCGTGAGAAAGTAGCATAATTTGGGCAGTTGCTTCCAAAAACACTGAGCCAGCTACCGCTCTTTATATCAAGGCAACTCATACCTACAGAACTAGCCACATATATTTTTGTTCCGTCATGTGAAACTTTAATCTTTGCAAGATAGTCGTTTGGAAGTGAGTTAATATGCCTGTTAAGATCTGCTCCGGCTTTCATCCTGTATTGTGTGATGCTATAGTTGGTAAGATTTAGTCTTATAAGTCCCTGTCCCATAGTAGCAAACCAGATGTTACCACTTTTGTCAATATCCATACCGAAAATGCTGGAACTACTTCCTGCTTTTATGTCAACAGGATGGTATGCTGCGGATTCTCCGTCGACCCATCCGCATCCCTGCTGATAGCTGCCAATCCAGATACGTCCGAATTTATCTTCAGACATGCACAATATCGCTCCAGGAACGTTTGTGTAGTGCCTTATCAGTTTTTTGTTGCTATCCAGAAGATATAATCCATCTTTATCCGTACCAACCCATAATCTGCGTCGGGTGTCTTGAATGATACTTGTAACACAGTTTGTTCCTATATAATTGAAGGTTCCAAGTTTTGGACCCATGTATTCGAAATTTCTTCTTTTAGCGGGTTGCATGAATACGCCCTTCTGCATCATTCCAAGCCATATATTCCCGTTTCGGTCTTCAACAATAGTCTGTATTTTAGTCTTTGGAAGACTTATATCATTGCTATAGAATGGATTTGCTGAAAGCTGACCCGTATTAGGATAGTATACATATAATCCGATACCGTCGCATCCAAGTAATACATTTCCCTGATGGTCAATATATAAATCTTTGATAGGCATTTTGGCGGTAGGCTTTATCAGCACAAACTGTTTTGCACCGTTGTTTAATTTCCATAGTCCCATTCCATTGGTACCTACATATATGTTTCCTTTTTTATCTTCACAGATATCCCCGTCTTTTATGGATGCTTTCTCGTCTGCACTAAGAAAATATTGTTTTATACTGTTTCCCTTAATGCATAGTAATCCCTTGTCTTCTGTAACTAACCATAGTTGACCATGCTTGTCCTCCAGCATGTGAACTACATAATTCGTGTTTTTGGGTATTCTAGCATAAGGAGTTCCATATTTCCCTTTTAGTTTCATCACTCCATATCCAGAACTACTAACGATGATATCACCGTTTTTAAGTTGCAGAATCCCAGTTATGTATGTTTTTATTCTCTTGCCGTTTGCTCTAAGTAGGACTATATCCTCAAATTTTCCATTAACCATTTTCTGCACACCATTATTTGTGCCAATGAATAATGTTCCTTGACGGTCTTGGTATACATAGTTAATATAATTGCTGGTTATTCCGAATACCTTGTTTTCCTTTTTCAAAATCTTGAATTGGTATCCGTCATATCTGTTCAAACCGTTACGTGTTGCAATCCACATGTAACCGTCTTTGTCTTGGAAAACATTGTTGACAAAACTACTCGAAAGTTGGTTGTCTCCATTGTATAATTTCCCTATTTGTGCATTGGTATTAATAGAAAATAGTAATGATAGTAAAATTAAAAAGTATTTCATGTTGTCTAGGTAAAATTTCGTATCTTTGTGCAAAGATACTGTAATAGGGTGGAAAAGCAAAACAAAACAGATTATAATTTCTTTAAAATGTTACATAAGGCAAAGTCTTTGAAACGCAAAATAAGAAAAATGTTACATAGTGAGAAGTTTGTGCAACTTTTATTAATATATATATAATATATAATGCTTAACTTTGTCACTGTTGTTAATAATAATCAGAAAACATGAAACGAAAAAACGTATTATTGAGGCGCCTTCTTGTTGGCGCAGCTATGGTTACGTCGGTGTTGGCAGTAAAAGCGGCACCTGACAAGAACTTTTACATCTTCCTTTGTTTTGGACAATCTAATATGGAGGGCAATGCAAAAATTGAACAAGAGGATTTGGATGGTGTTGACAGTAGATTCCAGATGATGGCTGCTGTGGATGACCATAAATTAGACAGAAAGATGGGACAATGGTACACTGCTATTCCACCTTTGTGTCGTGAGAACACAGGACTCACTCCCGTTGATTACTTCGGCAGAACTATGGTTGAACGTTTGCCGAAAGATGTAAAAGTGGGTGTTATCACAGTAGCAATAGGCGGATGCCACATAGAAACCTTTATGCGTGATTCTGTTGACAACTACGTAAAGACTCGCGCTCCTCAGTGGATGAAGGGTATGTTGAAGGCTTATGGCAACAATCCTTATAAGAGACTAGTTGAATTGGCTAAGAAAGCCCAGAAAGAAGGTGTGATAAAAGGCATACTACTTCATCAGGGAGAGTCAAACACTGGAGACCGAATGTGGGGAAACAAAGTGGCATTTGTATATAATCAGCTAATAGCCGATCTTAATCTGAAGTCAGAAGATGTGCCATTGCTTGCCGGAGAAGTAGTAAGAGCTGGTGGTAAAGGACGTTGTGTGGCAATGAATCCTATTATCGACGCACTGCCAGAAACTATTCATACCGCTCATGTAATTTCTTCAGAAGGTTGCACTAGTGGTCCTGATGATTTGCATTTCGATGCAGCTGGCTATCGTGAACTTGGACGTCGTTATGCTTACAAGATGTTGTCACTTCTAGGTTATCCTGTATTTACACCGATTGCAATTCCTGCTGATGCAGTTGTTGCTTCAACAGCAGAACCAGGAAATGAATTCCCTAAGATAGACAGCAACCATCGTGCTTATTTCAGTCTTTATGCACCATCTGCCAAAAATGTAAAGGTGGATGTATGCGGAAAGAAATATGATATGCAGCGTGACGAAAAAGGAAATTGGACAGCTGTAACTGATCCGTTGGTTGTAGGTTTCCATTATTACTTTATGTTTGTAGATGGTGTACAGATTGTTGATCCTGCAAGTGATACATTCTTTGGATGTTGTCGTCAAGCCGGAGGTATAGAAATTCCAGAAGGTGAAGAAGGTAATTACTATCGTCCACAGCAGGGTGTAGCTAAGGGACAGGTTCGCTCTTTAAGCTATTATGCAGAGTCTACAAAAGAATGGAGACGTGCAATGGTTTATACTCCTGCTGAATATGAAAAAGGAAACAAGCGTTATCCGGTACTATATTTGCAGCACGGTATGGGAGAAGATGAAACAGGATGGAGCCATCAGGGGCAGATGCAGAATATTATGGATAACCTTATCCAAAGTGGAGAGGCAGTTCCTATGATTGTAGTTATGGAAAGCGGTGATGTAAAGGCTCCTTTCAAAGGTGGACCAAATGAGGCAGGACATAGCTCTTATGGTGCTACTTTCTATAAGGCATTGCTTAATGACCTTATTCCAACCATAGATAAGACATTCCGTACAAAGAGTGATCGTGACAACCGTGCAATGGCAGGATTGTCTTGGGGCGGACATCAAACTTTCGACGTGGTGTTTACCAATCTTGACAAGTTCTCTTATGCTGGAGGATTCAGCGGTGCTATATTCGGGCTTGATATGAACAAGACTTATGACGGCATCTTCTCACGTCCCCAAGAGGTTAATTCAAAGCTGCATTATCTGTTCCTTGGCTGTGGAAGCTTAGAGAATATGGGTACAGGCAAACTTATTGAGGATTTGCGTCAAGCTGGCGTAAAAGTTGATAGTTATGTATCTCCTGGAACACTGCATGAATGGCTCACATGGCGTCGTTGTCTGAAGGAGTTTGTTCCGCATCTTTTCAAGAAATAACTTTATTTTTAAATGAACATGCTCAGAAATATCACTTTATTATTTATCTCATTATTGGCTATGCCTATAATTGCAGCAAGCCGTTTCGTAAGTTTCACTTCTGGTGATATTATGCTCAATCGCAACGACAGTGTAAATCTTTATGTTGGAAACGATGAGATGAAGGGAGTCGGAATTGCTCTTCATAATCTGGCTGGAGACATAAACAAAGTATGTGGGGCTAAAATTGTTTTTACAGATGCTGTTAAGGCTGATGTTGTAGTTGGGACAATAGGTCACTCTACCATAATAGATAAATTTATAAAGGAAGGTAAGATTGATGTCCGTCAACTTCGTGGGAAGAGCGAGAAGTATATCATCACCTTTGTAGGTAGACAACTGGTAATAGCCGGTAGCGACAGACGCGGAGCTATATACGGCATTTACGAAGTGTCTTCACAGATAGGAGTCTCTCCTTGGTATTTCTGGGCAGATGTTCCAATAGAACATCATGATAATATTTATGTAAACAAAGGCACGTATAGCGACGGAACTCCTTCCGTTAGCTATCGTGGACTTTTTCTTAATGATGAGGCTCCTTGTCTCACGTCATGGGTTAAAAATACTTACGGTACAAACTATGGTGATCATAGATTCTATTCACGTGTGTTTGAGTTGATACTTCGATTGAAAGGTAATATGCTTTGGCCTGCGATGTGGAACTGGGCTTTTTATGCTGATGATGCGGAAAATAGTAAGACTGCCGATGAAATGGGAGTTATAATTGGTACGTCTCACCATGAACCAATGGCACGTAATCATGAGGAATGGGCGCGCCACAGAAAAGAGTATGGGGACTGGAACTATAAAACTAATCAAGCAACTCTGGATAAATTCTTCCGTGAAGGTATAGAAAGGATAAAAGGTAAAGAAGATGTCGTGACAATAGGTATGCGCGGTGATGGTGATGAAGCTATGAGTACAGATGCAGATACAAAGCTTTTGGAAAAAGTAGTGGTTAATCAGCGCAAAATTATCAGTGATGTTACTGGTAAACAAGCTTCAAAGACTCCTCAGGTATGGGCTTTGTATAAAGAGGTCCTTGATTATTACGACAAGGGAATGCGTGTGCCTGATGATGTTACTATCATGTTGTGTGATGACAATTGGGGTAATATCAGAAGAGTGCCAAATGAAAAAGAAAGAAAACATCCTGGAGGTTGGGGACTTTATTACCATGTAGATTACGTGGGTGCTCCACGAAATACGAAATGGCTCAACGTGACTCCTACTCAGAATATGTGCGAACAACTGAAACTAGCTTATAACAATGGAATAAATCGTATGTGGATTCTTAATGTAGGTGATCTAAAACCAATGGAATATCCTATATCACTATTTATGGATATGGCGTGGAATACTGACAAATATAAGCCAGAGAATGTTACTGAACATACATTAGCTTTTTGCAAGCAACAGTTTGGTAACGAACAGGCTGCCGAAGCAGCGAGAATACTTAATCTTGTATGTAAATACAATGGTAGAGTAACAGCAGAGATGCTAGACAAGAATACATATAACCTTGAAACTGGCGAATGGGAACAGGTAGTAGCGCAATATCATCAGTTAGAAACAGAGGCTTTGCGACAGTATATCACATTACGCCCAGACCAACGTGACGCTTACAACGAACTTATTTTATTCCCAGTTCAGGCAATGAGTAATTTATATTATATGTATTATTCACAGGCGATGAATAATAGCCTTTATGCGAATGATGATCCTGCTGCAAATATATGGGCAGAACGTTGTGAACAGGCTTTTAAACGGGACTCTATATTGTGTGCAGCTTATAATCATGATATAGCCGGAGGAAAATGGAATGGAATGATGACTCAAAAACATATAGGTTATACTAGTTGGAATGATAATTTCCCACATGATATGATGCCAAAGTTATATAGAGTATCTGATATTACGTCTGGTGGTTTCACATTTCAGGGTAATAATGGGGTAGTGTCAATGGAAGCAGAACATTATTATAATGCAAAGCCTTCTAATTCTAAAGCGGAATGGACTGTCATTCCTTATATGGGGCGTACGCTTAGTGGACTTACTCTTATGCCAAACACCAATTCTACAGATGGTGCAAGTGTGACATATAGATTCAACGCTGCAGATAATCAAAAGGATAGTGTAAAGATTCATATTGTAGTTAAGTCTACACTTGACTATCTCAATAAAGGCGGACTTTCATATTATGTGTCTCTTGACAATGGAAAGAATGTAAATGTCAACTTTAATGGGAAATTAAATGAACGCCCAGATAATATATACTCTATATATTATCCAACTATTGCAAGAAGGGTCGTAGAGAGCGTTGTTACTCTTCCTTTGAGTAGAGGTGTTGATATTCACAATTTGGTTTTGACCCCTGTTGACCCTGCAATTGTATTTGAGAAGATTGTTGTAGACTATGGAGGTTATAAGAATGCATATCTGTTTATGAACGAGAGCTATCATAGCAGAAGCAATAAATGATTTTCTTTGATTTATGATTAATTTGATGTTTAAATTATTATCTTTGCATAATATACAGCGACACTAGGCATAGAATTCCATAAAGCTTAATGCTTCTGTTATCTTATGCAGTGTTTTTACAATGAATTAATCATAAATCAAAGGAGTTTTTATGACGTTGGATTTTATATTACGCTTGTTTATTGCTGCCTTATTGGGTGGTATGATAGGTTTGGAACGTGAATATCGTGAAAAGGCTGCTGGACTGCGTACACATTTTCTTGTAGCACTTGGTTCTGCTCTCTTCATGATAATCTCAGTCTATGGCTTTAACGGAGTACTTACTAACTCACAGATGCATCTTGATGTATCTAGAATCGCAGCACAAGTTGTAAGTGGTATTGGTTTTATAGGAGCTGGTACTATAATATTCCAAAAGAATACTGTTCATGGGCTTACTACCGCTGCCTGCGTATGGGTTACTGCTGCCATTGGTCTTACTTGTGGTGCAGGAATGTATCTTTTGGCATTGTCGGCAACACTGTTGGTGCTTATCGGCTTGGAGGCTTTCAACTATTTGCTGAAGATTCTTGAAAAGAGGCAAGAGGAAGGAAAAGAGGAATGACCGTTTCCGAGTTTATTAATTTACATAAATCTGAAGATGTACGGCAGCTTGCTTTTCTTGCTGCTAAGTTTCCAGATATAGACATGCCGTGGGCACTCGACCAAATTCGTGGTTGGCAGATAGCCCGCAGTAAACTGCCTTCATGGGCAGAGATAGAAGGAATGATATATCCGCCTCATATATCTATGGAGCAATGTTCTAGTGAGTTTACGGCAATGTATAAAGCTTCAGTTTGTGAGAGATTACAAAATGGAAGTGGCGATAGAATGCCTTTGCTAATAGATCTCACAGGTGGATTTGGAGTAGACTTCTCGTTTATGTGTCGCAATTTCGAGAAAGCTGTTTATGTAGAACGCCAACAGCATCTGTGTGATATCGCAAAGCACAATCTTGATTTGTTAGGAATGCACCATGCAGATGTGAAATGTGGTGATGGTGTGGATTATCTACATTCGATGAAAGGAAAAAAAGCTGTGATTTATGTTGATCCAGCACGGCGCGATATAAATGGAGCAAAGACTTATGCTATAGAAGACTGTACACCCGATGTAGTTGAACTATGCGATGAACTTGTTGAGAAAGCATCTGTGGTAATTATAAAGTTGTCGCCTATGCTTGATTGGCATGCAGCTGTAGAAAAACTTAAATATGTTACTGAGGTACATGTCGTAAGTGTTGACAACGAATGCAAAGAATTGCTTTTGATCATGTGCAAGGATGCACAACAGCACTCTGTTAAGCTATTTTGCGTGAATAATGAAGATGTATTCATTACAACACAAGAACCATCGAATGTTGCAGTGTTGCCAATTTCTATTGATGAAGCAAAATGTCTTTATGAACCGAATGCGTCTATAATGAAAATAGGATGTTTTAATCAAATTGTTTCACGTTATAATGTATCTAGCATAGGAAAAAACTCTCATTTGTTTATTTCCAACGATAAAATCGATGATTTTCCTGGTCGTAGATTCCATATCATGTCAATATCATCATTTAATAAGAAAGAATTAAAGCAAAAACTGAAAGGTGTCGAACAAGCAAATATCACCGTAAGGAATTTCCCATTGTCGACAGATCAACTACGAAAACGTTTGAAAATAAAAGATGGAGGCGATATATATATCTTTGCAACTACAGCTTGGAACGAACAACATGCTTTAATAATCTGCAAAAAAATGATGTAAATTTTGAAATGTGCATGTTTTTAATTAAATTTGCATGTTTTAAATATAAAAAATAAATATAATGTCATTAGTAGAAATAAAGAAGGTCGAAACGAAGAAGGATTTAAAAACCTTCATAGAATTTCATTATGACCTTTACGAAGGCAATGAATATGATGTTCCTAATCTTTATAGCGATGAGCTAAATACACTTTCTCCAGACAAGAATGCTGCATTTGATTTTTGTGAAGCTCAATATTTCATTGCTTATAAAGACGGAAAAGTAGCCGGTCGTGTAGCGGCTATAATTAATAATAAGGCAAACGAAAAATGGAATAAGAAGTCTGTACGTTTCGGGTGGATAGACTTTGTTGATGATATAGATGTAAGCGGTGCGCTTTTGAAAGCCGTTGAGGATTATGGCAAGCAAAAGGGCATGAATGAAATTGTAGGTCCTTTAGGATTTACAGATATGGATCCTGAAGGTATGCTTACATGGGGATTTGATAAGTTGGGTACAATGCCGACGATATATAATTATTCATATTATCCTGAGCACATAGAAAAACTTGGTGGCTTTGAGAAGGACAATGACTATGTTGAATATTTCCTTCCAGTTCCAGATGCTATCCCAGAAAGGTATTCTAAGTTGGCAGAGATGGTAATGAAGCGCTATAACTTGAAGATTCGTAAACTCACAAAGAAGGATGTTTATGAAGGTGGTTATGGTCATAAGTTGTTTGCTCTTATCAATGATACATACACAGACTTATATGGTTTCGTTGAATTAACAGAGAAGCAGATAGATCAATATGTCAAGATGTATATGCCGATAGTAAATCTGGATTTCGTGACTGTTATTGAGGATGCCGGAGCTGACAATAAGATGGTTGGTATGGGAATAACGATCCCTTCGCTTTCGCGTGCATTACAGAAATGTCATCGTGGCAGATTACTACCTTTCGGGTGGTGGCATGTTATCAGAGCTCTAAAGTTCAATAAGACTGACGGTATAGACTTGTTGCTTATGGGTATATTACCAGAATATAGAGCAAAGGGAGCTAATGCTTTGTTGTTCTATGATTTGTTACCACGCTATCAGGCTGCTGGAATTAAATGGGGTGAAAGCCAGGTTGAGATGGAATCAAACACAGGTGTGCAGAGCCAGTGGGGAGCATTTGAACCTGTAAACCATAAGCGTCGCCGTTGCTTCAGAAAAAGTATTTAAGTAAAGCTTCTTCATATTGGATATATTCCAATGCGGAAAGAATAAAATAAGTCAAAAATATAAATATGCCAGAAAACGAAAACATAAACGAAGAAATCAACAATCAGGAGTCATTGGTTGAATATACTGATGATAACATCCGACATCTTTCGGATATGGAACACGTGCGCACTCGTCCGGGTATGTATATCGGACGTTTAGGAGACGGTAATCTACCTGAAGATGGTATATATGTATTGTTGAAGGAGGTCCTTGATAATTCAATTGACGAGTTCAAAATGAAAGCGGGAGACCGAATAGAGGTTGATATTGACGAAAACCTCAGGGTCAGTGTGCGTGATTATGGCCGTGGTATTCCACAGGGTAAACTTGCTGAGGCGGTAAGCGTTCTAAACACTGGCGGTAAATACGATTCTAAAGCATTTAAGAAAAGTGTTGGATTGAATGGTGTCGGTGTAAAGGCTGTTAATGCATTGAGTTCACATTTTGTAGTGAAATCATATCGTGATGGAAAGGTACGTGAACTTTCGTTCGAGAAAGGTGTAAAGAAGTCTGATAAGACGTCTAAAACTGATGATGAGGGTGGTACTTATATTTATTTTGAACCAGATAGTACTCTTTTTAAAGGGTATAATTTCCATGATGATATCGTAGAGGTAATGCTGCGTAACTATACCTACCTTAATAGTGGACTTACGATCATGTATAATGGACGACGAATAAAGAGTCGTAATGGTCTTGAAGATTTGTTGAATGACAATATGACCAACGATGGACTTTATCCAATAATTCATATCATCGGTGAGGATATAGAGATTGCATTTACTCATGCCAATCAGTATGGTGAGGAGTATCATAGCTTTGTAAATGGTCAGCATACCACACAGGGAGGAACTCATCAGAGTGCCTTTAAGGAGCATATTGCAAAGACAATAAAAGAGTTTTTCAACAAGAACTATGAATATACCGATATTCGTAACGGTATTGTAGCCGCTATAGCATTGAATGTCAACGAACCTGTGTTCGAGAGTCAGACCAAAATCAAGTTAGGCTCTACACAGATGTCTCCTGATGGAGAAAGCATTAATAAATTCGTTGGTGACTTCATTAAGCAGAACGTAGACAACTTCCTACATATTCATCAGGATGTTGCCGAAGTTATGGAGAATAAAATCAAGGAGAGTGAGCATGAGCGTAAAGCTATGGCTGGTGTTACTAAACTGGCACGTGAAAGAGCAAAGAAGGCTAATCTGCACAACCGTAAATTGCGTGATTGTCGTATTCACTTCTGTGATGTAAAGGATGACCGTAAAGAAGAGTCTTCTATATTCATTACTGAGGGTGACTCTGCCAGTGGAAGTATAACTAAGAGCCGTAGTGTAAATACACAGGCTGTATTCTCATTGAGAGGTAAACCGCTTAACTCTTTTGGTCTTACCAAGAAAGTCGTTTACGAGAATGAGGAGTTTAATCTTCTTCAGGCTGCGCTTGATATTGAAGACGGACTTGATACATTAAGATATAATAAAGTTATTGTTGCTACCGATGCCGATGTGGACGGTATGCACATTCGATTGCTTATAATAACATTCTTCCTGCAGTTCTTTCCTGAACTTATAAAGAAAGGACACGTATTTGTATTGCAGACTCCTTTGTTCCGTGTACGTAACAAACGTACAAAGATAAAGAATAAGAAGGTTATTGCAGAGGAAGATGCTAAAGTCGGAAAGAAGGAAAAAAAGAGCGATTTTGTCACTAGATATTGCTACACAGACGAGGAGCGACAAAGTGCGATTAAGGAACTTGGCCCAGATCCTGAGATTACTCGATTCAAGGGCCTTGGTGAGATTAGTCCTGATGAGTTCGTACATTTCATCGGTCCTGATATGCGTCTCGAACAGGTTACAATCCACAAGACCGATCAAGTCGGTAAACTACTTGAATATTATATGGGCAAGAACTCTATGGAACGCCAGAATTTCATTATCGACAATCTTGTTGTTGAGGAGGATATTGCTGACGAAGAACTATTAGAAGAAATCTAAAATCACAAATAGATAAGGTTAATAAAAAGAATAATATGAAGAAAATGTTTTTAAAATATAGTATGTATGTGGTAAAACCAAGAACAGTATTATTCTTGCTTTTTAGCCTCCTCACTCTTAGCATGTCCGCTCAGAGTATAGACTTCGGTAAAGATAGTCCCCTGCGTAAGTTGCAGATAGCTGAAATGGCTATCAGTAACCTTTATGTTGATACTGTTGACGAGAAGAAACTCGTTGAGGATGGTATCCGTGGAATGATAGAGAAACTTGATCCCCACTCAGCATATACCACCGCTGCCGAGACAAAAGAGATGAACGAACCGCTTCAAGGTTCTTTTGAGGGTATAGGCGTTCAGTTTAATATTGTGCAAGATACATTGCTTGTTATTCAGCCTGTTGTAAACGGACCTTCTGAAAAGGTTGGTATAATAGCTGGTGATAGAATTGTTTCAGTGAATGATACCGCTATTGCAGGAGTGAAGATGTCAAAGGAACTGATAATGAAGAAACTTCGTGGTCCTAAAGGCTCTAAAGTAAAGCTTGGCATTGTGCGACGTGGAATACCTGGCATATTGAAGTTTGTAGTTACTCGTGACAAAATACCTGTAAAGACGATAGATGCGGCATATATAATTCGACCTATGACTGGATATATCCGTATAGGTAGTTTTGGTGTTACTACTTATGAGGAGTTTATGGAAGCTGTTAAATCTCTTCAAAAGCAAGGTATGAAAGATCTTGTTTTAGATTTGGAAGAGAATGGAGGTGGCTATCTTATGTCTGCTGTTCAGATTGCAAATGAATTTCTGCGTCGTAACGACCTTATTGTTTATACAAAGGGTAGAAGTGCTCAGCAGCAGGAATATCGTGCTCAGGGCGACGGAAAACTTCTAGACGGTAAAGTTATAGTGCTTATCAACGAATATACAGCATCGGCTGCCGAGATTGTAACTGGTGCTATTCAAGACCAGGATCGTGGAGTTGTTGTAGGTAGACGTTCTTTTGGAAAAGGACTTGTGCAGCGTCCGATTGATTTTAGTGATGGCAGTATGATTCGTCTTACAATAGCACATTATTACACTCCGTCTGGTCGTTGTATTCAGAAACCTTATAAAAAGGGACAGCAACTTGATTATGCGATGGATATAGAAAACAGATTTGAACATGGTGAACTTTATAGTGCCGATAGCATACATTTTGCGGATTCACTTAAATATCAAACTTTGCGCGAGCATCGTACTGTATATGGTGGTGGTGGTATTATGCCTGATTATTTCGTTCCGCTTGACACTACACAGTATACACGTTTTTTCAGAGAGCTGGCAGCGCGCAGTATCGTTATTAATGCCAATCTTAAATATGTAGATAATAACCGTCGCCAACTTAAGAGTAAATATCCTACATTTGGTGATTTCATGGCTCGTTATGAGATACCTGAATCATTTGTGAAAGACATCATCGATGAAGCCGCAAAACAGAAGATAAAGCCTCGTGATGATAAGGAATTGAATGCGACCTTACCACAGTTGAAACTTCAATTGAAAGCTCTTGTTGCACGTGATTTGTGGGATATGAGTGAGTATTTCCAAATTATCAATGAAAGTAATCCTATTGTTATGAAGGCCGTTAAGTTAATGGTATCACAATAAGAAGGAATACATAACAATGATAAAGCCACAGCTCAAACCATTTAATGGTTTTGCTGTGGCTTTATTTATATATAGGTTTTGTTTAATCTTGTAATGAAGCTAATGTAGCTAGAGCTTTATTTTCGTTAGCCTCCATAATCTCCCTTTCTCCTGGTCCTTTGTCATTTATACCACAAAGGTGTAGTATGCCGTGAATAATTACGCGATTAAGTTCCTCAGTGTAATCTTTTCCGAACTTTTCCGCATTGGTACGTACAGTATCAAGGCTTATCACCAAGTCACCGCTTATCACGTCATCCTCGTCATAATCAAAAGTGATAATGTCTGTATAGTAATCGTGTCCGAGATATTCGTTGTTTACTTCCAGAATTTTTTCATCATCAACAAACATATAACCAATGTCGCCTGTTTTTCTGCCATAAGTAGCAGCCACAGCCTTAATCCATTTATTGATTAGACGTTTCTTTATCTTTGGCATTTTAACGCCGTCTACATCGTATGTTATCATATCATTAATGAATTAATCTTTTTTCGGTAAGAAGTCAGACACATCTTTGCCAAATGATTTCAGTTCCCTTACCATAGAACTGCTAACAATCGAAAGATTAGGCTCAGAGAATAATAAAATAGTTTCAATTCCGCTCAATAAGTGATTGACATCAGCTTGCTCGCGTTCATATTCAAAGTCATTTACCGATCTTACACCGCGAACAATAAATTGAGCATTTTCTCTTTTGGCCATATCTATTGTCAGGTCACTATAAGATTTCACTTCAATGTTGTCAATCCCTTCGTAAATGCTTTTTATGTCGTCCACACGTTTTTCTATTTCACTGGAAGTATTCTTACTGTTACTTAACGCTACAGCAATAATCAATTTGTCAAAAAGCGGTAACGCTCTGTCGACTATTGATTTGTGACCTATTGTAAAAGGGTCGAATGTACCTGTGAATAATCCTATTCTCATATATCTGTTAATTTGCTGCAAAATTAATCTTTTATTAAGTTATATGCAAATAATTCGTATTAAATAGCAGTTCTTTCTATTCAAACAGATCTGCTTGCATTGAATCTCCGACATAAGGATTTCTGCCTAGATGCTCGTATGCCAGTTTGGTTGCCATTCTTCCACGAGGTGTTCGCTTAATGAATCCCTCCATGATAAGGAACGGTTCGTATACTTCTTCCACGGTACCAGTATCTTCGCCTATAGCTGTTGCGATGGTGCTGATTCCAACAGGACCGCCACGAAATTTGTCAATGATTGTCAACAATATCTTGTTATCGATCTCGTCAAGTCCGTATTTATCTATGTTCAGTGATTGCAGGGCCATTTGTGCAATCTCGCCCGTTATAGTTCCGTTGCCTTTCACCTGTGCGAAGTCGCGCATACGTCTAAGTAGAGAGTTTGCAATACGTGGAGTTCCACGGCTACGCAGACTTATTTCCACTGCTGCATCATCGTCTATAGGAACTCTAAGCAGCATTGCGCTTCTCTTAATGATGCGTTGCAGTGTTTTTGGGTCATAATATTCCAGATGCATGTTTATGCCGAATCTGGCGCGCAGAGGAGCCGTAAGCATACCGCTTCTTGTTGTCGCTCCCACAAGAGTGAAAGGATTTAAGTCTATCTGTATTGATCTTGCCGAAGGTCCCTTGTCTATCATAATGTCTATTCTGTAGTCTTCCATTGCGGAATACAGATATTCCTCAACGATGGGCGACAAACGATGAATTTCATCAATGAAAAGCACATCGTTAGGTTCCAGCGATGTAAGTATTCCTGCCAAATCTCCAGGCTTGTCCAATATCGGACCGCTAGTTATCTTGAATCCCACGCCAAGTTCATTGGCAATGATATTGCTAAGAGTTGTCTTTCCAAGTCCCGGAGGTCCGTAAAGTAGTGTGTGATCAAGAGGTTCGCCACGATATTTGGCAGCTTCAACGAATATACCGAGGTTTTCCACCACATGTTTCTGACCGCTGAAATCAGCGAATTTAAGAGGTCGTAAAGCGTTTTCAAATTCTTTCTCAGCCGTAGACAAACTTTCATCTCGTATATCAAAATCTTCAGACATTCGTATCTTTTTTTGTTTCTGCAAAGATACTGCAAGCCGAACACAATACAAAATAAAAAATGCAATATTTTATTTTTATTGTTGAGGCGCCGCGTATCTTATTTAAAGATACTACAAGTCGAACTAATTACCCAATACAAATGCAATATTTT
>NZ_KB890655.1 GCF_000373185.1 Segatella paludivivens DSM 17968 = JCM 13650
GACCTACAGAAAAATTAATCTTTGACATATATCCATGCAATGTTTCTTGATTATTTGTTGTAACTTTGTGGGCATTAGGATGTTCTGACATTATTTCGTTATTTACGTTTAGCGATATAAATATACAAAATATTTGTCAAACATCCTAATTTTTAGCAACATAAATAATTGATTTATAGTTAATTACATATAAATTACAGGTAGAATATATAGGACTTATTCTTAGGTTTAAATTCAACTAAATTAAAGAAGAACCGTATAAATTATCATTTATGCCAATATGGTTGTCACATTTCCAGGCCCATTAATAGAGTATATCATCATTATAAATTGACGATGCCCCCAAAAGAATAGTCGTAACTACTAGGAATCTTATGCCCCCCAAAAAACCTTATGAATTCGTTATAATAGTAACGTGAGCCCAAATTAAATAATAAAATATTCTAAAACAGTTAAATAACTATAAACCACAAAGAAAAGCTATTAATTAAGAATTCAATTTATCAATAAAGATGTACCTTTGCACGCGATTTCGAGCGACCCCATAATATATGGGATTGACTCATTTAACATAAAGTCCAACTTTATTAATTTTAAAAATTTATTATTTACATGTCAGATTTAAAGAACGTACAGCCATTAACAGACTTCAATTGGGAAGAATTTGAGAATGGTTCAAGCGCAAACGTTGAGAAGCTAGATTTAGAAAAAGCTTACGACGAAACCCTGAACAAAATTCAGGAGCATCAGGTTGTTGAGGGAACAGTTATTGCCCTTGACAAAAAGGAAGTTGTTGTTAACATCGGTTATAAGAGCGATGGTATCATTCCTGCATCAGAATTTCGTTACAACCCTGACCTCAAGGTAGGTGACAAGGTTGAAGTTTACGTAGAAAACCAAGAGGACAAAAAAGGTCAGTTGGTACTTTCTCATCGTAAGGCTCGCCTTAACAAGAGTTGGGATGAAGTTAATGCAGCTCTTGAGAATGAGGAAATCATTCAGGGTTATATTAAGTGCCGTACTAAGGGCGGTATGATTGTTGACGTATTCGGTATTGAGGCATTCCTTCCAGGAAGTCAGATTGACGTTCATCCAATACGTGACTACGATGTATTCGTAGGCAAGACAATGGAATTCAAGGTCGTAAAGATCAATCAGGAATTCCGCAATGTTGTTGTTTCTCACAAGGCTCTTATTGAGGCTGAGTTGGAAGCACAGAAAAAAGAAATTATCTCTCACCTTGAAAAGGGTCAGGTACTTGAGGGTACTGTTAAGAACATTACATCATACGGTGTATTCGTTGACCTTGGCGGTGTAGACGGACTTATACATATTACAGACCTTTCTTGGGGCCGTGTAAGCGATCCTCATGAGGTTGTTACTCTTGACCAGAAGATTAACGTTGTAATCCTTGACTTTGATGAGGAGAAGAAGCGTATCGCTCTTGGTTTGAAGCAACTTACACCTCATCCTTGGGATGCTCTTAACGCTGACCTTAAGGTTGGTGACCATGTTATGGGCAAGGTTGTTGTTATCGCAGACTACGGTGCTTTCGTAGAAATTCAGCCAGGTGTTGAAGGTCTTATCCACGTTAGTGAAATGTCTTGGAGCCAGCATTTGCGTTCAGCTCAGGAGTTCATGCACGTAGGTGACGAGGTTGAGGCAGTTATTTTGACTCTTGACCGCGACGAGCGTAAGATGAGCCTTGGTATCAAGCAGCTTAAGGAAGATCCTTGGGAGGCCATCGAAACTAAGTACCCTGTAGGCAGCAAGCACACAGCAAAGGTTCGTAACTTCACTAACTTCGGTATCTTCGTAGAACTTGAAGAAGGTGTTGACGGTCTTATCCATATCAGCGACCTTTCTTGGACTAAGAAAGTTAAGCATCCTTCAGAATTCACAACAGTTGGTGCAGATATCGATGTTTTAGTTCTTGACATTGACAAGGAAAATCGTCGTTTGAGCCTTGGTCACAAGCAGCTTGAAGAGAATCCTTGGGATACATACGAGACAATCTACACTCCTGGTTCTGTTCACGCAGGTAAGATTACCCAAATGATGGACAAGGGTGCAGTTATCACTCTTAATGAGGGTGGTGAAGGTTTCGCAACTCCTAAGCACCTAGTTAAGGAAGATGGTTCACAGGCTCAGCAGGGCGAGGAACTAGAATTCAAGGTAATTGAATTCGTAAAGGAAACAAAGAGAATCATCCTTTCTCACAGCCGTACATTCGAAGAGGGCAAAGATGAGGTTGCAACAGCTAAACCAGCTCACAAGCAGCAGCATACAGCTCACAAGAACGAAGCTACACAAATCAATAATGTAGCAGCAGGTACATCTCTTGGTGACCTTGACGTTCTTGCAGATCTTAAAGCAAAAATGGAAAAAGGAGAATAATTAAAATTCTTCCATAAAATAATAAGGAGACGGCTTGAAAAAAGCCGTCTCTTTTTTTGTGCTTTCAAAAAAATATATTATCTTTGCAAAGAATTTTAACACAACCGTGTTTCTCTTCGTGAAACACATTTCTATTCAATCAAAAAATTTTCATATACAATAATATGTATAGCAAGGATGAACTATTATCTAAAGATGCCTCTGAATTAGAGGACATCGCTACGAATTTAGGTGCTGACTATAAAACTGACTTCAGTCAGGAAGACATGATATATGCTATTCTTGACAAACAGGCAGAAGAAGAAGGTAACAAAAATCCTCTTGTAGCAAAAAGAAAACGCACCAGAATTGCCAAGAAAGACACAGACCGCATATATACAGTTAAAGGCAAAGATGGTGAAAACTTAGATTTAAAGAAAAAAAACATGACAACCACAGACTCAAAGCCATTATTTAAAGATATTGAAGATGAACCTTCTCCTGAAGAAATTCTTGCGAAGATGCCTAAGCATCGCGGACGTAAGTCTAAAAAGGAATTGGAACTCATTGCTGCAGCTGAAGCTGCAAAACAAATGGAAAATACGAATGATGATTCAACTAATGCCGATGAATACAACGACAATAGTGAACTCAATAAAAATATTGAGACCGAAAAACAAGAAGATTTCTTCTCAAATAATAATGAGAATGATTTTATTCCTGAAGCAGCGTTTTCTTCTATCGAAGATAACAATGACGACAATGAGAAAAATGAGCTTTTAAATCAACTAAAGGCAAAACTCAATGACCACAATAAAGATGTTGAGGATGATAATACCGAAACAACAAGTCCTGATGGTTATTGGAACGGAGATCCAGCTGACGGAACTGATTTCATAACAGTTGTTGACTTACCTATAGAGGATCAGGGAGTTGTACCAAACTATGATATGTTTGATAATCCTACAACAACAGTTGCACCAGCACCAGCACAACAGATTTTCCAAAGACCTGAGCCAACTAGTGTAGAAAAATTTGATTTTTCTGATTTAATCACAGCAAATGGAGTACTAGAAGTAATGCCAGACGGATACGGTTTCTTGCGTTCAAGTGATTATAATTACCTATCATCACCTGACGATGTATATGTATCTACGAATATTATAAAGAAGTATGGTCTAAAAACAGGTGACGTTATACAATGCCACGTAAGACCACCTCACGATGGTGAGAAATATTTCCCTCTTACAAACATTGACCAAATTAATGGAAGAAATCCAAATGAGGTAAGAGACAGAATTCCATTTGAACACCTCACCCCACTCTTCCCTGACGAGAAATTCACTCTTTGCGGAGACAGAGCAACAACAAATCTTTCTACAAGAGTCGTAGACTTATTCTCACCAATCGGAAAAGGACAGCGTGCACTTATTGTTGCACAGCCAAAGACTGGTAAGACTATCCTCATGAAAGACATTGCAAATGCTATTGCTGCAAATCATCCTGAAGCATATCTGATGATGCTTCTTATTGATGAACGCCCTGAGGAAGTTACCGACATGGCACGCACTGTAAACGCAGAAGTTATAGCATCTACTTTCGACGAACCTGCTGAAAGACATGTGAAAATAGCAGGAATTGTGCTTGAAAAAGCCAAAAGAATGGTAGAATGTGGACATGACGTTGTTATATTCCTTGATTCTATTACACGTCTTGCACGTGCATACAATACAGTAAGTCCTGCAAGTGGAAAGGTATTGACTGGTGGTGTTGATGCTAACGCATTGCAAAAACCAAAGAGATTCTTCGGTGCTGCAAGAAATATAGAAGGTGGCGGTTCGCTTACCATAATAGCAACGGCTCTTATTGATACCGGTAGTAAAATGGACGAGGTTATATTCGAGGAATTCAAGGGTACTGGTAACATGGAATTGCAACTTGACCGCTCATTAAGCAATAAGAGAATATTCCCTGCTGTCAACCTAGTAGCATCAAGCACTAGACGTGATGACTTATTGCAGGAAAAGACTGCTCTTGACAGAATGTGGATATTACGTAAGTATATAAGCGACATGAATCCAATAGAAGCTATGAATTCAATTCACGACAAAATGGTTCGTACAAGAAATAATGATGAATTTCTTCTTTCTATGAACTCATAGTAAGAATACAACTATACAAAAAGTGCAAATTATAAGGTTGTGAACCTATTATAATTTGCACTTTTTTTTATTCATTTACTATATCGATCATTAACTTTATATCAATATCAGATATACCAGCAGCCTTTAAAATATTATTATCCGAATTAAAGGCATCGCTTATACTATCCTCAGACTTTTTGGTAGACAGCCAATTCTTAAACGATATGACAGCTTCACTGTTCTTATTGAGAATCCATTTACAATATCCAGCATTAAGATAATCATCCAACACAATATTTTCAGACAACAAGAGCTTATCATAATATTTTTCAGCTTTTATATAATCCTTTTTCACTAATAAAGCCCATGCGATTGTTCTTTTAACGTTTGCATCATCACGCTCTATGTCTAAAGGAAACAATATAGACAGCGCAGAATCCGCATCTTCTAATCCAATCAAGGCTATAGCATTGTATAACTTATACTTGAACAAGCTATTTTTGCTAGACAATATCTTATAACATTTGGCTGCAAG
Source organism: Segatella paludivivens DSM 17968 = JCM 13650 (assembly GCF_000373185.1). Lineage (GTDB taxonomy): Bacteria > Bacteroidota > Bacteroidia > Bacteroidales > Bacteroidaceae > Prevotella > Prevotella paludivivens. The sequence goes on from NZ_KB890655.1 coordinate 5,056, forward strand.
AGAATTATCACCAGATCTTAGTGCAGATAATGCATAAGACTTTAATACACTCTCTTTACAACTTTCCAAATCTACACAATCAATAGGAGTATCAATGAATTCTGTTACTGTATTAAAATTCAGTTGAGATCTGTCTATACCAGCCTTTTCTGATCCTTCTAAAATTAATAGCGACTTAAAAGCTTTACAAGCATCATCATACATCTGTCGGTGCATAAACAACGCTCCCATTAGATAATAGTGCCATTTTAAACTATCACAATCCAACTTTTGCTTTACTAAATCCTCTGTCAGTTTAAAATGCGAAAGCAATACATCTAACAAATTCCAACGATGCTGTTTGAGAGCAAACTTTGCCAAAGACAATATTTCATTAGAAAACTCTTCGTATTTAACAAAATTACTAAGTAGCATAATCTTGTCATCAGCAACTTTAGAGTCTATAAAAGGACTATCAAAATCAGATCTATGATGATTCAGCTTAAAAAAGCGATAAAGATCCTGAAGGTATCTACGCCTTATATAAATTGGAGATTGAGTATTTGAATCTTCAACAGACATACCGAAGAAATCTGCTGTATTCATCATTTCGCGCATATTCTCTGGAATCTGATCTATTATTGAAACTATTGCAAAGGCAAAAGAATACTTATCAGAATCACAGAAAGAATTACTTTTATATAATGAATCAAGCAATTTTATATTGCCCAACTTTTCTTTAACATCATAGAGATTAGGACTATCAATATCAAATGGAGCAAACCAGTTGCTTATTACTGAGAAAAATGGAAATCTTTTCATTTGAGAAAAGCCGCCGAAATAGATATCGGAACCCTGCTTCTGCATATCCAACATCTTATTAAAGCTTTGTTCCATCTGTTCCATTTTCTTATCTGCCTCGTCAGAATGTATTATATCGTCAACAGAATCCTCTTCGGTTTCAACTATTCCAGAGCGAGTAATCTTAAAGTTTCCATTGCGCAAAAGATCAGGCATTATATTCTTCTGTATATTTTCATTATCTTGCTCTGCATCAGAACAATATATAACCTGTAATTGCAATTCATATAGTTGATGCCGCAAATCTGTAGTACCATCCAAAGCATGGGCAAACAATTCTTTTGCCTCTTTAAATAATGTTATTCCAAAAGTATTTAACATAAATGCCCACCCTACGAACGCACGTTGCTTTATATTTTCGTCAACACTAGCAAAAAATACATTATGTAAAGTCTTAAAACGCCAGTAATCGAAAAGATGTGTCGAACTTAAAGTTATTCCACTAAGGATATTCAATACGTCAGAAACATCAAGCAGTGGATTCAAAAGAGTTGCGGTCATTTTTTCACAAATCCCTTCATTCCAATATGGAGATACTATTATTGCATCAAACAACGCAGACAAATACATCTGATGTTCATGAATAATTTTCTCTTCTATATCATGCTGAATGTTATCTGGTTGAAGAGAAGCCATGGCCAAATCCTGAACATATCTCTCAAATGTCCCACTGATATCTTCTTCATTAAGATTAATCATTCCAGATTTTTCTGATGCACTATGATTATAACTTCCATTAGAAATCAATACATCATTTGAAGAATCAAAAGCAACAGTATAAAGCTTACGCAACATATCAACATACAAACTTTCGCGCATTTCATCTTTATAACCTCTGGACATATAATCTTTCATCAAACTATATCCAGATTCAACCTCTTCTACACGAGCATCATATTGAGTAATATTCATAAATTGAAAGAACTCTTTAATATTCTTTAATGCAGAAGAAAGATCTCTTTTGACAATAATGTCAGAAAAAACTGTTTGTAATTGAGCTATAAAATTATTCATGAGACTTTATATAGTTGTTAGCCTTAGTGATATCAGAAGATATAGGGGCTGCAATATGTCGATATTTTAGTTTTGGCAATGCTTTTATTGCTCCTTCATCAATTCTGAAATACTTTTTAAGAATGGCGCTATAATGATACAAACCTCTAGTATTCAATGAGTCACAAGCCTGATTATAGGCTTTGATGAATTCTTTTAATTGAGTTTTTCTGCGTTTATCTTTAATCAAATCATTCCTAAAAGCAAGTACACCGAAATTGATTTTAAAATCGCGACTGTCTCGCAACATAACATTGTTATGAATTTTCGCTACCGTAGCTTGTGGTTCAGCAAGCCATAAAGCATCAATTTCGTTATTCAGTAACATGTTCAATCTTATAAACACATTATTTATCTGTACCTTGTAAAACATTGCTTTTGTCTTCACAGTATCCATACTTCTGTCTGTAAGATAGTCAGTTACGGAATAGCGTGTCATAGCAATTTTTTTATCACCTAATTGGTTTAAATATTTCAATCTCGCTGTTCGATTAGTAAACAACTGCCAATATGCATTTGTTGAAGACAGATAATTAAGTTTAATGCCACGTCTACGCAAGCTTTCTGTACGAACCAAATCACTTACAAGGCCTTCTACCCTTCCGTTGATTATTGCGGTGTCACAATCCATCTGCGCATTGAAAAAACGTGGACGTATATCCAGTTTCAACGAATCATAAAGTTGTTTTTCTTTCAGAAGATAAATTGGCATACAGTCCAATGTCGGCATTACTGCAATCTTTAATGCTAAAGAATCTTCTGTATGTAGACGTTTACGCTCCTGAACAGATATTTTTTTCTGTTCATCGTAAGACTTACCACAAGAAACAAAGAATAAAACGGAGATAAGGAGTAATATATTTAATTTAAATAATCTCATAATTTATATATACATTATTTGTAACATGTTGCACATCTTGCAAAAGTAATAAATAATTTTGTAACTCTAAAAAAATCTTAGTACTTTTGTGGATAAATAACAAGCAATGAAAAATGGCCAAAGATAAAATAGCATACGTATGTGATAACTGCGGACAAGAATCTGCAAAGTGGATAGGCAAATGCCCTAGCTGCGGACAGTGGAATACGTTCAAGGAAATAAGAATTTCTAACGATTCTGGTTCTTTTGCCGCAAAGTCTGCAGCAAATGCTGTGGTTAGCGGATTAAACCGTAATAATAAACCACAAAATCTTAACGAAATATCGGCTAAGGATGAGCCTCGAATTGACATGCACGACGAAGAGTTTAATCGAGTGCTTGGAGGAGGGCTTGTACCAGGAAGCATCGTATTGCTTGGCGGTGAACCTGGTATTGGAAAAAGTACTCTGACTCTGCAAACAATATTGAAGATGAATGAGCGCAAAGTCCTTTACGTCAGCGGTGAAGAAAGTGCGCATCAGATTAAGATGAGAGCAGACAGAATTGGATGTGATAATGACATAATGGTGCTTTGCGAGACCTCTTTGGAAAGTATCTTCGACAATGTGAAGAATGTAAAACCGGAATTGCTGATTATTGATTCAATACAGACTATGTATACAAGTGACGTGGATAGTTCGCCTGGAAGCATAACTCAGGTAAGAGAATGCGCATCAGCTTTATTAAGATTTGCGAAAACAAGTGGTATTCCGGTTATACTTATTGGGCACATAAACAAAGAGGGAACTCTTGCTGGACCTAAAATATTAGAGCATATCGTGGATACCGTGATACAGTTTGAGGGTGATCAACATTATATGTACAGAATATTACGTTCAATAAAAAACAGATTTGGAAGTACTTCTGAACTTGGCATATACGAAATGCGACAAGATGGACTAAGACAAGTTTCAAATCCGTCTGAATTGTTACTCACACAAGACCACGAAGGACTTTCTGGCATCGCTATTTCTTCAGCAATAGAAGGAGTAAGACCATTCCTTGTTGAAACTCAGGCACTTGTTTCATCTGCCGCCTATGGCACTCCGCAACGCTCCGCAACAGGTTTTGATCAAAGACGTCTGAATATGCTTTTGGCCGTACTTGAAAAAAGAGTAGGATTTAAGCTTATGCAAAAAGATGTTTTCATAAATATAGCAGGAGGATTGCGAGTAACAGACTTAGCTATGGACCTAAGTGTCATTGCAGCAGTCCTATCAAGTAATGTAGACACTGCTATTGAAACAGGCTGGTGTATGGCTGGAGAAGTAGGACTAAGCGGAGAGGTGCGTCCTATTAACAGAATAGAACAACGCATTGCAGAGGCTGAAAAATTAGGATTTTCGCACATGATAATTCCTCAATACAACCTAAAAGGATTTGCACATAGCAAATATAAAATAGAATTGCATCCTGTGAGAAAGGTTGAAGAAGCACTGAGAGCTTTATTTGGATAACAACATTAATATATAAAAAGTATGAAAGATTCTGTAATAATAGTAAGTGGCGGTATGGACAGTATCACACTACTCTATGACAAGAAAGACGAAATTGCACTTGGAATTAGCTTCAATTATGGAAGTAACCATAATTTAAAGGAAATCCCTTATGCCAAAATGCATTGCGAAAGACTGGGAATCAAGCATATCACTATTAACCTTGATTTCATACATCAATATTTCAAGAGTTCTCTTCTTGAAGGTTCTGATGCAATTCCAGAAGGACATTATGCGGCCGAAAACATGAAATCAACAGTTGTTCCATTTCGCAATGGTATTATGCTTTCTATAGCAGTCGGCATAGCTGAAAGCCACAAATTGAAGAACGTTCTTATTGCCAACCATGCAGGTGATCACACTATATATCCCGATTGCAGACCAGAATTCATCAAGGCCATAGACAAAGCTGCAAGCACTGGCACCTATGTAGAGGCAAGAGTTCTCGCTCCATACACCAACATAACGAAAGGTGAAATTGCTAAAATAGGCAAAAAATTGGGTATTGATTATGCTGAGACATGGAGCTGCTACAAAGGGGGCGAAAAGCATTGTGGAAAATGCGGAACATGCGTCGAAAGAAAAGAAGCTTTGGCTCAAGCAGGCATCTTAGACACCACAGAATATGAAGATTAAGAAATGTAATCTCAATATGACATTAAAGATTATAGTGTACAAAAAAATTTTAATTCTCAACAATACATTTCCTATTCTTAATTAAAAGTATTATCTTTGCATAAGATAGGTTACACTATTATACGTAAATTAAATAAGATAAATTTTTAACTTAAAAATATAAACGTAAAATGACAATCGAACAATTCAACTTTGCAGGTAAGAAAGCTATCGTTCGCGTGGACTTCAATGTTCCATTGGATGAAAAAGGTATTGTAACAGACGACACTCGTATTCGCGGCGCTCTTCCTACTCTTAAGAAGGTTCTTGCCGATGGTGGTGCTTTGATTATGATGAGCCACATGGGCAAGCCTAAAGGCAAAGTTAAACCAGAGCTTTCACTTTCACAGATCGTTAAGAATGTTTCTGCAGTTCTTGGTGTAGACGTTAAGTTTGCTAAGGATTGTGGTAATGCTGATGCAGAGGCTAAGGCTCTTAAGCCAGGCGAAGCTTTGCTCCTTGAAAACCTTCGTTACTATCCTGAAGAGGAAGGTAAGCCAGTTGGTGTTGAAAAGGGTACTCCTGAGTATGACGAGGCTAAGAAAGAAATGAAAGGTCGCCAAAAAGATTTTGCAAAGAAACTTGCTTCTTACGCTGATTGCTACGTAATGGATGCATTTGGTACTGCTCACCGTAAGCATGCTTCTACAGCTGTCATCGCTGACTACTTTGACACAGACAATAAGATGTTGGGCTTCCTTATGGAAAAAGAGGTTAAAGCTGTTGATGCAGTTCTTAACAATATCCAGCGTCCTTTCACAGCCATCATGGGTGGTTCAAAGGTTTCAACAAAGATTGGTATTATAGAAAACTTACTTAGCAAGGTTGACAACTTGGTTCTTTGTGGTGGTATGACATATACCTTCGCTAAGGCTATGGGTGGCGAGATTGGTAAAAGTATCTGCGAAAATGACAAACTTGATATAGCACTTGATATAATCAAGAAGGCTAAAGAAAACAACGTAAACCTTGTTCTTGGTTCTGATTCTATTATCGCTGACGATTTCTCTAACGACGCTAATCAAAAAGTTTGCGCTTCTAATGCAATCCCTGAAGGCTGGGAAGGTATGGATGCAGGTCCTGAGACACGTAAGGCTTTTGCAGAAGCTATAAAGGGTTCTAAGACTATTCTATGGAACGGTCCTGCTGGCGTATTTGAATTTGATAATTTCACAGGTGGTTCTAAGGCTATAGCAGAAGCTGTTGCCGCTGCAACAAAAGAAGGTGCATTCTCTCTTATCGGTGGTGGTGACTCTGTTGCTTGTGTAAACAAGTTCGGTCTTGCTGATCAGGTTTCTTATATCTCTACTGGTGGTGGTGCTCTTCTTGAGGCTATTGAAGGTAAAGTACTTCCTGGTGTTGCTGCAATAAAAGGTGAATAATCATTATCACTTATAAATATAAAAGGAGAACTATTAAAGTTCTCCTTTTTTTTATCTATTATAGAAATAGAGTTCAATCTATTTTACAAATCTATTACTTTACATCAGTCTTTGTGATAAGTATATGTGAGAACATATTTATCATTTAGTTCATAATAAACATCTAGATAACTACTCGTTTTCAAGTTTAATACTCGCTTTATATTTTCAAATTCTTCAAAAGGCATTAACTTCATGTCAAAATATTGAAGATTTTGTTCTGAAAAGTATTTATATACAGTTTCCTTAACGCTCCAATTTATCAATTGTGAAGCTATATCTGTGGCTATTTCATCTTCTCTTATGAATTTATCTGCTATTCTTGCTACCCTATCACTATAATATTCTATATCAACTGCCACATTTTTAAGCTTCGACAGTATCACAGAAGCGTATCCACGAGTATGGCTTATACTTATATTGTATCCGTCAACAATAGGCTTTCCATCTTCATTATGAGATATTCTTATTTTGCTGTTTGTCATTTTCCATAATAATGAGTACACAGCAAGTTTTTCCTGCCTACGACTATCACTTTTATATGCAAATATTTCAGAATCAAACAGTTCCCTCACATCTAAAGAATCAGACAAGAATTGCAAGGCACTCTCCTCCATCTTCCATAATCCCAATTTTACATCAGGAGCTACTTCCTTAATATAAACAACAGGCATATTGATATGATTATTTATGTACGATAACTTTAACCTTACTTATTCTACGTTCATCAATAGAAAGTATCTCAAACGTATAATTCTTATAATCAATTTTTTCATGAACACTCAAGAAATCACTCTTTATCTCCAACAACAATCCTGCTAAAGAGTCAGCATCCCCTTCCACTTCTGAAAATTCGTCAGCGGAAATATCAAGAATTTTACAGAAATCTGTAAGTAAAACTTTACCTTCAAATATATATGTATTGTAATTTAATTTAGAATACGCATCCTCATCGTCATCATATTCATCATTAATCTCACCTACTATTTCTTCCAAAATATCTTCTAAAGTTATAAGTCCACTTGTTCCACCAAACTCATCAACAACAATAGCAATATGCACTTTATTTTCTTGAAACTCACGCAATAAATCATCTATTTTCTTTGTTTCAGGAACAAAATACGGAGGACGTATCAGACTTTGCCATCTGAAATTAGGCAATTTCTGCAAATGAGGTAGCAAATCCTTAATATAAAGAATTCCCCTAATATTGTCAGTGCTATCCTGATATACAGGTATTCTGCTATAATTATTATCAACAACGCATTTCAGCACCTCGTCATAAGAACTTTTAATATCTAAATCAAAAATATCCTGACGTGACGTCATTACTTCTTTAGCAGTTTCATCACCAAATCTTATTATTCCTTTGAGCATACTCTGCTCATCTTTTATATCTTCCTTGTCGGTAAGCTCCAAAGCTTGTTCCAAATCATCTACGCTTAACTGTCGGCTTTTCTTTTGAACTACTTTCTCCGCCAGAAGTCCACTAGCAATAAGTACCCATTCCAAAGGCCAGAAAAACTTTCTTAATATCAAGATACCATTAACAGACATTCGACAGAATTTCAAAGAATCCTGACGACTATATATTTTTGGCATAATCTCACCGAAAAGCAATAATAAGAACGTTAATAAAACAGTTTTGCTGATAAACTCAAACCAAAAAGCTCTTGCACCGAATTTGAATAAGGAATCAAAAATCAAGTTGCAAAGCATTATAATAAGGACATTAACAAAATTGTTTGTAATAAGAATTGTAGCTAATGTACGTTCACTATCATTACGCAACATTTCTATATTTCTGTCCTTTGAACTTTTTTCTGTGTCCAGTGATGCTATATCCGTCGGAGTTAGACTAAAGAAAGCTATCTCTGAACCACTTGCAAAACCAGATAACAATAGTAATACTACTGTTAATACAGCAGTTAATAATATTCCAACCGATGGGGATTGAAAACTAATATCAGACAATCCTTCAGTAAAAAATGTTATATCCAATTTTTCAAGTTTATATCTAATTTAAAACGGTAATGCAGAATTGTCTTCATTATCAGAATCATCAGAAACGTTTTGACTATCGTTCATATTCTGATTACTATTCCCACTCATAGATTCAGATGGTGAACTACCTGCTTCTTGAGTATTCATCTTAGGAGACAACAATTCCATATTTTCAGCAAGAATCTCTGTAACATATCTACGCTGTCCCTTGTGATCATCATAGCTACGATACCTAATACGCCCTTCTACATATATTCTGTCACCTTTGTGAACGTATTTCTCCACAATTTTAGCAAGACCACTCCACGCTAAAACAGTGTGCCAATCTGTATGATCGGGTACTTTTGTTCCATTTTGAAGAACATAACCACGTTCTGTTGTTGCCAAAGAAAACTGTGCAACAGCCTGATCCGCATCGTAATACCTTACATCCGGATCCTTGCCGACATACCCTATAAGCATTACCTTGTTCATATTTCAAAATGATTTAAAATAACATATTATTTATTTCCACATTCCAAGATACTTGAAATGGAAACTTTTTCCTTTTGCTGATGGAAATTGTGATCTACTATCCACTCTTCCACGCAAATAATCAACAATACGGGTATAACAATCCTGACCAGAATTAGCTTTACACTGTGCAACGAAATGTGTATCACGATACTCATGCTTGCCAGTAGCCGGAATCATTACCACACGCTTAAAATCAATAACACCTTCGTACCAACCAGGTTGAGTCTCGGTAAGACGTGTCATTGCTGATGCGGCTAAATCATGCTTTTCCACTACTGGTACGGTTGGACGTAACGCCTTTTTCTCTTTAAAATCTGCCATAGTTGGTGCTGTTGTCTTTATAATAATGAAATAGACACGCTGGCGCACTTTGTACCTTTTTGGATAAAAAACATCACTAGCGACATAGTCTCGAATATCAGCTTCCAAGTCCTGATTTAAACCAATTTCAGGAATAGAACCTAAAAAATCAAGTGCTTCTTCAACATTAGAGACTAATGTTTCTTGATCAAAATATCTTAAATATAAGTTCATTGAATTGTATGTTTCCCTTTGAAAAAAAGAGCGGAAAACGGGACTCGGACCCGCGACCCCGACCTTGGCAAGGTCGTGCTCTACCAACTGAGCTATTTCCGCAGAGAAAAATAATAACAATTACCATGGTGAAGAGGAGGAGACTCGAACTCCCACGAAATAATTTTCACTACCCCCTCAAAGTAGCGCGTCTACCAATTCCGCCACCTCTCCAACAATGTAATGCACTCTGAATAAATAGTGCCCAGAACAGGACTCGAACCTGCACGTCGTAAAACACACGCACCTGAAACGTGCGCGTCTACCAATTCCGCCACCTGGGCAGGTTTAAGAAGAATCCTTCCTATTTGGCTCTATTCAGAATGTTGAGCGGAAAACGGGACTCGGACCCGCGACCCCGACCTTGGCAAGGTCGTGCTCTACCAACTGAGCTATTTCCGCATTACCCTATTAACTAGGAGCATTTCTCTAAATGCGGTTGCAAAGGTAAGGTTTTTTTTTTAACTTGCAAATTTTTTTTGTTTTTTTTTTCATCAAATCATATTCTTCACATTAATCCATTCTATTTTTATAGTCTTCATAATCGTACTTACGCAAAATTTCCAAACTACCATCAAGATGGACTATGCCTATTGAAGGATGAGTAATACCATTAAATGTATTTGTCTTTACTGTTGTATAATGTAGCATGTCCTCAAAAATGATGTTATCTCCTATCTTTAATTCATTATCAAATTTCCAAAAACTCATAAAATCACCACTTAAACAAGAATTTCCGCCCAATCTATATATAAAAGGTGACGAAGTATTTTCATCACAATGATTAGCAAATCTCACTACCGGAAAATATGGCATTTCTAGGCAATCAGGCATGTGACAAGTAAAGCTGACATCTAATATAGCTGTTTTAATATCATGATCTTCGACAATATCCACAACTTGTGAAACTAATTCTCCTGTATGCCAAGCAAAAGCACTACCAGGTTCAAGAATTATTTTCAACCACGGATAACGATTATGAAACTCTTTCAATGTCTTAATAAGTAAAGAAGTATCGTAATCATCACGCGTCATAAGATGTCCACCGCCAAAATTAATCCATTTAATTTGTGGGAACCATTTTGAAAACTTTTTTTCTATATGAACCAATGTGCGTTCAAACACATCAGCACCACTCTCACAATGGCAATGACAATGAAATCCATCTATATCCGAAGGTAAATGTTCTGACAATTTATCTGCAGAAATTCCAAAACGTGTACCTGGAGCACATGGATTATAAAGTAATGTATCAACTTCTGAATATTCAGGATTGACACGTAGTCCAAAACTGATGTTTTCGTTGACAGACCGCGCACGCGCATGATAACGCTCATATTGAGTCATTGAATTAAACTGCAAATGACTAGAACACCTTGCGATATCATCTATTTCATAATCAGTGTAAGCTGGTGAAAAGGTATGAGCTTTGTTTCCGAACACTTCATAAGACAATTTGGCTTCTGATAGAGAGCTAGCAGTAGTGGCATTTATATATTCCTTGAAAATAGGAAAAGTTTTCCAAAGAGCATAAGACTTGAACGCTAATATGATCTCAACGTCTGCATCTTTGGCAACATTTGATATAAGCTTAAGATTATTACGAAGTTTCTTTTCTTCCAATATATATATAGGCTCATTGAGGCCTGAAAAATCAGTAATATCGATATTCATTATTGATTATAATTATTTTTATTATGCAAAGATAACTTTTTAATACGATATAATTGCTTATTTGAGAGAATTTTCATACTTTTGCACGTGAAAACAAGAAATGCAATGAAGCTGATTATAATGACAAAATCCACATTTTTTGTGGAAGAAGACAAAATTCTTGTCTCACTCTTCGACGAGGGATTGGATAACCTTCATCTTTACAAACCAGGTTCGTCTCCCCTATATGCAGAGAGGCTGCTTTCATTAATTCCTGAGGAATACTATAGTAAGATAACTGTTCACGATCACTTTTATCTAAAAAATGAATATAAACTTGGTGGTATTCATCTTGATACACCTAACTTGGAAATTCCAAAGGGGTATAAGGGCAGAATTAGTCAAACTTGCGATAACTTAGAAAACCTAAGAGATATAAAGAAGAAATCAGATTACGTCTTTCTGAAGAACATTTTTGATTGTATTGAATTTAGTGATGAGAAATCATCATTTAATAATGATCAACTTGTAGATGCATATAAAAAAGGACTTATTGATAAGAAGGTTTATGCACTAGGAGGTATGAGCATTGATAACATAAAATATGCCAAGGACTTAGGATTTGGTGGTGTTGTCATATGTGGAGATCTTTGGAACAGATTCAATATACACAACGAAACAGACTATAAAGAACTAATCTTACATTTTGAAAAATTGAGAAAAGCTGTAGGCTGATCTTAAATCATATAGAAAGTACATATATTCAATATAAACGCTAATAGAAATGAGTGAAAATAACTCTTTTTTGGTTTTCTCCGGTACAAAAACAAGATATCTTGCTGAAAAGATTTGTGCCAGTTTGGGATGCCCGTTAGGTAACTTAGTTGTAACGAAGTTCTCTGACGGAGAATTTGCCGTATCTTACGAACAATCAATCCGTGGACGCGACGTATTTTTAGTACAAAGTACATTTCCAAATTCCGACAATTTAATGGAATTACTCCTTATGATTGATGCTGCGAAGCGAGCTTCTGCACGCCATATCATAGCTGTTGTTCCATATTTCGGATGGGCTCGTCAGGATCGTAAGGACAAGCCAAGAGTCAGCATCGGTGCAAAACTTGTGGCAGATTTACTAAGAGTTGCAGGAATTGATCGGCTGATAACAATGGATTTACATGCAGACCAGATTCAAGGCTTCTTTGATGTTCCTGTTGATCACCTTTATGCTTCGGGAGTAATTCTTCCTTATCTTTTGGGATTACATCTCAAAGATTTGGTCATTGCCTCTCCTGATGTTGGTGGTTCCAAGCGCGCAAATACATATGCAAAATATTTAGGTTGTCCACTCGTTTTATGTAACAAAACTCGCGCAAGAGCTAATGTTGTTGCCAGCATGCAGATTATCGGTGATGTAAAAGACAAAAATGTTGTTATCATTGATGATATGGTTGATACCGCTGGTACTATAACAATGGCTGCCGACATAATGAAAAAAGCTGGTGCAAAGACAGTTCGCGCATGTGCTTCTCACTGCGTTATGAGTGGTCCAGCTTCTGAACGTGTAGAGAGTTCTGCTCTTGAGGAAATTGTTTTCACTGATTCTATTCCTTATTCTAACCGTTGCGCTAAAGTTAAGCAATTGTCTGTTGCTGAAATGTTTGCGGAAACAATACGTCGCGTTGTTGACAACAAGAGTATATCTTCACAATATATTGTATAAGATTTAATATATTACATATTAAAAGGTCGTATAGAAAATTCTATGCGACCTTTTTTTATGATATTCTAAAATAAGCAAGAACAGAATATACTGATCTTACTTACTTAGTCATTTATCTTTATTAATCAAGCCACTTTACATAGCAGAAATCCTGACGATGAGGTAGATTAACATTCTTTGGATACATACGAACACAACTACGGAATGCACCTGCTTGATCTGGTTCAACTTCGGCCTCAAAAGTATAGTTATTACCTTCATGACCTATCATTTTGAATTGGTGTATAGCATATATCTGATGATCGTCATTGCTCTTGTCATTTTTTAATGTAACAAGCTCCAAACCAATAGCATCATTAAGTCCTTGTTCGTCAATTACATACTTTACAGAATACTTAACGCCGGTCTCACCACCATTTTCAAGCAAAGATGTATCTTTAGCGACAACATTGATTGAGTCCCAACGCTCTGCTACAGTTTCCTTCCATTGTGCAATTTCCTTGGCAAGACTGTTGTTATTCTCAGCAAGTTTCTTTGCACGAATAGATTGTCTAATATAGAACTTATCATAATAATCATCCAACTGGCGCTTCATTGTATAATGAGGTGCTATTGTCGCAATTGAATTTTTCACAACCTTAATCCAATCTTCGCTATATCCCCTCTTATTATGATTGTAATAAAGAGGTATGATATCATTCTCAAACAAACTATATATTGTAGCGGCATCAAGTTGATCTTGGTATGCCTGATTCTCATAAGTACGCTTTTGAGGGAGAGCCCAACCAGCGCCTTTACGATATCCTTCAACCCACCAACCATCAAGAACTGAAAGGTTTACAACACCGTTCATCTCGGCCTTCTCGCCAGATGTACCAGATGCTTCAAGAGGACGTGTTGGAGTATTCATCCAAATATCAACACCAGAAACAAGACGACGCGCCAACTGCATGTCATAATCCTCAAGGAATATAATTTTGCCTAGGAATTCTGGACGCTGGCTTATCTCATATATTCTCTTTATAAGTCCTTGACCTGCACCATCTGCAGGATGAGCCTTACCAGAGAAGAAGAATAAAACTGGATGTTCAGGATCATTAACCAACTTAGAAAGGCGATCCAGATCTGTAAACAATAGATGGGCACGCTTATAAGTTGCAAAACGACGACAGAAACCTATCATCAAAGCATTTGGATTAATGCGCTGTAAAAGTGAGACAACACGTGCAGGATCTCCCTGATTGCGTAACCAAGACTGTGTAAACTTTTCACGTATATAATCAACCAACTTCTGTTTTAGTGCCATACGCGTTTTCCAGATTTCATCATCTGAAACATTGTATATTCCGTGCCAAATTTCTTCATTACTTTGATCGTTCATGAAGTTTGGATCAAAATATTTATCGTATATCTTGCGCCATTCAGTTGCTGCCCATGTCGGGAAGTGTACACCATTGGTGACATAACCAACATGGTTTTCTTCAGGGAAATATCCATTCCACAATGGAGCAAACATTTTCTGACTAACCCAACCGTGCAATTTACTTACACCGTTTATTTCCTGACACGTATTACATGCAAATGTAGACATACAGAAACGCTCTCCATGATCATCTGGATTCTGACGCCCCATTCCAATAAATTCATCCCAAGATATACCTAACTTTGCAGGATATCCTCCCATGTATTTACCAAAAAGAGACTCTTCAAAATAGTCATGACCTGCAGGAACAGGAGTATGTACCGTATAGAGTGAAGAAGAACGAACAAGTTCTATAGACTGATTGAAAGTTAGTCCAGAACCAACATAATCACAAAGACGTTGAAGATTACACAATGCAGCATGTCCTTCATTACAATGATAGATATCTTTCTTTATGCCAAGTTTCTTAAGCGTAAGGATACCGCCTATACCCAATAATATTTCTTGTTTAAGACGATTCTCCCAATCACCACCATATAACGAATGTGTTATAGGCTTGTCAAACTCAGAATTCATATCATTATCTGTATCAAGAAGATAAAGACTGATACGACCTACATTAACACGCCAAACATAAGCATGAACCAAATAATTTGTATAAGGGACATCAACGATAAGAGGATTCCCATTCTCATCGAGCTGTCGCTCTATAGGGAGAGAATTGAAATTCTGCGCGTCATATTTAGCAATTTGTTGGCCTTCGATGCTTAAGCTCTGTGTAAAGTAACCGTAGCGATAAAGAAAACCTACCGCACAAAGGTTTACATTACTATCAGAAGCCTCTTTTAGATAATCACCTGCTAGCATACCAAGACCACCTGAATAAATCTTTAGTACCTGACTTAAACCATATTCCATACTGAAGTAAGCTACAGAAGGACGCTTGCTGTCGGGCTTTGCATCCATGTAAGCGCGGAAGTCTGCATATACTTCTTTTACTTTCTTCATAATAGCTTTATCCTTTACAATGGCCTCTTTACGCTCATAACTAAGTCGTTCAAGAAGCACAACAGGATTCAACACTGCTTCTTCGTAAATGTTCTCGTCAAGACTTTTAAACAGGTTTCTAGCCTCATAATTCCATGCCCACCACATATTGTGTGCAAGTTCATCGAGACACTTCAACTGCTCCGGAAGTCTAGACTTCACAGTCAACTCCTTCCATTGAGGAGTGTTAACGTAATCTGCTTTAATTTTCATAAATCTCAAATTTATATTTTATCTCAAAAAAATCTTTCAAACTCTATTTGATGCTTTTTGCAATGCAAAGTCATATGCATCATGATAATACATGATAAATTTACTCCACAAGGCTTTTTTAGATAGCTTCTGAGCATTATTGCGTATTTTTTTAATCTCATCAGGTGTCGATAACGCAAATTGATATATTGTTTTTGTTATATCATTGACTACCTGATCATAATTATAATCAGTTCGATGTACAACTTCTACACCATCCTCTAGCTTACTATCAGATCCCTTAACTGTATTTGCCCAAAGTCCAAAACCAGCTAAATCTGTTGTTATACATGGCACTTTAAAAGCAATTGCTTCAAGAGGAGTGTATCCCCATGGCTCGTAATATGAAGGATATAAGCAAAGATCATTACCTAACACAATATCATAATAATTCATATTCACAATACCATCATCACCTGTAAGATAACAAGGAATAAAAATAAGCTGAACATTGTCATGTATTGAATTTTTCATACCAAGATATTGCATCATGCTCAGTACATTATCATTATTCATATTGTGTAACCAATGCGTAACATTTGGATTATCTAGAGGCGTGCAAAAAGTGTTTTCACTATTAAGCCTCTCACGCAAATCTTCTCTAGGAGCAGATACCCAACCAGGGACTTCAACAAAAGCGACGACCTTTCTTTTAAGATTTTCAATTTTTCCCAGTCTATTAATGGCATCAATGAAAACATCAATACCCTTATTACGGAATTCATATCTGCCACTCGTTGAAACTATAATCGTATCATCTTTGTATTCAGATCCAGTAAGTGCATTGGCTATACTCAAAAGGCGCTTACGAGCATTTTTACGCTTACTAATATATTCAGCCCCTGTAGGAACAAAATCATCATCAAATCCATTAGGTAATACTACATCTACGGCTTTATCTAATAATTCTTTTGATTCCACAGCTGTAATATCGCTTACAGTTGTAAAACAATCTACATACAAAGCTGTTTGCTTTTCTATAGAATGTTTACTTTGCATATTCAATTCGCCAGCCATTTGGTCACCATTATAAGCCCAAAGATATTCATACAAAGGCTTATTGTTTCCAGCAATACTTCTTCCTATACTTGTAGCATGAGTAGTGAATATTGTTGCAATCTGTGGTAAAACGTGGTTTATATACAGAAGTCCTAATCCAGTCATCCATTCATTTCCATGGTATATAACTTTTGAAGACTTCTCTATATTATCGTTATAGAAACTTTCAACGACCTTTCCAGCAGCATAAGAGAACATAGATGCTTCATCATAATCCCCATAAGCATGAAGACTATCCACATGATAATAATTCCACAAATTGCTATAAATGTCGTCTTTAATTTTATAATAAGGAGAAAAATCCACCAATATAACAATTGGATTGCCTGGAACATTCCATCTTCCAACCCTAACTTTCATTCCTGATTTACAAGCCTTAATACGCCAATCTGAAAATAAAGTTATATCCTCTGTAAAATAAGGACAAACATTCTCTAAAGACCAACAGTCTGGACCTATAAATATCACGTGGTCCATAAATTCGTCCTGTAATGTTTTTGCCCTTGTAGAAAGCACAGTATATATGCCTCCAACTTTGTTGCAGACCTCCCAACTAGACTCAAATATATAATCAGGAATATTGATATTTTTCCCCATACAAAACCAAATAAATGTCGTACAAAGATAATATAAAATTCCAAAAAAGCAAACTTTAAGAACTATATTTTAATAAATTCCGCTTTTTTCTTGATATAAACTATTATCTTTGCCGATAACTAAATTTCGATATATGAAAAAGATTATCATTTCTGTATTAGCAGCATTTATAACTGTTTCAGCAAATGCTCAGGGAAGTTCTGTCTTCAAAGGTTACATATACAATGGAGAGTATCAAGTATACATCAATATGGACTTCTACAAGAAGAATATCATTGTCCCTAATCAAGAAATATATGGTGAGTTACCAGGATATTTCGGAGCAAACAGAGACACAAGAAAATGGTTATTCACTAGTGCTGAAATCGCCGATTCTGTTACCGCAAAATTAGAGATAACAAATGATTACGGTAGCGAAGACCTTGAAGGTACACTCAAAAGGTTGTCTAATGGAACTTATGAACTAGAACAGAAAGAAGGAAGCACTATAAAAATTGTAGTAAACCGCAAGTGGGTAAAGATTCCTAAGAAAATTATTTTTACCAAAAGATAATCCAAAAATAATAAGCAGAAGCGATCAGATTTATCGGAGTTATCAGATTAATCCGAGAGTTATCCGAAATATCGGATAGCTCGGATTATATAAACACAAAAAAGCCTCGAAAGATATTGCTATCTTCGAGGCTTCTNTTTAAAAGAAGGCGGCTACCTACTCTCCCGCATTGTATTGCAGTACCATCGGCGCAAGTGGGCTTAACTTCTCTGTTCGGAATGGGAAGAGGTGGGACACCACCGCAATAACCACCTGATATGGGTTATGACGTATTTTTCACAAGCAAACTGTAAGAAACCTTAGTTCTTACCACTATCTTAAACAACTCAAAGTATGACCTCCCGAAAGAAAGTTTCGGGCAATTAGTAGTGCTCGGCTTTGACGTCACCGTCTTTACACCTG
>NZ_KB890656.1 GCF_000373185.1 Segatella paludivivens DSM 17968 = JCM 13650
AACTCCGAGAACTTCACCCGTCAGGGCGACCTTCTCCGTGTGCGCATGAAGGTAAGCTATGACAGCAGCGTGGTGGGTAGCTGTGAGTCGCTGACCTTCACTCCTGTGCTTAAGACAGACAGTGCCGTGTCAGTGCTTTCCTCAGTGGTCATCAACGGGCGTGAACGTGAGCGTGATGCCCACCGCACAGAGGTTCTTTCCGACAATCGTCGCAACATGCCCATCGTTGTCAAGGACAGCCATGCCGCCAAGCGCTACTTCATCTACGACACCACCGTTCCCTATAAGGACTGGATGCAGGAGTGCCGCATGTATGTAGAGAGTGAGGAGCTTAACTGCACCGGTCATCGCGGCCATGTCTATGAGGACCTCGTGCTGAAGAATATCTATCTTCACGACATGAGCAACGATAATCCCGACCCGAACGTACATTATTATAACCTGATGGACTATGTTCAGTTCCTTCAGCCTCAGGGCTCAGATATTGACAAGTTCCATCGCAGCGGTGAGATACCTATCTTCGGCAACAAGTCTCTAGCCAAGCTCAGTGGAAGCAGGTTCAACCGCACCGTGTTCAACACCATCGCCTCAGACGTAAAGAGCGAGCTTCAGCGCTATGGCACCAGCCTTGTTGGTCTTCGCATCAACGGCTTCGGTGCTCCTATTGGCAACTACCGCCGCAACGAGAGTGAGGCAATGGAGCGTTCGCTTGATTTAAAGAAGTACCTGATGAAGCAGAAGCTCACCAACCGCAACGACCTCACCGTAGGCTGGCTTGCAGAAGACTGGGACAGCATCTCTTCGCTTGTAGCTGGTAGCGGCATGAATCTTCGCGAAGCCGTTGTAGACATCATCAAGAGCATCGACGTAGTCAACGGTCGTGAGCGTGAAATCCAGAACATCGGTCACGGCATGCCCTATGAGTATATGAACCGCTTCATCTTCCCGAAGGTGTATCGCATCAAATATACGCTTACCTTCCGTCACGATGGCTTCGACAGCAACTCAGCCATGCAGCATCTGGGCTCAAACCCTGCCACAATGACGCTGGGTGAACTCTATGCCACAGCTGGATTCTATAAGAAGGGTTCTCGCGAATACAACGATATCGTGGACCTCACTGCCCGTCTCTTCCCTGATAATCCAGAGGCAAACATCAATGCAGCCGGTGTGGCGCTGACACGCAACGACGCAACCCTTGCGCATAAGTACCTCAAGCGTTGGGAGACAGATCCAAGAGCCTATTGCAATATGGGCCTGCTTTATCTTAGCGAGGGCAATCGCGATAAGGCAGAGGTGTATCTGAAGATGGCAAAGGCAGCAGGAGTGAAACAGGCAGACACCGCCCTAGTCGAACTGATGAAGATGAAATAAAGGAATAAAACGAAAAGGAATAAAACGAAAAGTAATAAAACGAAAAGTAATAAAGAGAATTCAAAAGCAATAAAAATAATATTAATAATTAAATTGATTTATAATTATGAGAACAAAACCAGCAATACTAGCCTTCTTCGCATTGGCAACCATTGCCATGCAGGGCTTGTTAACATCATGCTCGGGTGATGAAACCCTGAGCACAGAGAAGCAGGAAGGTCTTCAGACCCTGAAAATAAACCTGAATACCGTTACACGTGCAGCTGTGTATAGTGATCCTGCTGCTATTAATCCTAATCCTGAGGATAAAATCAACCGCGTCACGATAGGTATCTTCGACAAGAATACGGGCAATGCCGTAAAGACAATACAGGATGCCGTGAATCCTGCTGCTCCTGAAATCACCACCAGTCAACTTGCTGCAGACGACCATATACTTGTAGCGGTGAATGCCCCAGCTGGAACCTTTACCGGTGTCCTTAGCGAATCAGATTTCGAAAAAAGGACTCTTGCAATTGATGATGCCCTTGCAGGAGGAAACGCTTCAGCAACAACGGTCGCAAATGCAAATATTCCCATGTTTGGTGTTGGATCAATAGTTCAAATCGGGACCACCCCAGCTTACAAGGCAGATGTAGACGTATATCACATGGTAGCAAAGGTAACCCTTCAGTCTCTCTATGTGGACTTTGATGCAACTGGAGCCTATAAAGACGCTACGTTCACCCCAACAGAGGTGTTTATGTACAACGTCCCTGATAAGCTAGATTTTTATCCAGCAAAAACAACGACTTCATACATTTATAATTATTTGACTACCTCTACCCCTGTGTACTATAACGGCGAGGCAGGTGATGCTGCTGTAAAGAATTATTTGGGAACAGGCACAACTTTGACTCCCTTTGTCCCTGCCAATACCCCCCTTAAAGGCCTAAAAACCGGAAGTACATCCAGCTGGGGAACTGTTGGTAGTAAGATATTGTTTCTTTATACAATGCCTAACACTTCCTCAAAGCCAACACAGCTTGTCATAAAGGGTATCTTTAGACCAGTTGGAACCGATGACGGCAAAGCAACAGTCTACTATCCTGTGAACATCAATTACAACTCAACTGATGGCAGTGCAGCGGAAGGTGCAACCCCTAAGCAGGTATATCCAAACAAAAACTATATTGTAGACGTGACCATTAAGGGCAAGGGAGCAGACCTTCCTTCAGCATCTTTGGATCCTGAGACCGCTACAGCCAATATCACTGTTAAGTCGTTTGTTGATGCCAGTCAGACGAATGTATTCAATTAATACGAAAGAAAAAAGAATAACAACGAAATTCACGTAACGCGATGAAAAAAAGGCAAATAATGATAATCCCGATACTGTCACTGCTGATGTTACTGACCGGCTGCATAAACGACGAGGAAAGCAGTCGTGTGCAGTACAGTGTCGGCGTGCGCCTTGTGACAAAGACGGGTGAGCTTCTGCCTGATTCCGTCGCGGGAACGGTGCATACCTATATGTTTCTCTCGGGTCGTTTCGTTCAGGAGGTTCTTCCTGAGGTTAATGGCCGCTACTATATCTGCTTCGACAATAGCCAGTCTATGCAGCTTGTCGCTGTGGGGGCAGGTACGGTAGACAGCGTTTCGCTGGTCACTCCTTCAGTAGGAGAGGACATCAGTAGTGTCTGTGCCAGTCTAAAGTATCCTTCCGACTCCCGTTCTTTCGCCAGCATCGCAGAGACCACTCCTGTGAACTATCTGTGCTACGGCAGTTTTGCCTACACCCCCGGAGAGTCGCTAAATGACTCCACCACAGCCACCCTAACGATGATGAACAAGAACGTGCGTATACACATTGTTATCAGGCATTTGCTGACCCAGCTTGGAGACGGCAGATACACCGTTAAACTGAGAGGATTCCGTGATGCCCTTGCCTTCGACGGCAGCATAAAGGGAGACAGTGTAGAGTATGCGCCTCACGGCAGTTTTGACAGTGAGGGTACTTATTCAACCGATATCATCAATGCTATGCCCACAGCTGATGGCGATCATGTCACGTTCAGCCTCTACAGAGATGGCTACCTTATCTTTACAAGCGGTTCCGACTCCGATGGAAGTCCAATCTCCCTTAAGCCAGAGGATGACAAGGTAATTGTTGTTGATGTAGGTAAAATGGGTGTCAACCTGAATATCATCCCGTGGAGCGATGTAAACGGAAGCACAGTTTTCAACTGATGATAAGGGAATGATGATAAAGAACTGATGATAAGAATATGATAATAAGGATGAAACACAATATACGATACATACAAAATATATATACCTCACTGGTCTCATTTGGCTCATTAATGTTACTTTTGATGGCATTGGGTTTAAGTTCCTGCGCCACCGATGACTCTGTAGAACCCTTTCATAAGAGTTCTACAGACAGCACCATCGTGAGCTTTACCTTCTTAATCAATGACGGAGTTAGGACACGTGCCATCAACACAGCTAATGAGAACACTGTGAGCGATATCACAGTTCTGGTCTTCGACAATACCAATTCTCTTATCGGCAGTAAGTATGTGGCATCCGTTGCAGCGGGTTCCGTTGACGTAACCACGCGTTCAGCTACAGGGTGCACCATCTATGCCATAGCTAATACAGGCTCATCAAGTTATTTTGCAGGTGTGAATACAATAGATAAGCTGAATAAGATGTCTACTACGATAGCCAGTGCTGCAGATTTGGAGAACAGTGGCAGCACAGCTAACAGCACGGGCGCAATGATGATCGGTAAGGCATCTGCCGATATCATAAAAGGCGCAGTGAATAAGTTTCCTGTTACCTTATATCATCAGTGCGGCAAGTTCAGCTTCACCATCAAGCCAAACAGCGGCGTGACGATTACGGGTTATCAGCTTTGCAATGTTCCTCTGAGCAGTTATATCACTGATAGTCATGTTCCAGCATCTGCCTCTACTGTAGCAGGTCCTCCAGTAGGAGCAAGTAGTTATGGCAACTTCACTGCCGTGAGTGGATTGAGCCAGACTACAGACTTATCCAAGACCTATTATGTATACGAGAACCTTTGCGGTAGCAACATCAATGCCACCAGTGAGGCACTTCGCAACAGTAGCAACGTTCCTGTTTCTGCTTCTGCCAGCGCAAGTTACCTTCTGATCAATGCTAAGAGCAGCAACTGGACCTCTACATATAGAGTGTATCTTGGCGGAATGACCAATGTCGCGACCCCTGCAGTCGATTTGACCAATTTCAACGTTTACCGCAATCTGAACTACAATTGCACGATTACCCTTGGCGCAAACGGTGGTAATGGGGATGCACGAGTAACCTATCAGGCAACAACTACTAGAAGTAATATGTATGTGGGCGATGCAACAGTGGGCAACTATCTTTATGATAATGGTACCAATGGAAGTGTATATAGCGCTAGTCATACAGTTGGTATCATCTATTCCAGCGAACTGACGCAGGCCCAATATAATGCTGGTTGCCGCCATGGTAGAGTTCTAGCACTTAAAAATGCAAATAGCAGTAATTATGGCACTTGGGGTAGTGGCTCTCCTTATAACGACCATAGCAGTACGGGTCACCCTTATGTATCAGATTTCAAGACATGCTTTCAAGATGTTAGCAGTGGTTATGATGCCTTGAGCGCCAACAGTAGCTATGTTAACATCACCAGTAACTATGCCTGGTATTACTGTAAAACTTACAGTGATGGGACTACACATAGTGGTGATTTAGCAGGTAAAAATTGGTATCTTCCGAGTGCTGGTGATTGGTGGGATATAATGGAGAACCTTGGAACTTGGTCAGCTTCAGACAAGACAACGTTAACAACTAATCGTAGCAGTACAACGGGGCTTGGTTATATAATCTCAACTTCTAGTGGTTCGTATTTTGATGCCTTAAATACCAAATTAAGCGTAGCAGGTGGAGATCAAATTGTTCCAAGTGGTAGTTATCCATATAATTTTTGGTCTGCCTCAGAGGCTGGTAGCGGTGCTGCGGCACGTTTCTACTTCAGCAGTGATGGCGTCTACTTGAACTACAACAATAAGACGAGCAGGTACTATTGTCGGAGTGTCTTAGCTTTTTAACTATTTATCTATTTAATAATTTATCTATTTTAAAAATATATTATGTGTATACAGCATTTTAAATACCGCCTGTGGCGGTCGACAATATAAAAAATTAATCCTTTATGGCATTATCACATGAATTACCGATCTACCTTGATACAATGACGTTACTAAGTTTAACGATAGAAAAAACTAAATGTTACCCTCGCTTCTACCGTTATACGGTAGGAGAAAAAATGGTGAATATCAATCTGGAACTATTGTCTCTAATCTATAGAGCAAACAGCAGTTATGAAAAAATAAGCATACTGTCTGATTTCCTGGATAAATATAATCTGATAACGATGCTTTATCGCATTAAATAATAAAAGGAATAACTCAATTCGGATGCCTGTCAATGATGCAGCAATCGCTGCATCATGAAGAAAAAGATTCGTGAGAACCGATGGCGTCTAATAATTATCACTATAATTTAATGAATAGTTAGTTCTATTCATTTTCTTCTAAGGCAACTTAGTCTAAGAAGAGTACATCCCAGTGGGGATGTATTTGAGAGCCTTCACACGTGAGTGTGGAGGCTCTTTTTTAAAGAGCCCGCAGTTTCTCGCAGAGAAATACTGTTGGATTTATTTGAGTTAACGGCCGATTCTCCCGCAGATCTCGCAGATCCCGCAGATAAACAGCATGAACTACTTGTCTCCTGCAGATTTATTGTCTCAACGTGAACGGCCTATTCTCTCGCAGATAGCGCAGATCACGCAGACGAATGCAGCAAGCTGCATTATTTCGCAGAGAAAGACAGTTGGTGTAGTTGGTGTTGTTTTGTAGTTTCGTCTGCGATTATCAGCGTAATCTGCGAGAGACATTGGGGTTTCTTCTTTGGTGATAGCTTGAGTCCTCTTACGTGATTATTTTCCCGCAGATGGCGCAGATCACGCAGAGGAAATGCAGCAAAGCTGCATCATATCGCAGAGAAAGACATTTTGTAGTTAATGTTGTTTAGGGTTTTGTCTGCGATAATCTGCGTGATTTGCGGAGAATCTGCGAGGAAACGGCTTTGTCTATTATTTTGAACAAACATATATAATCTGTACTTAAATACCAAAGATTCGTCTGTTATTTAATTGTAAATGGGTTTGTACTTTCTTTTTATTGGTTTTTGATTTGTAATTTTGTAATTCACTTTTTAAATTATTATTATTTTTATGAAAGTAACATTCTCTTCTTTTACCCAAACCTGTATTTATGATCTTCGGCATGAGGGCCGTTTTTCAACCGCGCGTCTTTATGACATCTCCTTGCGTTCATTCTGTAAATGTCTCGGTCGTGATGTCATCCTTTTCAGTGAGATAAACCGTAATTCTCTTCATCTGTTTAAGATGTATCTTATTGAGCGGCATTATTCCCCCAATACTCAGTCCACTTATATGCGCATGCTTCGTGCCTTATATAATAAAGGAGTATATGCAGGTCTAGCCAAACATGTTCATAACCTGTTTCACGATGTTTTTACGGGCATTGACAAAAGCCATAAGAAGGCGATGTCGCCCGTTGACCTGAATACACTCTTTTATGGCAAGGTAAAAAGTCCAGCGCTTATCCGTGCTCAGCAGACTGCCAGACTCATGTATCGCCTCTGCGGTATTCCCTTTGTTGATTTTCAGCATGTCGGCTCCGACTCTGTCAAAGACGGTTCTCTGAACTACAGCCGCCGTAAGACCGGAGTCTGTGTCAGTATTCCTGTCAATAAAGAAACAGCTTCTCTTATAGAGAAAGCCGCAGTGTGCCCATCAGACATGAACACCGAAACGGGCTACCGCCATTATCAGTCGTCACTGCGCAAGTTCAATGCCAGTCTTTCACGCCTTGCCAGTAAGCTAGGTATAAAGGCTCATGTGTCCTCATACACCATCCGCCATTCCTGGGCTACCACCGCCCTGTACTGTCATGTTCCGGTGGAGGTGATCAGTTCTGCTCTCGGTCATGCCGACATCAAGACCACGCAGATATATCTCAAGGGCTTTAATGCCAAAGAGATCGGACTTGCCAACAGAAAGGTATGCAGGTGTGTAGAAAATAAATGATGTGTTGAATTGTCTTTTGACAGGCGGCTACGCCCATAGCACAGACTCTCATGTACAAATAAAATAGCCGTTACTTTACAAGTAACGGCTATAAATAATTATTTGGCAAATATAGTGATTAATTTATCAAGTTATATATAAATTCACTTTAATTAACTTAAAACCGATAAAAACATATTAAAGAGGAAGCAGACATTCTAAACATGTTCCTATTTGAACACATTTTAATGATTTACTCATCTGTATCCTCCAGTCACACGGAACAACTATTTACGTGTGCCAGCCATTTTTGTATTATTTTATACTCTAAATATCACTCATTCCTTTCTGTTACTTGTAAAGTAACAGAAACTATTTTTTAAGTGATAATGTTTAGACGAATTGTAGATAGACGAGTGTTTGATAACAGTGTCTTTATACTAAAGTGTTGTTTTATATTCATACTTCAGCTGATACCATTTCAGCTGAAGGCTCAGTATATTGCTTTGAAATCAAATCTAATCTATGATGCCATAGCAGTTCCTTCGCTTGGTGCCGAAGTTCGGATAGATAGTATATATACAGTCGCCGTCTCTGGAACGTATTGCCCCTTCAGTTTTGCTTCTGATCGTAAATGGAAAAATTGGTCTGTTCGTCCCGAAGTCCGTAGGTGGTTCCGGAAATCATTTAATGGTCCATTTGTAGGTACTGAACTTTTCTATGGTTACTTCAATGCTTCTCGCGTCCCCTTTATTGGACTCAAAAATCGTCGAGGAGAGGGGTGCTTCATTGGTGGTGGAATTACTGCTGGTTGGCATAAAATACTTTCCCCACATTGGGGACTTGAGTTTTCTATAGCAGCAGGATACGTCCATGTTTCATACGACAAATATCTTAACTATGAGTGTGGGTATAATGAGGGGCATAATGTCCGAAACCTTATTATGCCAACAGGTATCTCGATGTCACTAGTTTACGTAATAAGATAATAACAAAGAATAATATTATAGAGAAATGAAACTGAAACTATTACTATCGGCAGCCTTTCTTATGGGCTACTGCGGAACGGCATCTTTGTCATCTGCCCAGACGGTCTATGGCGGACAGATCTACGTTAATTCAGAGAACTTCACCCGTCAGGGCGACCTTCTCCGTGTGCGTATGAAAGTAAGCTATGATAACAGCGTTGTTGGCAGCTGTGAGTCGCTGACCTTCACTCCTGTGCTTAAGACAGACAGTGCCGTCTCAGTGCTTTCCTCAGTGGTCATCAACGGTCGTGACCGCGAGCGCGATGCTCACCGTACGGAGGTCCTTTCTGAGNTCCGCCGCAATATTCCGATCGTTGTCAAGGACAGCCGTGCCGCCAAGCGCTACTTCATCTACGACACCACCGTTCCTTATAAGGATTGGATGCAGGATTGCCGCATGTATGTAGAGAGTGAGGAACTTAACTGCCAGGGCAGGAAAGGTCATGTCTACGAGGACCTTGTGTTGAAGAACATCTACCTCCACGACATGAGCAACGATAACCCCGATCCCAATGTACATTATTATAACCTGATGGACTACGTTCAGTTCCTTCAGCCTCAGGGTTCCGACATTGATAAGTTCCACCGCAGCGGTGAGATTCAGATATTCGGCAACAAGTCTCTTGCCAAGCTCAGTGGCAGCAGATTCAACCGCACCGTGTTCAACACCATCGCCTCTGACGTCAAGAGCGAGCTTCAGCGCTATGGCACCAGTCTTGTTGGTCTTCGCATCAACGGCTACGGCGCTCCCATCGGCAACTACCGCCGCAACGAGAGTGAGGCAATGGAGCGTTCGCTTGATTTAAAGAAGTACCTGATGAAGCAGAAGCTCACCAACCGCAACGACCTCACCGTAGGCTGGCTTGCNGAAGACTGGGACAGCATCTCTTCGCTTGTAGCGGGTAGTGGCATGAACCTTCGCGAAGCCGTTGTAGATATCATCAAGAGCATTGACGTAGTCAACGGTCGTGAGCGTGAAATCCAGAACATCGGCCACGGCATGCCCTATGAGTATATGAACCGCTTCATCTTTCCTAAGGTCTATCGCATCAAATATACGCTTACCTTCCGTCACGATGGCTTCGACAGCAACTCCGCTATGCAGCATCTTGGTTCAAATCCTGCCACAATGACGTTGGGTGAACTCTATGCTACAGCCGGATTCTATAAGAAGGGCTCTCGCGAGTATAACGATATCGTTGACCTCACCGCCCGTCTCTTCCCTGACAATCCAGAGGCAAACATCAATGCAGCGGGCGTTGCCCTGACACGCAACGATGTAACCCTTGCCCATAAATACCTCAAGCGCTGGGAAACCGATCCCAGAGCCTACTGCAATATGGGCCTCCTTTATCTTAGCGAGGGTAACCGTGATAAGGCTGAGGTTTACCTAAAGATGGCAAAGGCTGCTGGAGTTATTCAGGCAGACAAAGCTCTGCACGAATTGATGAAGTAAATAAAAACAATTTAAAAGATTCATGATTATGAGAATCAGCAAATATCTATTTAGCATCTTTTTCCTTGCTGGATTTATGCAGTCGTGCTCAACTGATACTAATGTTGATGGCAAAGACAATAATGAAAGTAAGGCGATGACCCTTAAAATAAAGGGTGCTAGTTCTGATACACGTGCCTCTGGCACTGTAGGTAATGAATCATCGGTTAAAAATATTGTTATAGCCGTATTCGACGGCACAACTGTAGAAAATACATTTGTAGTGTCATCTCCTGATATTACGAATAATACAATAACGAAGAAGATTACTTATAAGGCATCAACACCTAAGATTGTTGTAGTAGCAAATGTCCCTGCATCTTTGTTTGCTGGTGTTAAGACAGAAGACGACTTTAAAGCTCTTACTGCAAGTCTTGACAATACCACGTCAACCTATAATGTTGAAACTGCAGATTTTACTTCTGCAGTCGGTGACAAGGATAATGTTGGTACACAGAAATCAGATGTGCTGCCAATGGTCGGTACGGCTTCTCCTATTGATGCCAATGGCAATTCCACTGTAAGTCTTTACAGAATGGTTTCACGTGTAGCCATAAGCAACATTACAACTGCGTTCTCTCAATACGGTCCATATGCCGGCTATACATTCAAAGTAGAACAGGTGTATATGGCAAACGTACCTTCGGCATCTACATTGGCTTCTGAATGGGATTCAAACGCAGGGAATAATTATCCTGTGACATCAGCTTTGATGCAGGGATTGACTACCAACGATACTGACTATAAAAGCTATTTGGGGACTGGTGTCATAAATGTGGCAACACCGTTTAGTACACCAGAATATTTTTATGTGTTCCCAAATACAAGTACAGTATTTGTAACCCAGACTAAAATTATTATCAAAGGTCAACTTTATGACAAGGACGGCAATCTTGTCGGCATATATTATTATCCAGTAGTAGTGAACCGTGCGCAGACTGGTACTGATATTAATAATTCAAATAATGGTGATGCTTTGCATAGTGGTAATGGAACTGTAGGAGCCAATCGTACCTATACACTCGGCGTAACAATTATGACAAAGGGGAATACAAATCCAGACGACGACTTGAAACCCAACGATCTTTCAATAAATATTACTGTTAGTGATTGGTCTTCGAACCTTACACAAGATGTTGTCTTCAACTAGAAATAATACTATATGATAAGTCCTCATTTTATAAGAACAACGGTCATGTCAATGTTGCTAACAGTGGCATTTGGCAGTCTGTGCTCTTGTATAAGGGAGGATACTGGTAACTGCATACAGTATTCCGTTCGTACACGACTTGTTGATAGAAACGGTAAATATCTTCCTGACAGTATTGCTACTCAGTCATTTGCCTATATATTCCGCAATGGCAAGTATGTTAATTCAGTTCCTGTTTCTTCAGACGGAACCTACCACGTGTTTTTCAATGGATGTGACAACACTTGCATGACGGTATTTGGGAATCGAAATATCTCAGGCTTTGAACTTAGCAAACTTTCCATAGGTGATGATATCAAGAGCATTGCTGTGAAGATAGCTTCACTAGAGCAGGCACAGGACTCATTGCTTCATTCCAGACTCTATTATGGTAATGTCACGTTGTCGAATATCACACCCGATTCAATAGATTATCCTGTAACACTTCCTATGTACGACAACCTATCACGTCTCCATGTCGTACTGAACAATGTAGATAGTTTGCTTGGTACAGGTAAATATAGTGTGAAGATAAGCGGTCTGTATAGTGAGTTCACCTATTGTGGAATAGTAACTGGAGACAGCAGGGTATGTAATCTAGACATGACGCGTCTTCCTGATGGTTCATACCGAAGCGGAGTCGTGAGTACGTTACCTTCAGATTCTCCTCTAACGATAACTCTTTATAAGGATGGCGAGACTATAAGGACAGTGAATACAGACTATGTTGGCAATCCTATAACGACAAGTGGGGGCGAAGAGAAAGTGATAGTAATCAATGCTGGTGCAACATATACAAATACACAGGTAATGCCGTGGAGTGACTTCGTGTCGCAACAGGCTCAGTTATAAAATTAATAGAAATAATAACAATTAAAACAATACGATTATGAGATTAACTTATTTCTTTATTTCGGGACTTGCAATGACTTTTATGATGTCTTCATGCTCTTCTGAAAATGATGCAGTGACTACAGATAATGGACTTAAGACCATAAGTCTAGATTTCTCGGCTACAAACTTAAAAACCAGAGCTATTGGTGATCCTGCCGATGCCACCGGATATATTGTAGGCCTTGATTCTAAAGAGGCACGTCTTTCACGTCTTGCTGTAGGTATCTTCAATGGTACAGCAACTTCTTCTATTAACGAAATTACTATTGATAATACCAAAGCGTCAGATGATTCTAAATCATACACCGCATCATTTAATGCACAGGCTGCTTCTGGCAACAACGTGTATATCGTAGCAAATGCTCCCGTGGGACATTTCAGTGGAAAGACTTCGCTTTCTAATTTTTATGCAACACCTCTTGAGCTGGGATACACAACAAGTGCCGACGGCAATACAAATTACACATCAGGTGCAGTAACAAAACAGGTTCAGACAGCATTACCGATGAATTGTACCCTTTCTATTTTGACTGCTGGAGCAGGTGCCGACATAAACAAACTTGTTGTTACTGGTGGAATAGCCATGAAGCGTCTTGTCGCTCGTATAGCTGTTAATTCCATAAAGATTAATATTCCTTCTACGGGAATGTATGCAAATGATACTTTCACTCCTACAGAAGTATTCATATATAATGCGGCAACTTCTATTAATCCTGATGGAACAACACTTTCTACAGAACCAAGTAACAGTGGTGAGTCAACAACGCCAAATGGTACTTGGACTCCTGGAACTACAGCACCAACAATGGCTGACAATCTTGCTAATTACAGCTATCTGAGTACAGGCATTATTTCTAGTTTTACAGATAACACTCTGGGTTCTCCAACATTGTCAACAACAAACCAGTATTATTTCTATGTCTTTCCACATACAGCAACTACTCCAACAAAACTTGTAATCAAGGGTACTTGGCATAATTCTGCGGCAAATACTTACGAGGTTGTATACTATCCAATAGTTATCAACCACTCACAGACGGGTACAACCATTACTGATAATAATCATAACCCTCTTGCTCCTGCTACAGACTCACAGATTGATGCAAATATGCAGTATGTGCTTTCTGCAGAGATTAAAGCAAAGGGTGTAAGCAGTCCTGCAACAAACATTACTCCATCAGCAATTTCTGTAGCATTGACAGTTACAGACTGGAGTGTAACAAATCAGAATGTGGTTTTTGAATAAACACAATCTATTTATTGGCAGGTCTTTTATGTAAGACCTGTCATGATATACAAAAAAAATAAAAGAAAGAAATAGATAATGAAGTTATTTACACATTTGCATATATATGGCATCTTGTTGTCAACGGCATTGCTTTTTACTTCCTGTTATAGTGAAGATTCACTGAACAGCAGGGGTGTTGATGCTGTGACTATATCGCTTAATTTCCGTCCAGACGGAATGGATGGTGGAACTCGTGCTAATGGCTCTATGCCAAGCAGTACCACAATCAATTCTGGTGAGTGCAAGATAAATCATGTATGTGTTGGTGTGTTCAATGCAGCCAATAATCTTATTACGTTAAAGGATTTTGACTATAGTGGTTCTGCACAGACAATGACCACATCCACAAGTGCAAAGTACATTGTGGCTGCTGTAAATATACCAGCTGAAAAATTTTCAAAAACCACTACAAAACCAGAATTTTACGCTATAACGCAGAATCTTGACTATACATCGTATGATGGTACATCCACTAAGGCTTCTACTCTAAACAGTCAGCAGCAGACAATGCTTCCGATGATAGGGGAGTATACTGTTACTAATACCCTAACAACTACAGGAACAACAACAATACCAATTGACCTTACTCGTCTTGTTTCAAGAGTGATGCTTACGAGCATCACAACTTCATTTATATCTCCACTTGCAGGTGCTACATTCGTGCCAAAAGAAATATTTATGTATAATGTCGCAGATGTTACTGATTTTACGGGTAAGGTAACTGAAAATAATCGTTCAGGAGAGAGCACTGCCGCGACTGTAGCTGGAGATCCATCAACGCTTGCTAACGCCGCCACATTAGGTAACTATGCTTATCTTAGTAGTGGATTGATATCTACCGCCTCATATCCCTACTATTTTTATGTGTATCCTCATTCTGACACTGCCCCAACTAAATTGGTTGTTAAGGGGGTGTTCTATCCAAAGGGTGGAAGTATGGCAACAGGTGAGATAATGTATTATCCAATAATAGTGAATCATTATCAGACTGGGGTTACGATAAATGGTTCGTCTGTCGCACCTATAAATGATTCAAAGATAACAAAGAATACAATATATTCACTCTCCCTAACAATAAAGGGCAGAGGAACATCATCTCCTGGAAATGACATAACAGCGGCAGCTGCATCGGTGAATGTAAGTGTTGCTCCATGGGATGCTTTATCAAAAAATGCATCAGAATATGATCCACCAATCACGCTTAGTACAGCAACATGGGGTGCAGGTGGTGGAACAATTCCGTTTCTTCCGCATCCAAACATTGGTGAATATCTGTTTGCTGACGGTACATGGGGTACATTGGCTGCCAATTCTGGAAAGACTCCAATCGCAGTTATATTCTCAGTAACACCAAGTAGTACAGATAAAGCTAAAGGTTGGGTCCATGGATATGCTATGGCATTAAAAAATTCTTCAACAAGTGCAATATGGGGAGGTAGTACTGTAAATACACCAATGAGTGATGTAACTGATGCCTCAGGCTTAATAAGTGATAAAGATGGATATTCTGAGACTCAGTTAATTAATACTACTTATAAACCCTTGTCAAGTTCTAATTATCCAGCATTTTACTATGCTTTAAATTATAGTGTGACTGCACCTTCAGGGACTAGTGGATGGTATTTACCTAGTTGTGGTCAGTGGTATGATATAGTTATCAATCTAGGAAAAGTAACTCCTACAACTCCTACAATGACAGGAAGTGGAACAACTACTTGTTTTTTAAGATGGTATGAAGGTGATGCAACAGGTACTGGAAATAATTATTGGTCAATATTCCAGACCAATATAGATAAGTTTTTAAATGTTATTGTTGGTACTCCTGTAGATTTATTTACAAGCGCTACCGCTACTCGTTATTGGTCATCAACAGAATATACTACAAATTGTTCAACTAGTATGGCGATAGGTAATGTACCTACTACTGCTATTGCAATTGATTCTTATGATTTTGTTAAATCTTATGGATTTTATATACGTCCGGTTATAGCCTTCTAATCTTCAAAGAATGATATATATAGTATGAGAATAAAATATTTTATAAAAATAATATTCATTCAGATGGTGGTGCTAATGTTTGTATCATGTGCAGAAACGATAAAATTATCTGATGAAGATAGCCATCAGGCTACGCTTTCGTTGACAGCTAAGACAGAAGCGTTACCAGATACACGTGCACTTTCTACTACAGGAACAAGTGAAAATATAGTGGACAAGTTGGCTATATTTGTTTTTGATTCTAATGGAAACGTTATCGGGTATAAGTTTATTGGTACTGGTTCGCTGATCACTTCAACCGGTACAGCCTATACCGTTAGTGGCATAAATACAAGAGTTGCTACAGGTTGTACAATATGTGCGATCGCAAATGTTGCGGAGGATTCTTTGAAGGATATTTCAAATGTTACGATGCTTAAAGCTGCCGCACATCGTTTTACTTCGACTGACGAGATTGCTACAGCAAGTAACATGATGATGTATGGCGAAACAACGGCAACAACAGATATTACTGCCACAGGAAGTTCGGCAACAATTGAATTGAAGCGTTTGGCTGCCCGCCATACATTTACAGTAAAGACAGCAAATGGATTTAAGCTGATGGCTTATCAGTTATGCCATGTTCCGCTCTCAACATACTATTGCAGTAAGAATATTACCACAAATAATGTGTTGGGTACTAATTATAATCCAGCAAAGAGTTATGGTGACGCAGCAGCTGTAGCAGTAACAGCTTCTGCTGATGATGCAACAGGAACAACTTTCAGCGTATATCAATATGAAAATTTAGTAGGAAAACAGACAGGTGCTACATCAATGGCAAGTAGGAATATAAATAATGCTCCAGCTGATGCCAGCTATTTATTGCTATATGTAGCAGATACCAATACAGGAGAAAAATATATTAATAGAGTTTATCTAGGAGGCAATTTATCAAGCGACTACACTGATTATGGTGTATATCGAAATCAGGCTACAACATACAGTAATATAACAATAAAAGGTGCTGATATGGTTGATGCAAACGTGGAACGAATTCATCCAGGAGTTGTGTATATTGGTGATGCTATTATTGGTAATTATCTTTATGCAGATGGAACTAATGGCCGTGACTTTAAAAAAGATGCAACAGTTGGAATTATCTATTCTAATCAATTAACGCAAGGACAATACAATGCTAATTGTCGTCATGGCAAAGTTTTGGCGTTGAAAAATGCTAATAATGGGAATACTTGTTATTGGTCAAGCAATAATGGCTCTCCGTATACTGATCATACAAGTACAGGACATCCTTATCTGACAAGTTTTAAAATGTACTATGACGATATCAGTAGTGGCTATGATGCTTTTTCTGCAAACAGCACTTTTGTTACAAATATAGGCAATGCTGCATGGTATTATTGTAATTCTTATCAGGATGGTGTATCCAAATCATTTACAAATAGTAGTTGGTATCTTCCAAGCATTGGAGAGTGGTGGGATATCATAGAGAATCTTGGAACCTGGAATACTGATCAGAAAGCTATAATATATGGCAAAAGAACACATTTGATAGATTCTGAAGTAGAAGCTAATTTGATAACAGGAATAAGCAACACTTATTTTACAGACTTAAACAAAAAAATAGCACAAGCTGGTGGTGATCAATTTCCAACCACAGTTGCTAATTCTTTCTGGACAGCATCTGAACATGGTGCTCTCTTCCCTGTTTATCGATACACGTCAAGTACAACTATTGAATTGCATTGTGGTGTCGGTAAGGATGGCCTTCAGTATGCTCGTTCAGTTCTTGTATATTAAAAATAAAGTTCTATGACGACGATATATAAAATTCAAATAAACATAATTATTGTGGCAATAATGTTGCTTCTTGGGTCTTGTGCCAATGATATTACGCTAAGTGGAATTGACACTACTGTTGGAAGTAACACTTTAAAACTTGCGTTTAATATTGAACAGCCAAAAATTGTTACTGATGGCAATGTTGTAAAAGTAACTCGTTCTATGACTACTGCACAGGAATCTGTAGTAAACAGTATTTCAATAGTTGTTTTTAATACTAGTGGGGAAAAGGTTGGTGAGTATTATTTAACATTCTCTTCAGCTAAAAATGCTACATTCTATGCAAGTGTACCTGTTGCTGTAGCTAATAGTTATAAGGTATATGCCGTAGCCAATGCCAGTAGTGCGACTGTCGCATCGATGAAAGCAGCCACAACTTTAACTGCTTTCAATGTCATCTCTTCAACACTGTCATCTGCAGATGATTTGAATAGCGCTACAAGTCTGGTAATGTTTGGTAAAGGTACTGCTACATTAGGTAACTCCAATGGAGTTGGTTCTACAACCAGCATAAGCCTATCTCGTCTTGCTGCCAAAATAACTTTGAATTTAACATCAAGCAATAATTTTACAATAACTGGTTATCAGATTTGCAGTACCACGATGTCATCATATGTAAGCAGTGATAACTTGGCTACTACAAATACCAGTGGTACAACATTTAATGTAGCAAATACATTCAATGATCAAACAGAGGTAAGTGGGCTTTCTATACAGAATGCTTCTACTTCAGCTAACATCTTTATGTATGAGAATATGGCTGGTACTAATTCTGCATCTAAAACTCCTGCATTGAGAATATCATTAAACTCACCTAAAAAAGCAACTTATTTAGTAGTTTATGCAACATCTTCTTCTAGTGTGAAATGTAAATTTACTTATTACTTAGGTGGCTCATCATCATCTGATTTCACAGGTTTTGATATATCGCGTAATACTAATTATATTTATAATATTAATATAAGTGGTACTGATTTAGCCGATATGAGAGTGTTGTGTCCTGGCGAGTTCTTGTTTAGTGATGGAACTTGGGGAGGAATATCTTACAACAGTTCTAAAATACCAATAGCAATTGTATTTGCTATAAATGCAACTTCTGATCATAAAAATAGTGGATATACTAATGGTGAAGCTATGGCTTTGACAAATGCTTCAACGAATTGTAGTGATGGAAACAATTGTATTAGTATAGCTGCGAGCTATAGTGTTAAAGCTCCGCCAAATACTTCTAATTGGTATTTGCCAAGTATTTTTGAATTCAGAAGGGTTATTAGTTATTTAGGTGGACTGAGTGCAACAGAAGCGGACATTGTTACACCTAGCGTTGGTGGAATATGGTTTTCAAGTGTAGCGCCATCTGTTACTTCGGTATTAAATAGTGCATTTAGTAAGTGTGGTGTTGCATATAGTGCATTTGGATATAATCCAACTCAGGATTTTTGGACCAGTACTTCTAGTGGAGAGACTGTGCATCCCTTTCTTAATGCTAATTTTTGTAATTCAGGGATATTAGATGCTGATTTTAATAATGGTAATAGTGAAAATAATACACTTTATGTTAGATCAGTTATCGCATTTTAAATATGATTACATAGTTAATAACTTAAGTATATTAAGCTAATAAATAAGATATAACTCAATTCTATAATGTTCTTCATGATTTTTTCATGCGAAGAGTAGATTCGTGAGAATCGAAGGACATAGAATATATTTATCACTATAAATTAATGGATAGTTAGTTCTATTCATTTTCTTCTAAGGCTATTTTGTCTAAGAAGAGTACATCCCAGAGGGGAAGTATTTAAGTGCCTTCACACGTGAGTGTGGAGGTTCTTTAGTTTAATCTCCCGCAGATATTCTTTTTCGTAGTATCTGCTAAAGCAGATTTATTCTCCCGCAGATTTAATGTATCAATGTAAACGGCCTGTTCTCCCGCAGATAGCGCAGATCACGCAGACGAATGCAGCAGGCTGCATTATATCGCAGAGAAAGACAGTTTTGTGTGGTTAGTGTAGTTTTGTGGTTTGTCTGCGTAAATCTGCGAGATCTGCGGGAGAATCGGTCGTTAAATCACATAAGGAAAGAGCAAGGAAAGAACAAGGAAAGAGCAAGCAAGGAATAAAATAATAACAGAAAAAAGGAAACGAGCAAATAAAACGAGTGAGAAATAACAAATATAAGTATTAACAATTAAAACAAAACAATGATGTCAAATTTATCAATAGGGAGACACTCCCGCAAACAATCAAATGCCAGAAGTGCGGACGCACGCTGCCTAAGCAGAAATTAGAACGCATGCGCTCTGGCACGTATCGACAAGTGTGCAATCAATGCAAATACGAGTACTACATTAAACCCGCTAGGATAAGACGAATACTCAGAGAACTCGAAAATCGTACATAGGTTTTGCAAATAAACTAGCGTCGAAACGTCTATCCGCTGTCTATCAGCACGTTAGATGCACTTTTTTCAAAAACAAAGTGTCGCGAAAACGTCAATTTGCATTTCCGTTTCTATATAGAAACGCAAACTTTACATCGTAGAAACGCAAACTTCGTGTCGTAGCAA
>NZ_KB890657.1 GCF_000373185.1 Segatella paludivivens DSM 17968 = JCM 13650
TCTCGGAACTTAAGGTGTACACCATGAATGTTAGAATGTTTGAAGTCGGCAGGATTTACCACAGAGTCACTTGTAACTCCTACATGGAAACTGCCAAGGCCATCAATCGTGACCTCCTCGCCATTAAGAAGGTGGTCACGAATTACATCCATTAACTCTGTGAGGACCAAAGTCACGTCGCCACATGTGGCAGAGCAGTTCCTTTGTATCTCCTCTGCGATTTCATTCATACCAACTTTTCCTGTCTTTCTTGCTCTTGCGAAGTATTTTTCTTCTGTTCTGGATTTCTCCAATGTGCATTGTATTGCCATAAAAATATTTTTTTATTTTGTTTTTTAAGGTCGTTTCCTACATGTTTTTGCGAAGCATCTTGTTATACAATATGTTAGCTTATGTATGATTGCCACTTATCAACAAGAAAAGTGGAAGGCATCAACAATAAGATAGAAGTGATGAAAAGAAATGCATATGGTTTAAGGGACGATAAGTACTTCAAACTTAGGCTATATGCACTTCATGACTGCCCCATCACTCAAAATGTCGAATGAACCAGATATCCATGATCCATTAGCACTGAGCCTTGGGAGATAGACGGTTTTTGCTGTTGCAATTTAGAGAAAAGTGCAATAAAACCAGCGAAAGGCTGAAACATGTTGCACAGGATAAAGTTTATGTTACACTGTAATAACAGGGAAAATGCTTTTTTGTTTAATTTTGCAAAAGCTAAATTAACTGAATTGCAGAGAAAGTCACTTTTGCTTATGGCGAAGCGGAGGTGAAGAGAGTCAGTTGATGAAAAAAAAACAGAAAGCTAAATAACCTTCCTTTTTTGTATTTTGCAAATGAACCATGAAAATGAGAAAAGATAAAGACAGCTTAGTCAAAGATTAACAACTAAAGCTGAGAAATTAAAGAAAAGGGTACATATACTTGATAGCGCTTAAGAGTAACGTGCCTTGATTATTAACTAAAACCAGTAAATAAATGAAAAAGAAAACAATCAAGTCCACACTGGCTGTGGCAGTGTTGGTAGCATCAGCTGCCTTCGGGTATACATCTTATACCCAGCATCAGGACAATCAGTTGGCCTATGCCAATCCTCTTATTGAGGAAAACATTAGTGCATTAGCTGATAATCCAACAGATGGTCGCGCAATTTTCCATCGAACAGATGAAAATTGTGTATATACCGTTACAGGAAAAGCAGGAGGCAATATAAAACTTAATATTGGCGGTGCTAGTATCTTAAACCTTACAATTGGAGCAGATGGTAACGCCTCTTATACTTATCCTGGTGGAAAAACCATTTGTGATTCAACTGGTAATCAACAATGTGAGAGTAGATATTGTCCACAATTATCTTTCATGTAATACTTTTGTTTGTTGTCCACAATTTGTGGACAACAACATTATCCTAATAAAATAAAAAAATGAACATTATTTCACACAAAAAATATTTAGTAATATACCTTTGCATGTTTATGATGGTAAGTTGTGCATCTTCAATTGACGAAGTTGCAGAACAGATTATCAGAATAGATAATAATTCTTTTGAATCACCATCAAGTATACATACTAAGGGAATTATAAAAGATATAAGGCTAGTGAGTCTTTCTCAAGATAGTGTTGCGATTGGTAATATTGACAACATCATAATTAATGATTCACTTATCTATATACTTGATAGCACTCAAAAACAGTGCGTTTATATTTACAATCTTTCTGGGCGTTATTTAAGAACAATATCGCGTCAAGGAAGAGGTAATGCAGAGTATGTAAGATTGTCAGATATATTTATTGACAAAGATAACAAAACATTAAATCTGTTATCCCGAAATGATAGAAGATTGTTAGTATTTGATAGTGAAGGAAAAGTGCTGTTGCGTACGATTAGTTTGCCAAAGATGTTCACATCTGTTCAACCAATAAAAA
Source organism: Segatella paludivivens DSM 17968 = JCM 13650 (assembly GCF_000373185.1). Lineage (GTDB taxonomy): Bacteria > Bacteroidota > Bacteroidia > Bacteroidales > Bacteroidaceae > Prevotella > Prevotella paludivivens. The sequence goes on from NZ_KB890657.1 coordinate 1,933, forward strand.
ATGGTTATTTAGCCTATATGGGCAATTATAGTGAAGATAGTGAAAATCCATATAATTTTTGGATATTAGATGGAAATTTCAAAATTAAGAGTCATTTTGGGAAAATAAAGCCAGAGATAGAGAGCAGAGAGAATAAAGAAGTGCATGTCTTCTCATCTTATAAATCAAAGGTAAATATTATTTCAGAGATGGATTATAATGTATATGAAATAGAATCTGCCAAAGAAACTAATCAAATAAAGTATCAGTATGATTTGGGAAAATTAAATCTTCCTGAGAATATAAATAGAGAAATATTGAACAATCCCAAAGATTATTTCAATTTGCAAAATAACTATGTTTGCAATCTTTATCGCTTTCAACAAACCAATAATCATTGTTTAGCCATTACCTTATATCAAGGTCAAAAAAGAATGTTAGTGTGGGAAAAACACAAATCAAATGGAAATGTCGGGGCATTAGATACATATTGTGGAAAATATTTATGTGGGTTCGGAGAAATAAAAGGCATGAACGAAAATTATATAATTGCAATTGAAGACGCCAGTACATTATATGATATTTGGTTGGGACATAATAAATATAATGACTTTGAAAAGAAATATCCGAAGCAAGTTGATAATCTGCGGAAAACATTTCCTATAATAAAGCCCAATGACAATCCGTATCTAATTTTATACCAATTAAAATAAAAGAACGAATAAATATTTAAAAGTGGGTCCTAAAAATTAGCTTTGCTTTATTCTAGATTGTCAGTGAGTAAGGGAGAGTAGCGGGCTATATGACCGAATGAACTGGCAATTTGGTCCAAAGAAAATACAACGGAAAGCAAAACGTACCCCGTGGTTTTAGGTCATTGTTTACAGTGGTAATTTTAGAACCCACCTAAACATATTTATTATTTAATAAATTCAAATAATATGAGGACGAAATTTATTTATAAAATATTCTGTCTGATATCATTCGTTTCATTAATATATAGTTGCAGCAGGAGAGATGATGTCAGAAATGAGATGAAATCTATGCTTAATTCTCATATACGTATAGCGCATGATAGTCTTTTGTGTATTAATTGTAAAGAGGTTGGTTTTGTTGTTCCCTCCAATTCATCTTATAGATGGATTGAATATGTAGATTCTTCAGAATGCTCGCCTTGTACTATAGACCATCTTTCTGAGTGGAAGTTATATCTTAAATCTAAAAAACAGTTATGTAATATACATATTCAAATTATTTTAGAAAGCAAAAAAGATGAATTACAACAAATAAAAGCCAAACTGATTCAAAACAATATTTGTTCACCCGTCTATATTGACACTTCTTTTGTCTTTCGACGACATAATCCACAAATTCCGAACAAAAAAATGTTTCACACTTTCTTGCTTGATAAAACTAACAAGGTGATATTAGTAGGTAATCCGGTACAAAATATGCGTATAGATTCTTTGTTCCAGGCAATAGTCAAGAAATGATAAGCTAAAGATAAGAACTTAAGTTTAAAACAACATGCCATGATCTGTCAGAAGTCACATATTGTAGAATGTGTATTGCGTTTCATCTTGGGATGCGTGTTGATTATATCAGCAGTTCTCAAGTCCGTCAATGTCAAGTCCTTTGCGCAAGAGGTACAGCAATACAGTGACCTGTATTTGCTGGACTCGATGCACGGATGGTCCAATGGTATTGCTTTCACAGTTTGTACTTTTGAACTGTTTATAGGTATTTTGACTATAATGCGCATATACAGATTATTAACTGGAGTGACACTTGTAATTATGTTCTCTCTATTCCTGTATCTTACCGGGATAAACTTATTCTTTCCTTCTGAGTATTTCAGAAGCATCGAGTCATGCGGGTGTTTTGGTGAACTTATTCACTTCAATCCCATGAGTTCGTTTATCAAGAGCGTAATATTATGGATTATATCTATTGTTTTCTTCTTCTTTGTTTTTCCAGACATCTGCATAAAAAGTTTTGTAGAACAGATAGAGATAATGGTGAGAGATGTTAGGACTTATATTCTATTGATGTTGTCATGTCTTCCATCTTGGTTTTCAGTCCATTATATGGAATCTATAAATAATCATATATATATTATTGTCTATGTGGTACTTTGCCTGATAGTGATGACGTGTGCAGCAATTATGTTTCTTCGAAAAAGATGATGACAATTGATATTAAAGAAATATTGAAACGAAGAAGAAAAACAATCATAAAGATTGCTTTAATTGCCGTATGCGTATATCCAGCTTACTTTATACTTCATTACGCAAGGCTCATATTTGTGGCGGATCAATTTGTTATTCCTACTACTTCTATGGCGCCGACACTAATTCCGGGCGACAGGGTTATAATAGACAAGACCATTATGGGAGCAAGAATCTATACTGATTTTAAATTCCGGAAGGGAGGTCAACCACTGCATAGCTTCAGAACGAAGGGAAGAAGGCCGTTGAGACACAATGATATTGCTGTGTTCAATTTTCCTCGTCCCGCATGGAATGATATCGCTTTCGAAATCAATAATGTGTGGTGTAAGCGGATACTGGCATTACCGGGCGACACTCTTTATGTGGAAAACGGGATATATCATAATAATAACTTTGAAGGAACACTCGGACTGATAAAAGAACAGAAGAAGTTGGCTGCCACACCTGATTCTGTTTTGATTGCCCGCGGAGGTTTCGTCACAGCGTGGCTTATGCCTGTAAAATGGACAGTAAAGAATATGGGGCCATATTATATTCCAAGACGTGGCGACGTAATATGTTTCCGTCCTAATGATGTTACATTGTATCACGACATTGTTAAACTAGAAACTTCAAAGGAACTGACTTGGAACTGGGAGGCAGACTCTGCTATGCTGAATGGAAAACTCATCGGCAGTTACACTTTCTGCGGTAATTATTACTTTCTGGGAGGTGATAACGTTTTGGGGTCGCTTGACTCAAGATTCTGGGGATTAGTACCTGAGGATTATATTGTGGGAGTGGTGAAAATGATTAGTTATTCTAAGAATAAACAGACTAATAAAATCAGATGGGGAAGAACATTAAAAATGCTATAAGTCTCTACATCAATCAATTGATGTGTATGGTGGCAGGAAGATGGACAATCTTCCTGTCAATGGGATGCGTAATGTTGCTTACATTGCTCCGATATGATGTAGATTGGTCGGATAATGAAAATATAAAGGGATGGGGCATAATTCTTTTAGGGATAGTTGCCATTGGCTGCACTATCAGAAAAGAGGGAAAAATAAAATGGACGTCGCTGGAAGCTTTGGTAGCTTTAAATTTCCTGTATTTTATAATGAATATTGCGTTTCTGTCAAACTATCCTATAGCCCATCACATGATTATTGTGGCAGAGTGCGTAATGATGTATGTCTTTATAAGAGTAATCACTGCTGAAGAAAAAGGCATTGATAAAATCATTGTGTATACAATGGCAATAGCTGGTGTATATGAATCTATTTTCGGCATTTTGCAGTTGACAGGAATGCTTGAGGCAAATTCTATACGAGAAAAAATGACAGGCAGTTTTCTTAATTCTGGTCCTATGGGCATCTATATAGCCGTTATGCTGTCGGCATGTACGGACTATTACTTTCAAAAACGTGATAAGATAATTGGGGGATGTATCATTTTTATGCTTATTGTAATGCCTGCCACAATGAGCAGAACGGCAATGCTTGCCTATTGTATTGTGATAATATTGCAGTTCAGAACTTTTATACTAAAACATTGGAAGATATCACTTGTTGCAATAGCAGTAACCATAACAATATTATATTTCTTTAAGCAAGGATCAGCAGACAGCCGAATATTTATGAATATCGTGGCTTTAAACGAATGGAAGGAAAAACCTTTGTGGGGCTGTGGCGTTGGCGGATATGTTCATACACTTGCCAATGGACAGATGAAATACTTTGCCATGCACCCTGATTCTATGTTTATTGACAGTGTCGGATCTACCGACATGGCATTCAATGAATATATGAAAGTACTGGTGGAACAAGGCATCGTGGGATTAATCCTTTTGACATGCACTCTTGGACTAACAGTCTATCGCTTATTAAGAAAGCATTCGCCTTTGGCATATTCAATGATTGCTATATGCGTAGTGGCCTTGTTCTCATATCCGTTCCATCTTCATCAATTTTTATTGATATCAACTTTATTGACAGCTCTTGCAACAGGTAAAGAAGTGGCAGAAGATAGAGCGTGTGCGTTTAGGAAATTCTTGACTGCTGGATTTCTTGCTTTATGCTTAGTCTTTATGGGGGTATTACAACATGAATCTCACAGACGTACTAAGATTAGTCAGGAAGCACACTGTTTCTCATTTATGAATAATGCGGCCTTTATTGACGATTTCTATGAACTACTGCCCACAATGACCGATAATAGGCAATACCTGTTCAGTTTTGGAAAAACGCTGCGAGAAGCCGGTCGTTTCAACGATAGCAACGCTATATTAAGGTTGGGCACAAAGCTCGACACTGATCCAATGACTTATGTGTTGATGGGACGCAACTATGAGGACATGAATTTACCAAAAGAAGCAGACTCGCTTTATAGGCAGGCTTTCCTTTTACAGCCTAATCGCATATATCCGCTCTATCGTCAGATGAAGCTATATATGAAAACAGGCGACAATAGGGCAATGCGAGATAAGGCTAAGGAAATTGTTGTTATTAAACCGAAGGTAATGTCACCTGTGGTGGAAAAGATGAAAAACGAAGCAAAAAAAATAGCGAAATGAATATGAATAACAATCAGAAACTATATCACAGGCATAGCAAAAAATCATGGCTAAGCTTGATTTTAGCGGGAATGATGTCGGCCACAGTTCTAATGTCGTGCAACGGTGCATTGAACAAAAGCCTCGACTTGGCAGACAATAACCGACAGGAATTGGAGAAGGTGTTGGATTATTTTGAGGATGATGAGGATCCTTTGAAGTATGAATCAGCATGTTTTCTGATAGAAAATATGCCTTTTCATGGAACCTTCTATGGAAAGGACATGAAGAAGTATATCCAGGCCTACGACATAATGGGAGCAGAACCGATAGACAAACGAGGACAAAAATGGGAAGAACTAAGTAAGAACATAAATACAAACGGATTAACGTTTATATCCGACATCAAAAAGATGAAAGCAGATTACCTTATTAAGGCCATCAATGATGCTGTTGATATGTGGAGAATCGTCAATTGGGATAACGATTATGATGAGTCGGTGTTTTTTGATTATGTTCTTCCTTATCGTGTTTCAAAAGAACCACTAAGTGATTGGAGGAATTTTATAAAGACGGAATTTCCCTATTTAATAGATAATTCATTTTGGAGTTCTCGTGGACAGCAAATCATTGCAGCCCAGAATAAACATGAGGACGTGGCAATAATGAATGAGCCGAGTGCTCTTAAGGGACAGTCCGTGCTCTTAAATAACTCTAACTCTTGTGTTAAGATAGCTATTGAGTCTCCAATAGCTAGCCATAAGTTAATTAGATTTCGTTATAACACGTTGTCTAAAAAGGCAAAGGCTGCCATATCGTTGAATGGTAAATTTATTGGCTATTTGAATTTGGAACCTACCAAGACGATGCATTCTTTTCGTAGTACACGTTTTGGTATGCAGATGAATCTGAAAGCTGGAACAAATGAGCTAATGGTAAAGTATGTGAATGATACTTTTGGATTAGATTATATAGAAGTGGCCACAATGGAGAAACTTGATGAGTCAAAGTTGGAGGATTATTCAAGTAATTACTGTACTATAAGGAATAAAAAAACAGGCACATATGTTTCTATGGATACATTGTCGGCATCTTTGCTAAAGCCAATAAATCTTAAGAAGTATTCAGCTAAGGATAACAGCTTACTGTTGAGGCTTGATTATCTTGGCTTTCCATGTTGGAAAATATCTCCCAAGGATAGCACAAATATGTGTATGGAAGACCGCTGGGTCAGTTTAGATTTGAAAGCTCCTGTAGGTAAGTATAATTATTTGGGAGCGAATCACCAAAAGTGGATTATAATACCAGTTGGAAAAGGCTACAGCAAGATAATGAACAAAGATACCGGCCTGTTTTGGGAGGCAACAAAAGATCCTGAAACCGGAAAAAGTATAATTGTCCAGAATCTATACATTGGAAAGGATTCCCAAAAATGGAAAATAACAAGGAAGACAGAGAATCCATTAGCTAATCATTTCTTTACTTTTGGTAGTGCAGCTTCTAAGGCGGTAAAAGTGACAGACGTGATGAATCAATTTGAATTTATAGGTAATAATGGTAACTTGCCACCAACTTTAACCCAGTTGTGTAAGTATCGTACAGGAAAGTGTAGTGATGAATCTTCATTTGTGGTTTCTTTGTCCAGATGCTTGGGCATACCCACAGCTATAGATTTTACTCCGCATTGGGGAAACAGAACTAATTCACATGCGTGGAGTGTGTTAATATTGCCAAACGGAAAAGGAACCCCATTTTATATGGGATGTGTACCTGGAGATACGGCCCAATATTTTCATAGTTATTTGAAACCTAAAATATTTAGGCATAGATTTCGTTTGAATCGGGAGATGGTGAATGATTTTAGGGGTGAACAGTATATTCCTTCTCTTTTTATATTACCGGATTTTATAGATGTAACAGATGAGTATTATGAAACCACTGATGTGACGCGTGAAATACCAGATGAATACCGGAATCATAAGGTCGCTTATATATGCGTAGCAGATAAGGAAGCCTGGACTCCAGTTTATTACGGTAAGATATCATGGGGAAAAGCTAAATTTAAATCCATGGGGCGCAGGATTCTTTATTCTGTGGGAGTAGTGCAGGATGGCAAAATCGTTTCTGTTGGAAATCCGTTTTATATTACAGCTAAAGGCGAAGTTAAAGATATCGTGTGCAATGTGCGTAAGAAGCAGAGTATGACTCTTTTGCGTAAATATCCATATTTCGGTAAAGAAGACTTTTTTAATGGAAGAATGGCTTATGGAAAATTCCAAGGGAGTGATGAACGATTGTTTAAAAATCCAGTTACATTCTTTAGTCATGAAGGTATTACAGAAGGATGTTGGTATGAGCACAAGGTGACGGACAAGCATACTTATAAGTATGTAAGATATTTGAGTCCAAAGAATTCATATTGTAATATTAATGAATTGGAGTTTTATAATGATAAAAATGTAAAACTTTCAGGAAAGATATTGGGAACTCAGGGAACGGACAAACAAGGTAAGGAAACAGTCTTTGATGGAGATGTCCTAACAGGTTTTAATGGAAATAGTCCTGATGGTCATTGGGTAGGATTGGAACTTAAGAAGCCTTCTGTAATATCCAAGGTTAGATATATGCCAAGGAATGATGGTAATACCGTAGAGAAGGGCGATGTTTATGAACTTAAAATATATTATAAAGGGAAGTGGAAAACTCTATTTAGGAAAAAAGCTATAGATAATCAGGTAATATTCTACAAAATCCCGTCAGCAGGCTTATATATTCTAAGTGATATTACAAAAGGTGTGGAAGAACGTCCATTTATCTATGTTAAAGGAAAGCAGATTTGGTGGTAATTTAAAGAATTAATAGTAAAGTAAAAATGAAAGGAATATTTTATAAGCGATTATGAACGGAAATCTATTGTAAGAGCAGATGAAGGTGTGATAGCAGTTCAAAACAGTAAGATTGTAGGTAAGTGGTCTAAATACACATTTCCTTTCTTTTTACTTAAATATTTTCATAAAGGAGTGATACCGGTGATCATCCAGCATGTTGTATTAATAGTGACAACTCTCATTTTTATTTTCGCATTTATTTTTGGCTTGAAAAAAGACAAAATAAAGAATAATTCTTTAGAGATATAATATTAGATGATAATGAAAAAACAGAATAAAAAAAGAACTTGTTATGGTATAGGACTGTCTATGCTATTATGGCTCTCAGGTGCTAATGCTATTAAAGCCCAAACTAATTTTTATCTAAACAATGCTATATGGATAGCTCAGGAGAATTCGTTTGATGCCAAGTTTGCTCAATTTTCTTATATGGCCAGTTATTGGACGTATCGTTCTTTTAAGGCGCAATTGCTGCCTTCTGTGAATCTGTCGGGTGGGCTGCTGAACTTTAATCATTCTAATGTTGAGGCTCGGGATGCTAATACTGGTAAGATTAATTATGTGAGTAATAATTCGATGACGAATAGCCTGACGCTGTCTGTCGATCAGCAGATTCCTACATTGGGTGGTACTTTGTCATTGCAGTCTTACCTATATAGGCTTGATCAGTTTGACTATAACCTTAAAACATATAACACGCAACCGATGAGGATTTCTTATACCCAGCCTTTACGCTTGTATAATGAGTTGAAGTGGGAAAAGAAAACAGCTCCAAAGGAATTTGAAAAGGCCAAGAAGGTGTATCTTGAGGCAATGGAGAATGTGGCTATCCAAACTACTACGCTCTTTTTTAATGCCGTTACAGCGCAGTCGGATTATAATCAGAACGTGGCTAAATATGAAGACCTTAAACTATTGTATGACATTTCGAAGAAACGTTTTGACCTGGGAACGATAAACAAAAGTGACGTACTTCAACTGGAATTGTCGATGCTCAATGCCAAAGTTGCCGTTACCAACTCCAAGATAGTGATGGATAATCAGATGTTCAGTCTGTTTTCTTATCTGAGATTAAAGGATTATGAAGGCATGAAACTGGTGCCTCCTTCGGATATCTCCGATATCATTCTCAATGCAGATGATATTCTTGCCAAAGCATTGCGGAATGCCTCCCATCAGATCAACCAAGACCTCACAATGCTTATTGCCCAGCAGAATCTTGCAGCTGCAAAATCTGCCAAGGGATTGCAACTTCAACTGAACGGAGAACTGGGATTCAACAAGACGGCAAAAGCCTTTACTCAAGCTTATAGTAATCTCCAGGACAATGAGATTGTTGGACTGACTCTTTCATTACCGATATTCGACTGGGGTGTCAAGAAAGGAAAGATAAGGGTTGCTAAGTCAAATCTGGAACTGGCAAAGACTCAGGTGGAGCAGTCTCAGGAAAGTTATCTGCAGAATATCAGACAACAGACAATTCAGTTCAGTTTCCAGGCTGAGCAGTGTCGGACATCGTTGAAGGCCCAAGATATTTCAAAAGAAAGGTATGAGATAACCAAGAAACGGTTTGAGACAGGCTCGATAAGCGTGACCGATCTGAACACAGCAATGCAGGAAAAGGAAGCCGCAAAGTCACAATATATAGGACAGCTGCAGCAGTATTGGATTAATTATTATACGTTGCGTAGGATAACCCTCTATGATTGGGTTGCCCACAGAGACCTGACTGCTGATTTTGAAGATATAGTAAAACGTAAACTCTGAAGAAATGAAAAGAATAGGATATATTTTTATTGCCGTACTTTGCCTTGTAACCTCATGCAAGAACAAACAAAAAGCTGGAGAACCACAGCTTTCGGCAGACAGGGAGCCCAGTGCGACTGATTTGTACGTGGATACGGTGAGGCTGCATAGCCAGGTGTTTCATCGACAGTTGATTTGTAATGGAAGGTTGGAAGCCATCGCAAAAAGTGAACTCTCGTTTAGTAACGGCGGAACTGTGGTTGCCATACAGATACATAATGGAGATTATGTCAGTAGGGGACAGGTCATCGCAGAAACTGACCGACATGAGTATTTGCTTGAGATTGAAAGGGCAAAAAAGGAGCTTGAACGTGCCAAGGTGGAACTGACCGATAAACTTATTGGACTGGGATATAATGCCGATGCGCATGGCGTGCCTGCTGATGTGCTTCGTCGGGCACAGGTGATATCCGGATATTATTCTGCTGTCTATGCTCTCCAAGCTGCCACAAGGCGTTTGAAGGACTGTACATTACGTGCACCTTTTGCTGGCAGAATAGCTAATCTGAGTAATAACAGTTTCCAGCGTATGGACAAAATCTGTTCACTGATCAATGATAGCTATTTTGATGTGGAATTCTTGGTGATGGAAACCGAACTGAAGAATATCCGCCGTGGTCAGCAAGTGATAGTCACTCCGTTTATGGATAATGCGGTCTCTTTCCATGGTCAGGTAGTGAATATCAACCCTACCGTGAATGAAAAGGGACTTATTCTTGTGAGGGCAAGAATCAAAAATATAGGCAACAGACTGATAGATGGCATGAATGTCAAGGTTATCATTGAAAATGATGTGCGAAATTCCTTTGTTGTTCCGAAGGATGCCGTCGTGGAGCGCGATGGCTACCATGTGGTGTTTGTCTACCAAAATGGTAAAGCGGTATGGACTTATGTGGATATTGCCCATAGCAACCTCAGCAGCCATGCCATCACCGGTTGTGAACAGAAGAGCACGAAACTTCATGAAGGTGATGCGATCATAACATCCGGTAATCTCAACCTTGCCGATGGAACCAAGGTGACGATAAAGGCAAAAAGCGAAGAGTAAAACCTTATAGCTTGACATGATAAAATATATTATACATAGACCTATAGCCGTTTCGATGATTATTGTTGCAATCGTCGTAATCGGAATCGTGGCAGTCAGGGGCATTCCTGTTTCGCTTATGCCGAATGTGGATATTCCGCAAATCACGGTAAAGGTGGATATGCCCGGTTCTTCGGTGGAGGAGATAGAACAACAAGTCGTTGCGCCGCTGCGCGAACAGCTGTTACAGGTGGCAGGACTGAAGAGTCTCAGCAGTGATGCCCGCATGGATGGCGGAAACATATTGCTGAATTTTGAACCCGGAAGTAATATCAACCTCCTCTTTATTGATGTAAATGAAAAGATAGATATGGCCATGCCGCAGCTGCCTAAGGAAATGAATCGTCCTAAGGTGGTAAAGGCCAGTGCCACGGATATTCCCGCTTTCTATCTTGATGTGGCATTCAAAAATGAGAAGAAAGGTGAACAAGCCGGCAACAGATTTGCCGGACTGAGTGAATTTGTCAGGAATGTCGTGGCAAAACGAATAGAGCAGTTGCCTTCTACGGCCATGGTTGACATCAGCGGCGTGACTTCTTCCGAGATAGTATGTGTGCCTGATGAGGACAAGATGACGGCGCTCGGAATCACAGAAGAAGACCTTCAGCATGCAATCAGTGACAATAACATTCAGCTTGAGGCCCTTACTATAGCTGATGGTATCTACAGATATAACATTCATTTCGACAGTCAGATACAGACAATTGACGATATCAAGAATATCATTGTCCGTCATGAAGACAGATTGTTCCAGCTAAGAGACATCTGCACAATAGAGGAACGACCTGCATTACGGAATGGCATTATTCGCCATGACGGCCGGAATTGTGTTTCTCTGGCAGTGATTAAGCAGAGCGATGCACGTATGGGTGACCTGAAAGAGGCTATCTCGGGCGTTGTCAGCGACTTGGAGAAGGCCTATCCCGAAATGCAGTTCAGCATCACGCGTGACCAGACGGAGCTTCTTTCTTATTCCATCAACAACCTTGAATGGAACCTTTTGGCAGCTGCGGCCTTCACTTTCCTCGTGCTGCTGGCTTTTATGCGCCGATGGAGACTTACCATATTGGTAGCTTTGTCAATACCGCTTTCGCTGATAATTACCTTTATCTGCTTCAATGTCATTGGAATTTCAATGAACATCATCTCGCTTTCTGGTCTTATTCTCGGTGTGGGTATGATTGTAGACAATTCCATCATCGTGATAGACAATATCCTGCAGAAATGGCGGGGCGGAATGAAACTGGAAAATGCCATAGTCCAGGGAGCATGTGAAGTATTCACAGCAATGCTCAGTTCGGTGCTGACCACATGCTGTGTCTTTGTTCCACTTATATTCCTGAGCGGCATAGCCGGTGCTCTGTTCTTCGATCAGTCCATGGGCATCACAATCTCCCTGTTTGCTTCGTTAGCTGTTGCCATGCTGGTGTTGCCAGTCTATTTCTATATGAACTACAGGAAAGCTGCCGAGGCTCCTGCTGATAAGGCGAAAAAGAGTAATGCTTATCTTTTTGGATTATATGAGCGCTGTCTGCATTGGATTCTTCGTCATGCACGCCTATGTGTCATGGTCTTTATACTCATCATTCCTGCAACGATATTGTTGTTTGTCGCAATAGACAAACAAACATTGCCAAGAATAGACTATACCGATGGACTGATGACGATAGACTGGAACAGCGGCATCTCGGCACAGAAGAATGACAATCGGGTTCTTGCCTTGCTGAAAGGACAGCATGATATTCAGACGAGCACTTCGATGGTTGGCACACAGGACTTTCTGTTGTCCCATACGCCCGACATAACACCGTCGGAAGCATTGATATATCTGAAGTGTGCTTCGCCGTCGGCACTGAAAGCCACCTGTGACAGCATACATGAGAACATTCTGGCACATTATCCTGAGGCTACGGTGAAGTTTGAACCTGCCGGAAACCTGCTGAATATGATATTCTCTTCTGATGAACCCGACCTGATGATACGGCTTCAGAATGGTGACGGCAAACGTCCCAGAGTGGACCAGGCACAGGCTTTTACGGATACGTTGAGGCGCAGGTTCCCCGATATCTCTGTTCCTTCGGTTACTACAGAAGAAAATCTGCAGCTGGTGGCCGACGTGGAGAAGATGAGCTTCTATAAAATCAGTTACAGTCAGCTGTCTCAGCGCCTACGGGAACTCGTCGGTCGCAATGATGTGCTCCGTATCAACCGCGGTGCCAGCAATGTGCCTGTCCTGCTGGGTGCCGATAATGACGATCGAAGGGTAATCATGCAGAGTTCGGTGAAGTCGAGCGACGGGATAGATGTTCCTCTGAGCTACATCATCACCGAGAGAATCGTGAATGGCTACAAGCACCTTTATGGTAATGACGGTGGTGAATATTACCCCGTCCAGATCAATGCTTCGTCATCGGAGATTGACGATATAATCCAGTTTGTGGTAAACTATGACCAGAAACATGAAGATGTTTCCACCAGCATGTCGGGTGCCTACTATTCCGGCAGGAAGCTGGTTGGCCAGCTAACAGGAATCCTTGCCGTTTCATTATTACTGCTGTTCTTTATCCTTGCAGCACAGTTTGAGAGCATGGTTCAGCCGACCATTATCCTATCAGAGATGGTTATCGACGTGTTTTTCGTGGTGCTGGGACTATGGCTTTTCGGCGAGACGCTGAACATCATGTCTATGATTGGTATCATTGTGATGGGCGGTATCGTCATTAACGATTCCATTTTGAAGATTGATACCATCAATAGGCTGCGCAGAGCCGGAACCCCGCTGCTGAAGGCTATCCTCGTTGCCGGTCATGAGCGCCTACTCCCCATCATCATGACCTCGCTGACCACCATCTTTGCCATGCTTCCGTTCATGTCGAAAGGCAGTATCGGTGCCGATATGCAGTATCCGTTGTCCCTTGCCCTCATTATCGGTCTGACCGTCGGAACATTGGTCAGCCTATTCTTCGTGCCCATGGTTTATTACATTATATATAACAGAAAGTCATGAAACTGTCAAGATTCTCTATCATTCTTACCATGGTGATCCTGATGATCATCGGAGCCGCGCTTACACCTTTCATAGATGTGGGCACGGAACCGATGGAGCGTCAGGGAAAGACTCTTATCATCGGTGTAGACTGGCCCTTTGTGGCAGCCAAAGTTGTGGAGCAGAATATTACGTCTCCTATAGAAGGGCTGGTGTCTTCACTAAAGGGTATAGAAAAGATAGAATCGAATTCCTATTTCGGCCACAGTGAAATCAAAATAAAACTCAAGCCTGAGACAGATGTGTCTTCCATCAGGTTTGAAATTTCTTCTTTGCTCAGGCAGGCTTACAGTCATTTACCTAAAGGCATCAGTTACCCCACACTGTCCGGTGGTGAGGTGAAGATGAACACCGCTTCGCATAACGAAAAGAAACTCCTGCTCACTTATAATATCAATGCTGATATGCAGCCTGATATGATTAAGAATTATGTGGAGCAGAATATTTCCAGACCCCTTGAGCGCATATCAGGAATATCGGGCATAGAACTTACCGGAACCACGGACCGATATATAGAGATAACCTATAATCCGGTGAAGCTTGCTGCATGCGGACTGTCGGAGAACGACATTGCCGATGCCATCAGAAACTTTATAGGTCGTGATGACATCATCGGTGAGGTCAGGTATGACAAGGGGCATAATGATACCGAGAAAATAGCCCTGCATCTCACTACTGCTGAATTTTCCAAGTCGCTGGAACAGATGCCCGTCACTGCTTCCGACGGCAGGATGTTCTATCTGAATGACCTTACCTCGTTCACTTATAAGAACTATGAGCCATGGAGCTATTTCCGGGTCAACGGAATGAATACCATCTATCTGAATGTCTATGTACCCGCTGACGCAAAGGTGATTCCTCTTTCTGACAAGGTGCAGGAGGAGATGGACCGTATTCAGCAAAACATCAGCCGAAATGTACATGTGGAACTTGCCCATGATGAGGCTAAAGGCCAGCGGGAGGAACTGTTCAAGCTGATTACCCAGACCCTGATGTCATTGGCATTGCTGCTGTTTTTTGTGTGGTTGACAAGTCGAAATATGAGATATCTGTCGATAATAGCCATTGCTTTAGCGGCAAATCTCCTTATAGCAATAATTGCTTACTGGCTGTTCAAGGTACAGCTTCATATATATTCCCTGGCAGGTGTGACGGTGTCGCTTGGACTGATTATCGACTCCACCATTGTGATGGCAGACCATTATAGCTATTATCATGACCGCAAGGCATTTCAGGCCATACTGGCAGCTTTGCTCACCACAATCGGTTCTTTAATTATTATTTTTTTCTTGCCAGACGAGCTGCGGGATAATCTTTACGATTTTGGTTGGATAATCATTATAAACCTCACCCTGTCGCTGTTGGTGGCTTACTTCTTCGTGCCGTCGCTGGTTGACTCCATGCACTACACCAGTCACCACCGGAAGCTGAGACATGGACGCGCCGTGATTCGGTGGAACAGATTCTATACGGCCTATCTGAACTTTACCCGCAGAAGAAGATGGATTTATTACATTCTTCTGGTGCTGGCTTTTGGTGTCCCTGTCTTTGCCCTTCCAGCCCATCTCGGCGCAGAAGACATATCTTACTCTGAAGAAAGCCCAGAAAACGGCGTGTGGTATGAAAAGTTGTATAATGAAACGTTAGGAAGTAAGTTCTTCAAGACGGTCATCAAAGATAATCTTTCATCGGTGCTGGGCGGTTCGATGAAGCTGTTTGCTGAATCCCTCAACGAGGAAGAGCATATTGAAGAACCGGAAAAGATCCTGACGATTATGGCGCAGATGCCTTTGGGAGGCAGGGCTAGTCAGTTGAACGAGAAGGTGAGGATTCTTGAGGAATATCTGCGGACATTTAAGCAAATCAAGACTTTCACCACAACTATTGACGGGCGCGGTGCCCAAGTGGAGGTGAAGTTCAGGGATGAATGGAAGAATACAGCTTTCCCTTATTTTCTTGAAAACAAGGTCATTAGCAAGGTCATCACCATTGGTGGAGCCGACTGGAGCACACATGGTGTCAGTCTGCAAGGGTTCAGTAATGCACTGAACCTACAGAGTCGACAGGACCGGATAGTGGTTTCTGGTTTCAACTACAATCAGTTGTACAGGCTGGCAGAGGACATCTGTGACTACATGAGGGATAACGAACGTGTGCAGGATCTTATCATTGAAACTCCCAGCAGGGATATAGAAGAGGATGAGTACTATATGCGCTATTCTCTCGATAAGTTTGCACTAGCCCGACAGTCGGCATGGAGCGTGCACAGTTCCATGGCAGACATGCTGAAGATGAATTGGGTGGGACATTATCATGACAGATATGTCTCGTCAGACATCTGCCTGAAGCCTTCAACATATGATGAATTCGACTTGTGGCACCTGAATAATTCCTCTGTCAGTGCCGCTGGTTCAGCCGTTTCAGTGCCCGATTTGATGCAGATTGCGAAGCGTACAGCCAAGAACGTCATCCATAGAGAGAACCAAGAATACGTGCTTAACATTGCCTTCAACGTGCTTGGCAGTTATGTTTATGAAAGTGAATATATTCATGATGTGATAGAACATTTCACCAAGACACTGCCCATTGGTTTTAAATGTTCCAGTCCAGTGTTACCCCAGCAGCAGGAAGAGGGTGTCAAGTATTGGCTGGTGTTACTTATCGTAGTCATCATCTTTTTCATCTGCACTATTCTGTTTGAATCTTTCAGAGCAACGGTGGTGATTGTTTCAATCATTCCGGTCACCCTGATAGGCACATTCCTTACCTTCTATTTCACGGGTGCAGAGTTCGGAGCAGGCGGTTTTGCCTCGTTGGTGTTGCTGTGCGGCATAACCGTCAACTCGGGTATTTATATTATGAACCAGTATAATATCCTCCGGAGAGCATCAAACAATGATGGTCTCGATGGGACAATAAAGCTGTTTGTCCGGGCTTATAACCACAAGATTATCCCCGTTTTCCTGACGGTATCTTCCACCATTATGGGCTTGATACCTTTCTTTGCCTATGCCAAGGAAGAACCTTTCTGGTTTTCTTTTGCCACGGGTGTCACCGGAGGGCTGGTGTTTTCTTTTGTCGCAATAGTCTTTATCATGCCTTTGTTCGTGAAATTCAAGAAACCACATCGTGTAGGATGATACTGAAAAGTTTTTTAAAGGAGGGGGTATTTCGTGTTAAGCTATAACCCTCCTTTCGCTTCTGTGCCCTACAGCGTGCCACGTCATCATACACAAGGATTCATCATTATGTCTTGATTTTTCTCATTTGGTAGCAGGAGGTCATGCCTTTCAAAGCATGAGGACGGCGGAATTGTTCGTTGCGTGCTACGCGATGCTCTGATTTTCTCAACCATATCAGAAGTTTTTTCATCATTCCCAATGCAGTGAGACGGAACCATATATATCAGAAAAATGCTTATATAATAAGCATAACGATAGCGCTGTATCGTTACCAATCGTAGCACTTCAAACGGTAACAAGTTTTTTAATTCTATCTTGCTTTGTGGGAAAGATAACTATTTTTTCTTTTTATATCGCATCGATTCGCCTCTTATTTCTATTGTATTGGCGTTTGATACTAATCTACATAAGATTGCATCAGCAAACGTAGAATCTTCTATGTAATCATACCATTTATTGATTGGTAACAGCGATACTATTATTACAGATCTTAGTTCATATCTTTCCTCTAATATCTGTAATAGTTTAAGACGTGTATTTGCATCCAAAGTTTATTATATTGCCATAATATTTTTGATTCTTCGTCAGTTTAGGGGAATATACCTATTCTGACTAAAGACAGGTCCACTTGAATCCATGATTGACCATAAAGTAGTAACGGGTGATATGGGTAGTTATGTTATGATTCAGGAACAAAGCACGGTATTATGGCGATTAATGACTGTAACATGATTACCATAGGATGTGCTGTTTATAACGGACATCATTGCCGATATTTCGAAGAATAAATAGATTATCATGAAAATAGCCATTCATTAATGATGAATGGCTATTTCTTTAGCTATAAATATAGGCTTGTTGACGAATGCCACTATCGAATTTCGATAATGGCATCTTCAGTTAAACTGTGAGTAAGTTTCCATGTCATTGCATCTCGCTTGGCATCCTCTCGGAACTTAAGGTGTACACCATGAATGTTAGAATGTTTGAA
>NZ_KB890658.1 GCF_000373185.1 Segatella paludivivens DSM 17968 = JCM 13650
ATTATCATGGGGGATAGAATGTAATCACATAAATATAACAGGTTCTTTGACCAGCGACTCAGGGAATACGCCGTCTTCAAATTACAGTAACAGGGAAAATAAATATGCTGCCTATGCAGAAGCTAAACTTAATATGGGAGATGTGCTGGTCAATGGAGGATTACGCTATGAAGAATTAGTTTCTGATTATAAGAATTTAATAGATAGGACAGGAGATGTTCATCGACATTATAAAAATATATACCCCTCTATATCATTAATATATAACAAGAATGGATGGGCTAATACCTTGTCGTTCTCGTCACGTACAAGCAGACCAACATTTAGGCAATTAAGCAATTCTAGTTATTATTCAAATGAGTTTATGTACCAATGTGGAAACCCTTTGTTGAAGCCTGCGGATTCCTATATTGCACAATGGAATACCGGATATAAGTTTATTAATTTTTCAGCAAGTTATACGTATATGAAAAATTACATATCAACTGATTTCTATACATCTAGTAATAATCAGAATCAGATTGTCAGTTCTTATATTAATTATGACAAGATTCAGTATTTGAAAGCAAATCTAAATTTACAAAAAAACATAGCATGGTGGAAGCCGTCTTTGTCTTTAGGAATAACAAAGCCTTTTTTCAGTTGTGAATATTTAGGTGAGAAGCATTCTTGTAATACCCCACAACTATATGTTATAGCTAATCAATATTTTCAACTACCAGCTTCGTATTTACTTTCTGCCTATTATTACTACAATAGTGGTGGCAATCAGGGTGCTGTCACACTAAAACCATACCAGATGTTTAATATGGGAATACAAAAAGCCTTTTTTGATGATAAACTAAGTGTGAGCCTTCAGGCACAGGATATATTCCATACAATGAAGTTCAAGGAAATAGAAAATATTAAGAATATTCATTTCCAACAGACAGAAGACTACTGTTTGTGGAATTATTCCATTAGTATCATTTATCGTTTAAATAAATTGAAAACAAAATATCGCGGAAATACCTCTATAAAAAATGAGCTAGATAGACTATGAGTAATAAATATATATTTCTTTTAATATTGAGTTGTATGTATCAACTGAAAATTAATGCATATAATATAACAGGAAAAATAACAGATGAGAAATTAGTTCCAATTGAATTTGTTAATGTGGTGTTGTTAAATTCAAAGGATTCCTCCTTTGTTGATGGTGTGGTCTCAGACAGTGAAGGACGCTTCTCATTGCCGACTCATAATGGTATAGAAAACTACATGTTGAGCGTATCGTATATGGGATATAAAACTACACAACTAAAAATCGTTAGTGCTGATTTGGGGAACATTGTTCTGCATCAAGAAGCAAAATCACTTAATGAAGTTGTTGTTCGAGGCCATAAACCAATAATTAAAAGAGAAATAGATCGCTTGGTATTCAACGTTAATAATACGCCTTATCAAAAGGGAAATACAATAATGGATTTGCTGAGAATGACTCCACTTATAAAAGTTACTGATAATGCAATAAGTATTATAGGTAAAAGCAATGTTAGAATTATGATTAACGGCAAGATCTCTTATTTGGATAGTAGTGACATCATTCAATATTTAAAATCATTGCAATCGGATGATGTAATAAGTATCGAGGTGATAACAACTCCTCCAGCAAAATATGAAGCAGGTGGTAACGGCGGTATGATTAATATCATTACTAGAAACAGAAAAGATATTGGACTTGATGGTAATGTAGGGGTTTCATACACACAGAGATCTTATGCCGGAATAAGTTCTAATGCTTCAGTTAACTATCGTTCAGCTAAGTCTTTTTTGTCTTTTAAAATACGCCAAAGCAAGAGTAAAGGTTCCGTTAACGAGGCTTATCAGATTTTGCAAAACGTAAGTGGTCAGAGCAGTGAGACTGCAAGAAAGGATACCTATGATAATATAGGTGGTAACATGACATTTGAGCATCAACTCACCCCATTGGCGACTATTGGAATGGTCTATGATTTTAATCGTGGTGATGATAATCTGGATATTCGTAATAAATATAACTACTACAGCAATAGTAGACTAGACTCTTTGTTGAACACATATTCTGTTCAGTCTGGAAAAACAATATCACATACTCTTAATCTCTATTACGATTTGAAGCTTGATAGTTTGGGTAAGAAACTGGGGATAGCAGCTAACTACATGAGTCATACACCTGATAAAAAGGTTAATTTCACAACTTTAAATGAGCAGACTAACAATAAGTATATTGTAAAAGAACCAAACAATATAAGATACTCAATTTATACAGGAGAGGCAAACTTAGAATTACCTTTTAAATCATTTAAATTGGAAACCGGAGTGAAATACAGTAATGTCAACAATAACTCTGATATGCAATACTATAATTTGAGAGATAATAATTACGTTGCTGACATTAAACGTTGTAATGTCTTTAATTATAAAGAGCAGACATTGGCGGGATATCTTAGCGCTTATAAATCTATCAATGCTCATTTCTCTTTTCAGGCAGGTCTGCGATACGAGCATACGTTCGTTAAGGGAATAACTCCAAATAATAGTTCCGATAATGTTAAAACGGATTATGGCCATATATTTCCTACAATCTATTTCACATATAAGCCAAGTGAACTAATGGATTTCCATTTAAATTATGCAAGAAGAATTAATAGACCATACTTCAGAGCATTGAATCCTTTTAGATGGTACACTAATCCCAATAATGTAGATCAAGGTAATCCTGCTCTACGTCCCTCTTTTGTCGATAATTTTGAATTGGGGTATGTTTTTAAAAACAATTTGGCTGTAACGGTTTACTATCAAAAAGAGAATGATGCTTATGGACAGTCACTCTATATTTCAGATGATAAGACAACTTATAGTACTTATGATAACATATATAATAATAGGCAGTTTGGTGTAAACCTGAGCTATTCTTTAAATCCTTTTGAATGGTGGAATATCTCATTAGCGGGGAACTATATTTACAATAAATCAAAGATAATGAAAGATGACTATATACCACAAAATGGAGGGTCTTTTGATTATAAATGTTGTAATACAGTTTCATTTGACAAAGATCATAGATTTCAGTTTTTCTTGAATTATTCACAAAATCTAGCTTACAAAGTAGGTACAACCTATGATAAAAGCTATGCTAATTGTAGCGCTGGTCTGAAATATGCCTTAATGCATAATAATCTTGTTATTAACCTATATACGAACGATTTGTTTAAGCAAGATCTTGTTAAGCGAGAGAAGTTCGCAAAGACGAATACTCAAATATATAATAATTATTATGACAGTAGATATCTACGTCTAAGTGTTGTTTATTCATGGGGCAAGACAAAGGTGAAATACCAGAAGAAGAACATTTCGTTTAATGAACGAAATAGATTGTAGAATTAATATTTTTATGAAACAATTGAATTTAATATGATAAGAATTCTACCTCTTTTGGACAAGATGAAATAAAGACTCCGTACTTATAAATGACAGTAAATAAAAAATCCAACTGCAATCAATGCAGTTGGATTTTTGTATTATTGTTAAGCCTTGTTCTAGCAAATCTTGCTTCCTGGCTTTACACTCTTCAAAATTGTTGTTACGCTAAGGTCACCATCGAAGTTCTCAGCACTTAATATCATGCCTTGACTCTCTATGCCCATTAGCTTGCGTGGGGCAAGGTTAGCAATAAAGAGTACGTCTTTGCCTATAAGGTCTTCAGGGGTGTAGAATTTTGCTATACCTGAACATATAGTGCGGTCTTTACCACTACCGTCATCGATCGTAAATTTAAGCAATTTATTGCTCTTTTTTACTTTCTCGCAATCTTTGATATGGCCTACACGGATATCTAGTTTCTCCCAGTCGCTAAAGTCAACATTCTCCTTAATAGGTTCTGCTTTATATGTAGCAGCCTCATTGGCTTTCTTAGTCTCTGCTAGCTTGTCAAGTTGCTTTTGGATTACATCATCCTCAAGCTTCTCAAACAAGAGCTCTGGTTCTGCTAGCTGATGGCCTGCTTTCAATAAGTCTGTGTTTCCTAACTCAGCCCAGTCGAAACTCTCCATATTGATGAGCTTACGTAGCTTCTCAGAAGAGAATGGCAGGAATGGTTCAAATGCAATAGCCAAATTAGCTACAAGCTGCAAAGATATGTTGAGGATAGTCTCAACACGCTTCGGATCTGTCTTCCATTCCTTCCAAGGTTCACATTCTGTGATGTATTTATTACCGATACGAGCAAGATTCATTGCTTCTTTCTGAGCCTCACGGAACTTAAATATGTTAAGATAAGACTCCATCTTGTCTTTTACATCCTTGAACTCTGCAAGTGCAGCACGGTCTACATCCTGTAACTCACCACAAGCTGGTACAACGCCATCCCAATATTTCTTTGTTAGCTGTAGAGCACGGTTTACGAAGTTACCATATACGGCTACAAGCTCTGAGTTGTTGCGCTCTTGGAAATCTTTCCAAGTGAAGTTGTTATCCTTTGTCTCTGGAGCGTTCGCTGTGAGAACATAGCGCAAAACATCCTGTTTGCCAGGAAGGTCATGCAAATATTCATGCAACCATACGGCCCAGTTACGACTTGTAGAAATTTTGTCGTCCTCAAGATTAAGGAATTCGTTTGCTGGAACATTATCAGGAAGTATATAATCGCCGTAAGCCTTTAGCATTGTTGGGAAAATAATGCAGTGGAATACGATATTGTCCTTTCCGATAAAATGCACTAGACGTGTTTCTGGATCTTTCCACCACTTTTCCCAGTTGCCAAACTTTTCTGGATTGTTGTCGCAAAGTTCCTTGGTGTTGCTGATGTAACCGATAGGAGCATCAAACCATACATAGAGCACTTTGCCTTCTGCACCCTCAACAGGTACTGGAATTCCCCAGTCAAGGTCACGAGTCATAGCACGTGGCTGTAAATCCATATCCAACCAACTCTTGCATTGTCCGAAAACATTTGGACGCCATTCTTTGTGTCCTTCAAGAATCCATTTCTTAAGCCAGCCCTGATATTCATTAAGAGGGAGGAACCAGTTCTTTGTCTTCTTTATTACAGGCTTTGAACCAGATATTGTTGAATGTGGATTAATAAGTTCCATAGGACTAAGGTCGCTACCACACTTCTCGCACTGATCGCCATAAGCATTTAAATTATGGCAGTGTGGGCATTCGCCCATAATATATCTGTCAGCAAGGAACTGGTGAGCTTCTTCGTCATAATACTGTTCGCTTTCCTTTTCAACGAGCTTTCCATCTTCGTAAAGCTTCTTGAAGAAGTCGCTTGCAAATTTATTATGAGTATCGCTAGTCGTACGACTGTAAATATCAAAACTGATACCAAATTCCTTGAAAGAATCTTTTATCATCTTGTGATAGCGGTCACAAACATCCTGTGGCGTTATACCTTCTTTCTTCGCCCTTAAAGTGATAGGAACTCCATGCTCGTCACTACCGCCTATAAATACTACATCCTGCTTCTTCAATCTGAGGTAGCGGACATAGATGTCGGCAGGAACATAAACTCCAGCCAGATGACCGATATGTACACCACCATTTGCATACGGCAAAGCCGCAGTGACAGTGGTACGCTTAAATTTATTTTCTTCCATCTAAATCGTTGACTTTTAATTCTTTGTGTGCAAAATTACAATAAATCGGGCGTAATACAAAGAGAAATTACTCTTTTTTATCTCTCAGCCCAGTCCCCACGGTCTAGTTGGCGATAGCTGATTGCTTCTGCTAGATGCTCTACTTTTACACATTCGCTGTTTGCCAAGTCGGCAATGGTACGCGCAACCTTAAGAATACGGCTGTAAGCTCTAGCGCTGAGACTTAGTCTCTCCATAGCCATGCGAAGCATGCTTATTCCCTCTTCGTCTGGTTCTGCATATTGATGAATCATACGTTCGGTCATCTGTGCGTTGCTATGTATACCAACGCAATCCTTAAATCGCTCTGTTTGTATTGCTCTTGCTGCGATAACGCGTTCTCTGATGTCTTTACTTGGTTCGCCCGGTACAGCCTTGCTAATGTCCTTAAATGGTACAGGAGTAATCTCGCACTGTATGTCAATACGGTCGAGTAGTGGACCACTAATCTTATTCATGTAGCGTTGAATCTGCCCAGGTGTACATACGCAATGGTGAGTAGGATCGCCATAGTAACCGCATGGACATGGATTCATGCTTGCGACAAACATGAAAGAACATGGATATTCAATATTGTATTTTGCTCGGCTTATCGTTATTTCTCTATCTTCAAGTGGTTGCCTTAGCACTTCTAGCGTGTGCTTATTAAATTCTGGCAACTCATCACAGAATAATACTCCATTATGTGCAAGTGAGATTTCACCTGGCATCGGATTTGTACCACCTCCAACGAGAGCTACTTCTGAAATCGTGTGATGCGGAGAGCGAAAAGGTCGCTGACTTATTAGTGATGTATTACATCCAAGTTTTCCGGCAATGCTATGAATCTGCGTTGTTTCAAGACTCTCTGAAAGAGATAATGGTGGAAGTATTGATGGTAATCGCTTTGCCATCATAGACTTGCCACTTCCTGGAGGACCAACCATAATAAGATTGTGACCGCCGGCAGCTGCGACTTCTAAGGCGCGCTTCACGTTTTCTTGCCCACGTACGTCGCTGAAATCAAAATCAAAGTTGTATTGCTGTTCGTAAAATTCCTTTCTGGTATCAATAACTGTTGGATTATATTCTTCCATCCCTGTAAGAAATTTCACGACATCGAGCAAGTTTTCCATTCCGTAAACATCAAGATTGTTTACTACGGCAGCCTCTTTTACATTGTCTTTTGGCACTATCAGACCTTTGAATTGTTCGGCTCTTGCTTTTATAGCAATAGGCAGTGCACCTTTTACAGGTTGTAATTTGCCATCAAGTCCCAATTCTCCTACAAGCATATAGCTAGCCAGTTTGTCTGATTCTATATTTCCATGGGCTGCTAAAAGGGCTATAGCGAGCGGTAGATCAAATCCACTTCCTTCCTTTTTTAAATCTGCAGGTGCCATGTTTACGGTAATATCAGCTTTTGGGAATTTATATCCACAATATTGCATTGCGGCTGCAATTCTGTCACGTCCCTCCATAACCGCCTTATCTCCAAGTCCTGTGAGATGATACATCACGCCAGGATTCATACTCACTTCAATAGTGATAGTGGTTACTTCAAGCCCATTGACAGCAGCGCAATAGGTCTTTACAAGCATATTTTCAATAAATTTTTTATGTTTTTTAGTTGGTTAATAATCTAAATCAGATCATTTTCCCCAGTCGTTGTGTAAGATCGTTAATAGAAAGTCCGCGAGCAACTACACGACCGTTTTGCATCAATATGTTATCTGGTACAGCCAACAAGCCCAACTTCTTTATAAGTGGACCTTCAAACATCTGTTCGTCGCATATTATTGGCCAGTTTATCTGATTTTGTGAAATGTTTCTTTTGCAGTCGGCTTTGCTAGCATCTAAACATATACCGACTATTTGTAACCTTCCAGCAGCCTTGTCGTTCAAATCTTTTAGTCTGCGCTGCATGTCTGTGCTTTCAAAGCTCCATGAAGCCCAAGTGTAGATAAGAGCTATAGGCGAACTTTTTAATGTTGATGAAGAAACAGCTTTGCCGTTTATGTCGTATGCTGTAAAATTGGCAACAGTATTGCCTGATTCAGCATCGCATATTGTTTTCACCTGTGCGATAAGATGATTTACGTAACCGTTGCGTGGTTGTTGATTGTGCATAATGCCAAGCAACTTCATTGCTTTCTTATAGTCTGGTTGTTGGCTCTTCAAAATATATTGTGACACTATAAATGCGCCAACCGGAGATTCTGGATGATCCCCTATAAACATAGAGGCATATTTCGATATTTCTGGAGGTGAAGCATTTGCAATCTGATGGCGGAATTTTGTCATCAGTTCGTTGTCGTCAGTTCCGGTAACTTCCAATTCCTTAAGGTGAGAGGCATCTCCCTTAACGTCTACAGATTTACCAGGTTTAGCAAAAATTGCTTGTTCTGAAAAGTTTGGGAACACTACTACCAATTCGCATTCGTTTTCACACGGCATTTCGTATGAGAAGCGTCCACCTTCAACCTTTATTGTGTCTATGCCACTTAGACCACCATCTGGGCTATAAACATAAAACTCACCCTGGTTGAGGTTTGTGAGTCGACCTTCAATCTCAAAATGATGATTGTCGGTTCCACAAGATACCAAAACCAGGGTGAATAGTATAAGAAAACTTATTTGTTTCATTTATTGAGTTTTGCGAATTCAAGATCCTTATTGGCGTATGTAGCCAAAGAAGAATCCTTCTGCAGAGCTTCCTTTAGATAAGTATTTGCATCAGAGTTGTTGCCCTGACGAGCGCAAAGAATTGCGTGTAGATAACTTGTAACTGCGTCTGCATTCTTAACATTCTTGATTGTCTGCTCAGCAGCAGCATAGTCTTTATTAAGAATCTGTGCAAGAACAGCGCTGTTGTTGTTAGATTTGCTGAACTCATCAGCAGCATTAGCATAGTTTCCGCGTGCAATATTCAAGTTACCAAGTACTTCGTTGAATCCGTTTCCGTTAGCGGCTTTAGCAAGGTTGTTCTGAGCCTCTTCAAGCTGACCATGAAGAAGGTTGATATATGCCTTGTTAGCATAAGCCTCTGGAGCATCAGCGTTAGCCTTGAGAGCTTCGTAAAGATACTTGTTAGCAGTATCTTCGTTACCCTTGTTTAATTCAAGAGCTGCGATGTTGTTGAATGCACGATAGTCACTAGTGTATAATTCAGCTGTCTTCTTGTAGATGTCCTCTTTCTTTGCTGCGTCTTTTTCAAGAGATGCTGCATAAAGAAGTTCATCAACAGAAAGTTTTGATGGATCAGCAGCATACTGCTCGTTGATCTGCTCATCGCTGCGACCAATTGTTTCGTAGTTGATGATAAGGCGACTGCGACGAAGTTCTGGAAGGATCTCGTTTGCAAGTTCACGGAAGCCTTCGCTCATGTTACGAATCTGCTGCTCGCGCTGCTGTGGGTCTTTATACATAGAAAGAACACGAAGGATTACTTCCTTGTCCTGAATGTTACTAGCCTGTACAAGCTGCTGGAAACCTTCCCAGTCCTGAGCTGTGTAGTGAGCATCAATATCAGTCTTAACTTTAGTAGCTTTAAGCTGATTCTTTACATAGCCCTCACTAGTGTTCTGACGCTTGTTAGCAAGTTTGTTGTTGAATGAGAAACCACCTTCTGGTGAAGCATAAGCCTGAATTTCTACATTCTTTATAGCTAGTTTCTCGCGATCAGCGTTGATATTCTTCAACATTTTGACGAATTCCTTAACACTGTTGTTCTTCAACTGGCTGCTACGCAAGTTAGCTTGATTGATGATGAACTTAACATTAGCTTCCTGCTTCTTAGCGTTGATGCGCTGGAAAGAGTCTGGAGCAATGCAAGCACCTTCATTAGTCATAGTCTTTTTGTAGAGTTCTGATGTTGAGATTACACCTGTTGCAACCTTAACCTCAGGAACGTTTACTTTCTTCTTTCCAATGTGTGCGTCAAAAGTGAGATACATGTCACTACTCTGCATTTCTGGAACATAGTCGAAAGCAGCTTTCATTGTATATCTGCCACCAAGTTTATATTGAATAACCTGATTGTTACCCATTACCTTCTGACCCTGGAAAGTAGTGCTTTGGCCCTTAGCTACAAGACCATTGCCATATCTCAATTCAGGAGTTACAGTAACAGTAGCTTTCTTCTTCATGTACTTCTCAGGGAATTGTCCATCTACAGTAGCAGGAACTTTTCCACCAAGAGTCTCAAGTGGGTTGGGAGTTATTGTGAAATTGTCGGCAGAAAGTTTGCCTAATTTAGAGCATGATGTCGTTAATAACAATGAACATGCAGTTAATGAAAGAATTAGATTTTTATTCATAAACGTAATAAATTTAATAGGAAGTGCCGCGAGCGGGACTCGAACCCGCACAGCCATTACTGGCCAAGGGATTTTAAGTCCCTCGTGTCTACCAATTCCACCATTGCGGCAACGGAATTAATAACTATTAATAAACAGTTGAGCGGAAAACGGGACTCGGACCCGCGACCCCGACCTTGGCAAGGTCGTGCTCTACCAACTGAGCTATTTCCGCGAAAAAGTGATGCAAAGATAATGGTTAATATTCAAACTGCCAAATGAATTTACACATTTTAATATTAATACGTTAATTGTAAACACTTAGTGTTCCATATGCACCTGTTGTTGATGCGTGATACCTAGTAAGTTTGTTACCTTTGTCCCCACTTGTTATTATTCCTCCGTTATTGAGGTCATATTGACGTTTGCAAGTATTGCATGTCGCGATACCACTTGTTGATATAGATAATTTTTTACTTCTGACAGGTATTGCATCTGGATCAAAACAATTAGGGCATTCCAAGTCGTAAGCATAGAAAGTCAGTGGATCGCTTAGTTTTCCATATCCAACAACAAGTCCGTTGTTAAATCCAAGTATATGGGTGCGTTGCTTGTCAAGATCTGTAAGAATAGTCTTTTCTGTAAGCCCAGAGCTATTCGTGAATGAATAATACTGCGCTCCGTTTTCAGTGATAAGACTTATCGTACAGAAAACACCACTATATGGAGTCATGGCTTCTGCAAGCCGTGAATTGTTGTGATTGCCGTTTTCAAATACAAAATAGCATCTGTTACTGCTAAACTCATTTTGCACATTGCTGCATGAGTCGGTGAGCAGTAATAAAATAAATGCTATTATTATATTTGTCTTCCTCATTTATTTCAGAAGTTCTTTTTCTGCATTAGTCATACGCTCAAAGTTAAAACCTTTCAATGTATCTTCCATAAGATTCTGTATCTTGTCGTTGCAAAGATTTCCGATACTTCCCTCATGGGTGTGATGAATGTTTCGGTCTGCCTTGAATGTGCCTGCTTCTATTTCAAGTCCCACCTTCTTATAAGCGTCACGGAATGGCATTCCTGCCGAAGCAAGTTTGTTTACTTCCTCAACAGAGAACATTGGGTCATACATTGAATTTTCAAGTATATGCTCGTTTACCTCCATCTTGTTTATGATGTAAGCAGCCATCTGTAGACAGTCTTTCAACTCATCGAATGCAGGCAGAAATACTTCTTTTATGATTTGCAGATCGCGGAAATATCCTACAGGAAGATTATTCATTATAAGCATAATCTGCTGTGGCAGACTTTGAATTTTGTTGCTCTTAGCGCGTATAAGTTCAAAAACGTCTGGGTTCTTCTTATGCGGCATGATGCTACTTCCTGTTGTGCATTCCTTTGGAAGTTTCACGAAATTAAAGTTCTGACAGTTGAACA
Organism: Segatella paludivivens DSM 17968 = JCM 13650; assembly: GCF_000373185.1. Lineage (GTDB taxonomy): Bacteria > Bacteroidota > Bacteroidia > Bacteroidales > Bacteroidaceae > Prevotella > Prevotella paludivivens. Next base: position 11,378 of record NZ_KB890658.1, read on the forward strand.
TGCATGCGTCGAAAGCCATCTTTGCAAGTGTCCCGGCAACAGTAGAAAGTGCAAAAGCAACATTACGTTCCATTTTTCCACGTCCCATCTGAGCATAAACAACATTGTAGTCCATTGAGTCAAATCCCAACAACTTTGTTGTCATTGTGCGGTTTAGCGGGAAACTGCTACCGTAACCTGCAGCTGAACCTAGAGGGTTGCGGTTTGTCATCTTGTATGCTGCCTGAAGAAATAACATGTCATCGGCAAGTCCCTCGGCATAAGCCCCAAACCAGAGTCCGAAAGAACTTGGCATTGCTATCTGCAAATGAGTATAGCCTGGCATGAGAACATCTTTGTATTGATTACTCTTATCAATAAGTTCATTAAAGAGTAACTTTACACTGTCTACAATTTCTTTAAGCTCATGACGAGTGTATAACTTTAGGTCTATAAGCACTTGGTCGTTACGACTTCTTCCCGAATGTATCTTCTTTCCCATGTCACCCAATTTCTGGGTAAGCATAAGTTCCACTTGTGAATGTACGTCCTCAACACCTTCCTCAATTCTGAACTTACCGCTCTCGCATATAGCGTAGATATTTTTAAGTTCAACAAGAAGTTTGTCAAGTTCGTCTTTTTCAAGTAGTCCGATACTTTCTAGCATTGTGATGTGAGCCATAGAGCCCAGTACATCATATTTAGCTAGATACAGGTCCATATCTCGGTCCTTGCCCACTGTAAAGCGTTCAATTTCCTTGTTTACTTCAAAGTTTTTTTCCCAAAGCTTATTTGCCATAGTTATATATACCCGTTATTCGTATTTAATCATTTGCAGTGCATCGGCAATCTTTTCGATACCTTCCTGCAATGGTTTTGAAACCATACCCTTAATGAAAGGATTGAGTTCTGCCTTAATAGTAAGCTTCATCTTGCAACTGACTTCATCTACAGGCAAGATCTGAATCCATAAATTGAAAGGCAATGGACTCTTTTCTGTTTCAAACTTGATGCAACTTGGCTCTTCACGTTCAATAATATTCAATTTCACGGCACCCATAGGAGAACTAATAGAAATTGAATTCTCATCGAATGTGAGATCTTTGATCTTGTCTTCAGGCAGACGGTCCTTTATTCTTTCGATATTACTTAAATCGCTCAGCAAATTATATACATTCTGTTGAGGATAGTTTATCTGTCGGATAGTACTTTCGAATGTTGCCATATATTATTTATTCCAGTTTGCTGGATCTTTACGCCATTTGTGTAAAACTTCTACATCATCTTGTGCAATATATCCTGTTTCAAGAGCTTCTGCTACAACATGATCGTAGTCGGTAAGTGTAACCAATTTAACCTTAGCATCCTCGAATGCCTTTTCAGCAACAGGGAAACCGTAAGTGTAGCTTGCAATCATACCAATCACGTCACAAGCATTGTTGCGGATTGCTTCAACTGCTTTAAGACTGCTGCCACCTGTAGAGATAAGATCTTCAACAACAACAACTTTCATTCCTGGTCTCAGTTCACCTTCGATAAGATTTTCCAATCCGTGATCTTTTGGTTTAGAACGAACATAAACGAATGGGAGGTTCAATGCGTCGGCAACAAGTGCGCCTTGAGCAATGGCTCCTGTAGCAACTCCGGCGATAGCCTCTACATCAGGGAAGTGTTCCAAAATATTGTGAACTATTTCCAACTTTACGTAGTTACGCAAGTCAGGATAAGACAATGTCTTTCTGTTATCGCAATAAAATGGTGATTTCCAACCTGAAGCCCAAGTAAAAGGATTGTTTGGTTGTAATTTAATGGCTTTTACCTTAAGCAACTTCGAAGCGAAGTCTTTCTTTAAAATATCCATTTTCAGTGTGGTTTTAATTATAAATTCGTGCAAAGTTAGTGGAAATATCCCACAATACAAATTTTTAGTGTGAATTTTACTTTTATTTACGGTTTAACAAATCCCAGTGAAACAATGCTTATCTTTATGCCCTCAGCCTTCATTAGCTGTTGAGAGCATGCAATGGTCGTTGCCCCTGTTGTTACAATGTCATCAACAAGTAGAATGTGATGATTGGCTATAGCTTTTGTGTTGATAATGCTGAATGCGTCTTTCACGTTTTCCTTGCGGTCAATTACGTCTTTGTGAGTCTGGCTTTCCTTGAAAAGTGTTCTCCTAACTATGTTATTGTTGATTTTTATTCCCGTTACATTGCTTATTCCTCTGGCTATCATCATACTTTGATTGTAGCCCCTGGTGTGTTGTCTCTTTTTCGTCAAAGGTACTGGTATAATGGTGTCTATACCTTCGAAAAAGTTTTCATGGCTGAATTCTCTTGCGGCAATCTCACCCAGACTGACTCCTATTTCTGAACAATGATGATATTTTAGGTCATAAATGGCTTTGCTCACTGGCGCCTGTGCATTATAGAAAAACAACGCTGATGTCTTCTCAATTGGTATCTGTTTCCAATATAGGCGGTTCATCATATTATCATAGGGCGAGCGTTCATACCATGTGCGTGGAATATGGCGGTCGCAACTACTGCACAGTGTCTGTTCGGTGATACTGAGTCTACATCCGCAAATTGCGCAACAGCGTGGTGCGATAAGGTCTATAAGTCTGCTGAAAAAACTAATCATCTGCTAATTCTTCAGCTTCGTCAATACACATACGAATAATTCTCATGTCGAAACCTCTGCCCATGGCGAATTTTATAAGTTTCATGGCTCGCTCATATTCGTTGCGTGCTTTTATGGTGGGATATTTCTGTTTTATAAGTGGGCGCAACTTCTCAAGATATATCTCGTCGGGTATTTCTTCAAACACAGGATCTGAAATACTATGAGGAATACGTTTTATATACAAGGCCTGTTCTACTTTTTTTCGTCCCCATCCGTTATACTTTATTTTGTCTTTCACGAATGCTTCGCAAAAGCGAGCGTCGTCAACAAACTTATTCTTAGTGAGATATTCCATGATGCGCGCTTGAGCATCTTCTGATATTTCCCATTTATTCAGTTTGTCGATAAGATCCTGAGTGCAGTGTTCACCTTGAGCGCATAGAGATGATAGTTTCAGTTGTGCTTCTTTTTCAGATATTTGTTTCATTTATAGCAGATTGTGAATCGTTGTTTACCAAAAATATCACTAACGGTTCTTATATTCTTATAATTAAGTTCTTTAAGCATACAGATAGTCTCATTTGCATAGATTGGGTTTATCTCAAATGCAAGCATGCCGTTACGTTTTAAAGATTTAATACCATATTCGGCAATAGCTCTGTAAAACTTTAATGGGTCGTCATTAGGTACAAACAAAGCTGTGTCTGGTTCGTAGGCAAGCACATTTTCAGCCATATCCTTTTTTTCTTTGTCACAGATATATGGTGGATTACTTACTATAATGTCCCATCTATTTATATCCTCGTCAGTAATATTCAAGGCATCTTTAAGTTCAAGATTTACTTTCGCCTCAAGTCTGTGCGCATTTTCACGTGCAATGATAAGTGCGTCAGAAGAAATATCCCATGCTGTGACATTAGAATTCCAAAGGTCAAGAGCCAATGTTATTGCAATACATCCGCTTCCTGTGCCAATATCTAGTACATTTATTGGTTTTGGAGGTTGAAGAGCGCAGTATGGTCGATTGTATTCTTTGATTATTTCTTTGCACAATCCGTATGTTTCTGGTCTTGGAATCAGTACGCCTGGTGCCACCTTGAATATTCTACCGCCAAACTCTTCCTGTTCTAATATATATTGTATCGGCTCTGACTTTCTGAGTCTTTCTATACATTCATTCAACTGTGCTATTTTATCATCAGAGAGTTCTTCTATTTTTCCACACAGAATATCAGTGAGATTCATTCCACACCTCACTTCTAAAAGTAATCTCACAATGGCTTTGGCTTCACCTTCATCATATATATCTGTGAGGCTTCGCCATAATTCACTATATGTCATGATGCAAAATTAATGAAATTTGCTCTAATTGTAAGCAAATCATTAAAATAATAATTATAAAAAGAGTTCTTAGTCGTTTATTTTGGGTTGATACTAATTTTATATCCCACTGTCAACATTACATAGCTAGGAATATTGTTATAGAATGTTTCCGTACGACCTTGTCCGTTGACGACGAATGAATGATTTGATATTTTTTGTAACAGATCATACCCTATCACACGTACGTCAAGTTTGTTTTTGATAAAACTTCGCGACAAAGACATATTCCATATTAAATAGTTAGTATTGGCAACGCTTTCACTATAGCCTCGGCGTGAATACATCTTCAAGTCTGTAGAAATTCCAATATTAAGAGGTAACACATAAGTGGCTGTCATACCATAATTAAAATCAAATACATTCATTGTAGAGAAGTTGTTGCTAAGACTTACGGAATTGTGCCATTCCATATTGCCAAGCAACGCAGCACGAAAATTATTCTTCTGCATCGTAAGCTTCAGCCCATCAGTAACATAAATATTGTTCACCTTGCTAATCTGGTAATCAGCACTTCCTGCAAGCGTTACAAAGTCTACATTGCGATTGAAGTTGAAACTGGCATTATTCTCCAAGTTCCATAGTCTATCCTTATCAAGTGCCATTGAGAATCCATTACTTACAGAACCGGTCCAGTTGCCATTTATATTACGTGGCTGATAAGTATATACACCACTTGACTGATTGTATGTGACGGCATTTCCAATAAGATTTCTGTCAATCCTAAAATCAGCTGCTACA
>NZ_KB890659.1 GCF_000373185.1 Segatella paludivivens DSM 17968 = JCM 13650
TAATTTTAGAAACTTTTTTCATAATCTTGAAATTTAGATTAAACCTGTGCACGCGATTTAGATTAATTACGGACTAGGATTCTCCTCTTCCATATTATTTTCTATATTCATTTAGCANTACTAAGTATGTTGCAAATATAATATTTATTTAAAAAATTGTTATTCACGAAAATTAAATATCAAAAGTGGCTCTAGCTATAAGTGTCTCTAATAGATCTATAAGTATATCATTAACAATTACNACACCATATTATCAAACTGACAATATTATATTTTGGTGCGAAGCGTTATCTCGATTCATTAGAGTCATGAACTTAAAGAATTCGATTAGGAGTNTTGACAATAAACTTGCTGCTAAGTGCACATTAGATAAATCTATTGTAAACACTCCTAAAAAAGGGGTTAGTTCATCAATTTAATTTTAAAAGTCAAAGTTGCACCCGTTGTTTGATAGAGTGCTGCATCACTAGAATTTGGATCATAGATAACATGCTCATCGGCAGTTTTTGTCTTGCCTAGTATAGCATGGACCTTAATCCAGACCTCATCACCAGCAGGAATATTAAAAGCATGTAAATCAAATGATTCAGTTTGTGGGTTTGGATATTGACCACTCCATCCACTTTCACCACCGTTCCAAACCACTTTAAACTCCTGAACAAAACCTGCACGATTTTCGCAGTTAATTTTAGAAACTTTTTTCATAATCTTGAAATTTAGATTAAACCTGTGCACACGATTTAGATTAATAAAGGATTAGGATTTTCCTCTTCCATATCATTCTATAATTATTTTCTATATTCATTTAGCATTACTAAGTATGTTGCAAATATAATGCTTATTCTAAAACATTGTTATTCAAGAAGTTAATTATTCACGAAGATTAAGATTTATGATACCCAATAATAAACAGTAATATCATCCATTATATTACAAGTTCAAACTGTTGAAGTTATATATTTTAATTCGAAAATTAATAAAGAAGAGAAATGGGGTTATGAGGGGGGATACTCTCCATATCCATTTCTCTTCATCATTAATATTATAAATAGCCTAACATTATATTAACAAGGTCGTCTATCACTTAAGTAATCTCCATTATGCATTCATTTTCCAGTAGAACTAAACAACGACTAAACATTTATCAATTATGCCTATCTTTGATTTCTTTTCTAGCAAAATAACGTCTGCATATACCGAACCATATTCATTGTTTTATAAACAAGTTCTCTATTAAAATCCTTTCCTCTTCATTGCCCCCCATGATTTATTACCTCTTAGATACATATAATTGCCCTTCAATGCCCAAAACACAATACATGGATGATAGATGAATGCTTCAAATGAAGAATAGAAAATTAATCTCACTACATCTTTTGTTTTATTATAGACATGAAAATTAATTTCATTAATAAAGATTCCTAAAAAAGAGAATGTTGTACCAAATAAATACATAAAAATTAACAACAAGAAGAATGTTTTCCATACTGTCAAGCCCAAACAAAGAGCTACAATAAAATAAATATAACCTATCATTTCTATAATAGAGGCCATCCATTCAAAGAAAAAGAAATAAGGGTAGCCTAATAAACCGACAGTTCTATATTTCGGATTCAAAAACATTCTTTTGTGTAACTTCAGAGTATCAATTAATCCTCGTGTCCAACGTGTTCGCTGACGTCCTAGAGTTTGAAGGGTCTCAGGAACTTCAGTCCAGAGCAACGGATCTGAAATATACAACACTAAATGGGGTATTTTTTTATCATAATGGTATTCCTGTAAACGCGTTACTAATTCTATATCCTCCCCGATTGTCGACGGCAGATAACCACCAACTTTTAACATAGCCTCTTTCTTAAAAATTCCAAGAGCACCAGATACCAACAGAAGGCATCTTGCTTGTCCCAAAGCAATTCTTCCGATTAAGAAAGCTCGCAAATATTCTATAACTTGCATACCTAGGAAATATTTTTTGGGGACAGCATATTCCTTTATACTTCCATTTTCAAATTTGCACCCATTAGCAACATGCACAGATGCGCCAACCCCAATTACATAGGATTCTTTTCTTTCAACAATTGCTTTTACGAGTTTCAAAAGAGCATCACGGTCTAAGACAGAATCAACATCCACACAAACCACATAAAACTTATATGAAATATTCATTCCACAATTCATTGCATCAGCCTTACCTCCATTTTCTTTGTCTACAACGACTAAATTTCTGAAAATACTATTTTTAGAATGATAGATACCACGAACTTTTTTCGTTTTAATCTTATCATTTAAGATATAGCTCTGCTTTTCTAGTTGAAACTCTTTTTTCAATTTTTCCAGCGTATCATCTGTACTCCCATCATTAACAACAATTACATCATAATTAGAGTATCTTAAGTTAAGCAACGCTCTTACACATGAAATAATTGTAGCAGACTCATTATATGCAGATGCGATTACACTTACACTTGGTGCAGCATTACCTGCAGCAAGCAAAAAGTCGTAATTGATATCAACATTTTTTGTTTTATAATGAAAAAGATGGAATATTGATACAAAAGACATTACTGTATAAACTATGACAATAGCGATTGAATAGGTAAGGAAAAGCATATTGATAATTTCCCCAAATCCTATAAAAATATTATTTTCCATGTTTCTCTGATATTAAATTTCTACACATTTTATTTAAGTCCCCTTCTTCATAATGGGCTGCAAAATATTGTATATCACTTTTACCTCCTGAGACGTAATCATAGATACATATCAATATATGTTTTTTAATAATCATGTTATCTGTACGATAAAATATGTCAAGCATTATATCTGTAGTCATGTAATCAAGCCTTGAATAATTAGACAACATATCCTCCAAATTATATACATTAAATCTCTTCAACAATTCTTTATCTGAGTTTATCTCTTGATGATTCACAGCCAATAATCGATACAACTCCATTTGAATTTGGACATCTTTATACATTAAAGACTCTTGAAGTTGACTGCTAATATTCAGAGTCTGATGAAATAATCTCATCATTCTTAGTCCAAATAAAACTATTGAAGTATTTGTTGAATATAAGAATGTTGAAAAATTCGGTACCTCCTTCAACTTATATTTGAATAGATAAAAGTAACTCATCTGTTCCCAAAGAGAAAGGGAATATTTATAGTTTACAAAATCTTTTTCAAGATCAAAGCTTCCATAAAGAATCAAATTTTGAGTTGCATATAATCTGGTGACAGCATTTTTACTTTCACTAAGCTTCAGTAATGTCGGATACGACTTTTGAGTGCATCCTATGTTTACCAAAACTTTTAAAGCTCTAGTCCTATACACAAAATGTCCCCATTTTATATTCTTTACCATGTAGCTTTCTAAATCATATACAGCAGCTATCTGCTTGATTTTTTCTTGATCCTTGTACTTAAAATACTTTCCAAGATCATTTATGATTTCAATAAATGTCCATTTTTCTATATTCCTCAGCTTTTTCTTGACATTACAAGCTTCACTAACATCTCCATGATGTAAGAAACTAAAAATCACCTCTTCATATTCCCGACGAAGTACATTTTTTCGGAACTCACTTTGATGCCTTTTCCAACTCAAAAATAGAGTTGCAGCAGAAACTGCTAGTGCAGATAATATAAAGATAATGACAGCAATCCGAATCAAATGCAGTAGTACTGCATCAAATGATATAAAATAATGTGTTAACATATTACTTAAATAAATAATTTATTCCGAGTGTAAATCCTGGTATATCACGATTTAGCCCGTTTGTGTATTGTTCATTTCTAAAAGACACGGCTGTCTTAAGCAAGAAAGAAGAAGTCAGTTTTTGCTGCCATAGCAGATAGCCCCCCCATGTGTTGTTACCCAACAAATACTGACTATCCAAATGAGGAAGTATTTCAGCTGAATGACCATCAAAAAAGCAAGCATGTATATAATTCTTTGGATCTCCGAAATACCTTCTGACACCTATGTTTATTGACCCATAACAATTAGAATGTATATAAGTCAGATAAGGCTTCACAGTAATCCAGTAATTTCCAATGTATTTTTCGAGACCAACCGTATAGCTGAAAATTGGTTTTGTCCAATAATACATCTTACCACCTCCAGTAAGATTCCATCCGTTTGATAATGAAAACGTACCTTCTACTACTGCCAAATGCTTAGGAAACAAAGTTGATGAAGAATAAGCATATAAAGCATATAGAGATAACTTTTTAGACATAAATAGGTAAGCTTCCAATTGCCCTTGAGCATAAACTGTCTTGAAGTAATCATCACCAATAGGAACTTTCTGTGCCAAATTTAGTTTAGGTACAAATACTATATTATGTACACTATCAATATTTGTTTTTATCGCTCCTTCGATTGAAGTTATATTCCAATTCACTCTAGATGGCTTATTATAAAACTCCATCATATTAGTGACACCTACCGATTGCAATTCTATTGTTTTTTCCTGGCAAAACGCTATGTTGCAATTAGCTAATAAAAATACGAAAAGAAAATATTTCATAAGCTTTATTTTTTTAGTATGTTATTTAATAATTCATCTGTATCCAGAGGCACAACAAAATAGTCTGTTGCTCCTAGCGACTTTGCCTGCTGCATGCTCACTTGATCATAGAAACTACTACCAATAAAAAATTTTGCTTTTACAAAGTTGCTCTGTTCTTTAAGCTTCTCATCACAATATTTTTGATATCTCTCTAAAATTTCCAAACCATTATAATAACTCACTAGAATACCGACAATAACGATATCCCAGTCTTTACTAAATAGCAGATTGACTATATCAATACCGTCCTCCACTACTTTTACATTGTGTCCCAATAATCTCAAGTTATAGCCAAGATAATCAGCATACACATTGTTCCGCAGTCCAATCAAAATATTCATAATATTTTCCTCCTTTATTATTTTAATAGTCAAACTCATGACAGACATTGATATATTAATACCAAAAGTCAAAGCCTGTACTCATTATTTTTCCATTGCTAACCTTTGATCCCTGTAGTAGCATTTGCGATCGTTCGTGAAATAACATTTTGACTATCCATGCAGGAATATTTGGGAATAATCTTCTTCTACCAAAAGATTGTAACATTTTATCAGAGAATTCGTTCATAGTAAGATTTTCGTTTGAAACAATATTGAAGACACCGTCAATTTCATTATGCATCAAAATGTGATTATAAACATTGTTCAAATCATTGATACATACCAATGGGAAATATTGCTTACCGTTGCCGAGTGCAACATTAAGTCCTAATTTAGCTAGTGGTTTTAGTTTTTGGTATATTCCTCCATCTGGTCCAATAACCAGACCTTTACGCAAAATGACAACTCGGTCGGCTACGTCTCTGAACTTCAAAGCCGCATCTTCCCACAACCTACATACATAGGCAGGGAAATCAGTTCCGTTCTTGTCTTCTTCCGTGAAAATGTGATTAGTGGTTACTGCTCCATAATATCCCACAGCAGATGAAGAAATCAGCACATTTATTCTGTTGCCTGATTCAATGATAGCTTTCAATAGAAAGTCCAACGACTTCACCCTACTATTCAGAATTTCATTCTTTCGGTCTACAGTCCATTGCTTTTCGCCAATATTAGCTCCGGTCATATTGATGAGTGCATCTACACCATCAAAAGCCCTAGAATCAATGAATCCTTGGTCTACATTCCATTGGTAATAATGAATGTTTTCCCCATCGGTCATAGTTCTTCTGGTCAGAACATTTACTTCGTTTCCTTTTTTTACAAGAAAAGGAATCAAAGTTCTTCCTATAAACCCAGTACCACCAGCAATTAATACTTTCATATACAATGGCTTTAAAAATAAAATAGAATACAACAATTATAATAAGTATTCTAATAACTCTAATTATCACTATCACAGCAAAGTATAAACATCAACTTTATAATCCTTATGTGTTCAAAAGTTGATTTTACCAATGTATGAAGCCACTTACACTATTACTCAATTCATTCTTTTTATTATGATTCTTATCTTTTTCTATAATCACTCATAGTATTATCTTTCTGCGAATATTCACAGAATCATATTCCGACTACCCATTCAGACATGTTTGGATATAATCTTCTTCTATTAAAAGAATATAACATCTTATCAGAGAATTCGTTCATGTTAAGATGTTCGTTTGAAACAATGTTGAATACACCGTCAATCTCGTTATACTTTAAAACGTGATCAGTGGTTACTGCTTTATAATATTCCACAGCAGATGTATATATCAACACCTTTATTTTGTTTGCGAATTTTTTGATTGATTTCAAAAGAAAATTCAATAGCTTCACTCTACTATTAAGGATTTCATTTTTAAGGTCTACAATCCATTGTTTTTTATCATTATTAGTTTCGGTCATATTGATAAGTGTATTCACACCATTAAAAGCCTTAGAATCAATAAATTCTTGGTCTACATCCCATCGGTAATAACGTATGCTTTTCACATCGGTCATTGTCCTTCTGGTCAGAACATTTACTTCGTTTCCTTTCTTCACAAGAAAAGGAATCAAAGTTCTTCCTATAAACTCATTACCACCAGCTATCAATACTTTCATATACAATGGCTTTAAAAATAAAATAGAATACAACAATTATAATAAGTATTCTAATAACTCCAATTCTAATTATCACTATCTCAGCAAAGTGTAAACACCAACTTTATAATCCTTATATGCTCAAAAGTTGGTTTTACCAATGTATGAAGCCACTTACACTATAAACTCAATTCATTCTTTTTATTATGGTTCTAAATTATTTTCAATAAACACTTATAATATATTCTTATCAGGAACTACACGTTTTTATCAAATTAATAATAAAATTTTATATTAGTGAAGACATTGTTTATTTATATGATTTAGTTCCAACAACAATTAAAACTTTCTTCTTATATATCAATCACTTACGATTATTTTATATTTCCAATTAGCATTACTAAGAATGATGCAAATATAATGTCAAATTCAAAACATTGTACTTTTTTAATACACTTATTTATAAAAATTAACTTTTAAGGATCAAAAGAACCATGATTATATTCTTTCCCCACTTATAAATTAAATGCAAAGTATTTTTTTCAAAGGCGTAAATACATAAAAGGAAAATGGATATAAAGAGTTTTCTCTTCATATCCATTTTCCTTCTTCATGTAATACTATGCCGAAAGCCATAATATCAGCATTTACAATTCTAGAGTTCTTTAAATACTAATTCCTATAAATCTCTAACTCATCGAACTAAAACTACGGATTTTATTTAAGCATAATATGATCTTAACTGTATGATATGTAATAAGTTAATTATTACTTCTTTTTGCAGAAAAGATATTCGAAAAAGAACATGCAATGTTTTTTTCATTATATTTGCGACATATTGTATTTATATTACTAAAACTTTGAAAAACAAGAGAGATGGAGAGACCCTCCATTCTAATAATAACCTAAAACTTAAATTATGTCTAAAATTGCATTAGAAGCTCTTGGTGGCGAGAGCGGAAAGTATTTAAGCCATGCAAAAGACGAAGTTTGGTTGCAAACAGGCAATCAAGGTGATGGTGAAGTTTTCAACATCATTGAAACATCTAAAGGCAGAGTTGCATTAGCATGTCTTGGGAAAGAAAAAGGTAAATACCTCTCACACGCATTTGCAAAACTATGGTTACAAGATGGCATCCAAGGTGAAGGAGAAGAATGGATCTGCCATGACAAAGGAAATGGGAACATTGCTTTTGAATGTTTAGGCAAAGAAAAAGGTTTATTTTTATCACACGCCTTAGACAAGATGTGGTTACAAAATGGCTATCAAGGAGAAGGTGAGCTGTGGGCTAAACAAGAATTCATTGCTCTAGAAGCCCTTGGAGCAGAAAAAGGTTCATACCTTAGTCATGCAAAAGACGAAGTTTGGTTGCAAAAAGGAAACCAGGGAGACGGTGAAGTCTTTATTAAAGAGCTTAGACCTAAAGGCAGAGTTGCATTAGCATGCCTTGGTAAAGAAAGAGGTAAGTATCTCTCACACGCATTTGCAAAACTATGGTTACAAGATGGTGTTCAAGGAGAAGGAGAAGAGTGGATTTGCCATGACAAAGGAAATGGAAACGTAGCCTTTGAATGTTTAGGCAAAGAAACCGGGACAGATCTCTCACACGCATTCGATAAGATGTGGTTACAAAACGGCTATCAGGGAGAAGGTGAGCTGTGGGCTAAACAAGCACAGTAATAGCATCTAACTAAAAATAACAGCCATTCATTATTTGTGAATGGCTGTTATGGTGATTCATATATATATCTAATGTTATCAGATTAGATGTTCTCTATTTTTTCCTTTTATCATCTTTAGTCACGAAGATAGAAACGATTGTAACCAAGCCTGTCATACCGAAAATACCAGCAAACCACTGATGATTCAAATAAAGAGCAAATCCTGCTACACCCATAAAGACAACTATAGACAAAAAAGCGAAGAACATCCCAAAGAAATTTATTCGCCCCGTTCTACGTTCGACACAATTGATTATTTTTAGTTTTTTCATATCTGAGCAATGACGATGCTCTTGCTCCTTTTCAGATGCTGCTATAAAATAATCAATAAATTTAGGGTCTATATCTTTATATTTTTTGAGTTCCTCCGCTGAAGGCATAGAACTATCCTCTACTGTGACCGTCTGTTCTAACTGATTACCAACACTATCGCCGCTTGATACGTGAGTTTCGCTGCGTTTTATTGATTGTTTAGCCTTTTTTTATTATAACTTTATTAAAACCAGTACGCATATCACGCCCAATTTTCTCACGGTCAGAACGTAAATTTATTGAATCTGATTTTGAATTTTCAAACATATCTCGATAAATTTCCTTTACAGAATCAGATTTTACATCATACTCCCCAAATGAAGCTTTACGAAATGTTTTTGCCCCATTCGACATAAAATGTTTAACATCTTTGATTATGCACATATTCTATTCTCCATTGTTTGATTTCAATTGCAAAGTTAATAAATTAATTAAGACAAACAATGTTTTTATGTGTTAAAGTGTAATATCATTATTAATAATTACCATTGTTTTAACTAGCGATATTCTTATCACACAATTACGTTTTTTAATACACTTACAAAATACTGTTCTAAACAGCACATCCAATAGTAATCATTTTGCAATTAGTGACTGCCTTAATTCCGTGCTTTGTTCCAGCAGGAACCATAACATAAGTACTAGAATTAACCGTCATAACTTTATCATCAATCATGAATTCAAGGGAACCATCTTCGATGATGAAATGCTCTTCCATCGTTTCATGTATATGCACTTCAACTGCTTCGCCAGCCGTCAAAAGAGACACGGCAATCTGAGTGATGTTACTAGAAGCCTCATCATTAGAACACAGCACCTTCTTTATTCCAGCCCCATGTGATGTCGCAACATCATTTATTGTATTTATGTTTTTGATTGTAAATCCCATTATTATAATAGATCCTATTCGACTCAAAAATACGCTCTTTCTTCTTCGGAGTGCATTATAAATCCTTCAAATTTGTGATTCTTTATAAAATATGCTCAAATATAGTTGTGTTCATATTTAAGTTATACCCGTGAGATATCCTGATTATATTGAAACTATTTTTACCAACTTCTTAACCAGAACTCATTGAAAATATCACTTTCTGTAGGCTCTGAAGTAGTAATTAACAATTCATCAAAAGAGAAAAGTATTTCTATTGTTAGTTATTCAACTGGTTTAATATTCCATTTTTTACAACGTGTTTCAAGGTAATGAATATTCATATCTATCACTTCACCATTTAAATAAATACCTAATTTATCTTGGTTGGCACTTAGGAAGTTTGCAATTTGAGTATGAACTGTTTTGAATATTTCAAGAGTATGTGTATTCATGTATTCCACGAGCATATCTATATAATTATACTCATACATTTTAATGTATCTACCTATGAATTCATGAGAAGAAAACCATTCCGGATTTTTCTGATTTAAACTCTTTATAACAGAATCTGCTTGTTCAATTGTAATACTCATATCTTTAAAAATTAAGTTATATCATTATTTTATATACGATCATTCCCTACTTCCGCCTACAGACTCGTTACTAGCATCACTTGATTAATACATAAATTCAAAGCCTGTGCTTTTAAACTTATCATTACTAATCTTTGAGCCTTGAAGCAACATTTCAGCTCGTTCCATAAATAACATTTTGATTATGAATGCGGGAATGTTTGGCAACAACTTTCTTTTGCCAAAAGTGTCCAACAATTTTTGGGAGAATTCATTCATGGTAATATGTTGATTTGCCACAATATTGAAGACACCGTCAATTTCATTATGCTCCAAAATGTAATTATAAACACGGATTAGATCATTCATGTATACCAAAGGGAAATATTGCTTGCCACTGCCCAGAGCAACACTTAAACCGAACTTCGCCAATGGTGCTAATTTCTGATATACTCCTCCATTCTTTCCAACAACCAGACCTTTACGTAAAATAACGACTCGGTCTGCCACCTCTCTGAACTTCAACGCTTCTTCTTCCCATAACCTACATACGTAGGCTGGAAAATCAGTACCGTTTTGGTCCTCTTCAGTGAAAATATGGTCCGTTGTTACTGCTCCATAATATCCCACAGCAGATGAAGAAATCAGCACATCTATTCTGTTGCCTGATTCAATGATGGCTTTCAAAAGAAAGTCCAACGGCTTCACCCTACTATTCAGAATTTCATTCTTACGGTCTACAGTCCAACGTTTTTCACCAATATTAGCTCCAGTCATGTTGATGAGTGCATTCACACCATCAAAAGCCTTCGGCTCAATAAGTTCTTTATCTACATCCCATCGGAAATAATGTATGCTTTCCACATCAACCATATTCCGTCGAGTCAGAACATTTACTTCATGTCCATTCTTTACAAGAAATGGAATCAAGCTCTTTCCAATAAATCCAGTACCACCGGCAATTAATATTTTCATATATTAGAGTTTTAAAAGTCCGATTGCATCTGGCAAATATAAAGAGTATTTTTAATAAATGCAAGTTTATATCACTTTGTTTGGATGTATCATGCAAATTAGCCGATGGTGATTAGATATAAAGGCTCTAATGCTCGTTATATAGAACATTCTATATGTCTTGCGGCTTTTTCAGCTTTGTTGTTTGATGCTTCAGCCTCCAGAAGAAATGCCTGATGCGGAATATCGGTTCAGAGATTGCTTCTGACGGGAAATACCGTAGTAATCTCCAATCACGAGACAGACGTTGCAAATTTCTACCCAATAGGTCATTGCCGAAGTCATACCGTGTATCATACTTTCCGAAGTTGCCTCCCTGTAAAATTTCATTCAAAACGAACCGCCCACGACTTTCGTCCACAGGTACAAGCACCTTATCAGGTTTCATTCCGAAATACTCAGTCAATATCCACATGATAGCACCTGCGATATGGCGAATACCAAGATGTGAGAACAATACATTATAATCATTACTAAACTCAACATCATTCTGCAATACATAATAGTAATCCAGCAACTGCCTAAGTCCAATACCTTCATGAAACAGATGATTATAAATGTGGCTTAATAAAAACACTTTATTGAATTCAGCTGTAGGCACAGCAATCACTCCATCCGCAATATCCTTTCTATTATGGAACTGTTCATCAGCGATGTCAGCATAATAATGCTGTAATCTAGAATTATAGATGAAATTAAACATAAACGAAGGTCGATAATGCACCTCCACATCCGTTCCGTTAAATCTAGGATATTCAATATGATGATAGATTGCTTTTGCATCAGGCTGCTGCAATCTAACATATTTTATTATTGTCCTTACATCATCTACAACTTTTCTTTTCCCTAAGTCATACCTCCTCGGTCTAATCAATATATCAATATCACCAGGAGTACGCGAGTTAGGCTGCGGATACAACAAGCCATTGCCCTGCCCTTTCAAGAGACAAGATTGGAATTTGTCTTGAGCTAACTTTTCAGATAGCTTAATAACATTAGCCGTGACATTATGATTTATCCTCTCAATAGCCCTAACTTGTCCGAACCATTCTATCACCAGCTTTCCAAACACATCTTTCTCATCATCACCAGACGGAGGCGTAGCTCTTTCAAGAGCACGGAATACCACCGCTAGCAACGATTGCTTTTGTGCTATGACATATATCTGTTTCCATTCAGTCACAGACAGTTCTGGAACAGCAAGGTTATCATTGATGGCACATCTAAGAACCTGAAAGAATTTATTGTATAAGTCTATCATCTTAATATCCTATATTTTGCATTATATAATTATTACGAAGGATTGCTTTTAATACGAAGTTTGTGTTCATTAATGATATTCTTATGGAAGATTCTCTTCCTGTTCTTTGTTACATATTAGAATAAACAAATATATTATATTCTATCATGCGAAACAATACTTTTCTTTTCCTTAATTTTGTTTTTCATAGAAATCACTAACAATACTTAGTTAGTAGATAAAATATTTATCTAGACTCGAGTATACTTATATCAGATACCGAGAATGGGATCTTTTTCATCCAAATAAATATTACACAATAAAGACAGATTATGGATTCGGATGATTATCACCTATTTATATTCAGGAGCAAGGTGTCCGTCTTTATCAAAAATACCGGCACTCTTTAAAAATTCTACAGCCAATTCCTTTGAATTAGATATACGTTCAAAAGAAGAAGATATTACTCTATTATACATCTCATCATTCGAAAGAGGAGCTTCATGTGGTCGACCATGACTTTCTTTCGACATTTTATCAAGCTGCTTTTTGATGTCGTTTAATTTGTTTCGACTATCTTTTTCCATTTTCATATAATAAACATTTTAATATGCATCCATCCCCCTTAAAAGAGAGATTTACTGAGAGAGGTAACTTATAGCATCAAGAAATGGTTCCATCATTTCACCCTATTCTCTAATACTATCAAGTTGAATATACATTCGCCGGGTTGAATCCTTTATATCCGAATTGGATAGATTAGAAAAACCATTTTTGATAGAAGTTATTCGTTTGAGAATTATTTAATGAATCCACCGTTACGAACTGACAACCAGACGCATCATATTTCGTGAAAATTTTAAGAATCATTTGGATAATTATAGTGCCAATACCTAAAGATTGGAATTGATTACTCACACCTAAATGACAAATATTAATTGCAGGAAACGAAGTTTGTTGATTCCAAATTTCATTATAATCTTCAGCAACGTGACCACAAACTTCTTCTTGCAAATCTTTTTTATCTTCCTGTGATAATAGTCCGATACTATCATTAGCTAGAGTAAAGACTGCTAATAAAGAAGAAGTTGATATTCGTCTAACAACATAGACAGAACAAAGGTGGTGCTTATCACATCTAAATAATTTATCAGAATGAAAGAAAGAATTTAATTGATTTTCTTTATCATCCTCTCCACAAGAAAAGTTCAACAAATCCTCTTTATCCATTTCACTCAATCTTTCAATACTGATATCAGCCGAAAAATGGATTTTTCCCACCATTTGCTTTTATAAATTCATTATAAGTAGAATCAATTTGCTTACGTCTTTCTCTCATGCACGCAGATTCTTCTTTTGATATATTACCAGTCATAACATCATGCATGCGCGAGCGAAAATGTTTAATTTCACTATCTGTCATTTTAAATTTCGATGTATTTCTAAGCATAATAATAATTTTCTGCAAAAATAGAACTTAATTTTATGAAAAACAAATTTTTAATAAAGTAAAGGCTTTATTTAACTTTTCAACAAACAATACGGTATTATTACCAAATATCATAGCCTGCCCTTATTTAATCGAAAAAAAGCAGCACACTTAAAAATGAATTGCTGCTTTTTCTCTTATATATCTTATATTTACACCGCTTGAATTACCTCCATCAGATAAAACAAACAAAGCTATATCATTACATTTTATTTTTTGTCATGGTTAATTTCCGGACAACAAAAGACACATCCGTCTGCATAAGGATAAGTTTTCTTTGCTTCGCGCAAAGCATCCTCTGAAGAATCAAACTCACCTAAATACTCTGCATAATAAGAAGCGGGCATCCAAGGGCATCCGTCCCGATGAACTTCATTGTTTTTTCCACTACCAGTTTGACGGCGCTTATTTACGTAATATTTGTGTTTCATAATATAAGCAATTAATTATCAATGGAGATACGCTTGTACCTTTGCAGCAGAAACGCCAACAGCACGTACTGCGTCCTGTAACTCTTTAACAGTACATTTAAATTTTTTACACCAATAATTAACCTCATATGGCTCATGAAGATTAATTCTGCTTCCATCTAACGGTTCTTTAATTAGTAAATCATCCATAATATTAAAATTTAAAAATCTATCAAGGTCATGATTACATAGCAAAAAGTATGATTGACATACAGAAGATGTTTGTCAAGATATAACATCTATACTCAAACTATGATTTACAAATCAAAGAAAATAATCCATATTTCCAATATATAGCCATGAATTGCCTTTGTTATTTAACGTAAGTTATACGAATTCACCTATTTTTATTTAGCAAATTCCTTTATCATTTGTTCGTTCTTTAACGAGCAAATCAACAACCTGCCGTTATGCAAAGCTACAATATAATCATTTAATCCTTCTACCACAACCTGTTGCGCATCATTCGCGTGCACGATACAGTTATTACTTTGATACAAATTGATATTGCTACCAACCTTTGCATTGCCATCTTTGTCCTGGGGTAGCAAAGTATGTAATGAACCCCAACTACAAAGATCGCTCCATCCGAATTCTGCAGGCAGTGTATATATACAGTCACTAATCTATCAATTTTAGCAAACCGTCAAAATTATACACTTACCTATAAGAAAATAGACCATTTATTTTAATTTTACAATAGAATTATAAATCTCCATTGTCTGATTAGCAATATCATCCCAATTATATTTGGTCATATCGTAATCAATGCGGTGCAAGGGAGTATGGATTATAGTATTAATTCTATCAGCTAACTGGTTTATGTTTCCACATTCGAAGTAACATTCATCCGATAATCCTATTTCTTTATTTGCAGGAATATCGCTAACCACAACAGGTAGTTTGTAACTCATCGCTTCTAATAATGCAATTGGTAATCCTTCATGACTTGAAGGTAAAACATAACACAGAGCATTAGTCAAAAGCGAATGCAACTTTTTTCCCTTTACAAATCCAGTTAGCACAACACCATTATCTTTTGCTAACTTCTTTAAACTACGAGAATAATCATCATCGAAATCAGCATCACCAGCTAGAATTAATTTAGGAAAATCAGAACTATTTGATTGTGACTTCAACTTTATATAAGCCTCTACTAAATGATGAAGATTTTTCTCAGGAACAAAACGACACATACCAAGCACATACTTACCTTCTTCTATTCCTAATTTATTGAAATACTCAGTATTGTGGCAAATATCAGGTTGAGGAACACCATTATAAATTAGATGAACGCTCTTTGTTCTATTATACTTTTTTGATATCAAATCTTTAATAACATTTGATATAACTATCACATCATCGGCAAACATACATCCCATTCTCTCACCTAGCTTAAGAATAGTCTTGGCAGC
>NZ_KB890660.1 GCF_000373185.1 Segatella paludivivens DSM 17968 = JCM 13650
GATTCAACAACAGAAATGGCTTGATTTTCCATTTCATGTCTTTCTGAAGACAAAGATACACTCTTTTCTTGAGATTTGCGAATACGATAAAGCCATGTTCGCACATTACGCGGATTAATGAAGTACTTGTCTGATATCGCTTTTATTGACAAATTACTTGTCGAAATCTCATGCAGAATTGCTTCTCGAACACTTGCTTCACAGCGTTCATAAGGACGCCTTTTTCTAATTATATTATCCATAGTTTACATTTTAGTGTAAACCTTTTCTGCTATAAGACATTATAAACACAGGGCTAGTGACAAAGTGACATTAGTGACATTGAAAAAACTTTTTCTGGTAGCGTGTCTTTAGCTGGAATTGTTTTATCACCCCAAAAATTGACGTAGAACCAAAAAAGTTTTTTGTCAATTAATAATTTCGATGAAAATAAGTTTCTTGTGGTAAGCAAATAAAAATAACTCTATCAACAAAAATTGGTTCATTCGATTTTAGTCGAATGAACCAATTCTGATTATACGTAATGCTGACGAGTGTTCATGCGTGCTTCAACAACGTTTACTACATAATCGCCAAGCTTCTCACATTCCTGAATGATGTCCATATACATTGTTCCAATGGCATATGTATATTCATGAGAATTTACATCGTTGATGTTTTGTGTCTTCAGTTGATTGCGGAAATTATTGATTTCATTCTCAATATTGAAAGAGCGGTTTACGTCAATGTTTTCCTTGTTGTGAGTAAACATATAGTTCATATGTTCTAGGGCACTTTCTGTTAGTTCAAACATCTCATGAATGTGTTCATATTGTTTAGGAGTGAAATCTTCTTTGCCTGTTACACGACGATTTATAGTACGTGCAATGTTATAGCAACTATCTCCGATACTTTCAATCTCGCTTATCTCGCGTAGCATGGCACGAATCTTAGCCTTGGTCTCATCACTTAAATGTGCATCGCTTACCTGATCAAGGTATTTAGCGATTTCTATTTCCATGTTATCGCTGATGCCTTCGTATTTTTCAATACGACTGAAAATCTTAAGCAAATTCTTTTCGTCTTTTTCTTTTAAAAGATCGCGCACCATACCAAACATCCTTTGTATACGTTCTGAAAAACTGCATATCTCTTTTTGAGCTTCAAGTACACTTAGCTCTGCAGTTTTCATGATACCTGTCTGGATAAATCTCAGGCGGAAGTCATCTTCATCATTTTGCTTTTT
Organism: Segatella paludivivens DSM 17968 = JCM 13650; assembly: GCF_000373185.1. Taxonomy (GTDB): domain Bacteria; phylum Bacteroidota; class Bacteroidia; order Bacteroidales; family Bacteroidaceae; genus Prevotella; species Prevotella paludivivens. Next base: position 1,226 of record NZ_KB890660.1, read on the forward strand.
AGGTCTTATAACTTTGCATACAATCTTTTCCATTTGAGGTATGAAACCTACAAGAACCAATGTGTTTGCTACATTGAATGTAGTGTGGAAAGCGGCTAGTACGAAACTTAACTTAGCGGTATTTCCAAGAAAATTTGGATCGGCTTTTGTTATAGTCTCGTCATATCCTACAAAGCCGCAAACCATATCTATAAACGGTTTGAAGATGCAAAGTACCCATACCACACCAAACATATTGAAGAACATGTGAGCAAAAGCGGCTCGTCTTGCCTGCGTGTTTGCCGTTAGTGCAGCGAGATTCGATGTTACGGTCGTTCCTACATTCTCGCCCATCACAAGTGCTATACCTTGATATATCGGTAACACCCCATTTGAGCAAAGAATCATTGTTATTGCCATTATGGCTGCCGAACTCTGCACGCACATTGTGAGTACACTTCCTATTAATAGGAATACCAATGTAGTAGTGAAACTATTTGGATCGAATGATGCAAAGAAAGCCAATACTGGTTGGTTGTGAGCCAAGTCCATATCAATACCGGTTTGTCTTAGAGTTCCCAAACCAAGGAACATAAATGATACTCCGAATATGAAGTCGCCAAGTATCTTACGCTTTTTTGAGTAGATTAGTAGTATAGCAATAAAGAAAGCGGGCCATACAAAATCTGTGATGTTGAATGAGAATCCTGCACTCATTATCCATGCAGTCAAAGTGGTTCCTATGTTTGCACCCATAATTACCGATATTGCCTGTGCGAGGGTTAGAAGTCCTGCGTTAACAAATGACACTGTCATTACTGTTGTTGCGGTAGAGCTCTGTACTGCGGCGGTAATGAATGTGCCGGTAAGGATTCCTGTGAAGCGGTTAGTGGTCATTGCTCCTAATACGTGACGAAGTTGGGGACCAGCCATCTTCTGTAAACTGTCGCTCATAGACTTCATTCCGAACATGAGAAGTGCGAGCGAACCAATAAGTTTAAAAAATATCCAAATCGACATAATTTATTTAATTTGTAATGTCTAAATTTTGTGGAGATGCAAAACTTTTATACCTTTGGAGAAAAGATGTTATAACAGTTAAGTTAACATTATTATTATATATATTAAATGCCAAGCTATGAAACAAGTAATACAAATCCGTTGCAAAAATAATAAAAAAACTCAAGACGTGGTAATAGGAAGCACACTTTCTGATGTTTTTTCTCAATTTAATATTGATATGCCATTCGGTCCCATATGTGCAAAAGTGAATAATAAAGTTGAAGGAATGCACTACAGAATATATCATAGTAAGGATGTAGAATTCCTTGATATGTATTCAGCGTCAGCTTCCCGTAATTATACGCGTACATTATTTTTCGTATTGTGCAAGGCTGTTCATGATATTTATCCCAAGAGTCGTGTAGTAATAGATATTCCTGTATCTAATGGGTATTATGTAAATCTGCAACTCGGACATACTGTAGGCCTTGAAGATGTTGATAACATAAGGGAACGGATGCAGAAAATTATCAGTGAGCATATGCCGGTTACAAGGCATGAAGTGCCAAGTGAGCAGGCGATAAAAATGTTTCGTGACCGTGGTGATGCGGCTAAGGTAAAGCTTCTCGAAAGCAGCGGTAGATTATATACGACATATTATCAGATTGGCAACTATGTTGACTTTTATTACGGTTCACTTCTCACTAATACTAGAAAATTGTATCTGTTTGGATTGGAAAAGTATTATGATGGACTTTTGTTACGTATTCCGTCCTTGAAAGATCCTTCTGCGTTACCTGAAATGACACGACAAGATAAAATGTTTGAAATATTCAAGGAACACCATAGATGGCAAGATATTATGGGTGTAAGAACCGTTGGGGATTTTAATGAGTCGGTGACAAATGGATATGCTACAGGACTAATTAATGTAAGCGAGGCTTTGCAGGAAAAAAAGATTGCTATGATAGCCGATGAAATAGCAAATCGCAAGGGAGTGAAGTTGGTGTTGCTTGCTGGACCATCATCTTCAGGAAAGACAACTACTTGCAAACGATTGTCAATACAATTACTTGCAAATGGAATAAAACCATTGCAAATAAGTCTGGATGACTATTTCGTGGACCGTGAACATACACCAAAGGATGATAATGGAGAATTTGATTATGAAAGTATATATGCACTGAATCTAAATCTTATCAATGAACAGTTTAATGATTTGTTCAGAGGTGAGGAAGTTGAATTGCCTAAATATAATTTTCAATCAGGGACAAGCGAGAAAAGTGGTAAGAAATTGAAAATGAGCGAGCATAACGTGTTAGTAGTTGAAGGAATACATGCACTTAATCCAGAACTGACATCACAAATACCTGAAGAACAGATATTTCGTGTTTACGCATCTGCCCTTACCACAATATTGCTTGATGATCATAACTATATACCTACAACTGATAATCGCTTGCTAAGGCGTATTGTAAGAGATTTTAAATATCGTGGAGTTACAGCTAAGGAAACTATCCATAGATGGCCTTCGGTAAGGGCTGGCGAAAATAAATGGATATTCCCATATCAGGAAAATGCTGATGCGGTTTTTAATACTGCTATGTTGTTTGAACTTGCAGTGCTCAAAACACAGGCAGAACCTTTGTTGGAGCAGGTTCCTGAAAATTGTGATGAATATAGTGAAGCTTACCGACTTTTGAAGTTTCTTAAATATTTTCAGCCGATTAGTAACAGGGACATTCCGCCAACATCTTTGTTGAGAGAATTTCTTGGTGGAAGCTCGTTTAAATATTAATTTACAAAAAGCGTGCTTTTTCTTTTGATAATCAATCAGCTAAGTTTTTAAAACATGCTGATACTTAAAAGATTAAGCACGCTTTGTAATCGTAATTTTTATAATTTATCTCCGTAACATAAATCACCAGCATCACCGAATCCTGGTACGATATATTTATGTTCATTCATTCCTGGATCAATGGCAGCGCACCAAATAGTGGTCTTGTCTTCTGGGAAAGTATTTTTTATATGTTCAATACCTTCTGGGGTTGCAATGACACAACATACGTGAATCTGTTTAGGAGTACCTTTAGTAACAAAAGCCTTATAACCAAGTTCCATACTTCCACCGGTTGCCAACATTGGGTCGGCGATGATGAGAATTTTCTCGTCAATGCTAGGTGTTGCAAGATACTCAATGTGTATGTCAACCTCATGATGTTCTTGATCTTTGTATTCGCGGTATGCACTTACAAATGCATTGCCGGCATGATCAAAAATATTAAGGAACCCATTATGAAATGGGAGTCCTGCACGGAAAATTGTTGCAAGTACAATTTTATCTGTTGGTACATTAATTTTAGCTATGCCTAATGGAGTGGCAACTTCCTTTTCGCTGTATTCTAATGTCTTTGAGAGTTCAAAAGCCTCGAATTCGCCGATACGTATAATGTTGTTTCTAAACAGTAATCTGTTTTTCTGATAATCAACATCCCGTATTTCAGCCAGATATTGGTTGATGATGCTGTTCTGCTCTGAGAAATTTACTATTTTCATAGGTCGTTTTATAATAATTTGTGCAAAGTTAGACAATTCTATTTATTTTGCAAAGTCTATTTTGCAAATGTCTTTTCAATCATGTTTTTTTTTAATTCTTTAACCTAAAAGTTTTTGTGTTATATGTTTTTTGATGGTGTAAAGTTTGTAATTCGATACAAATTCGTTATCTTTGCGGTCGAATTTTAAGGTAAAGCTAAGGATATAAATTTTTCACAACTTAAATACATTTGAATAATGGCAAAGTTTGACAAGTCTGTACTTGCTAAGTACGGTATCACAGGTACTACAGAAGTACTTTACAATCCTTCATTTGAAGTATTGTTCAACGAAGAGACAAAAGAAGGTCTCGAAGGTTTCGAGGTAGGTCAGGAAACAGAGCTAGGCGCTGTTAACGTTATGACCGGTGTCTATACAGGTCGTTCACCTAAAGATAAGTTTATCGTTGACGATGAGAATTCTCATGACACTGTATGGTGGGATTCTGATGAGTTCCATAATGATAACCACCGCACATCTAAGGAAACTTGGGGTGCAGTAAAGGAAATCGCAAAAAAAGAACTTTCAAATAAGAAGCTTTTTGTTGTTGATGGTTTCTGTGGTACACACAAGGACACACGTATGAAGGTTCGCTTCATCGTTGAGGTTGCTTGGCAGGCTCATTTCGTAACAAACATGTTCATCCGTCCTCAGAGCGAGGCTGACTTTGAGCAGGAGCCTGATTTCATCGTTTACAATGCTTCTAAGGCAAAGGTTACTAACTATAAGGAACTTGGTCTTAATTCAGAGACAGCTGTTGTATTCAACGTTACTTCTAAAGAGCAGGTTATCGTAAACACATGGTACGGTGGTGAAATGAAGAAGGGTATGTTCTCAATGATGAACTACTTCCTCCCACTTAAGGGTATGGCTTCTATGCACTGTTCTGCTAATACAGATATGAGCGGTGAGAATACAGCTATCTTCTTCGGCCTTTCTGGTACAGGTAAGACTACATTGTCAACAGATCCTAAGCGTAAGCTTATCGGTGATGACGAGCACGGATGGGATGATAAGGGTGTGTTCAACTTCGAAGGTGGTTGCTACGCTAAGGTTATCAACCTTGACAAGGAATCAGAACCTGATATTTACAAAGCAATCCGTCGCGATGCTCTTCTTGAGAACGTAACTGTAGCTAAGGATGGTACAATTGACTTCAATGATAAGAAGGTTACAGAGAATACTCGTGTATCTTATCCTATCTACCACATCAAGAATATTCAGCGTCCTGTTTCTCAGGGTCCAGCTGCAAAGCAGGTTATCTTCCTTTCAGCAGATGCATTCGGAGTTNTTCCTCCAGTGTCTATCCTGAACGCAGAGCAGACAAAATATTACTTCCTTTCTGGTTTCACAGCTAAACTTGCAGGTACAGAGCGTGGTATCACTGAGCCAACTCCTACATTCTCTGCTTGTTTCGGTCAGGCTTTCCTTGAGNTTCACCCAACAAAGTATGCTGATGAGCTAGTTAAGAAGATGGAGAAGAGCGGTGCTAAGGCATACCTCGTAAACACAGGTTGGAATGGTACAGGTAAGCGTATCTCTATCCGTGACACACGTGNTATCATCGATGCAATCCTTGATCACTCTATCGATGCAGCTGACACAAAGATAATCCCATTCTTCGATTTCGTAGTTCCTACAAAGTTGAATGGTGTTGACACTAACATCCTTGACCCACGTAATACTTACTCAGACGCTAGTCAGTGGGACGTTAAGGCTAAGGATCTTGCAGCCCGTTTCATCAAGAACTTCAAGAAATATGAAGGCAATGAAGCAGGTAAGGCTCTTGTAGCTGCTGGTCCAAAGCTATAATCTTTGAAGATTAAAACTTTATATATTAAGCTCGCTTTCTTTGGGAAGCGAGCTTTTTTATTTTTTCCACCTTTTAACTAATATAATATTCTATCAATTAGTTTGCTAAAAAGCATTGACCGAATGATTTAATCACTGTTTGCCGCTTTAAAGTAATAGTTTTAAGTAAAACAAACTTAAAAAACGTTCTTATAATCATTATTTTACATAATAAAGGATAGAATTATTGCCCTATTTGCAGAATTCTGATTAAATTTGCAGACAAAAACTTGCGGGAACGTATTTTCTCGTGGCATTTAATAATATAATAGAGTGTAATGAAGAGGAAGTTATTATCCTTGGCAGCGCTGCTTTCAGCCATATTTGTTTTTACATCTTGTTTAAACAGTGATAATGAAGTAACAACTTATTATGGCGATACCGCTATAACAAGTTTTTCTGTTGGTACGCTTAAATATTATGAGCATACTACATCATCAACCGGTAAGGACAGCGTTTACCAGACCACTCTTAGTTGTAGTGGGTATAAGTTTTACATAGACCAGGCTAAACGTGAGATATACAACCCTGATTCATTGCCATATGGTATTGATGGTAAAAAGGTGTTGTGTGCGGTTTCGTCAAAAAACAGTGGAAGTATTGTTATAAAGAGCACGAATAGTGACAGTTTGGCTTATTATTCAAGTACTGATTCCTTAGATTTCAGAACTCCACGTGAATTCCGTGTCTATAATCAGGAAGGTACAGCTTATCGTGCATACACAGTCCATGTAAATATTCATAAAGAGGTAGCTGACTCTTTCCGTTGGGATGCTACTTCTGCGGTGAATGATGACATAGCAAATCTTTCAGCAATGAAAGGTGTTGCTCTGAATAGTCAGATATTCCTTATGGGAAACAATGGTGGGGTTGTAAAACTTTTCACAACTTCGCAGAACAATGTTGCAGGGTGGAGTGAACTTACTCCTAATGTAGCACTGACAACTGATGCTTATAAAAGCCTTATTGTAAAAGACGATTATATATACACTTACAATAATGGGAGTGTAATAAGAAGTAAGGATGGGAAATCTTGGGAAACAGTAAGTAATGAACCGCTTACTAGGCTCGTGGGAAGCACATCAACCAATTTATATGCATTAAGTGAAAGTGGAATAAAGAGTTCTGCAGATAACGGTGCAACTTGGACTCTTGATAGAGTTGATGATGCTCTGACTTTGCTTCCAACTGACAACGTTAATATGTTTAGTTTCGCTTCTATTGTTAATGATAATACTAATAACCTTGTCCTTGTAGGAAATCGTGACGCATCTTATACTACTGATGCTTATGCGATGGTATGGGGAAAGGTAGAGGAAAATGCGGCTGGAAGTGAAAATCAGCCTTGGACGAATTACAATATAACAGAAGATAACAAATATCCAGCTCCACGTCTTACTAATCTCCAGACTGTAAAATACGGAGACGCAATAATGGCATTTGGTGGAAGTGGACTTGGTGCAAGTACAGAGAAAGCCTTCTCTAAATTCTATATGAGTTATGATAAAGGCATAACTTGGCAGAAAGACTCGTTGATGTCGGTGCCAACTGGATTTAAATGTGCTGCTGCTTCTTTTTCTCTTGTTGCCGATAACAATAGTTGTATCTGGGTTATATGTGGAGGAAGTGGACAGGTCTGGAAAGGACACATAAATCAGGTGGCCTGGAAAGAAGAATAGTTTGAAAAAATGCGAAAGGTCGTTTTGATGATAATGCTGATTATCTCTGCCGCTTCAATGAGTGCGCAGAAAGATTACGACTATCGTATGGAAATCGGAGGCGGCTTGGGACTGACTGGATATCTTGGTGATTTTAATGGTAATATCACTAAAGATTTGAAGCCAATGTTCACCGTAGTGCTAAGACGCAACATAGACCATTATATGGCATTGAAGTTGGCTACGTCATATGGAAAGCTGAAAGGCAGTTCAGCAGAGGCAAATACATTTTATACTGAATATGCTGATGGCAAATATAATTTCAATAATTCTATTGCTGACGTGAATCTCAGCTATGAGTATAATTTCTGGCCTTACGGTACAGGATACGACTATCGCGGTGCGCAGCGTTTTACGCCATTCATAAGTGGTGGTATCGGTGTCACATATTGTGATTGCTCGAGTAATGTTTTTACTGCTAATATTCCACTTGGTGTGGGCCTTAAATACAAAATAGGTGAAAGACTAAATGCAGGACTTGAATGGGCTATGCATTTTTCGTTAAGTGATAAGCTCGATGGAGTTAAAGATCCCTATGGCATAAGTAGTTCTGGTTTGTTTAAGAATACTGACTGCTACTCATCACTGCTTTTAACAATCACTTATAGTTTCATGCCAAAGTGTACAACATGTAATAAAGAGTAGACTATATATATGAATAAATCATTGGATATGACACGAATACCAGAGCATATTGCCATTATTATGGATGGTAATGGACGCTGGGCTGCCGAAAAGAATAAGCCGAGAAGCTTTGGTCATCAGGCTGGTGTTGATGCCGTTAGAAGAATAACATCTGAATGTGTTCGCCTTGGTGTTAAATATCTCACCCTATATACATTCTCTACGGAAAACTGGAACCGACCAGCTGATGAGATAAGCGCACTAATGGGACTTGTACTAAGTTCTCTTGAAGATGAAATATTCATGAAAAACAATGTGCGTTTCAGAGTTATTGGTGATATAAAAAGACTGCCACAACAAGTGCAGGATAAGTTGGGTGAAACCATGGAGCATACAATCAACAATAATGCAATGACGATGGTTGTTGCTCTGAGCTATTCAAGTCGTTGGGAGATAACAAAGGCTGTACATGATATAGTTAATGAAGCTGCTGATAAATTTGTTTCAGGACAACTAGATGAAAGTGCTGTTGAAAAAATGATTACTGAGGAAACAATAAGTAAGCATCTTGAAACAAACTTTATGCCTGACCCGGATTTGCTGATACGTACCGGTGGTGAATTGAGAATAAGCAATTATATGTTATGGCAGATCGCCTATTCTGAACTCTATTTCTGCGATACATATTGGCCAGACTTTGGTAAAAATGATTTGCAGGAAGCAATTTTAAGTTATCAGAATCGTCAAAGAAGATTTGGCAAAACTGAGGAGCAAGTTGAAGCAGATAAGTAAATTACAGATAATAATAGTAAAGATTCGAAACATCTTTTAGAATGAATAATATAAAGAAGGCAATTATACTGACAGTGGGTCTTACCCTTGGACTGTATGCACAAGCACAGGACAAAATCCTAAACCCTGATATTTCTTATGCAGGTACACCGCGTACTTGTACTATTGGTGGTATCAATATCTCTGGTGTTGAGGGCTATGAAGACTATATGCTTACTGGAATTTCTGGTTTGCAGGTAGGACAGGAGATAGAGATTCCTGGATCTGAGATTACAAATGCTGTAAAGCGTTATTGGCGTCACGGTCTATTCTCTGATGTTCAAATCTCAGCAGATTCCATTGTCGGTAGAAAGGTATATCTACACATTGCATTGAAGACTCGTCCTCGAGTTTCGACTATCAACTACGAAGGATTGAAAAAGAGTGAACGTGAAGATATGGAGCAGAAGCTCGGTCTGCTTAAAGGTTCACAGATTACGCCTAATATGATTGATAGAGCAAAGATTCTTGCGAAGAAATACTTTGATGATAAAGGCTTTAAAAATGCAGAGATTGTTATTAATCAGCATGATGATGTTGCCAATAAAAACGAAGTTATTCTTGATGTTATCGTAGATAAGAAGCAGAAGATGAAGGTTCGTACGATTACTATTGATGGCAACAAGGAACTTGCTGACAGTAGGATAAAGGGTGGATTATTTAAAAAAGGTGCTTTTGCTAAGACTCATGAGGCGGGTAAGTTAAGCAGTTTCCTTAAGGCTAAAAAATACACACCTGAGAGATGGGAAACTGATAAGAAAAAGCTTATAGAAAAATATAATGAACTTGGTTATCGTGATGCTACAATATTAAAAGACAGCGTTTGGAATAATGATCCAAAGCATGTTAATATATATATAAAGTTAGATGAGGGACAGAAATATTACCTTCGTAACATCACATGGGTTGGTAATACGGTATATACGACAGACTATCTGAATAATATCTTCGGTATGAAGAAGAATGATGTTTATAATCAGAAACTTCTCCATAAACGTTTGAATGAAGATGATGATGCGGCTGCTAACTTGTATTACAATAATGGTTATGTGTTCTCAAGCATTACTCCTACGGAGGTGAACATTGTAGGTGATTCAATAGATCTTGAACTACGTGTTATTGAAGGGCCTCAGGCATATCTTAGTCATGTCCGTATCAATGGTAACGACCGTCTTTACGAGAATGTTGTTCGTCGTGAGTTGCGTACGAAACCTGGTGACCTTTTCTCAAAGGAAGCCTTAATGCGTTCTGTACGTGAGTTGGCATCAATGGGACATTTCGATCCTGAAAAAATCAATCCTGATGTTAAACCTTCTCCTGAGGACGGAACTGTAGATGTAAACTATAATCTTGAGCAGAAGAGTAATGACCAAGTAGAGTTCTCTCTCGGTTGGGGACAGACTGGTGTTATAGGTCGTATAGGTTTGAAGCTTAACAACTTCTCTATGGCAAACCTATTTAATAAGAATAAGGAACATCGTGGTATAATGCCAATTGGTGATGGTGAGGTTTTAAGCCTCGGTGCACAGACCAATGGTACATACTATCAGAGTTATAATGCTAGCTACTCAACTAACTGGTTTGGTGGGAAACGCCCTAACCAATTTAGTGTGAGTGCATATTTCAGTAAGCAGACTGACGTTTCTAGTACATATTATAATAGTTCTTACATGAACAACTATTATAGTTCTATGTATGGTTATGGAAACTACAACTACAATAATTACGAGAACTATTACGACCCTGATAAATACGTAAAACTTTATGGTGTCAGTTTAGGATGGGGTAAGCGCCTCCGTTGGCCTGATGATTATTTTACTTTGTCAGCGCAGTTGTCTTATCAGCGTTACGATTTGAAAAACTGGAGCTATTTCCTGATGACGAATGGTTCTGCAAACAACCTCAATATTAATTTGACTTTAAGTCGTACATCAACTGATAACCAACTCTATCCACGTAAGGGTTCTGAATTTAGCGCAAGTGTAACGCTTACTCCACCATGGAGTGCCTGGGATCACAAGGATTATAAGAATCTTGCAAATAATCCATATTCTGCGACCTACTCTGCCGAACAACAGGAAAAGTACAGATGGGTTGAATATCATAAGTGGAAGTTCAAAGCAAAGACATATACAGCACTTAGTGGAGGACAGAAATGTTTCGTTCTCATGACACGTGTTGAAATGGGATTGCTCGGAAGTTACAATAAATATAAGAAGTCTCCATTTGAAACATACTATGTCGGTGGTGACGGTATGAGCGGATATTCTACAGGTTATGCTGAAGAGACTATCGGACTCCGTGGTTATGAGAATGGTTCACTTGCATATAATGGTTATGCTTACGACCGTTTCACATTGGAACTTCGCTATCCGTTCATGTTAGGCAACACAACTATCTACGGTCTTGGATTTGTTGAAGCTGGTAACGCATGGAGTGATACTAAATACTTCAATCCATTTGACATGAAACGTAGTGCTGGTCTTGGTGTGAGAATCTATTTGCCAATGGTCGGCTTGATGGGTATTGACTGGGCTTATGGTTTTGATAAAGATAATGTCAATGGAACAAAGGGTGGAAGTCAGTTCCACTTTATCTTAGGACAGGAATTCTAACATATAAAAAAATAAAGTATGAAAAAAACAGTATTGATGTTTGTTATGCTCTTATCGGCAATGACAATGAGCGCACAAAAGTTTGCTCTCCTTGATATGGAATACATACTTAAGAATATACCGGCTTACGAACGTGCAAACGAACAGCTGGATCAAGTGAGCAAGAAATGGCAGGCTGAAGTTGAAACTTTGAATACTGAAGCCAGCACGATGTATAAAAACTATCAGAATGAAATAGCTTTTCTTTCTCAGGAACAAAAGAAGGCAAAGCAGGAGCAGATAATGGCTAAAGAAAAATCAGCTGCAGAACTTAAGAAAAAGTATTTCGGTCCTGAAGGTGAATTGTTCAAGAAGCGTGAAAGCCTTATATCTCCAATTCAGGATGATATCTATAATGCAGTAAAAGAAATTTCTGATATGCGTGGATATAGTTTAGTTCTTGACCGTTCAAGCGATCAAGGAATTATATTCGGAAGTCCTCGTATAGATATATCTAACGATGTACTTCAGAAATTAGGATATGCTAAATAATTAATATAAATATAAATTTAGAACACATGAAAAAAATTATTTTAATGTTGATGTTGTTCGCTCCTCTAGCTACATTCGCTCAGAAGTTCGGACATCTTAATGCTCAGGAAGTAATGTCTCAGATGCCTGAATTCATTAAGGCTCGTGGTGAGATGGAAGCAACCGCAAAGCAGTATGAGAATGATCTTAAGGCTATGCAGGATGAACTGACTCGTAAGAGCCAGGAGTATGATAAGACAAAGTCTACTATGAATGCTACAAAGCAGCAAGAGACCGAAACTGACCTTCAGACAATGTATCAGAAGATTCAGCAGACATACCAAGACAACCAGCAGGCTCTTCAGAAGACTCAGCAGGAAAAGATGCAGCCTATTACTACCAAACTTGTTAATGCTATTAAGGCTGTAGGCAAACTTGGTGGATATGTTTACATCATGGATGTAAGTGCAGGTATCCCATATATCAGCGATACTCTTAGTAAGGATGTTACAGCAGATGTTAAGACACAACTTAACAAATTGAAGTAATTTTCATACTCCGATATGAATAGAGTAGGGACGGAATGATATTCCGTCCCTACTTTCTCATAAAGGTAATCATATATTTTTTGTACAATTTCAATAATTAAGATAAGTAATACTTAATATTTGTTCAATTATGAAAAAGCTATTCTTGTTTCTTGCTTTCGCTGCATGTACCTTTGCAGCCAGTGCACAAGCTCCTTTAAAATTCGGCTATTTTAGCTTTGAGAATGCAATGAAGCAGATGCCTGATTATGCATTAGTGCAGCACAATATTAATGATTTGCAAGCTAAATACGATGCAGAGACCAAGCGTGTAGAAGAAGAGTTCAATAAAAAATATGAGCAGTTTCTTGACGGTCAGCGTGATTTTGCACCTACAATATTGCAGAAGCGTCAAGCTGAGCTTCAAGACATGATGGAAAAGAATGTTGCTTTCAAGCAAGAGGCTGCCCGCCTGTTAGCACAAGCACAACAAGAGGCCTATGATTCTTTAAAGGTAAAACTACGTCTTGCAGTAAAGGTAATTGGTGACCAGCGTGGATATGCTTTTATATTGAATACAGATAATGATGCAGTTCCATACGTAAATAATGCTACGGGAGAAGACATCACTGACATAGTTAAAGCGGTTATAAATAAATGACAATGTCGTTTCCTAAGGATCCAGGACCTATTGGAGTCTTTGACTCTGGCTATGGTGGCTTGACAATACTTCATGGTATTCGTCAGATGCTACCTCAGTATGATTATCTCTATCTAGGAGATAATGCACGAGCACCTTATGGTGATCGTTCTTTTGATGTCGTATATCAATTTACACGACAGGCTGTTATTAAGATGTTTGAAATGGGTTGTCATCTTGTTATACTAGGATGCAACACGGCTTCAGCTAAGGCTTTGAGGAGCATACAGACGCGTGATCTCCCGGAATTGGATCCATCACGTAGAGTGCTAGGAGTAATAAGACCTACTGCAGAAGTTATTGGTACGCTCACAAAAAATAATCACGTTGGACTTCTTGCTACAGAAGGAACTGTGAAAAGTCATAGCTATGATTTGGAAATAAAGAAGTTATGGCCTGATATTCAGGTAAGTGGAGTCGCTTGCCCGTTCTGGGTACCATTGGTTGAGTATAACGAGGCTGATAGTCCAGGTGCTGACTATTTTGTTAAGAAACGTATTGATGAGCTTATGCGAAAGGATAATGATATTGATGCTATAATATTAGGCTGCACTCACTATCCTATCCTTATGCCAAAGATCATTAAGTATGTTAAGCCTGGAGTAAGGATTATCCCACAGGGAGAATATGTTGCAGGCAGTCTTAAGAGCTATCTTGAACGTCATAATGATATAGAGAAACAAATAACAACTCAAGGTTCTTGTAGATATTATACCACAGAGAACCCTGATAAATTTAAGGAAAGTGCACAAGTATTCCTCCATGAGGAGGTTCTTGTGAATCATGTGGATTTAGAATAACAATCGCTTGCTGAGGTATCTTACGGGATACCACACAGCAAGCCAACCAACAGCAAGTACTGTTACAAATATTATGGCGATATCACCATAGTGAACACTTACTGGATATGCATTAACGACAAAGTTGCCACTGCTGTCACCAAGAGAAACTATCCCATATTGCTGTTGAATAAAGCACATTAATAATCCAAAACCAATACCAATAATAGCACCGATTGTCGAAATCATACGACCTTCAAACAAAAATATCTGTGATATCTGCTTATCTGTGGCTCCAAGATTTCTTAATGTGTTAACATCGTTTTTCTTCTCGATAATAAGCATAGATAGAGAACCGATGATATTAAAACATGCTACAACAAGTATGAAAGTAAGGAATATGTATGCAATGATTTTCTCTATCTGCATAATCTTGAATGTATCAGCTTGCTGTTCAAAGCGGTCCATGACCTTGTATTTGCTACCAGCTAAGTCTTGCATCTCCTTCTTTACATTATCAAGGTTGCTGCCGTCTTTTAATCTTATTTCAAGAGAAGACAACATACCTTGCTGCCCGAAGATGTTGCGTGCGAACGCAATAGGAGCTATAATATAATTTTTATCGTATTTGCTTTGGTTTACTGCAAAAACTACTCCAGGAGATAATAATGAGTCTACAACAAATGCTGATTGTGGGTTTGACATGTCAAGTTGCCCCTCTCGTTGTGGAGCGTATATGCGCATATAATCGCCAAATCTTGCACCTGTACCTAGAGTCGTGGCAAGTCTTATACCCATGATTCCATATTGCAGTTCGCCAGCATGCAGACTATAGTGCCCATCTCCGTAAAGAATATCCGTGATATGTGTAAGCTGATCAAAGTTGTCATCAACACCTTTCACCGTTACCATAGCCTGTTTGTTGTTGTATATAGCCAATGCCTGATCTTCTACGCTTTCTGTAGCTACATCCACTTCAGGTAAATGCCTGATTTTTGTAAGAATTGGATCGTCTGCAGGAGCTGTCTTACCTTTTGTAGGAACAACCTCTATCTGTGGGTCGAAGTTAGTGAAGAATGTTGCTACCAAATCATGGAAACCATTGAAAACGCTCAATACTATTACCAATGCGGTAGTCGCTACAGCGACTCCTATTACCGATATAATCGATATAACGTTGATAACGTTTGTGCTCTTCTTCGAGAAGATATATCTTTTAGCTATATAATATGGAAAGTTCATAATTGTGCCTACCCATGTTAAACAGGGTCGGATATTTGAAATAATCTATTTTTTCAGAAGTTCGTCGATATGTTCGATATAATCCAAACTATCATCAATAAAGAATCTAAGTTCTGGAATTATTCTAAGTTGATTGTGTACTCTTTGTCCAAGATTGAATCGAATAGCCTTTTCGCTTTTTGTGATGTTGGCTATAAGTTCCTCGCCTTTATCACTTGGGAATATACTAAGATATGCTGTGCAAATGCTTAAATCAGGACTTATTCTTACACGTGTGACACTCACCATTATGCCGTGCATCATACGAGTTTGTTCCTGAAAAATTGTCGCCAGTTCTTTTTGCAGTAGGCGAGATATGCGGTTTTGTCTTGTTTCTTGCATTGTTTATATTTTATTTAGTGCAAAGATAGTGCAAACGAGTGGAAAAGCAAAGAAAAATTATATTTTTCTTTGCTTTACAGAGTGTAGCTCATCTTCAATGTAAGTTATAGTAACTAGCTAAGGTAATACAAAACAAAAAAGTCTCTATGTATTTCGAGAGATGCTGTTTGTAATAAATAGTATATAATTATAAGAACTTAGATAAGTGATTGTCCACTATTGTGATTCATAAGTATATCTGTTGATGAGTATTCTTTTACAGGCTTAACTGTGGAAAATAAAATGTCCTAAAACTTTTGTTTTTCCGTAATCGTAAATGTAATAAAAATCTTTTGTGTATTTAATAGACTCAAGTCCCATAAGGATATTGGAAGCTGTTGCTAATTAGAGTAATTTATTTTATTACAGATTCAAATACACTAATTGATTTAGGAGAATATTCCTTTTTGAGACTTTACTTAATCATCCTATATTTATGAACTAAAAAACGTTAGATAATGTATCCATAATTTTATGGAAAAGGTAAAAATTATTGCAAATGTTTTGTATTTTTACAAAGTTTCTCTATCTTTGCATAATATAATCCTAAGATTTTTATAAACTAAAACTTTTATACATGAGACTTAAAAATTTACTGGTAGCAGCGTTGCTTTTGCTGGCAGGTGTAGCTCAGGCACAACCACAGATGACTGTCCCTATTGACAAGGACGTGCGTATCGGAAAGTTGGCTAATGGATTGACTTATTATATCCGTCACAACAACTGGCCTGAAAATCGTGCGAACTTCTATATTGCACAAAAAGTTGGTTCAATTCAGGAGGATGAGACACAGCGTGGGCTTGCCCATTTCCTTGAGCACATGGCTTTCAATGGTTCTGATAACTTTAAAGGAAACTCTCTTATTGAGTGGTGCCGTGCTAATGGTATAGAATTTGGCGGTGACCTTAATGCCTATACAAGTATTGACCAGACAGTTTACAATATAGACAATGTTCCTACACAGCGTGCAGGAGCTATTGACACTTGCTTGCTGATTCTTCGTGATTGGTCTACTGGTCTTACTCTAGATAAGGAAGAAATAGAAAAAGAACGTGGCGTTATTCATGAGGAATGGCGTTTGCGCACAAGTGCTTCAAGTCGAATGTTTGAACGTAATCTTCCAAAGTTATATCCTGGAAGTAAGTATGGTGTGCGTTACCCTATCGGATTGATGAGCGTTGTTGATAACTTTAAACCAAAGGAGTTGCGAGACTATTACGTAAAGTGGTATCATCCATCTCATCAGGGGCTTATCGTTGTTGGTAATGTTGATGTTGATAAGGTAGAGGCTCAGATAAAGAAGCTTTTCGCAAATATACAGAATCCAAAGAACGAGGCTCCTATAATTGATGAGCAAGTTCCTGATAATGCACAGCCGATAGTTGTCATTGATAAGGATAAAGAACAAAGATCTTCTGAAGTAGAACTTATGTTCAAGCATAACGTGTTCCCTGATTCTTTGAAGAACAATGTTTCTTATTTGGTATACCAATATGTGAACGGTGCTCTATCAAGTATGCTTAATAATCGTTTTACTGAGGCTGCCCAGAAAGCAGACTGCCCCTATGTAATGGCATCTGCCGGAGATGGTGATTATATTTTTGCAAAGACAAAGGATGCTTTTGATCTAAGTGTGTCTCCAAAGGATATGAACGTTGCCGCAGATGCATTGAAAGCTGCTTTGGTAGAATTGCGTCGTGCAGCTGAATTTGGTTTCACTCCTTCTGAATATAGCCGTTTTCAAGCTGACTATATGAGTGCTCTTGATAAGTCTTACAGCAATAAGGATAAGCGTTATAATTCTCAATTCTATCGCGAGTGTCTTGGGCATTTCCTTACCAACGAACCAATGACTGGTATTGAATATTCATATCAGACAATGAAGCAGATTGTTCCAATGATTCCTCTTGAGGCTATCAATGCACAGATCAAGGAACTTGTTTCAAAGAATGATTCTAATATGGTTATCATTAACTTTAACAATGAGAAGGAAGGTAATGTATATCCTACAGAATCACAACTTCTTGATGCAGTTAAGTCTGCACGTGCAGAGAATATTACAGCTTATGTGGATAACGTGAAGAACGAGCCTTTGATTAAAGAACTTCCAAAGGCTGGTAAGATAAAGAAGGAAACGAAGAGTGATAAATTTGATTATACAACTCTTGAACTTTCAAATGGCGTAAAGGTTATCTTGAAGAAGACTGATTATAAGAAAGATCAAGTCATTCTGTCTGGTACTGGTGGCGCTGGTTCTTCTTTATATGGAATGGCTGATTTTGTTAATACAAAGGTATTCAATAATGTTATTGGTATAAGCGGACTTGGTGATTTCTCAAGTACTGAACTTCAGAAGGCAATGGCAGGAAAGATAGCCAATGCAAACTTGAAGATGAGCGATAGAAAGATGAGTGTTGACGGTAACTCAACACCAAAGGATATAGAGACCATGCTTCAGATGGTGTATCTATATTTTACAAATATAAAGAAAGACAATGATTCATACAATAACCTTATGCAGCAGTATGAGGTAGGTCTCAAAAATCGTGAATTGTCTCCAGATATAGCTTTTAGTGACTCTCTTACAGCAGCATTGTATAACCATAACCCAAAAACAGCTCCTCTGTTGCTTAAGGATTTAAAGGACGTAAACTATGATCGCATCCTGCAGATGGCAAAAGATCGTACTGCAAGTGCAAAGGGTTGGGAGTTTACTATAATCGGTAATTTTGACGATGCTGCAATACGTCCACTTATCTGTAAGTATCTTGGATCTTTACCATCAAAGGATAATAATGCTGCTTCAAAGCGTGACCTCATCCCACAAAAGGGACAGATTGAAAATACATTCTATCGTAAGATGGAAACTCCAAAAGCAAACTGCTACATGGTTTGGCATAATATGAACCTTCCATACACCTTAGAGAAGTCTATACAGGTTGATATGATAGGACAGGTTCTTTCAATGGAGTATCTAAAGCAAATCCGTGAAGAAGCCAGTGCCGCATATTCTTGCGGAGCTTATGGAGGTGCAAGTGCTGCTGATGATGGATTCAAAATCTATCAGATTGTCGGTGTGTGTCCTATGAAACCAGAGAAGAGAGACATCGCATTGAAGATTATGACCGATGAGGCAAATAAGCTCGCAACAACATGTGACGCGGAAATGCTTAATAAGGTTAAGGCTTTGATGTTGAAGCAGATAGACGACCGTGCAAAAACAAATGGATTTTGGGACGGAGTAATCTATGAATATGATAAGCTGGGTGTTGATACATATTCTGACTACAAAAAACTTGTAGAAGCACAGACCCCACAGAGTGTATCTGCGTTCATGAAGGAATTCCTTGGAACTGGCAGCAAGATTACAGTTGTCATGCTTCCTGAAGGAACAAAGTAAAAACAATAAACAGTCTTTTATATACGTGGGTGTACGGATAAAGTTTCGTACACCCATTTTTTTGTTGTAGAAATATAAAAGGAGTGGTTTTTCTTTGATATTCAGCGAAATAACTGTAACTTTGCAGCCTAAAAGTTTTTAATGTATATTTAAAAGAAAGGATTAAGATATATGCCTTATTTATTTTCTTCAGAATCAGTTTCAGAAGGACATCCTGATAAAGTTTCAGATCAGATATCAGATGCCTTGCTTGATCAGTTCCTTGCGTATGATGAGAATTCTCATTGTGCCATAGAGACATTCTGTACTACCGGACAAGTAATTATAATGGGTGAAGTGCGCTCAAAAGAATACATTGACTTGCAGACTATTGCGCGCAACACTATAAAAAATATCGGATATACAAAGGCCGAGTATCAGTTTGATGGTGATTCTTGTGGTATTCTTACCGCTATTCACGAGCAGAGTGATGATATTAATCGTGGTGTAAGCCGTGCTGATGAGGAAAATCAAGGAGCTGGTGACCAAGGTATGATGTTTGGATATGCTTCAAATGAAACCGAGGATTATATGCCTGTTTCCCTATATTTGTCTCATCTTCTTATGAGTACGCTTGCCGAAATACGTAAGGAAGGCAACGTGATGACATATTTGCGTCCAGACTCAAAGAGTCAGGTTACGATCAAATACAGTGATGAGAATGTGCCTTTGGCTATTGATACAATTGTTGTGAGTACACAGCATGACCAGTTCGATGACGATGACGATGCAATGCTTGCCAAAATCAAGGAAGATGTGATAAATATTCTCATTCCACGAGTAAAGGCAAAACTTGGCGACAAGGTGCTTGCTTTGTTCAATGATGATATTAAGTATTTCGTTAACCCTACGGGAAAGTTCGTTATTGGTGGCCCTCATGGTGATACAGGACTTACAGGTCGTAAGATAATTGTAGATACTTATGGTGGTAAGGGTGCTCATGGTGGTGGCGCTTTTTCAGGAAAAGATCCTTCCAAGGTAGACCGTTCTGCAGCTTATGCAGCACGATATATAGCAAAGAACATGGTCGCAGCAGGCGTTGCTGATGAAATGTTGGTGCAGTTGGCTTATGCAATAGGTGTAGCACAACCTGTAAGTATTTATGTTGATACATACGGTCGCAGCAATGTTAAGATGTCTGATGGTGAGATTGCTGAGAAGATCAAACAGATGTTTGACCTTCGACCAAAGGCAATAGAGCGCATATTGAAATTGCGCCAGCCTATTTATCTTGAAACTGCCGCTTATGGTCACATGGGAAGAAAGAACCAAACAGTGACAAAAACGTTCACTAGTAGATACCATGAGACAAAAATGATCCAAGTGGAATTATTCACATGGGAAAAGTTAGACCGTGTGGATGAAATTAAGAAAGCGTTTGATATTTAATTAAAACCATAAAGAGGGGACGGGAAAATTTCAGACCCGTCCTTTTTTATATGATACAGCAAGAAGATTCCATAGTAAATGAAAATGCACAGCAGAAAGCCTTAACAGGAATTCCGCATGTGAAAAAGCAACCTACACCGGCGCAGATACTCAGTTGGTTGCCTAAGGATGCTACGCCCGAGCAGCAAGATTCAGCTATTCAGGCAAATATAAAGCCCAGTGATATTCATTGGAGCGATATGCCCGACACCTTACACCTTCCAGGACAACCTGTTGGTAAGAGCTGGCGTGATGTAAGCCTGCCAAAGTATTACAAGGAGTCGTTCTTCTCGAATTCACCTTGGTTTCATCCAGAATTGTCAGGCGGACGTATTGGTGTTGCTGGTGACCCTGTGCCTTATACCATTGCTGGTGATAATCTTATAACAGGAATATTACTTGCTTGTTTTATATTGGCAATGGTGGCTTTCGCTCAGTCTCATAAGTTCATCGTGCGTCAGGCAAAGAACTTCTTTTATGTTCAGCATGGTGAAACAACCACGATAACAGAGACGTCAGGAGAATTTCGTTTTCAGTTCTTTTTGATGTTGCAGACATGTCTACAGTTTTCGTTGTTATTCTTCCTTTATGCGCGTTCGGTTATCAGTGATACATTCATAGTTGAACAATATAAAGTGGTGGGCTTTTTCTCGGGAGTAATACTGGTTTATTTCCTATTCAAGTTTGTCGCTTATACGATAGTCAATCTCACATTCTTTGACAAAAAGTCAAATGAACAATGGATAAAATCATTTTTATTTATAATTTCTGTCGAAGGATTGTTGGTGTTTCCTGTTGTAATGTTAGTCGCATATTTTGGATTGGCATTAAAAACCGCATTTATTTATACTGCTATAGTAGTGGTTTTATTAAAATTACTGTCTCTATATAAGACATATATAATCTTTTTCAGGCAAAAAGGCGCCTTTTTGCAAGATATTTTGTACTTTTGTGCACTCGAAGTTATGCCTTTACTCACATTATGGGGAGTATTGACAGTTATAAATGGTTATTTGAAAATAAATTTTTAGGACATAATGATTAAGAAGATTCTGATCTCTCAGCCTAAGCCAACAAGCGAAAAGTCACCATATTATGACATCGCAAATCAGTTTGGTGTGGAATTGGATTTCCGTCCGTTTTTCAAAATAGAGGGTATCTCTTCAAGAGAATTCCGTGAACAGAAAGTTAGCTTGCTTGCTCATACAGCAGTTGTCTTTACATCGCGCCATGCTATAGACAATTATTTCAAGCTAGCTAAAGAGTTACGTGTTACTATTCCTGAAGATATGAAGTACTTTTGTCTTATTGAGACGGTTGCACTTTATATCCAGAAATACGTGCAGTATCGTAAACGAAAAATTTTCTTTGGTACAACAGGTAAAGTTGATGGTCTGTTGCCACTTTTGCTAAAACATAAAACGGAAAATTTCCTTGTTCCATTAAGTAATGTCCATAATGATGACATTAAAGATATGTTTGATGCCAAAAATATAAAGCATACTATTTGTACGATGTATCGTACCGTGAGCAATGATTTTACGGATGAAGAAAAGCAAAACTTTGATTATGATATGATGATCTTCTTTAGTCCAACTGGTGTTAAGGCTTTAAAGAAGAATTTCCCTGATTTTAAGCAGGGCGATATTAAGATTGGAGCCTTTGGTCCTGCTACTGCTAAAGAAGTGGAAGCTCAAAATTTACATCTAGACCTCATGGCACCAAGTAAAGATTATCCTTCAATGACCGGTGCACTAAAGGCTTTTCTTGAGAAAAACAAAAAATAATGTCGGCATCCCAAGCTGAAACTCTGACTAAGCAAGAGCGTGTTTGTAGCAAGTTGCTAATAGACCGACTCTTTAATGGGGGCAAAAGTCATTCTATGTCTGCTTACCCACTAAGGGTAGTCTATATGTATATGCAGTCTGATGATATAGCTGACGATGCCCCAAATACTCAGATACTTGTCAGCGTACCTAAAAAATGCTTTAAACGTGCTGTAAAGCGTAATCGCGTGAAAAGACAGATAAGGGAGGCGTATAGACGAAATCGTATTCTCGCATCGGAAAAGGTGTCAGATGGATGTAGCTTGGTGATGGCTTTTATATGGCTTGATTCAAAATTATATGATACAGCTGTTGTAGAAACAAAGATGAAAAATCTTATTCAACGTGTTAGTGAGAAAATATGAAATTACTAATAAACATATTGCATCATGTGTCGAGAGCCATTGTGTGGATCCTCGTATTGCCAATATTGTTTTATCAGAAATTCATAACTCCTTATACTCCGCCTTCTTGTAGGTTTACTCCCACATGCTCTGAGTATGCGCGGCAGGCAATTCTAAAGCATGGACCAATAAAAGGGATGGGGTTGGCTATATGGAGAATATTAAGATGTAATCCTTGGGGTGGTAGTGGATATGATCCGGTGCCGTAAGTTTCCTGTAACGGGCCCCAGTAATATAAATAATAATTAGACGAGAATATTTGTTCGTCTTTTAATTGGAATAATATAATAATGTCAAAAAACTTTGTTGAAGAACTGAAATGGCGTGGTATGCTTGCTCAGATTATGCCGGGTACAGAGGAATATTTACAGTCGCACATGGTATCGGCTTATTTGGGTACAGACCCAACGGCAGACTCTTTGCATATTGGTCACCTTTGTGGAATTATGATGCTTAGTCACTTGCAGCGTTGCGGTCATAAACCATATCTCCTTGTAGGTGGTGCTACAGGTATGATTGGCGATCCTTCAGGCAAGAGTCAGGAACGTAATCTTTTGGATTCTGAGACATTATATCATAACCAGGAAGCAATAAAGCAACAGGTTGCAAAGTTCTTGGATTTTGACGGTGATGCTCCAAACAAGGCAGAACTTGTCAACAACTATGATTGGATGAAAGATTTCTCTTTCCTTGATTTCGTTCGTGAGGTTGGAAAGCATATCACTGTTAATTACATGATGGCTAAAGACTCTGTGCAGAAGCGTCTTAATGGAGAGGCTCGTGATGGTTTGTCTTTCACCGAGTTTACTTATCAGTTGCTTCAAGGTTATGACTTCCTTTATCAATATCAGAAATACGGTGTAAGATTGCAGCTTGGTGGTAATGACCAGTGGGGCAATATGACAACAGGAACAGAGTTAATACGTCGTACTCTCGGTAGCGAATCTGAGGCTTTCTGTCTTACGTGTCCTTTGATAACAAAGGCAGATGGAAAGAAATTTGGTAAGACTGAGAGTGGTAATATATGGCTTGACCGTAACCGTACGACTCCTTATGCTTTCTATCAGTTCTGGTTGAATGTAAGCGATGATGATGCTGAAAGATATATAAAGATATTCACAAGTCTTGAAAAGGATGTAATTGATGCTCTTATTGAAGAGCATAAGCAAGATCCTGGTAGACGTGTTCTTCAGAAACGCCTTGCAGAAGAAGTTACGGTAATGGTTCATTCTAAGGAAGACCTTGAAATGGCTATTGCTGCAAGTAATATTCTCTTTGGAAAGGCAACAAAAGATAGTCTTTCAAAACTTGATGAAGCTACACTTAATGATGTCTTTAAGGATGTTCCTCATTACACTATTGATAAGTCTTTACTCGGCGGAACTGCTGTAGATTTATTTAATCAGGATGGTATGGAGATATTCCCAAGCAAGAGTGAAATGCGTAAGTTGGTAAAAGGCGGTGGCGTAAACTTGAATAAAGAGAAGATTGCAGCTTTTGATCAAATGATAACTTCTGATGATCTTATTGACGGAAAATATCTCCTCGTACAGCGTGGAAAGAAGAATTATTACTTAATTACAGTAAAGTAAACGCTTAAAAATTTGGTAGTAGATGAAAAATCTATTACCTTTGCACCCGAAATTGGAAACAATTCATATTGATTGTCCCATGGTGTAATGGTAGCACTACAGTTTTTGGTTCTGTCAGTGGTGGTTCGAATCCGCCTGGGACAACATAAAAAATCCGCGATTCCTAATATAAAAGGATTTGCGGTTTTTTTATTTTGTACAAAAAATGTGCAATATTAACCGCTAATCATAAAAAAAAGATGGATTTACCTTTTACTGCTAAAGCATGCAAATACCCCAAAAGCGAAAAGAATTATGCCCAATAACCATATTTGTAACAATTTGACAAGTATATAATATGTGAAAATCAACAAATATTTATTATATTAAACCAATGAAAAAACAATTATTTTTTTTAGCAGCTTTACTTATGACTGTTTCAAGTGTATGTGCTCAACAGAAGGCTGGTACTTTCTCTATTACACCAAAAATTGGTGTTACAGCAAGTAACTTCTCTGGTAATATGCCAATTAATGTAGCTTACGTAGTGATTCCACAAATGTCACCTAGTGAATCATTAATTTTTCACACTTTATCAGAAGAAAATATGGTAAAAGCAGGGGGGATAGGATTTAATGAAAGCAAAAACAAGTTTGGATTTACTGCTGGTGTTGAAGCACAGTATCAATTCTCTAAAATCATCGGTCTTTCTTTAGGAGTATTCTATACTCAACAGGGTGCAAGCTATGACACAAAAAAATTCTCAGAGACCTCAAATGATGGAGTTAAAGTTGCGATTAATGATAATTTGAAGATTAATCTCAACAGTATTACAATGCCAATTTTGGCTAATGTTTATATATGGAAAGGTCTTGCCGTAAAAGCGGGGCTGCAGCCTGAATTAGCAGTTAGCAAGAAAACGGGTGGTGATGTCACAATTAGCTATCAAGGTCAATCGTTATCAGCAGTTCATAGTGATGTAGAAGGGATAAAATCATTCTCTCTTTCTGTACCTGTAGGTGTAAGCTATGAATACAAGAATATGGTTGCTGATCTGAGATACAATATTGGTGTAACCGACTTGCGTAAGGATGGCGATGCAGGATGGGGTGGAAATAATTCCAGATCAACCTCTCAAAATAGAACCTTATCGTTTACCGTTGGTTATAAGTTTGAATTATAGTCCAATTATAATACAAAGTCTGGCTGGGTTATGTTCCGCCAGACTCTGTTTTTCTTCAGCCTTACATGCAAATTAGAATACTAACTGGGATGGCATGTGGAACAAGAATAATAGTTTCTGTAGTCACTGATATTATACACTTCAGATGAAAGATAAATGTTGAAAAATAGGTCGTTTCAAATTAATTTTGTATTTTTGCATCAGACTACTCTGATAACTTAATAGTAAAACAAAAATAATGGATACATTTTCAAAAAACTTTTCTTTGGAAGGTAAGGTGGCATTGGTAACAGGTGCTGCTTATGGTATTGGATTCGCTATTGCTGAAGCTTATGCTAAGGCAGGAGCTAAAGTTGCGTTCAATTGCCGCAGTCAGAAACATCTTGATCAAGCAATGGCTGATTATAAAGCAAAAGGTATTGATGCTAAAGGGTATATTGCTGACGTTACTGATGAAGCGCAGGTAAAAAACCTTGTTTCTGAAATTGAAAAGGAACTTGGTACTGTTGATATACTTGTTAATAACGCAGGTATTATCAAACGTATTCCTATGGATGAGATGAGTGTCGAAGATTTCCGTCAGGTTATTGATATTGATCTTAATGCACCTTTTATTGTTTCTAAGGCTGTTATCCCAGGAATGAAGAAAAAAGGTCACGGTAAGATTATCAATATATGTTCAATGATGAGTGAACTCGGACGTGAGACTGTAAGTGCCTATGCTGCTGCTAAAGGAGGATTGAAGATGCTGACACGTAATATCTGTTCTGAATTTGGTGAGTATAACATACAGTGTAATGGTATAGGCCCTGGTTATATCGCAACTCCACAGACAGCACCTCTTCGTGAATTACAGCCAGATGGAAGTCATCATCCTTTTGATAGCTTTATAATAAGTAAAACTCCTGCTGCGCGTTGGGGTACTCCTGAAGATCTTATGGGGCCAGCAGTATTCCTTGCTTCAGACGCAAGTGATTTCGTAAATGGCCACGTTTTGTATGTTGACGGAGGAATTCTAGCTTATATTGGTAAACAGCCAAAATAAAGTAGATTAACAATATTTAAAAGAAAAGAGCGGCTCGTTAGAGTCGCTCTTTTATGTTGAATAATCTTTTACAATTATTTATTTACTGCATCAGAAAGCTCTGCGCCAGCCTTGAACTTTGCAACCTTCTTTGCTGCAATCTGAATCTTAGCCTTTGTAGCTGGGTTAATGCCTTCACGAGCAGGGCGCTCGTTAACACTGAATGTACCGAAGCCTACAAGCTGGATTTTGTCACCTGCAACTAAAGCGTCTTTAATTGCAGCTGTTGTTGCGTCCAATGCCTTTTTAGCATCTGCTTTGCTCAGACCTGCGCCTGCAGCAATCTTGTCGATTAATTCTGTCTTGTTCATAACTTTGAATTATTTAATGATTATTTATATAAAAAATATCTTTTCTGGTGACAAATATAGGTTATTCATTTTAAAAAACAAACAAAAAAACAAAAAAAGTGATTTATTTTTCGAAAATTTGTGGTAAACCTTGTGCATTAGTAGTGTTTAAGGGATATTTTTAGTAATTTTGCAACCATAATACAACATTTGTCGAACTATAAGAAATTACATAATATGATGCGCATTCCAACGGTAACAAAGAACTTACTTATAATAAACGTATTGGCATTCTTTGCTATGTACGTACTTCGGTCTGTTAACTTGTTTGGTGGTTCTCCAATAGACTTAAATGATGTCCTAGGATTGCACTTCTTTCTAGCCCCAGATTTCCATATTTATCAGCTGGTAACTTACATGTTTATGCATGCCACTTTTACACATATATTTTTCAATATGTTTGCCTTGTGGATGTTTGGTATGATAGTTGAAAGAACATGGGGTGCAAAGCGCTTCCTTTTTTATTACATTTCTTGTGGAATTGGTGCAGGACTCTTTCAGGAATTGGCGCAATTCTTTGATTTGTATTTTATGCTTTCATCTCAGAATGCCAATGTTTCCGTAATGCATTTGCCTGAGGTAGCAAGACAAGCACTTAACGCATGGACTACAGTTGGTGCGTCTGGTTCCATTTACGGTGTGCTTTTAGCATTCGGAATGTTGTTTCCAAATGAAAAATTATTTATTATCCCAATCCCTTTCCCTATCAAGGCAAAATGGTTTGTCATGATATATGCAGGTATTGAACTATTTTCAGCAATGGCTACGACTGGTGATGGGGTTGCTCATGTTGCCCACCTTGGTGGAATGGTTGTCGGTTTCTTCATGATTAGATATTGGCGTAGTCATGCTTATCGTGGGTCTAATATGTCTGGTGGTAATCAATTTTTTGATAACTTGAAGCGCAAATGGGATAAGCGAGGTAGTGGAAAGAAATTTAGTACATGGCATAATAAAAATGCAGAACCTGAAAATTATAATTCACATAACAGCGACTGGGATTATAATGCTCGCAAAAAGGCTGAACAAGATAATATAGACCGTATTCTGGACAAAATACGCAAGAGTGGATATGATAGTCTGACTGCAGACGAGAAGCGTTGCCTTTTTGAAAGCAGTAAGAAGAATTGAAAGTATTATTATGTTTGGTTCGTTAAGGAAATTCCTTCTGCAACTGATAGCTGGAGCTAATCTGGCAACGATCTTTATAATGTTGTTTATAGGTTATTCAGATCGACTTGACCCTGTGAAGCATGGAGTGTTGGCTAATGCTGGATTGGTCTTTCCAATATTCTTGCTGATAAATTTTTGTTTTTTGATTTTTTGGCTGTGCTTCAAGAAAATTGGAATATTAATACCTTTGCTTGGATATATATTTTGTTATATCCCTATACGCACATACATCCCATTTAATATACCTAGCACTCCGCCAGATGGTGCTATAAAAGTGATGTCATACAACGTATGGTCGTTTGCTGGTTGGGAACGTTTTCCTGATGGTAAATTCCCTATATTGGAATATATTCGTGAACAGAAGGCTGATATTCTTTGTTTGCAGGAAGCTTTAACAAATGAGATAGGAAAGGCAAGAGTTGACTCTGTTATGGATAAGTTATATCAATATCGAGATACAGCAATGAGTAGACCGGGAGGAGATTGCATTGCAATATATAGCAGGTATCCAATAGTTTCTCGAGAGCGCATTCAATATCCTTCAAAGGGTAACCTTAGTATGGCTTATGAAATAAAGAAAGGCAACGATACAATCATTGTTGTTAATAATCATCTAGAGACAACTGGACTCTCAGTTGAGGATAAATCCAGTTTTAAGTCCATGGTGAAAGGAAAACTTGAAGGAACTGCCGCAAAAAAAGCCTCTTATCATCTAGTGGACAAACTTAGTGAGGCATCGATAAAGCGTGCCCCTCAGGCTGACGCTGTGGCTAGATATTTAAGCAAGCACCTTGGTAGAAGTATTATTCTTTGTGGAGATTTTAACGATACTCCTATATCGTATGCTCATTATGTAATATCTAAGAATTTAAAAGATTGCTATGTAGAAAGTGGAAACGGACCAGGCTTCAGCTATCATGAAGGTGGAATGTATGTGAGAATAGACAATATTATGTGCTCAAGTGATTGGCAACCTTTTGAGTGCAAAGTTGATAGTAAAATAAAAGATTCTGACCATTATCCAATCTTTTGTTGGCTAAAAAAGCGGGGAAAACCCTAAAAAATGAATAATTACAGGCTATAAATTTCTTAAAGTGACAAAAAAATGTTATTTTTGCACTTCTATATATAGTCTGTGAATTATATAGAGAACATAGAAAAACAAATAATTTATAACATAATAAAAAATGCAAAACAAAGGAATTGTAATTTGTACAGCTGTCCTACTGACACTTGCAAGCATTTTCTATCTTTCATTCTCGTTCGCCACACGTTATTATGACGGCGAGGCTGCAAAGCTTAAAGACCCTATTGCACAACAGAATTATAAAGATTCTGTTAAGTATTTGGGTATTTATTCTTATCAGAAGTGCTTGGAAACTCAAATTGGTCTTGGTCTGGATCTTAAGGGTGGTATGAATGTAGTTTTGGAAATATCAGTACCTGATGTTGTCGAGACTCTAGCTGACCACAAGACAGACCTAGCTTTCACTAAGTCAATGAAGCAGGCTAAAGCCGAACAGGAAATTAGTCAGAGTGATTTTCTCTCTCTCTTCGTTAAGTATTATCATCAGAATGCACCGGGACATCATCTCGCAGAAATCTTTGCTACTCAGCAATTGCAGGGTAAGGTTTCTCCACAGAGTTCTGATTCTGAGGTAGAGAAGGTTCTTCGTGCTAATATTCAATCTGCGATAGATAACTCATTCAATGTAGTTCGTACTCGTATTGATAAGTTTGGCGTAGTTCAACCTAATATCCAAAAACTTGAAGGTCAGGCAGGTCGTATCATGGTTGAAATGCCAGGTATTAAGGAACCTGAACGTATGCGTAAGCTACTTCAAGGTAGTGCAAATCTAGAATTCTGGGAGACATATAATGCTAGTGAGGTTATCCCTTATCTGACACAGCTTGATTCTCGTCTTGCAAACGGTGGTGACGCTGATACTGCAACTGTAAAGAAGGCTGCTCCTAAGAAAGCTATCGCAACAGCTCAACCTAAATTTAAGATTAAGGGTGCTGCTAAGGATGACGCATCTGAGGCAAGCAGAGCACAGATTGATGCTGCAAAGAAAATGCATCCATTGCTTGCAATGTTGCAGACAACAGGACAGAATTCTCTTAGCGTTGTTGGATATGCAAGCGTACGCGATACAGCTGCTGTAAATAGAGTAATCCATAGTGCTGCTGCAAAGCAGATATTACCATCAGATCTTAAACTTCTTTGGAGTGCTAAGCCTGCTGATGGTATTCAGGCAAAGAATATATATGAACTTCATGCTTTGAAGATTACTACGACCACAGGTCGTGCACCACTTGAGGGTGATGTTGTTACAGATGCAAGTGATCAGTTTGATCATCTGTCTGGTTCTCCAGAGGTTTCAATGACAATGAATTCTGACGGTGCACGCCGTTGGGGAGCCTTGACAAAGGCTAACGTTGGTAAGGCTATTGCTATTGTTCTTGATAACGCTGTATATTCAGCTCCTCGTGTAAATGGTGAGATTGATGGTGGTCAGTCTTCTATCAGCGGAAACTTCACAATTGAGGATACAAAGGACCTTGCTAATACATTGAAGTCCGGTCGTATGCCTGCACCTGCACATATAGTACAGGAAGATATTGTGGGTCCTACATTGGGTGCCGCTTCTATACAGCAGGGTATTGTTTCATTTGTTATAGCTTTCGTCCTTTTGATTTTCTACATGGTTGCCATGTATAACTTCATCCCTGGTATGATTGCTAATGCCGCTCTTATTGTTAACGTATTCTTCACACTTGGTATATTAACGTCTTTCCAGGCGGCACTTACAATGAGTGGTATAGCGGGTATGGTGCTGACGCTCGGTACGGCGGTTGATGCCAATGTGCTTATATA
The DNA here is from genome assembly GCF_000373185.1 of Segatella paludivivens DSM 17968 = JCM 13650. Taxonomy (GTDB): domain Bacteria; phylum Bacteroidota; class Bacteroidia; order Bacteroidales; family Bacteroidaceae; genus Prevotella; species Prevotella paludivivens. The sequence goes on from NZ_KB890660.1 coordinate 31,955, forward strand.
TGAACGAATAAAAGAGGAACTTCGAGCCGGCAAGGGCATGAAACAGGCTGTATCCGCAGGTTATAGCAACGCTTTCTCTGCCATCTTCGACTCTAACCTCACATCACTTATTACAGGTGTAATCCTTTATATCTTCGGTACAGGTCCTATTCAGGGATTTGCTACAACATGGATTATAGGTCTTATTTGTTCATTCTTTACTTCCGTATTCTTGACACGTCTTGTTTATGAATATAAGCTTAACCATGACCGTTGGATGAAGCTTAAGTTCTGGACAGGTATTAGCAAGAACCTTATGCAGGGTACAAATATCCATTTCATGTCAATGTATAAGACGACATTTACTATTACTGGACTTGCTATTGTCTTGTTTGCAGGAAGTTTCTTTGTACGTGGCTTGTCAAAGGGTATAGACTTTACTGGTGGTCGTAACTATGTTGTTCAGTTTGTGAAACCTACACAACCAGAGCAGGTTAGTCAAGTTCTTGATGGTATCTTCCCTGGCTGTACATCTAGTGCCATATCACTTGGTACAGATAGCAAGACTATCCGTATTTCAACGAACTACAAGATAGAATCTAATAGTTCTAATGTTGATGATCAGGCAGAAACACTGCTTTATAAAGGCCTGAAAAAGGCTGGCATGGTAAGTCAGAAGAATCTTCAGTCATTTAAGAACCCAGATATTCGTAGTGGTGGTTCAATAATAAGTTCTTCTAAAGTTGGTCCTTCTGTAGCTAAGGATGTTACTTATGGCGCGATTTTCAGTGTGGTTATCTCAATGGTTGCTATTTTCTTGTATATCCTTCTGCGTTTCCGCAATGTTGCGTTCTCAGTAGGTTCAACAGTAGCTCTTGCATTTGATGCCTTGACTGTAGTCGGTCTGTTCTCATTGCTGCAAGGGGTTATGCCTTTCTCTCTGGAGGTTGACCAGACGTTCATTGGTGCGGTGCTGACCGTCATTGGTTATTCTATTAATGATAAGGTTGTGGTATTCGACCGTATTCGTGAGAATTTGAAACTACATCCTAATGAAGACTTACAGGTATTGTTCAATGATTCAATTAATCAGACACTTGCCCGTACTGTTAATACATCATCAACAGCATTGATAGTTTTGATAGTTATCTTGTTGCTTGGTGGTAAGAGTATTCAACCATTTGCATTCGCAATGTCAATTGGTGTTGTATTCGGAACATTGTCTTCAATATTCGTAGCTTCACCTATTGCTTATCTTGTAACTGGTAAGGAAATCCGTGATCATAGAAAACTTGAGGCAGCTAGAGCAGCTGTAGAAGTTAAGTAATTTCAGTCTTAAATATAAGACAAAACATATTAAAGCCCGTCAATATTAATTGTTGACGGGTTTTTCTTGTTATATAGCAATACCTTGATAATATCCATTGCTATACAAACATATATTAGTCATACTTACGTGTATGATATTAAGCCATGCTGTTTGTTTAGTTATAAGTTATATTAGCAAGCAATAACGATTAACTGTAAGTGGGGCTCTGCGAAATACGAGGATTCATTGTTGATATTTTTGCATAAGTTCTTCCTCAATAATAATATCTACGTGACTTTCTCTTGATATTAGTGAGTTTATCTTGTTCCCATAGTATTGTAAAGCCGATAACATGGTGTCTTTATGTAAAAGAATAGAAAGGAAAATCTAATGTTAGAAATTATGTTATTACTATATTATATATTTTTTTAAAGAATTCTTCCCCAATGATATTATAAACCATTAATGTGAGCATCCTTGCTCACATTAATATATATGATTATACCCAACTTCGTATTTGTTATTGTCAAATTATCTGTAACTAGTCTAATAATATGTTGTTTGTTTTATTGCAATGTTAAAATTGAGTGTTTAGTAAATGCATTTATGAAAGCATGATCTTAAATCTTGTGGCGCATGTTTTTTATTGCTATTTTTTGCCATTCATAAAAAGCAAGCCAAAGCAATCGTAGTTTATTTATTATAGGCGAAGAATCAGACAATACTATTTTTTCAAAGCGCTCTGTTCGTTTAGATAGTGTAATATGTCTGTCATAAGAATAATTAGAGAGGAATCTTTTTAATTCTTTTTTGTCTAAAGTGTTTGTAAGCTTCTTCGCTTGATGGTAGGCATAAAAATAGCCACATCTCTGATATAGATATGCATTAAACCAATAGTTTATAACTCGAAAGTTAAGATAATGGGAGATATCTTTATCTTTAAATTTATTTGCAATTTCAGAAATACTATTATTTATAATAATAAACTCATCTAATGAAGGTAATTCTTTACTTATTCCTATACCTACTTGATAAAAATAGATAGCGTCATTAATTGTGTTTACAAGATTGGTATATTTTGTATATTCCAATGTAAATAGTTCATCTTCTGCATGACTAATATTCTCATCAAACAACAAATTATGAGATATTATGATCTCTCTCTTAAAGCATTTATTCCAGGTATAGACAAAATCCCAATATTGATTTTGTTCTAATAATACATTAAGAAATGTAATATCTGCTCTGTTATTATAAGAATGTTTTTCATCTTTACCATCTGCCTTTTGGTGTATGCTGCTAAAAAAAAGAATATCACAATTCATATTCTTAAGTATCTTTTCAACATAGCTAGATGAAACAAAATCATCAGAATCTATAAATGAAATAAATTCTCCTTGTGCATATTTTAATCCAATGTTTCTTGCAGTACTTGGTCCTGCATTTTTTTGATAGTAATACTTGAAATTAAAATCATTTAAACAGTAATGTTTGCATATGTTGGCAGAATCATCCGTACTACCATCATCTATCAATATAACTTCAAAGTTTTTATCTGTTTGGGATGCAAGACTATCAAGACATCTTTGGAGATATATCTCTGAATTATAAATTGGAATTATTATTGATAACATATTTTTTTTACAAAGATAATTAATGTTTATCAAAGAGCAAAACAAGTAAGTAAAAATATATATTAATCTGCAAAAATAGGATAGATAACTATTTATATGTAACTTTGCAGTCTGATATATAGTATTAGCAATTATGAATGCTTGTTATCTACTATTTGCATTAAATGATTAATTGAAATATAGGGGAAAAATGTCTGATAAAGTTTTAAATGTCATAGTTACTTATAATCGTCTGAATGATCTTAAAGTTTGTGTTGAGAACGTAAAGCGTCAAACATACACGAATTTAGATATTCTTGTGGTTAACAATGGGAGTACAGATGGAACAACAGAATACTTAACAGCACAAACAGACATTAAGGTTATTAATCAAGATAACTTAGGTGGTGCTGGAGGGTTTTTCGCCGGCATGAAATATATGATGGATAACGGCTATGAGTGGCTTTGGATGATGGATGACGATGGTATCCCTGACTCTAACCAATTGGAAACGCTGATAGACTTTAATAAAAAAACGAATTTTGTTTTTCTTAATGCATTGGTTATAGATAAAGATGATCACAAAAAACTTGCTTTCGGACCGCTAAATGGACATAAATATATATATGTTGATGATGTAACAAAAAACGAAGATTTCGATGTAATGATTTATCCTTTCAATGGAACTTTGATTAAACGTGAAGTTATTGAAAAAATAGGATTGATAAAAAAAGAATGTTTTATTTGGGGTGACGAGCAGGAATATACAGCGCGCGCACGACGAGCAGGATACGTCGCTCATACTGTTACTACAGCTATACATTATCATCCTACAGAAAAAGGACGCAAGGGACGAGTTTCTCCCGGTTTTTCACACAAAAATGTTCTTGTAAAACCGAAACAGCTCTCACATTATTTTTATAGGAATCAAGGGTATATTGACCATACTTATAATAATTATCACCATATATTCACAAAGTTCATAATAAGAAATTCTGTTTACTTTATACGTACAGGACAATTTGAGGAACTATGCAAGCTCTTCAAATATTATATCCGCGGATGGCATAATAATTACGAAAACTCTTAATGAAGTCTAGATTGACGTGTGGCATATTCCGCCGTCTGAGTCATAGAGAATACATAGTTGCGAAGATATGAGAATTGCTTTACATTCTTATTCTGTTGCAACTTTCCATTTGGAGCTACATCATAGCAGAAACTACTATTCATTGATGGATTGAAAATGTAACAACGTTTAGCGTCACGTCCTACAATTTCATTGTCAGCAGAATAAAAGGCTTTAGTTCGCTTTCCCTTTATTGCGTTTATTCCAAAACCATTGTATTTGTAAGACATGTTTAGCAGTTGCAGTAAAGTTGGCATTACGTCAATTTGCTCCATAAGGTTATTGCACTTCATTGTAGGAATATCTGCACCAAATATCATAAGTGGAATGTGATTGTATGAAACAGGCAGTTCGCAATTACTATTACCAACAAGCTTTCCATGATCGGCGAGTATAACGAAAACAGTGTTTTTATACCATGATTGTTTCTTTGCCTTTTTAAGGAAATCGCCAATTGCCCAATCTGCATATTCAACAATCTGTGTTTCAGGCTTTGAGGTCTTTGCATGGAAGAAAGACGGAATGATATATGGAGGGTGATTACTAATTGTAAGTAGAGTAACAAAGAAAGGTTTTCCGCTCTTAGATACCTTATTTATAATAGGGAGTGAATAGTTGAATAAGAAATGATCGCTTACTCCGAAACTATTCACAACTTGATTCTTTGGATAGTTCTCTTGAGAGTAAATATCATCGTAACCGTTTGTTGAAAAGAATGCCTTCATATTATCATACTGTGCCTCATGAGTCATAAAAAATAAATTATGATACCCATATCTTTTCAATACAGTAGGGATACCGTCACGATGTGGTGTAACAGTACCTTTCATAAGGTTTCTCGACATTATGGCAGGGAAGGAATAAAGCGCAGCTGTCATTCCTTGGTTTGTATGTATACCAGCACTATAACAATTAGTAAAGGCTAATGAATGATTAAATAATGAATCAAGATTAGGGGTGAGCCGTTCATTTTGTCCAAAAGTCTGCATAAGACTAGCAGACATCGACTCCATTAATATTACTACGACATTGTGTTTCTTTGCAGGTCCACAAGTCTTTATATCTTGTGAAAGTACATTAGTACTGTCTATCTTGCCTGTAATTCCAAGTGAAGCCCTTGCCTGTGTTATTGCTTTTCCATAAGGCATTAGGTGGATCTCTCGATTCTCTTTGCGCATATCGTCAAGCGAACTAGTAAGAAGATTAAATGCCGGATTAATGCCGAGCTGATTTAGAAAAGAATCATTGCAATAATATGCCTCACTAATTTTTATCGGGTTATATCCAACTCTGCCACGAATACCGAAAATACAGCCTCCAACGAAAGCGAAAGTTACAATTAGACGCAAAGACATCTTGGGTAAAGTGTAGAAGTCTGCATGGCTTTCGTCTATTCTTTTCCAGAAAAAAGTGTATAGCCGTTTTAGTAAATAGACAAAAATGGAAATAATAATAAAATAAGATGCTATATATAGCCAGTAAGACGATTCTTGAAACAACATCCCAGAAGTAGTTGAAGCATAGCCAAACCATTCAAATATACTCGAATTGATATTTTTAAAGAAATACGCAAAATATGGAGTGTTGGCTGCAGATGGTATAAATGCTATAGCAAACCAAATTGAATACCATATCATTACGGCCTTTAACATCCATTTGTGATAATAGTTGAAACTGGCAGAAAACAATATTACAGCCAATGGTAACACTGATATATAAGATGCAACAACATTATCAAACCATAATCCGTTGACAAACGCGATAAATCTATCAGCTCTATTATCCGTTATCATTCCATGAAGAGAAATGTACTCTATAAGTCTGAATAATGATAATGCTAAAATAGCTAATATATGGATTGATAATATATATTCAATAGTTTTTGTAAAGCGTTTCATTTCTTATGCGTAATAAATTCAATACAAAAGTATATAAAATTAAGAGAATAATGCAATAAATGCACTATCAAATAAATAATTATTTGTAATTTTGCCAAAAGTAAAGATTTATCTAACAAAAATGAAATTATTATTCCGCAACAAATACTTCTGGTTGCTTTTATTAGTGTGCTCATTCACACTTCTGCCGTTTCTTGGTATGTCTGATTTTCATACTAAGGGCGAGCCTCGTGAAGCTATTGTCTCATATACTATGCTTGCCAGTGATAATTGGGTGCTACCAACAAACATGGGAGGCGAAACGGCTTATAAGCCACCATTCTTTCATTGGTGTGTAGCTGTTGTAAGTAGTGTTTATGGATCAGTGACTGAAGCAACGTCACGTATCCCTTCTGCAGTGGCATTGATAATAATGACTATGGCAACTTTTGCGTTTTTTGCAAAACGAAAGGGCAATAAGATTGGTATTATCACAGCATTGACAGCCTTCACTAGTTTTGAACTTCATCGCGCCGGTGGTAATTGCCGTGTAGACATGGTGTTGACAATGCTAACGGTCTGTGCTATATATGACTTGATGAGATGGTATGAGCACAATATGAAAGGCATTCCTTGGATAGCGATAGTACTTATGGGACTAGGCACAATGACAAAGGGACCTGTTGGCTCTATTATACCATGTATGGTGATGGGGATCTTTATGTTGATGCGTAAGGTGAACTTTTTCCGTGCTTTCTTTACCCTAGTTGCATTTGGATTACTATCGCTTTTGATTTATGGTGCATGGTTCTATGCTGCATATCGTCAAGGGGGACAGTCGTTCCTTGATCTTATGTATGAAGAGAATGTTGGTAGAATGACCAATACAATGAACTATGATTCATGTGTGAATCCGTGGCCATACAACTTCCTGACTGTATTCACTGGATACTTGCCTTGGATATTGTTGCTGATAACGACACTGTTCTTTGTGCATTGGAATTTTAAAAAGAAAATCAATCTGAAGAGTATATGGAGTAATGTGCTCTCTATGGATAATATAGATTTATATTCATTGATAGCAATAGTCTCAATATTTGTATTCTATTGTATACCACAGAGTAAACGTTCTGTGTATCTAATGCCTATATATCCGTTCTTGGCATATTTCATAACTAAGCTTCTTGTGTGGCTTTCAGATAGGCAACAGAAACCTTTGCGCATATATGGTGGAATACTTTCGGTGTTATCTACTTTGCTGTTTGTTGTCTTTGTCTTGATAAAGTCTGGTATAGCACCTTTAACTATACTTGGAGGACACGGGAAACACGCAATTACAAATATCGCAACTATGCAGGCTTTCGCAAACATAGGAAGTTGGTGGCAATATGTTTTGATACTTGCAACTACCGTCATAGGATTAGCATGGTGGAGATATCAGAAAAGACACAATGACGACAAATTGGTTTATGGCATATTAGCCCTTACTTTTGCGCTTTATCTGTCGGTAGACGGCGTTTATACACCTGCTGCCTTAAATGTTAAGTCTCAAAGAGCAGTCGCTGGATGTATAGATAGAATAGCGCCTGAAAGCAAAGGTAAGATATATGAATATATTGATTACGCTATAAGAACTCCTGGAGACAAGCCACACTTCTTTGAGCTGAATTATTATCTTAATAACCGTGTGCATAATTTTTATAACGAGAAGCCTCAAAGCGGTTTCTTAGTGATAACTCATTCTGATTATGAGATGTGTGTAGACGGATTTAAGAAAGAGGGATATAAATTCAAATTCATCAAGAATTGGGCAGAGTTTGATATGGATTTATATCAATTCAATAAATAAAAGTTATTTGTATTCGTGAGACTTATTTTAGTTTCACGAATACAAACCTTAATAATAAAAAGTTTATTGGTACAATCATAACCAGTGTCATAATGCCGGCAAGTTGTTTCCCGAATTCAAAGTGCATCAACAAATTAAGAAGTCCTATCTCTAGAAGGTAATTAATGATGTGACTTGCAAGGAAACCTGCTGCATTCTTCTTTGAAGATTGTTTCTTGAAAGTGAAATGGGTTGTCATGAAATAGTTGAATACTAGCCCAACACCATATCCAATAGTATATGATATAGTTGCGTTGAAAGCTAGCAATGCAAGTAAATAAGCACAATAGTGCAAACCCGTGGATAATGATCCCGTGACACCAAAGCGCAATACTCTACCCACATCCTTATGGCATTGAGGATGATTATTCCAAAAAGACTGCAGTTTATTCCTCATTCCCTAGTATCTCTGCGATATTATAAAGCGGACGATGTTTCACCTCAATATATATCTTTCCGATATATACACCTATCACGCCAATAGAAATAAGCATTATTCCTCCTACAAACCAAACAGAAAGCATCAGTGAAGCCCAACCGTGCACGGCTGTTCCTGTAATTAGAGCATGAATTACATAAATTGCTATGCCTATACATACAAGCAGGAAGAGAATTCCCATGTATATGATATTATATATCGGTTTTATTGAGAACGATGTTATTCCATCGAGCGCAAGCCCCAACATCTTACGAAGAGTATATTTTGATTTACCAGCCTGACGTTCACTTATTGTGTCATCAACAGTTGTTGAAGAAAGTCCTATTAATGGGATGAGTCCACGCAAATATAGATTTCTCTCATCGTATTCTGCAAGCATTTCTAATGCACGTTTACTCATCAGTCGGAAATCAGCATGATTGAAAACGCTCTTCACGCCCATGCGGTCCTGTAGCTTATAGAAAGCCTCTGCTGACATTCTCTTCAACAAAGGGTCGGCTGTACGTGATACTTTCACACCATATACAATGTCGTTGCCTTGTTCAAAGTCATCAATCATCTGCTCAATGGCATTGATATCGTCTTGAAGGTCTGCGTCAATAGTGATTACGGCGTCTACCCAGTCTTTAGCAACCATCATACCAGCCATGATAGCATTTTGATGTCCGCTATTGTGGGCTAATGAGATACCCTTTACATAATGGTTCTCATTATGCATCTTTCTGATGATATCCCAAGTTTGGTCTTTACTACCGTCATTGACGAAGACCATCATGCTGTCTTTTGATATTTTCCCTTTAGCTACAAGACCATCAAAAAACTCTGTGAGCTTTTTCACAGAATCTTCTAAAACTGGTTCTTCGTTATAGCATGGAGAAATAGTCGCTAATTTTATCATATCCTTTTCTTTTCTACAAATTCACTGAACGTAATAAACTCCTCGTTTTTATTCTTAAGGTATTTTATCAATTTGTCCAATCGCTGCGCCATTTGCAGTCCACTGTGATTCTTAATAATAAATGGCATTTTGAATTCTGGATGTTGCTTAAGTTCGTAAAATTCCCATGGGTGGAAATAAGTGACAAAGTATCCGTCGTGCTTTAACACTCTATCTGTCATCCAATAATATATGCTTTCTGGTAAATTGTGTAGTGCAAGCCAGAATAGCGGAAAACGTATAATTGGAGTTACAGATGCTGGTATCTCCATTACCCCCTTACGCATGAAATATGTGCGTGGAGTGTTCAGATGTATGTATCTTCCAGGGATAAATGCTGGATTGAGTGATGAATTATATTCAAATCCTGCATTTTCTATGTCGTCATCAGAGACAGGGAACATTCGCGGTTGGCGATATCCTCTTGTCTTGACACCCGAAACACGCTCAACAATTTCCTTTGAACGGAAAACGTCGTTAGCATTCGGACGCCAATGGTCTACACCATGGCAAGCCACTTCGTGACCTTCATCAATGATGCGTTTAATAACTTCGGGAGCATTTTCAGCGAAATTTCCAGTACAGAAAAATGTGGCTTTTACGTTATTTGTTTTAAGTGTATCAAGGATTCTGTTTGTTCCCAATATGGAAACCTTCATCCCTTCTTCTAATGAATACTCAACCCCATGCTCGCGGGGTACGTCAAATTCTTCTGTGTCAAAACTTAGTAAAATCATAGCAATGATATTATATTGCGTTGCGAAATTACGAAGTTCTAGTCAGATTTGCAAATTTAGGACATCATATTTACATTATTATACCTAAAATTTATATCTAAGCTGCAAGTCTATATCTGTCTGACTGCTACCATGTATCTGTTGTGGACCACTTGAAATGTCAGAACGGTCCAGATAATCTGTGCATCCAACCTTTGCTATCATCATGATGTTTTTGTTTATATCGGTGCGCAAGTTTATGGAATAGCGTATACCTTCACCTGAGAATGCTGGGAAACTGAAATTATACATTACTCCACGTTCGTAAGCATATACTCTGCTCTGATAATCAGCTGTGTGAAAGTATCCGATGTTTGCGGCGGCATTGATCCAATGATATTTGTATAATACGCTTTGCGACATCATGTATCCCATGCTTCCTGTATTTTGTCGTGAATATACTATATCTGCTTGTGAACGGCATTGAATGTTTTTTATGTTATATCCTAATTGTAAACGCCCACGATGCTCGTTCACATTGTCTAGGGCTGTCTTATTAATATTGTCTCGTTGCTTTATCTTTAATCTGTAACGTGCAAGAAGTGAAAACTGTTTTTTATTGTAAACCAACTGAATCATGTTGTCCAAAGAATGCGTTTCAGGAAAACTCTGCATGTATTTTGGCCAAGCGAAATATGCGTAATCGGTATACATCATTATTGTGGTATGTTTACTTGCGTTCCAGTTTATTCCACAATATATTCCGCTCTCGTCCTGTATACTTCCTGCATCACTAAAACTGTTTGCATACATTCCGTAATATCTATATGAGTAGAATCTCTGTAATGCCATAATCTGCAAATTGCTAAGTAACTTATAACTCAAGCTATTGATAGTGGCAATAGCATGACTGTCGCCTGTCGCCGTTTCTCCATTGAAAGAAAATTTACCGCAAATATAGCCATAGTCTATGCCGGCATTCCAAAATTTTGTACCATTTGCTGACCATCGCTTGTATATACGTGCAGTGTCTGGACGTAGTTCTCTGTTTAAGGAAGAATATATTGCTGACATGCCGATATGGAAACCATTATTAAAATACCTTATGTTTCCACCTCCTGCAAAGATAGATGCATTGTGCTTTCGTGTTATTTCTGATACTGTGCGGTGATATCCATTACCTGTAATAGTGGCTATAGTGTTTAGTGAATCCTTGTTTAGTGTAGCGTCTATATCTCTGTATGATGCAAATCCTGTAATGTCAAGTCCTTTTGATATATTGATAGTTGCAGCAGCTCCTTGCATGTAATTGGCTTCTGAACGGGAAGAATGTTCACGAATGCTGTTAGATGAGCGCCCAAGTGTTTGAAGTGTTGCCAACTTTCCGAAGCTATAATCATTATTTATGACTAGTCCCATTCCGAAACTTAACCTGTATCTTCCTAGAGCCAGAGATTTTAATTTGCCTATATTTCGAAGCATTACATAATATGAATAATAATCATATCCAAGTTTGTTTTTTCCCTTGAAAAAAGGTTCTCCGGCATCCTGCGCACCAGTAAAACCTAACTTCAGCATGTTTCCGAAACTGAATGTATAACGAAACCAATGTTTTATATTGTTTCCTTGGTAATCACCGCTAGTATATCCGTCACGTTTATATGTTGGTACATTAGCAGTGGCTACTATTTCATTTTTTCCATATTTCAAAATTTCACCAATAGTTGGTAAACCCTTTTCTGGCGGATTACCTATGTATAAGAAATATGATAAAAGGCGTGCGTATATATCATCAAGATCTGTAATCATATGGAGTTCACCTAAACTTTGCATCGTATGGTATTTATACATGTATTCCATAATAGATTCCACTTGCTGACTGCTTAGGAAAGGGATGCGCTCAAGATCTTCACGCGTTGCGGCATTGATGTTTATAGGATGCAAAGCTAGTTCGTTTAGAATATCATAGTCTGCTTCTGTGTTAATATCTTCTTGTCCGTCTATTGAATGAATTTCATCATAGCATTCTTCCCAACTTTGTTCGTTTTGTGCATCTAAAGAGCTAGAATAGGTTATAGATGTGATAAGAAAAATATATCTTAATATTTTTTTCACGGTTATATTTTATGTTTTAGCTGTTGTTAAGCAGTGCAAAATTAGCCTAAATAGGTCAATTAAACAAATTAAATGGAATTTATTTCTTCGTATGCAAAAATATAATTACTTTTGCGCTGTTATGAAAAGTAGATTACTCATAGTATTTATGTTTGTCATATCTGCACTGAGTGCTAATGCCCAAATAGGCAATGACAGACCAGGACATGTTAACCCTGAAGATATGAAGGTAGACATGGATAATCCAACTTTTGTGCCAATGGTGAAGGTCGGTAAAGTGCTAATGGGAGGCGATTCAATACAATATGTGGAGTTAAACAATATATATGTTTTTCCACAGCCTGTTTTTAATGATCCTAAACAGCGTGCTGCATATAATATTCTTGTTATGAATGTCAAGAAAGTGTTGCCTATAGCAAAGGAGGTTAACCAAATTATTGTTGAGACGTACGAATATATACAGACTCTACCAAACAAGAAAGCTCGTGACAAGCACCTTAAATATGTGGAGGAAAGTATAAAAAAAGAATATTCTCCTAGAATGAAAAAACTTACTTATGCACAAGGTAAGTTATTGATAAAACTTGTTTATCGTGAATGTGGAAGTTCTGCTTACGGTGCACTTCAAGCTGTACTTGGTCCTGTACGTGCTGGATTCTGGCAAGCTTTTGCGTGGACATTTGGTGCGAGTCTTGCAAAAAAATACGACCCTAACGGAGTAGATAGACTAACCGAAAGAGTCGTTTTGATGGTTGAGGCTGGACAACTTTAACGTTCAGTCCAAAGAACTTGGACTAGAGTTTGTCCAACAGCCTTCAATGTATTTTTGTCAATATTATCCATATTATCAGCTAAAGTATGCCATGTAGGTCCAAAACTGCTCTGCTTGCAATTTGGATAATATGGAATAATGTCTATTGTAGGAATCTTTGCATCTTGATTTACAGGAATGTGGTCATCAGTAATCATACCTCCATCACTATCTGGGAAGGATGAACCGAAACCAACTTGGCGTGCAGCTTTCCAAACCTTATTAACAATTTCAGGAGCATATTGCTTTGACATACCTTCTTGATAAAATTGTGCACCTACGCCGCCGACCATATCAAGCAGGATGCCATAACGCGCTTCATAACCTTGTGGTAAGTTCTTGCTCCAATATTGTGCACCAAGAGCCCAACTACTGCCATCATCTTGAACATTAGCCCATTGAGGAGTTCCCCAGTCTTCGGCATCAAAGCATACAAAATCAATTCCGAATTGTGAATTAAGTGCTCCTTTTTTGCCTTTTTGACTATCTAATAAGCGTGCAAGTTCTATCATTACAGCAACTCCGCTTGCAGCATCGTTAGCTGCCATAATAGGTTTCTTCCAATTAGCCTTGTCGGGATCATTATCAGCCCAAGGTCTACTGTCCCAATGAGCACAGATTAGGATACGTGTAGTAGCTTCAGGATTTACCTTTGCAATGATGTTCTGGCTTTTGAGAGTTGTGCCGTCATAACCTTTAAGATTAGCCTTCTGACTTTCAACCTTACAGCCATATTGTTTAAATTTAGCGATTATCCATTCTGCGCAACGATCATGTCCTTCACTATTCATGTTTCTAGTTCCAAAATCACACTGTGCTTTAGTATAAGCATAGGCGCTATCAGCATTGAATGACGGACCAACAGGTTGTACTTTCTCTATATCCTCAGTCATATTAATGTCTGAAATTTGATTGTTAGCACTTTTATAATAGTAAGCACTGCCTCCTAAAGTGGCAGCAATAGCCAATCCTATTCCTATCTTCATATATTTCCTCATAATGTAATAATGTTAATATGCGTGTATTTGCTACTTCTTTTTCTGAACCATCTTCATGATTCTAAGCCAGTTGCCACCCCATATACTGCGTATATCTTCCTCTTTGTATTTACGGCGTAGTAGCATGATCGTAAAATTGATTAGTTCAGAAGCATCTGCCAAACCTGATATTCCACCGTCACCATCGAAATCTGTACCGATACCTACGTGTTCAATTCCCATTATATCTATAGCGTGTTCAAGATGTGCTATCGCATCAAGAATACTAGCCTCACCTTCTTTGCGCAAGAAACCATGGTACATCGTGACTTGTGCTACTCCTCCTTTTGCTGCCAAGGCACGCAGCTGGTCGTCGGTGAGATTTCTTGGTACATCACATAATGCTTTGCTGTTGCTATGGCTACAAACAATAGGCATTGAACTGATCTCGAGTGCATCATAGAAGCTTTTTTCGCCACCATGGCTTAGGTCAACCATGACACCTAATCGGTTCATCTCTTTTATTACCTTTTCACCGAATTCACTTACGCCACCATGAGTATTTTTGCCACGTGCACTATCACAAATGTCATTGTCTCCATTGTGGCACAATGTTATGTAAGTAATACCACGTTTAGCAAAATGTTCAATATTCTTTATGTCGTTTTCAATAGCTAAACCATTTTCTATGCCAATCATTATGCTCTTGCGACCTTCAGCTTTATTGCGGTAAAGTTCATCTGGAGTTCGCGCTAATGCAACATAATTGCTCTTAGCTGCTACTATATCGTCAATTTGATTGAATATGCTGTCTGCGTATTGTTTTGGAGACATCCCTGTTGGAATTTCTCCTGGTTTTGGCTTTTGTGGTAAATATGCAACCATAGTTACTACATCTTGATGTCCGTCATACATTTTATGAAGATCATAAAGTATGCGTGGGTCACGATGGTCGAATTTAACACCTTGAGGGAAAAACATAGGTGTGTCGCAATGAGAGTCAAGAGTAAGAATCTTGTTATGCAGTTGTTTTGCTCTGTTAAATTCATCACCGCGTTTTACAAGCCAATCAAACAACTTTAATCCTTCGTTGCCAAGCCACTCAGGATGCCATTGAACACCTATTATAGATTTGTATTCACAACTTTCAATAGCTTCAATAACTCCATCTGGAGCGGTTGCGACAACATGGAACTTGTTGCCAGGAGCGGCAACAGCTTGATGGTGGAATGTATTAACAAACGCACTGTTTCCATATATATCTGAAAGCACACTGTTGTCTTGTATATTTACAACATGTGTTGGTTCCGACCTGTCGGCATCCTGTGAATGTTTAATATGTTTTTTAAGTGATTTATCTTCATTCACCAAAGGATTTTCGATGTCTTGTTCAACTCTTCCACCAAGAGCCATGGCAAGCGTTTGTATACCACGACATATTCCAAGCATCGGTATTTGGCGATTGTAAGCTAATTGTGTTATGAGGAGTTCCGCTAAATCGCGTTCCTTATTTATATTATGTAGTTCCTTTATCGGCTGTTCTCCAGCCCACAAAGGATTATAATCAGCACCACCAGTGAGCACAATAGCATCAATGTGTTCTAGGGTGTTTATTATAACATTTTTGTCTGCTATAGGTGGAATAATAAGAGGAGTTCCGCCAGCTTTTACTATTTGTTTATAATATGCACTACATATAGTGGCATCTATGTCACTATAATTAGCAGTGAGTCCAATAATCGGTTGATGATTGGACTCTGGAAATTCTGAATATATCTCATCGAGATATGATTTCAGATCAAATTGTCTTGTCATTATTCTGCGTCGATATTAACAGGTATCTCACGCTTAATGCTTTGTTCAAGTGAAATTAGGGTTTCTGTTGATACAACTCCTGGAATACTTTGCAATTTGTTGTTAAGCAAATCCATTAATTGTTCGTTGTCCTGTGCGTAAAGCTTTAAAAGCATAGTGTAAGGGCCAGTAGTGAAGTGGCACTCAATGATTTCAGGAATGTTGATAAGTCGCTGTACTACATTCTTATACATACTACCTCTTTCAAGATTTAGTCCTACATAAGTGCATGTCGAGTAACCTAAACTCTTTGGATTTACGTCAAATCCACTACCTGTGATTATACCATTTTCCATCAAATGCTGCACACGCTGATGAATGGCTGCGCGAGAGACTCCGCACTCAGCAGCTACGTCTTTAAAGGGAATACGAGCGTTCTTAGATAGAATACTCAGTATCTTTTTATCAAGATTATCAATCTTATCCATTTCTTTTATTATATTTTGTTATTATTGTTTTATCAAAAAGTTTATCATTGTGTTAGCAAATATAGAAATAAATATCAAATCAAGCAATAAAATGCGCGAAAATCTTTCGATAATCGCGCATTTTCAATTATTTTATGACAAATTATTTGTCTATGCTAATCAACTCAACGGTAAATACAAGAGTAGAATAAGGCTTGATTTGACCTGCTTGACTAGAACCGTAAGCAAGGGCCTGAGGGATACATACCTCCCATTTGCTGCCTACAGGCATCATAGTTAATGCTTCTGTCCATCCCTTTATAACTTCATTACAATGGAATGATGTAGTTTGTGGATTGCGCTTATAACTGCTGTCGAAAACAGTTCCGTCAATCATTCTACCTTCATATTTCACTGTAACTTTGTCTGTTGCTTTTGGAGTGGCACCTTTACCTGCGATAAGAACCTTGTACTGTAAGCCTGAAGCTGTAGTTTTCATGCCTTCCTTATTGGCATTTGTCTTTAGCCAATCTTCGTTCTCTTTTTTGTATACGGCATTCTTACTGTCACGAATGGCTGTACGTTTGTCGCTGAACATCTTGCTTGCAGTCTTCTGTGTAAACAGAGTGGTGTCGTTCTTTAACGCAGCTATAAAACCTTCATTGAAGTTTGCGCTGTTAATAGAATCGTTTGATCCTACAAAGTCTGTCTTCATGTTTGGCATTATACGGTCGTTAACCATGCCTGCAATCTGCATACCTGCTGCATAAGCCTTAAAAGCTGGATCTTTTACGCGAAGCTGTGCTTCCTTAAAGCCCTTCACAAATTCAGCCATGTTAGCAGTGTCAACGCCAAGTTGCTGCTGAAGATAAGGAACAAGTCCCTCTGTTGCAGCCATACCGGCAGCATAACTAATAGAATCAGAAGAACTAACTAGTTTAATCTGAGCATTCTGCTCAACAGTTACAGGCTTAACTTTCTTATCCTTCTTGTCTTTAGCCTGAACTAAACTAAAAGTAGCGCTCGTCATAATGACGAGCGCAATAATGTATGTCTTTTTCATTTACGATATAAATGATGGTTTATTTTCCTGCACTTAAAAGCTCAATCTTAAAGATTAGAGTTGAGAAAGGTTTGATCTGACCCTGTTCACGATCTCCATAGGCAAGGTTCTGTGGAATATAAACTTCCCATACAGAGCCAGCTGGCATATGAACAAGTGCTTCTGTCCAACCTTTGATAACTTGATTTGCACGAAGAGTAATAGGCTGACCGCGCTTGTATGAACTGTCAAATACCTTACCATCTATGGTGCGACCTTCATAATTTACCTTTACAGTAGATGTATCTTTTGGAAGAGGACCGTTGCCAACTTTGATAACTTTATACTGAACACCAGAAGGAAGAGTCTTTACTCCAGCTTTGGTCTTGTTTGCTGCAAGCCATTTCTCACCAGCTGCCTTATTAGGACCATACTGTTTTTCCATGTTCTTGCTCTTAATAAGCATCATCTTACTCTGGGCAATCATCTGTGCCTGAGCGATAGTCATCTTTATATTACCAGTTTTACCTGTTGTTCCTGCAACGAAACCAGCCATAAAGTTTTTAAGAGAGATACTCTTTGTAGAGTCTTGACCGTAAACTTCTGTATTGATACCTTTTATCATTTGGTTTGCAATCTGTTGGCCAATCTGAATTCCTGCGTAATAAGCAGACTTCTTCTTGTCATCACCAGCATTAGCACCGTCGTTAAGACCTTTAATAAACTCATCCATGTAAGTTGTGTCAACCTTCATGCGACCTACTAAAAATTCTTTCAAACCTTGAGTCTGTGACATACCCATTGCATAACTCATAGAATCAACATCGCTCTTAAGGTCAGCCTTAGGAGTGGAGTTTCCACATGACATAAATGTAGCGGTTGCAATAGCAACAAGCGCTACCAAAATGATTTTCTTCATTATTTGTATTTAAGGATTAATTATTTCACTGCTACTAATTCTACATCGAATACCAATGCTGCGTATGGAGGGATAGATGCTCCAGCACCACGCTCGCCATAACCAAGTGTGTAAGGGATGAAGAAACGATATTTAGCGCCTTCTTTCATTAGCTGTAGACCTTCTGTCCAACCTGCTATTACTCCATTAAGTGGGAATGTTGCTGTTTGACCACGGTCATAGCTACTATCAAACTTTGTTCCGTTGGTAAGTGTTCCTTCATAGTGGCACTCTACCTGATCGGTAGCTTTAGGACTTTTTCCGTTACCTTCGCGCAAAATCTGGTATTGCAAGCCTGAAGCGGTTGTGATAACACCCTCTTTTTTACCGTTTTCGGTAAGGAAGCACTCACCCTCTTCTTTTGCAACTTTGCCAAGAGTTTCAGCTTCAGCATGCTGTTTTGCTTCTTGCTCAGCAAAGAAGTTTTGTACAAGTTCTTGTGCTTCTTTGTCGGAAACTTTTAAATCGCCATCAGAAATGACGTCTTTAATAGCTTGTGCAAAATCATCTATATTCAATTTTGATGCGCCCATCTGCGCTAGCTGACGGCCAATACCTATGCCGAGAGCGTAACTTACTTTATCCATAAAATAGAAAAATCGTTTATATTAATATTGTAAATCTGTTTTAAAACTTTGCAAAGATAGCAGAATTAAACTAAATATGAAAGAAACGACTATTTAATTTTATTAAAATAACATGATGAAGACTATTTTTAGTTATTATTATTTTTGTTTCTCTATGCGATTTCCTACATGTTTTCGTGAAATGCATTGTTATACAGTTTGTTAGCTTATGTATGATAGTCTAAAAACATACATAGAATTGAGTAATAAGGGCCTTATTACCCTGCAAGCCTACATGCACTGTTGAGTAATATGGGCCTTATCACTCAACAGCGCATCGAAAAAGGTGATTTTATTTTTGTTATGCATCATGAGTTTTAACTATAAATAGAACTTGATTATTATTATTTGAGGTTTTATTTACTGAATCTCCATAGTTTTTAAAAGCTGTTATTGATAATCTTTTTTATCTACTAAAATATATTATAGCAATAGTTAACATGGAAAAATATTTTATTAAACAGCTTGCTTTTAAATTTTTATTTACAAACGTTGATAGTATAGCAGCCTTTGAAGTTCACGTGAAAGATGCTCGATGCATGACCGAGGTATTTGAATTCCCCAAAAACTGTTTTTGCTGTGATTGGGTCAACTTCTAGCATTTTATGTAAAAATAAGCAATTGCTATGTAGGAAACATGTAGGAAATAGCACTAATATACATAAGCTAACGTGTTGGTTATTAATTGCTTGTGTTGAAAATGTGTATAATGTATGTTTGTTTAATGTTTTTTTTGTGGCTACGTTAATTTTGAAGATGATATCCTCTGTAAATGGGCTTTGATTTCGCTAGTTCTACACTCCGTTTATTCAATATTGAACTTTTTAATTACATTAATTATATTGACAGTCATTTTTCATACTGTCCTTTTGTAAGAAAAAATCAGATAGGAATGAAAATATAACTAGATAAACGGATATAGAACACCACTGATGCATTTGCAACTGTTTGATGTGAAGCAATGTATTTTAGCGTTTGTTTAGCAGTAATTAAGTATCTATTATTTTAGCTCAAAAATTGATGAAGAAAAGCTAATTAAAATATCATATTCGGACAATCAGTATTAATGCTCTATCAAATTAAGCCTGTGATATAATAATTAAAATCCGTAGTTATATTAAAATTAGTGAAATTTTACCCTATTACAAAAGTTTGGACTAAATTTGCAGTTTAAACTGATAATACGCAACAATGAATATAACTAGCATTGCGGGAAAATTATTCCTACCAAGGCAGAAACAACTTGAATCATATTTAAGTCATGGTGAAGAACTGCAGCATGAAGTACTGAAAAAACTTATAGAGCGCGGTAAAAACACCGAATATGGAAGAAAACATTTGCTCAATAATGTAAATTCGTATGAAGATTTTATTTCTAATGTTTCGGTGAATACTTATGAGGAGTTGAAAGGGGATATAGACCGTATGAGACATGGTGAGGAAAATGTTTTGTGGCGTGGACAGGTTAAATGGTATGCCAAGTCTTCTGGTACTACTAATGATAAAAGTAAGTTTATTCCAGTCTCACAAGACGGATTGAATCATATTCATTACCAAGGTGGTAAAGATGTTGTTGCCTTGTATTTGATGATGAATCCAAGTAGCAAAATGTTTGATGGTAAGGGCTTGATTTTGGGAGGTAGCCATTCTCCGAATTACAATGTAGCTAATTCTCTTGTTGGTGACCTCAGTGCAATACTTATAGAGAACATAAATCCTCTTGCAAATTTGGTTCGTGTGCCTAAAAAACAGACAGCATTGTTGAGCGACTTTGATATAAAACGTGACAGAATTGCTCGTGAGTGTGCTAATCTGAATGTAACTAATATCTCTGGAGTCCCAAGTTGGATGCTTAGTGTGTTGGTAAGGGTTATGGAAATCTCAGGAAAGAAACATCTTCAAGATGTTTGGCCAAATTTAGAAGTCTTTTTTCATGGCGGTATAGCTTTCACCCCTTATCGTTCACAATATGAACAATTGATAACAAGTCCAAATATGCATTATATGGAAACATATAACGCTAGTGAAGGTTTCTTTGGCATCCAAAATGATGCGACAGACAAGAGTATGCTACTTATGTTGGACTATGACGTGTTTTACGAGTTCATTCCGATGGATGAATTTGGTAACGATAATCCAACAATAGTTCCTCTAGAAGGAATTGAAGTAGGAAAGAACTATGCAATGTTGATAACAACAAGCTGTGGCTTGTGGAGATATATGATTGGTGATACTGTGAGCTTTACAAGCAAAAATCCGTATAAGTTTGTGATAACAGGGCGTACAAAATATTTCATTAATGCCTTTGGGGAAGAACTTATCATGGATAATGCTGAGAATGGTTTAGATTATGCATGTAAACTTACTGGTGCTGAAGTTAGTGAATATACTGCTGCGCCTGTATATATGGATAGTAAAGCCAAATGTAGACATCAATGGCTGATAGAATTCGCAAAAGAACCTGCAGATATTAATCAGTTTGCTACTATTCTTGACAAAAAGTTACAGGAACTAAACAGTGATTATGAAGCAAAGCGTTTTCATGATGTAACGCTGCAACATCTTGAAGTGGTAAAAGCACGCACAGGGTTATTCAACGATTGGCTTAAAGCTAAGGGAAAACTTGGTGGACAACACAAGATACCTCGTTTGAGTAATAGCAGAAAAAACTTAGATGAGTTGCTGGAACTTTTAAGTCAAGCATGATTATAAAAAATATGAAAATAAAGAAGAAATATACTATACTATATATACTCGCAATTACGCTCTTTGCAAGTTGCGCTCGTATGGGTAATCCTGATGGTGGTTGGTTTGATGAAACTCCACCAAAGGTTATTGGGGCGTCTCCTGCAGATAGAGGGATTGGAGTTAAAAGTAAAAACGTAAAAATCAACTTTGACGAATATGTTAAGATTGATAATGCCACAGAGAATGTTATTGTGTCACCGCCACAATTGGAGGCTCCTGAAATAAAGGCTGCTGGCAAAAGTATAGATGTGAAACTTCTTGATTCTTTGAAAGCTAATACTACTTATACGATTGACTTTAGTGACGCGATTTCAGACAATAACGAAGGAAATCCTTTGGGTAACTATACTTACAGCTTCTCTACAGGTGCCGAGATAGATACAATGGAGGTTTCTGGTTATGTGCTTGCTGCTGATAATCTTGAACCGGTAAAAGGTATCCTTGTTGGATTATACAGTAATCAGGCTGATTCTGCATTCCAAAAGACACCAATGCTTAGGGTTAGCCGCACAGATAGTAGAGGACACTTCATCATAAAAGGAGTGAAAAAAGGTTCATATCGTATATATGCTTTGCAGGATGTTGATGGTAATTATATGTTCAATCAAAAGAGCGAAAAAATAGCTTTTTCACATGATCCGGTAACTACATCATTAAAAGCTGATGTAAGGCAGGATACGCTTTGGACTGACTCTCTGCATATTGCAGACATTAAACGACATGACTATACGCACTTTCTGCCTGATAATGTTACATTATCAGCATTCACCGAATTACAGACAGACAGATATTTGCTTAGTGTGACAAGAAAAGAAGCGAATCATTTTGTGACTAATTTTAGTTATGGCAATAAAGAACTACCAAGAATCAAGGGCCTGAACTTTAATGAGAAAAACGCTTTTGTGGTTATTCCTAATGTAAAAAGGGATACTATCTCATATTGGTTGCGTGATTCAGCTCTTGTTAATCAAGACACGCTACGGATGGAGATAAATTATCTGAAGACAGATTCTCTAGGACATCTTGTGGTACAAAATGATACGATGGAAGTGCTTTCAAAACAACCGTATGAAAAGAGGATGAAAACTGCCCAAAAAGAGTTGGAAAAATGGCAGAAAGCACAGGAAAAAGCAAAGAAAAAGGGTGACCATTATGAAACGGTTAAACCTAGAGACAACATGAAACTTAACGTTAATGTTCCTACAGAGCTTGACCCAGACAAGAATATTCCGATAAGTGTTGATGCGCCACTTGAACAGGTGGATACCTCAAAGATACACTTGTATACCAAGATCGATACTCTTTGGTATAAAGCTAAATTTGCATTTAGGCCATTGGCACATAGGGATGCTAATGGAAAGTTAGTTCGAAGCGACACGTTAAAGTATGGAATGGATTATGAACTAGTCGGTGAATGGCGTCCTGGACAGGAATATAGTCTTGAAATGGATAGTATGGCTTTTGTTGATATATACGGAAACGTGTCAGGAAAGGGTAAGCATGGCTTTAAAGTAAAGAGCAATGACGAATATAGTACTCTCACCATATCTTTAATTGGTATGGATAATCAACATTGTATTCTGCAACTTTTGGATAAGAGCGATAACGTTGTGAAGGAGTTGGAGGCAGAAAATGGACAGGCAGAGTTTTTCTATCTTGCAGCAGACGATTATTATCTAAGAATGTTTGTGGATCGTAATAATAATGGTATCTGGGATACTGGCGATTTTGTGAAAAACATTCAGCCTGAGGAGGTGTATTACTATCCTGGTAAGATAGAGTGTAAGGCTAAATGGGATGTTAGAGAATCTTGGAACCCTATAGATAAACCGCTTTATTTGCAGAAACCAAGAGAAATTACAAAACAGAAAGTCGATAAACAGAAAACTGTTAAAAGACGCAATGCTGACAGAGCAAAGAAGTTAGGTATAGAATATATACCGACTGGTGGTTAATTTACAAAGTGTAAAAACTAATAATTAACAATATGGGACAACTAAGGAACTTAATAATGACTGTGGCACTGACATGCTTCGCAGTAGCATCGAATGCGCAGTGTTCATTTCGCAATACTGCTTTCAAGTCTGGCGAATTTCTCTCTTATAACTTGTATTATAATTGGAAATTCGTTTGGGTTAAAGCAGGAACGGCAGCCATGTATACTGTAGAAAGCCGCTTTGATGGTAAGCCAGCTTATAGGGCTAGTCTTACAACTCGTGGTAACAGCAAGGTTGACAATATGTTCGTGCTACGTGATACATTGTTATGCTATAATACATTAGACCTGGCTCCGCTCTATTATCGTAAGGGAGCACACGAAGGTAGTCGATATACTGTTGACGAGGTTTTTTATACATATCCTAACGGAAATTGTAGCGTCAGAATGCACCGACAGCATGCTGATGGAACACACTCCTGGGAAAGACATACGTATGAGGACTGTGTTTATGATATGATGAGCATATTCTTGCGTGCAAGATCTTTTAATCCAAAGAGTTGGAAAGTGGGATCTATTGTGAAGTTCCCTATCGCTGATGGCAACGGACGTACTCCAGCGCAACTTAGATATAAAGGTAAGACCGTTATAAAGGCTGATAATGGAGCGAAATATCGCTGTTTACAACTTTCATATTTGGAATTAGATGATGGAAAATATAAGAATATTGTTGATTTCTATGTGAGTGATGATGAGAATCATGTGCCAATAAGATTGGATATGTTTCTTAAATTCGGTTCGGCAAAGGCTTTTCTTGTAGGAATGAAAGGGCTTGCTAATCCAATGGAATCACAATTGAAATAATATAAGAACACAAAAAAACCAAATATACATATTTGTATATCTGGTTTTTTAATATCTGAATTTCAAAAACTTACTTTTAAAATAAATCCCTTAAGGGTTTATAAACCCATAGAGATTTTGTCGTTTACATTCACTGCGAGTGAAATTGATGCAGCGACTACTGCTAAAATAATCATTAATGTTACCATAATCTTTTTACTTTTCTTTTAATTAATTCGGTACCCGTTTGGTATCCGTTTGTTTTTATTATCCTTTTATTTTCACTGCAAAGATACAACTGTTTGCGCACACACCAAAGGAAATGCATCATTTCTAATTAAAAAACATTATTTTCTTAATCTATATCAATTCAACGAAGTCATAATGATTGTTTATAATAAAATATATAGGGATTAGTGATTCAAAATAAAATACAATGTGGTCTTAAAGCATCATTAGACCTCATTTAACTAATAAATATTTGTGACTTTAAAAATAATTGCCTATTTTTGCAGAATAAACTTAAAATAATATTATAAGTATGTCTTTTACACAGCATTGTAATGAGATTTTTAATAAGGCAATCAATGATTACCATGTTTATGACAATATAGATACCCCTATTAATAATCCATTCGAAAAAAGGACTATTGAAAACAAATTGTATCTGAAATGTTGGATAGACACAGTGCAGTGGCATTTTGAGGATATTATCCGTGATCCGGAAATAGACCCAGCAGGTGCGCTTACCCTAAAGCGACGTATAGACAAAAGCAACCAAGATCGTACAGATTTGGTTGAACAAATAGACTCTTACTTTTTAGATAAATACAAAAATGTGAAAGTTCTTGATGATGCGCGAATAAATACAGAGAGTCCGGCTTGGGCTGTAGACCGTCTCAGTATTTTATCTCTCAAGATATTTCATATGAAAGAAGAGGCTGAACGTAAGAATGCTAATGAGGCTCACATTGCAAAATGCAAAGCTAAATTAGGAGTATTGCTTGAACAACAGCATGATCTTGGGACAGCAATAGATCAGTTGATTGAAGATATAGAAGCTGGTCGTAAATATATGAAGGTGTATCGTCAGATGAAGATGTATAATGACGTAGACACAAATCCAATATTGTATAAAAAATAAATGAATACTGAGCATTTGCTTATAATGCGCTTCTCGGCTTTGGGTGATGTGGCGATGACTGTTCCTGTGGTTTATTCATTGGCGAGCCAATATCCAAATCTACGCATAACAATGTTGAGCAAACCTTTTGCTCGCCCTTTCTTTGAGAATATAGCTCCCAATGTAGGCTTTATGGCTGCAGATATCAAAAAAGAATATCATGGAGTTAGGGGATTGAATGCACTCTATAGAAGATTGACAGCGAAGAACTTTACTGCTGTTGCTGATTTTCATAGTGTGTTGCGTTCTGATTATCTGCGTATGAGATTCAACCTAAACCATTACCCTGTTGAGAGTATTGACAAGCATAGAAGTGGGAAAAGCAAACTCATAGCAGATCACAATAAAGAATTGATACAGCAGCCTACATCTTTTCAGAACTATGCCGATGTGTTGGAAAAGTTGGGTTATCCAATAAAACTGGAATTCAATTCGTTGTTTTCAGTTGAAGGAGGTAATCTGAGATTACTCTCAGATAAAATTGGAGAGAAACGCCCGTTCCAACAATGGATTGGCATAGCTCCGTTTGCAGCACATGAGGGTAAGATGTATCCGTTGCCATTGATGAAAAATGTCATAAGGATGCTGGTTAATAAGCATCCTTCGTGCAGAGTATTCCTCTTTGGCGGAGGAAATGAAGAAATGAAACTACTTGATGAAATATCTTCAGAGAGTAAACAAATAATAAATGCGTCGCGATTGATGAGTGGACTACAGCAGGAGTTAATCCTGATGAGTCATCTTGATGTAATGGTGAGTATGGATAGCGCAAATATGCACTTGGCTTCGCTTGTCAAAACACCTGTCGTGAGCATCTGGGGTTCAACACACCCATTTGCTGGTTTTATGGGTTGGAATCAGAGCATTGATAATGTTGTACAAGCTGATTTACCATGCCGCCCATGTAGTATTTATGGAAACAAGCCATGTTTGCGTGGTGATTGGGCTTGTATGCATAATATCAGTCCAGAAGTTGTTGTTGAGCATATAGAACGAATATTACAAACAAAGTGAAACTAATTGATATTTCGTAAATTACAGCATGAAAAGCCCAAAATAATGCACACTGTTGGGGTGTTTGTGCAACCCTAAGTGCTTTTTTGGATAAAATATTTGCGAAATTAAAAATAAATTCGTTCCTTTGCACCCGATTTTTAATTAGAAATTATTTATAAACATTTTAAAAAGTTACAATTATGTCAGAAATTGAAAGCAAGGTAAAGGCTATTATCGTAGACAAACTTGGTGTAGACGAGGCTGAAGTTAAGCCAGAGGCAAGCTTCACAAACGATCTTGGTGCTGATTCACTGGATACTGTAGAACTTATCATGGAATTCGAGAAAGAATTCGGTATTTCTATCCCAGACGACAAGGCTGAGACAATTCAGTCTGTAGGTGACGCAATCAAGTACATCGAGGAAAACGCAAAATAATAGTCAATAATTATTTTTGCAAATTTATACGATTAGGGATTAGTGATTAAGGATTGAAAACGTCATTAAATGTATTTTCAATCACTAATCCCTAATTCCTAGTCATTTTTTATATATACACGCATGGAATTAAAGAGAGTAGTAGTAACAGGTCTTGGTGCAGTGACTCCGGTAGGAAATAATGCTGAGGAAACTTGGAATAATTTTCTTGCAGGTAAGAGTGGTGCCGCTCCTATTACACATTTCGATACGACAAATTTCAAGACTAAATTCGCATGTGAGGTTAAAGACCTTAATGTGACTGATTATCTTGATCGTAAAGAAGCCCGCAAGTTGGATAGATATACTCAACTTGCCATGATTGCAGCAATGCAAGGTGTGAATGATTCTGGTCTCGACCTTGAGAAAGAAGACAAAAACCGTATAGGTGTTGTCTATGGTGTTGGCATCGGTGGTATCAAGACATTCGAGGAGGAAGTTTCATATTATGCTCTGCACAAGGAAGAAGGACCTAAATTCAGTCCATTCTTCATTCCTAAGATGATTGCTGATATCGCTTCAGGCCAAATTAGTATTCATTTTGGTTTTCGCGGTCCAAACTATACAACAACTAGTGCATGTGCTTCTTCAAGCAACGCTCTTGCTGATGCTTTCAACCTTATCCGTCTAGGAAAGGCTAATGTTATCGTTGGTGGTGGTGCCGAAGCTGCCATTTGTGAAAGTGGTGTTGGTGGTTTTAATGCCATTAAAGCTCTTTCTACTCGCAATGATGACCCTGAGCATGCAAGTCGCCCATTCAGCGCAAGTCGTGATGGATTCATCATGGGTGAAGGTGCTGGCTGTCTTATCCTCGAGGAATTGGAACATGCTAAAGCTCGTGGAGCAAAAATTTATGCCGAAATGGTTGGCGAAGGCGCAAGTGCTGATGCTTATCATATTACAGCCTCTCACCCAGAGGGATTAGGTGCAAAACTTGTTATGAAGAATGCACTTGAGGATGCAGGCATGAAGCCAGAAGATATTGATTATATCAATGTTCACGGAACATCTACTCATATTGGCGATCTTTCTGAGGCTTTAGCTATTAAGGACGTATTTGGTGAGCACGCTTACAAACTCAATATTAGCTCTACTAAGAGTATGACTGGTCACCTTCTTGGTGCTGCTGGTGCGATAGAGGCTATGGCATGCGTACTTAGTGTCAAGAATGACATTGTACCTCCTACCATCAACCATGAGGAAGATGACAAAGATCCCGATTTGGACTACAACATGAACTTTACTTTCAACAAGGCTCAAAAGCGCGAAGTGCGTGCAGCACTTAGCAACACCTTCGGCTTTGGAGGTCACAATTGTTGTGTCATTTTCAAGAAATATGCTGAATAACATAATAGACAGAATAAAGCTTCCTTTCCGTAAGGAAAAGGAACTTTATTCTTCTTTATACGCCATTCTAGGTTTTTACCCACATGACATCAGCTACTATAAGTTAGCTCTGATGCATAAAAGCGTAATGAAACGTAACGCAAAGGGAAAGCCTGTGAACAATGAACGCCTGGAATTTTTGGGCGATGCTATTCTTGACGCAATCGTAGGAGATATCGTTTATAGACATTTCCCGGGTAAGCGTGAGGGATTTCTTACGAATACTCGTTCAAAACTTGTACAGAGAGATACTCTTAATAAACTTGCCAATGAGATGGGCATCAACAAGTTAATATTAAGCAACGGACGCAGTTCTTCTCATAATAGTTATATGGGTGGAAATGCTTTTGAGGCACTTGTTGGCGCAATGTATTTAGACAGAGGTTACAACATATGTATGCGTTTTATGGAAAAACGTATATTATCACAGATGATCAACATTGATAAGGTTGCTTATAAAGAAGTGAACTTTAAAAGCAAACTCATTGAATGGGGACAGAAGAATCGTGTGAAGCTAACCTTTGAAATGCTTGAACAGAAAAAAGATGATAACGGCAGCCCAATGTTTAACTATAAGGTTTGCATCGAAGGTGTTGATGGATGTTCAGGTGGAGGATACAGCAAGAAAGAAAGTCAGCAGCTAGCTAGTAAGCTGACTCTTGAGAAGTTACGCAAGGAACCTAAATTTATTGACGAGGTATTTGCTGTTAAAGCCAGTCGTACAAAAATGGAGGAAGAGCCTGTTGAGGATGTTCCGAGTACAGAGGTTAATGATGGTTTCATCATCAAGCATGATATTGAGGAACCTGAAGATAAAAAACGCGTAACAGCATTCAAGGAAGAAGTCTTTGACGATAAGAGCCGTAAAATGTCTCGTCGTTCTCCGATGTATAGAAGCGACAATGAGGTTAAAGATGCCGAAGTTGCAGAACCAGAAGATCTTAACACAGAAGATGAAGATTTTGATTTGAGCGACATAAGTTCACGTCCACAAAGTCGTGATAGCATAATAGAAGCCGCAGAGTCTGCTGCGTTTTCAGAATAAGATAAATTCTGATATAGTACAGATAAGCCCGGATAGGTAAAACAAGTTTCCTATCCGGGCTTATTGTTTTATCAAAGATATAAGACTCTTATAGACTTTATGGTAAAAGCTATTGAACTTTAAAAAAGATAGTCTATAGATATATGAGATGAATCTTGCAGAAATAAATCTTTCTTTTGTGAAAAAAGACGTAACTTTGTGGCGTTATTATTATTTATCTAACTTAAACAATATGGCAAATAGAGAATATATCAATAAAAATAAGAAGTGGCTGATTGATAAATCACGTGAAGATGGAGTGTTCACAATAGTGAAAGGTGTATCATATAAAGTTATATCTTCCGGAGATGTGAATGGTAAGCAACCATCTGCTCGCAGCATTGTGACTACTCACTACACTGGACGTACTATAGACGGAAATACTTTCGACAGTAGTATTGGTGGAGTACCTTTGGCAATACGTCTTTCTGACGTTATCGAAGGTTGGGTTATTGCCATGCAAAAAATGCATGTGGGTGACAAGTGGGAGGTATACCTTTCTTCAGACATGGGATATGGTAAGTTTGGACAACCAGGAATCCCTGGCGGCTCTACTTTGATATTCGAAATAGAACTGCTTGACGTTGGATAAAGAAAAGCTCCATCAAGAGGCATGCTATCTTACGATGCGTGCCTTTTGTGGATTCATCATATCTTCATCCCATTCGTCAAGATGATCTTTGTAGCGCTCTGTCTCGTATGTGTGAACAGTTATTTGATATAAGCAGTGGGCTGCAAAAACATTATCTGGAATGTTTTCTAGTTTTTTATACCTACGTCCGGCAAGGTCTGCAAGACTACCAAGATGAGTGTTGCTTACGTATATTTTGCCATTATTTTCTTTCACTTCAATTATCATGTCGAAATAGTCAAACGTTGGTTTGATCGTACGCAGAGAATTGAATGTGTTTTCAAATTCCTTTATGTTTTCTATCTCTAGAGAATATAGTTCCTTTAAGACTTTACTTACCTCATTAAAACTCACCTTGTTCATTAAATCTTTTATAGATGTCATATTTCTTTCTTGGTTTTACTATAATAATTGCTAGTATTCTAATTGAATGTTGTCAATGTTATTACAAAATTATGGTATTTTTACGAACCTGCAAAATAAAAAGAGATATTATTTGTTTGAAGATAATGATATAGTCATTATCCATGTTTGATGTAAATTGCGTATCTTTGCAATTACTTTATGGATCGCTTAGACCGCAAGATAATACATATTGACATGGACGCATTTTTTGCTAGCGTTGAGCAGCGTGATAATCCAGATTTACGTGGCAAACCTGTTGCTGTGGGTTATGACGGTGAACGTGGCGTTGTGTCTACAGCTAGTTATGAGGCCCGTAAATATGGTGTGCATTCTGCAATATCTATGATTGTTGCAAAGCGTCTTTGTCCCCAGTTGATTGTTGTTAGGGGTAGTCATGAACACTATAGTGAAGTGTCGTCACAAGTACATGCTATATTTAAGGACTATACAGATGCCATTGAACCTTTATCCATTGATGAGGCTTTTCTTGATGTTACAGAAAACAAACGCGGAATAGAACTTGCTATAGATATAGCGAAAGAAATAAAGCAACGCATAAAAGACGAGTTAAATCTGACTGCTTCTGCAGGAATATCATATAATAAGTTTCTTGCTAAGATAGCCTCGGAATATCGTAAACCAGATGGTATATGCACTATACATCCCAATATGGCTCTTGACTTTATCGGCAAATTACCGATTGAAAGTTTCTGGGGTGTTGGACCTAAAACAGCAAGGCGCATGCATCATATAGGAATATTTAACGGTGCTCAGCTTAGGGAATGTTCATTAAAACATCTATCTGAAGTATTCGGAAAGGCTGGACCTGTATTCTATAACTTTGCAAGGGGTATTGATGATCGTCCTGTAGTTGTGGAGCGTATAAGGAAATCTGTTGGATGCGAACAGACATTTCTTCAGGATATAAGCATAAAGTCGGCTGTATTAATAGAACTTTATCACTCAGTGTTGGAACTTTGTGAGCGTATTGCAAAAGATGATTTCGAAGGAAAGACACTTACATTGAAAATTAAATATGGTGATTTCCAGCAGATAACACGTAGCATTACTGGTAACAGGATATTGAAGACTAAAGATGATATTCTGCCTTTAGCAAAGAAATTGCTTAAACAAATTGCATATAGTGCCGAGCATCCAATAAGATTATTAGGGTTGTCGGTTTCAAATCCTGGTGGGAATGAAGAACTCCCTACACCAGAATGGATACAGTTGGAGCTGGAATTTAAAGATTGGGACAAGTGATGATGGAAACAAAAGAAAAACTTTGGAATGGAGCGTATATAAAAGTAATGACAGCTAATTTTATGATGTATTTTGCCTTTTATATACTTACCCCTTTGCTACCAATATATCTTAGCGAAAAATTTGGAGCTACTAATGATGTTATAGGACTAGTGCTTTCTGGATATACAATAGCATCGTTGGTTGTACGCCCGTTCAGTGGTTTCTTTGTAGATAGTTTCAATCGTAAGAAAGTACTTATGATTTGTCTTTCCCTGTTTTTTGTGTTTTTTGCAGGATATATAGCAGCAAGCACGCTTCTTATGTTTGCCATAGTCCGGACATTACACGGAGGCCCATTCGGTGCTGCTACAGTGGCAAATAGCACAGTGGCAATAGATGTACTTCCTTCAACCCGTAGAAATGAAGGCTTGGGATATTTCGGACTAAGCAATAATCTTGCAATGGCTATAGCACCATCAATAGGAATATATTTATATAAGTTATTGGATGATTTCAGTGTGTTATTCTGGATAGCGCTCGTCGTGGCTTTTATGGGCCTGCTTATTGATGGAACAGTGAAATTGCCTGTTAACTCTATCGTTAAGAATACAGAAAAGCTTTCTCTTGACAGGTTTTTTCTGACTCGCGCATGGTTGCTTGCCATCAATATTGCTATGTTTGGTTTCTGTTTTGGAGTCTTGAGCAACTATCTTGCAATATATAGTAAACAGGAACTGGGTATTACTGGAGGTACAGGCACCTATTTCGCATTACTTTCAATAGGACTGTTTAGTTCTCGCCTTCAGGGAGCTAAAGCTTTGCGTGAAGGTCGCCTCACTCACAATGCCGCATACGGAATTTGCATAGCTCTTATTGGTTACATTATGTTTGTTGCCTGGATAAATCCTGTAGGCTATTATCTGTCGGCATTCCTTATCGGATTAGGTAACGGTCACATGTATCCTGCGTTTCTTAATATGTTTGTAGCCGTGGCTCATCATAATGAACGTGGCACGGCTAACTCGTCAATCCTTACTTCATGGGATTTGGGCTTTGGCATAGGAATACTTCTTGGTGGAGTAGTTTCCGAAATGGTTGGTTATAAAGCAGCTTTCTGGATGGTAGCCATTGAAAATGCATTTGGAGTGTTACTGTTCTTCCTGTTTGCCAGCAAGTTTTTTGTTAAGAGACGCATTGATGTTGCTTCCTTTTGATATGACCGTATAGCCAGATAAATGCAGGGATAAGAAACATATCAGCCATTATCCATGCCACAGGATCACCATAACATACACCAGTGAACTTCAGCGCGGGTACAATCCAAATACTTACACCACATCGTGCAATCATCTCCATAACTCCACTCATCATACTTAGGTTGCTGTATCCAAGTCCCTGAATGCTATAGCGGAATATGGTGAGCAGTCCTAGTGCAGGGTAGAAGTAGTTTGCTATGCGCATAAACATTGCTGCGTTGCTTACTACATCTTTTTCGCTGCCATCTACAAAAAGCATCATCATATAGTCGGCAAAAGGATATATAATAATAAACGTGATGACAAAATACACAAGCATGATTTTTATTGCAGCGTATATTCCTGTCTTTATTCGATTAATTTTTCTTGCGCCTATATTCTGTCCGCAATACGTAGCCATAGCAACTCCGATGTTTTCAAGTACGCATGTGAATAGATATTTTATACGCATGCTTGCCGTGAACGCAGCTACATAGGTGGTACCAAGCGCATTATTGGCACTTTGCAGCATAATGATTCCAATAGCAGTGATAGAGAATTGCATTCCCATTGGCATGCCGTTGTTGAGCAATATATTTATTAGCTTGTTGTCAAAATGTGTTTCCTCTCCCGTTGGTATCAGTAGTTGCAGTTTCCGTTTTATATATATCCAGCACATCAACGATGCACAGCATTGTGATATCAGTGTGGCTATACCTGCGCCCTCTACACCCATTCCGAGAATCAGAATAAGTATTACGTCAAGTATGATGTTGATAAATGATGATGCAATAAGAAAATAAAATGGCTGTTTACTGTTGCCAATAGCACGTATGAATCCTGAAAGAAGATTGTATGCGATTGTAAACGGTATGGCAAGAAACTGCAGAAAAAGAAATATGTAAGCATGGTCGAATATATCTGTAGGAGTGTTTACGATTTTCAAGACTCTTCCGCAGAATATACAGCTCATGAATGTTATCACTACAGCCATTACTATTGCAATACGTATGGCATTGCTCACGTATGACCGCATCTTCTTGTAGTCTTTTGCTCCAAAAGCTTGAGCAATAGGAATGGCGAAACCTGCACATGAGCCGTTGCAGAATCCCATGATAAGAAACATGATGCTGCTTGATGTTCCCACAGCTGCAAGAGCATCTACACCAATCCATCTGCCCACAATTGCTGCGTCAATGATAAGATACATCTGTTGCAGTATATATCCCAATATCAGTGGAATTGCAAATTTAAGGATGTCTCTTACAGGAGACCCTATTGTCATATCATTAGTGTTAGCCATCAATCTTCTTCGTTAATATATTCCCATAGCTTATTATAGAATGGGTGACGACACAGTGTTTCTTTGTCGCCTATTATTATCAGTTTCATCCTTGCACGTGTTATGGCGACATTCATTCGTCTAAGGTCATGCAGAAATCCTATTTGACCATCGGTATTACTTCTTACCAATGAAATCAGTATCACATCACGTTCCTGACCTTGGAAACCATCCACGGTGTTGATGCTTATTAGATGCCTATATGGTTTAAAGAATTCTTTTTTCATTATAAGTCTGCGCATGTATTGCACTTGTGCCCTGTATGGAGATATCACTCCTACATCAATTTGTTCTTCAAGAATCTTTTGCTTGCCAATCTTCGTGAAATAATCTTCAAGTTTTTCAAGAGTTATGCGAGCTTCTTCCTTATTAATTATTGATTCTCCGTCTTTGCCTTCACCACTTGTGGCTTTAGTGTTATTTTTGTCATTTGTTACCGGTGCTGTTTCTGTCCATTCTATAGGTGTGTCATAGTCAAGTATACCACGGAATTTAATCTGTGGTGCACTTTCCACTTGCCCGTGGTAGAACCAATCGCTGGAGAAACGCATGATTTTTTCGTTCATTCTATACTGTATCTTCAACAACGTAACTACTTCTGGTTTGTTTTCTACAATACGTTCCATCAGCGTCTTACCTAATCCGGCTTTAAGTGCAGAAATACTTTTAATTGTCGGTGGAAGTTGGCAGTGGTCTCCTGCCAAGATTACTCTTGTTGCTCGTTTTATCGGTATCCAGCATGCCGCTTCAAGAGCCTGTGCTGCTTCGTCAATGAACAACGTTCCGAATTTCTGTCCTTCAAGAAGTCTGTTTGCCGAACCGACAAGTGTAGATGCTATTACTCTTGCCTCACCAAGTAATTCTGAATTAATTCTTATTTCTATTTCAGTGGCGCGTGCTTTCAGATGTTCCAACTTCTGATGATATTTTTCGTCACGGCTTTTTCTTTGGCCTCTCAAATCTCGTATAGCTCTTCTTATAGCCCATAGCTGAGAATATTCTGGATGCCCCTCAAACTTCCGCTCATAAGTAAATCCAAGCATTTTATCGTTCACCTTAGTTGGATTTCCTATTCTCAACACGTTTATTCCCCGGTCTACAAGCTTCTCGCAAATCCAGTCAATAGCCATGTTGCTTTGTGCGCAAACCAAAACTTGATATTCTCGCATAAGCGTCTCGTTGATGGCTTCAACAAGAGTTGTTGTCTTCCCTGTTCCAGGAGGACCATGTACAACTTCAACATCTTTAGCCCAAAGTACTTCGTTTACGGCTTTCTCCTGAGTTGGATTAAGCCAAGGAAAGCGTTGTGCTGTAAAAGAGAAACGTTCCGCTTTCTGATGCGAATAAAATAAATCACGCAAATATGCCAGTCTGTTTCCCTTTGCTTTGATTACTCTGTCAAGAGCTTCAAACATCAGCTTGTAGCTTGTCTCGTCAAAAAACAGTTGTATACCTATTTTTTCAGTACATCCTTGAAGATCTATGGCATGTCCTCCATCTGGAATAATCACGACCATTCTGTTGCCATCGACAAAAGATACAGTACCTGTAAAATTAAAGTAATGTAATGATTTTCCGTCTGTTTTAAAGAAAGCTACAGGTCTTCCAAATTCAAAGTTATGTTCTGTATCTGTATCCGTGTTTCTTGTTACCTCTATTGCCATTTGGTTTAGAGAGTTATAGTAACTTGCCCCTATATTTAGAGGAAACCATGCTTCTCCCTTCTTTACCTTACGCATTAGTCCTGTGGATTCTGTTTGTTTGCGAAAAGCTTCTTTTTCTGAATAATACTCTATTTCCAAGAGCATTTTTTGTCTTTGTAGTTCCTGTATTGGTGACGTCTGTTGATTCATATTGAGTGCAAAGTTACTAATTTTTTTTCTTTTACTTTGATTTTCCACTTGTTTGGAGCATCTTTAACTAACATTGAACAAAGACTGCGTCTTAATAATAAAAACAAAAAACACCTTTTTTATTTTGTATTGTGTTATACTTGCTGTATCTTTGTCATATGGAATCAGTTGTTCTGCATGATTTGTCTATCGGATATAAGGATAAAAAAGTGAGTGAAGAGATAAATGCTTCGCTTAGCAGTGGTGAATTTACATGTCTGCTTGGATCAAACGGAGTAGGGAAGTCTACACTGCTTAAAACAATATCTGGATTTATTAAACCACTTGCCGGTGATGTGATTATCGACGATGTTAATATCAATGACTATTCTTCCGCTAAACTGGCACGTAAGATAAGTGTTGTGCTAACAGGAAAAGCAGGAGTGGAAAACATTTCTGTAGGAGAGTTGGTCGGTATGGGACGATATCCTTTTACTGGTTTTTGGGGAACACTGAATAAGGATGACAAGAAAATTGTTGATGAATCTTTGGAAATGGTTGGAGTCTTAAAATTGAAAGACCGTATGGTTCAGACGCTAAGTGACGGTGAACGACAGAAGACAATGATTGCCAAAGCACTTGCCCAGCATACTAAAATGATTTTTCTTGATGAGCCTACTGCCTTTCTTGATTTTCCCAGTAAGATAGAAATGATGCAGCTATTACAGAATCTTTCACATCAGTTGGGTAAGACAATATTGCTTTCCACACATGATGTGGAGCAGGCTTTACAGTTGGCTGACAAACTGTGGCTTATGAATGATGAAAAAATGTGTATAGGAACACCTCGGGAATTGTCAGCAAACGGTACTTTGGGAAATTATATCGAACGCGATAGTATAGAGTTTGATAAAAAAAACATGATAGTTAAGATAAAATCATAAACTATCATGTTTCAATATAACTATTGATTATTTTATAATCTTCTTAATATCTTCTATGCTTTTGTCGAAAGGACCGCTATGCTCAAGTTTAAGGGTACACATGGCTGCTGCAAATTTTCCTGCATCCGAATAGTTCGCACCTAAACTTCTCATATAAAGATATCCTGCAGAATATGTGTCACCACATCCTGTTGCATCAACAACAATATTGGGTTCATAAGCAGGAATCTCATAGAACTTGCCTTCTGCATATATTACGCTGCCATAACTGCCAAGGGTTATCACTACCTCGCGCACTCCCATTTCTGCTAGTTTAATAGCTACAGTACGTGGATTTTTTGAATTTGTGATAACTTCCATTTCATGCTCGTTTAGCTTTATGATATCTGTGCATTCAAGTATTCGCTCTTTGTCTTTCCAATCCGTAGCGAATACATTTTCTCCTCTAACCTCACGCAGATATCCCTGAACATCAATTGAGATAAGTCCTTTTGTTGAGAGATATTCTACAACTTCCGGCGAAAAGTCATCAGCAAGCAGACTGCCAAGGTGATATACACGGGCGTCAATACCTTTCATCTCGTCAACTGTGAATGGATCAGCTTTAGCTAGAACACGTTGTGTACGGTTGTTTGTGTTGTCGCCATATTTGTTTTCAAAGAAAACGCTCTTGTTACTTTTATGACATTCCACGTCTATGCCGAGTTTTCTCATATTCTCAACTTCGTCAAGAGATTCCTTTCCTACCTTTGTGACGAGTTGATATGAAACGTCATTTGGAAGCCGATTCATACCATAAGACATATAAAAGGATGTACCTCCAGCCATAAAGACTGTATCTTTAGGAGTGATGATTTTATCCAGAGTTATATGTCCAATGCAGCAAATATCTTTCATTATCGTTTTTTAATTTCTGCAAAGTTACAAAAATAATTTGTAATCAAAAACTAATTATTACGTTTAAGTTTTTGTAACTGCTTTTTTCTCGCTATTATTATATATTATTTCTACTAATTTATTTAGATAAAAAGTCTTATCTGCGGTATTCTTCTGTTGTCATTCCTGTAATCTTCATGAACAGTTTAGTAAAGTTTGCAACTCCGCCGAATCCAAGTGCAAGCGCTATATATGCATCACTTTTTTTGTTTTCAACAATCATTTGTTTTGCTATGTCAATACGTCTTATTTGTAAATAGCTGGCA
Organism: Segatella paludivivens DSM 17968 = JCM 13650; assembly: GCF_000373185.1. Lineage (GTDB taxonomy): Bacteria > Bacteroidota > Bacteroidia > Bacteroidales > Bacteroidaceae > Prevotella > Prevotella paludivivens. The sequence goes on from NZ_KB890660.1 coordinate 70,120, forward strand.
AAGTCTTTCCCACTCTCATGCTTTATGAGATCATTGATATATGCACTTGATAAGTTTAGTCTCTTGCTGAAACAGCATGTGCATGGCATACCCATTTTGTGTATCTTGCCATTTAGCATATAATCATCTATCTCATTGCGTATAGTATTGTATGTTTCGTCAGATGCATCATGACGTGTGATAAACTGCCTTTCATAAAAACGGCAACAGTAGTTTAGTAGCAATTCAATTTTGTTACTTATGATAGTTGAACTGAACTTGTCTATACCCCATTGTAGTTCACGATTAATGTTGTCAATGCAGTTGTATATAGTCTTAAGTTCAGCAGCTGAGATGTGCAAAGATTCACTTTCTGGCTTATATTTAAAGAACGTGTAGTTCTTGATTTGTTTGCCTAAACTTGTTCCACATAAAAGATCAGTATCAAAAATCAGTAGTTTACCTGATTGCAGACAATCTTTCTCGCCAGCAATTTTAATCGTTTTGTCTGGTGATCTGAAGAATATGGTGGCAGCATTGAAATCATAGAGCTTTCTTCCGCCACTTCTGAGTAACGGATGTTCCTGTATCAGTACCGAATAAGTGTTCAACTTTATCTCTTTTTCCTCGCATTTCCCTGATAAATTAATAATGCTTACTAGAGGATGAAGAGTCTTTGTATTGAACAGTTTATTGCAGTTACATACCGTATTTATATCTTTGCAATGGTTACCCATCAGAATAATCTTAATGTTTTTTATAAAAGCTTTTATGCTTCAGCTATTTGTTTCCTGAATTGGCTTGGAGTTATGCCAACGTTCCTCTTAAAGTAACGATTGAAATGCTGGCTGTATTGAAATCCGAGATGATATGCTATTTCGTTTATAGTGTCCTCTGAACTTGCAAGTTCCTCTTTGGCAAGGTCTATAATCTTGCTTTGTATGTGATCCTGCGGAGTCTTTCCAGTTTCCTTTTTTACCAAATCGCCGAAGTAATTGGGTGATAGAAAACATTCCTCGGCAAAGTATTTTACAGATGGCAGACCGTCATGTAATGCTCTGTCGCCAGTGAAATAAGTGTTAAGTAGCTTTTCAAACTTGTCAAGAACATCACGGTTGGCAGCTTTACGGGTTACAAATTGCCTTTCATAGAATCGCATGCAATAATCAAGTAGTAACTCTATGTTTCTACAAATAAGTTTTTTGCTGTGATTATCTATCGGATGGTCTAGTTCCAGTTTAATTCTGTTAAGGCTGTCTTTGAATATAGCCTTTTCATCCTCGCTTAGGTGCAATGCCTCACGCGAAGAATAGTCGAAAAAAGCGTATTGCTTAATGTCGTGACCAAGAGTTGTTCCGCGTATAAGGTCAGGATGAAAGATAAGTCCAAGTGCCTGTGGCTTATAATCTTTTATCGGTTTGAAATGTACCACTTGGCCAGGTGCGAAAGATGTGACCGTGCCTTCCTGATAATCGTAGGGTTGGCGTCCGTAAGTGATGTCGCCACACATGGTCTGCTTAAGCCAAACGGAATAAACTTCATATTCTAAAGTCTTTTCTTTTCTGGCATTTTGATAATTAGCTTCAGACATGTCCACAATAGCAATCAGTGGGTGCTTTGTCTCAAGTCCCATCATCTCATTGTACTTGTCAATGGAGTCTATAATAACAACATCATTCTCAGCCATATTTACTTGATTATAATTTTATGGTTGCAAAGATAAGCATAATCAGGCAACACTTAGTTATATAAATTACGGATATTCCAACCATTTTTACATTATCATGGTTGCGACAGCAAATCTACATTTCCTATAGTGAATAATGATAGCGTATCTACAGTGCTTAAATGTGGGGAATTTCGTGTGATAACAGTCCTCCTATTTATGCTTTTTACCGTTGACCCAAGCTATGCATCGAGTAGCGTTGTCTGTGATAATATTTTTTCATTAGAGGTTAGGTAGATTTTTATGCAAATATAATGAAATTATTAGTATAAACACCTTTCATATCTTAACTTTTTACTACCTTTGCCCCCGAAATATTAATTTAAGGATGAATAAGAAGCAAATTCTTCTGATAAATGATATGGCGGGATATGGCAAAGTTGCTACGGCAGCAATGCTTCCGATATTGTCTTATTTCGGACATCCCACATATAATCTTCCCACAGCCTTAGTGTCTAATACACTTGACTACGGAAAGTTTAATCTACTTGATACCACAGACTATATAAAAGGCGTGTTTCCCGTATGGAAGGAACTTGGGTTTTCTTTTGATGCCATCGCCACAGGATTTATAGCCAGCGAGCGTCAAGCCGACATAGTGTCGCGCTATTGCCTGGAACAAGCGTCAACTGGAACTACGATTTTTGTTGATCCTATAATGGGCGATGAGGGTAAATTGTATAATGGAGTAACTCCTGCAGCGGTAAAAAGTATGCGTGAGATGTTGAGTGTTGCTCATTTATGTTACCCAAACTATACAGAAGCATGCTACCTTACCGGACGCGAATATAAAGCCGAAGGCGTTACAAATGATGAGGCTCACAGCCTTCTTGAACATTTGCGTAAAATAGGGTCCAAGTCTGTTCTCATAACAAGTATCACTGTTGATGGGCAACCTTCAGTAGTTGGATACAATAATATACATAACGAGTATTTCAAATTATGTTATGATGAGATTCCTGTTCATTTTCCTGGTACAGGAGATATTTTCTCGGCTATACTTATCGGGCATCTGCTTGACGGTGAGTCGTTGAAAGATTCAACTAGAAAGGCTATGGACGGTGTTTACAAACTTATTGACCTGAATAAAGACAACATAGATAAAAACAGGGGAATACCCTTGGAACAGTATCTGAACATTTTATAATTAAAATGGACTGGATTAATAGTTTATTTAACATTCATTCTTCAATACAGACCTTAGTTATTCTTTCTTTAATTATCGCCTGTGGTCTGGCTCTTGGCAAAGTCAGGGTGATGGGAATATCACTTGGAGTAGCCTTTGTATTTTTCGTTGGTATCTTTGCCGGACACCTTGGTTTTACAATAGATCCAGTCTTGTTGGATTATATTGAAACATTCGGGCTATCAATGTTTGTTTATTGCCTGGGACTTCATGTAGGGCCTAACTTCTTTGGATCATTGCGGCATGAAGGCATGGCGCAGAATCTCTGGAGCTTGGCGGTTATCGTTTTTGGTACCGTCTTTGCCTTGTTGCTTATTCCTTTAACAGGAGTAAGTCTGCCTAATATGGTAGGTTTGCTTTGTGGTGCTACGACAAATACTCCTGCTCTTGGTGCAGCCACTCAGGCTATAAATCATCTTGGAATGGCTAGTGGTAGCACAGCTTTGGCTACAGCTGTAACATATCCCCTTGGTGTACTTGGTGTAATATTTGCGATGCTGTTCCTGCGTAAAGTCTTTGTAAAACCTGAAGACTTGGCTGTTAAAAAGATAAATGAGGAGGATCATACATATATAGCTCAGTTTGAAGTCGTTAATCCTGCTATTGGCGGAAAGTCTATTTCAGACGTCTCACAAATGACTCATCTTCGTTTTATTATATCACGTATATGGAGAGGCAAGGAAGTTATTGTTCCTATGGTTGAGACAAAACTTATGGAAAATGATAGCTTGCTCGTTATTACCAATCGTGAAGATGAGGCTGCAATGGAAATACTTTTCGGAAAGAGAGTTAATAAAGACTGGAACGGAGAGAAGATTGACTGGAATGCTATAGACTCAAAGGTAGAGAGCCGTGTTTTGGTTCTTACAAGAACAGAACTCAATGGTAAGAGACTTGGTGAACTGCATCTACGTACTTCTTATGGAGTTAACGTGAGTCGTGTCACCCGTGGTGATATAAAACTTCTTGCCACAGACGATTTGCGATTGCAATATGGCGACAGAGTTACTGTTGTTGGCCAGCATGATTCAGTGAATAATATGCAGGGATATTTTGGAAACTCGGTTAAGACTTTGAATGAGCCTAATATCGGCAGCATATTACTTGGTATCATCCTTGGTTTGGGACTGGGAAGTATCCCTATCTCGTTACCAGGAATGGCTAGTCCTGTGCGTCTTGGTATTGCTGGTGGCCCTATTATCATGGGTATAATCATTGGTGCTTTAGGGCCGAAACTCCATTTTATATCATACACCACACGATCTGCGTCGCTGATGCTACGTAAGTTGGGACTTAGCATGTATCTTGCATGCTTGGGACTTGATGCAGGAAAAGACTTTTTTGCTACAGTTGTTCGTCCAGAAGGTCTCGCCTGGGTAGGAATAGGTTTCCTCATAACCGTGGTGCCAGTTATCATCATCGGACTTATTGCATTGAAGACGCATAAGTTTGATTTCGGTACGATCTGTGGAATACTTTGTGGAAGTATGGCAAATCCAATGGCATTGGGATACGCCAATGATTCATTGAAAACTGATAGTGCAAGCATTAGCTATGCATCTGTATATCCACTAGGTATGTTTATAAGGGTTATTATTGCTCAAATGATTATAATGTTTCTGGCATAGCTAATGCCGTTATTAGTATAATTGAACATTGGAGAGTCCTTGTCATTTAATTATGTGGCAATGTCTCTTCAATGTTTTTTTGTTTTTTAGCTACGGATACTACGTCATATATTTTATTCCCTTTATGAAAAGCGTATCCAGCTGATGATGTAGCTTTGTAGCTAAAAAAATGAAAAGCCTGGGGCCTTTATCAATTTATGGGGGTGATACCCTGAATAAATGATTATATCTGGTGACAACCATATTGGATTGAATGTCAACCAATCTGGTAAGATGAGACAACTTATTTAATAACAAATGTAAACCTATTCCGGCTAAAGACGATAAGGGCTGAGCGAGTACATTATCGGTGTAAAAGTGATATTATCCCCCAGAGTACACCTGTTTTTGGCGATTTTTTGCCAAATATACTAGTACATATCTAGACACTTTTTCGTTTATAATGGTCTGTACTCGTCATTATGTGCGCTATATTTCGTAACACGTTCAGCTTTTATCTCAGAACCCAACTGTATAAATAGTGATAATTGTCATAAGCTTATTTTTATTGTCATGTTGACCATCGCTCGTTTACCTGTGCTAAGTAATCACTTTTTTCACGTTAGGTAATTCAATTACCTAACGTGTGTAATCGTGTTTTTCACGTTGTGTAACGCGGTTACACACGTTGTGTAATCGGATTACACATATGCTAATGTAATTGAATTACTTAAATATTGCGAAAATTTAGGTGATAGTTTGTGCACTCTGTTTCAAAATATATATCCATATTTCAAATTCATTCTATCGCGTCAATGTGTGTATGGAGTTGCTTTTTGTATTATCCATGCTGTTCAGAAAGCAAAAATATGTATTATGTAAATAGCATAATTGCGAAAAAATCGCCAAAAATAGGTGCGCTCTGGGGTATAATGTCACTTTTACACCGATAATGTCACTTAATGTCACTCGCTAAACCCTTATAAACAAAGGGCTAGTGACAAAGTGACATTAGTGGCATTAAAAAAACTTTTTCTGGTTGTGGGATATAATCATTTGTTGAGGATATCCCCCTAAATTGACGAAGAACCAAAGTCCGTGGGGAAGTATATAAGAATACGTAGAAATTATCATTTGTATTATTCACTAATCATTTGGTTGGGTGTGCAAGTACTTAAAATAGTACTAAATTACTGATTTGTGTACAAAAGTTTATTTTATATAATATTTCATGTTGTAATTTTGCAAATTATAAATTACAAATTTGTTGTACCTAAACATGAATAAGCAAAAACTAATTTACGGCATCGTCTCTATGATGCTATGTGTGAGCGAAAATGCTTTCTCACAGCGTGATACTATAACTATAGATAATTGGCAATTTAGTAGAAATACGCTTACTGCCAATGAAGCTACACAGCAGAATGGTACTTGGAAAAACGTAATAATTCCACATGATTTTCAGATGGAGCAACCTTGGGTAGCTCCTTCTAAGGATGAACATGCCGATAATTCTGATCAAGCGGCTAATGTAAAGAGCCGCCTTTCAGCACGTGGCTTTAAGGAAATGGGTATAGGATGGTATCGTAAGGTATTCACTCCAGCTCAAGATTGGAAAGGAAAAAGATTGATGTTGGAATTTGGTGGTATAATGCTTGTTGGTGATGTTTATCTTAATGGCGAGCGTATAGGTGGAACAGAATACGGTTATGTAGGATTTGGTATAGACATTACTGATAAAATTAAATATGGCAGCGAGAATGTTCTTGTTGTAAAAGCTGATACGAGAAAAGAAAACAATTCACGCTGGTATACTGGTGGTGGTCTGTTCAGAACGGTTAAACTTATCATGACAGATAAGCAACTGTATTTTGCACGCCATCCGCTTTATATTACAACAAAGGATAACAACACCGTAAATATTCAGGCAGAGATATTTCGTTATAATAAGCAAAAAAACGGTGACGTAAAAGTACGTATACTTGATGCCAATGGCAAAGTTGTAGCAGAGAAGAATAATGATGTTAGATTTTCACCACGTAGCCGTGATGCTGAATACAAATTAGAACCTATACATATTTCAAACGCTAATTTGTGGGATATAGATTCTCCTTATTTGTATACGGCAGAAGTTTCTGTGTATGATGAAAGTGGTAAGGTTGCCGATAAAGTTACAGAGCAGTTTGGTATACGTACCATAGAATTTTCTCCAGAATTTGGATTAAAACTAAATGGTAAAAAAGTTATATTGAAAGGTATAGCTAATCATAGTAGTCTGGGTGCATTAGGAGCAGCTGCCTATTCACGTGCAATAGAAAAAAGAATAAAGCTGTTGAAAGAATTTGGTTTCAATCACATTCGTTGTTCACATAATCCATACAGTGAAGACTTATATAAATTATGTGATAAATATGGTATTCTTGTTGTTGATGAAGTCTATGATAAATGGCTTACCCAATATTCTGGTGGAAGAGAATCTTGGTCTAATCATTGGCAGTATGATATTCCTGAATGGATACAGCGAGATAGAAATCACCCATCTGTGATATTGTGGAGTCTTGGAAATGAATTGCAGACATATCCAGACTTGCCTTATAATGATTGGGGAGTAACTGCGTATAGATTGTTAAAGACATTACTGAATCGTTATGATAGCACGCGTCTGACAACAGTGGCAATGCATCCAAGAGGACGTAATTGGGAAACAGATTCATTACCATGTGATTTGGCTATGATTACTGATATTCAGGCATATAATTATCGTTATATGTATTTTCCTGGTGATGGGCGTCGTTTTCCAAATATGATATTCTATCAGAGTGAGGCAAATATGCCAATGATGGGGCCAAACTATTATGAGATGAATTTAGATAAGGTCGTCGGATTAGCATATTGGGGAATGATAGACTATCTTGGCGAAAGTCTTGGGTGGCCAAAAAAAGGCTGGGATAATGGTGTGTTTGATATTTCATTAGAACCTAAACCACAAGCATATTTTCTGAAATCAATATTTTCAGATAAGCCAGTTGTTCACATCGGTGTCACAGATTCTAAGGATGATGCAGAGATGTGGAATGGGGTAAAATTTGATGGAGACAGAATTTCTGATCACTGGAATCGTACTCCTGGGAAAAAATACACAGTATATACGTATACAAATGCCGAGGAAGTTGAATTATATCTTAATGGAAAAAGCCTTGGAATAAAGAAAAACTCTCTTGATCCAAAGGTACGTAATAAAATAAAGTGGACTGACGTGGTGTACCAAAAGGGTATACTTGAAGCAGTAGCAAGGACCAAGGGTAAAATAGTAGCACGTCATAAGATAGAAACTGCTGGAGAGCCAAAGGAACTTAAACTTATTCCAGATGTTGAAAATTGGAAAGCTGATGGCAATGATTTAATGCATGTACGTATATTGGCAGTTGACCATAAAGGATTGCGTTCACCTATGGCAAACAGCAAATTGATGTTTGACGTTTCTGGTGATGCTGACATCATTGGTGTAAGCAATGGTGATATTTCTAGCGATGAATTGACTGTTGGTAACTCTCGTAGCCTTTATAATGGTTCTGCTATGGTCATACTTCGTTCTGGTAGGAAACCAGGGAAAGTAAAACTTAAGGTTAGCGGACAAGGATATAAACCAAAGACCATATCATTATACTTAAAATAAAAGAATTTAGCGTTTATTTGTATTTTCGCACGTTTTTACCAATAAACGTACGAAAATACCGTTTGGCGTTAATTAAGTATATGTATATTTGCGACGAATTAACAAACTAAGCCTAAATAATAATTAAATGAATCGTAGAAAATTGTTAAAAGGTACAGTATTACCAGTAGCCGTGATTAGCGCGACTATGACTTTTACACCAGCGATTGGTGTGCAACATGCGTTTGCCAATACCCAACAGGTAGGACAGAATGATGTTCGCGGAACCGTTGTTGATGAACATGGTGAGACTGTAATCGGTGCGACCGTAATGGTTGTTGGTCCTGGTTCTAATGGAACTGTGACAGATCTTGATGGTAACTTTAATCTGAATGTAAAGCCAGGTACAAAGTTAAAAATCTCTTTTGTGGGGTATGACCCAATTACCGTGATTGCAAAGAACGGAATGAAAATCACACTGAAGGAAAATACAAACAACTTACAGACTGTTGAGGTTGTTGCCTACGGTGTGCAGAAAAAGGTTACCGTTACAGGTGCCCTCTCTAGTATTAAAGGTGAAGACCTGACTCGTACTCCTGTAAGTTCAGTTAACAATGTCCTTGCTGGTCAGTTAAGTGGTGTGACAACAGTACAATATTCTGGTGAACCAGGTAGTGATGCCGCAAAGGTGTTTGTACGTGGTCAGGCAACATTCAATAATGCCGAACCTCTTGTTCAGGTAGATGGTGTTGAGCGCAGCATGGGAGACATTGACCCAGAGGAAATTGAAAGTATTACTGTGTTGAAGGATGCTTCTGCTACAGCGGTATTCGGTGTACGTGGTGCAAACGGCGTTGTCCTTATCACAACTAAACGTGGTAAAGAAGGTAAGGCTACAGTTACAGCCAATACTTCATTCTCTATATTGACTCCAACCAAGATGGTTGAGCAGGCTGATTCTTACGGATACGCTACATTCTATAATCAGATGAATGACAATGATGGTAAAGCACATCAGTTTTCAGATGCCATCGTTGAAAAATTCCGTACAGGAAGTGATCCGATTCGTTTTCCAAGTATTAAGTGGGATGACTATATCATGAAGAAGTCTACCATGCAGACGAAGACAAATGTCAGCATTAGTGGTGGTACTAGCAAAATGCGTTATTTTATTGACGCTGGTATGTACACGCAAGGTGGACTTTTTAAAGAATTCGGACAGGATTATAAATTTGGCTATCAATATAATCGTTTCAACTATCGTGCGAATTTAGACTTAGATGTAACTAAAACTACAACATTGTCATTTAACATTGCTGGTAGTGTTGATAATTCAAATAAGCCCCATACGGGTCAGGGGGCTACTGGAATGGTTCAGGCTCTTTATCAGGCGACCCCATTCTCAAGTCCTGGTATTATAGATGGCAGGTATGTTGAGACAACAACTGATTATTCAGATTTAAGATTACCGTTTGTTGGTGGCAGTGGTATTACTTATTATGGTAATGCTGGCGTAAATGGCGGTTTTTATCAATATAGTAATAACAAGCTTCAGTTAGATGCACAGTTAAATCAGAAACTTGATATGATAACTAAAGGTCTTTCTTTTAAGATTAAGGGTTCATACAATAGTTTGTTTGGTTCTACAAAGGAAGGCTCACGTGCAATGGCTACATATTATCCTGTATTAAAATCTGATGGTTCGCTTGGATATAAGATGGCTGGTCAGAATGGTCAGATTGCTTATTCTGAATCAACAGGTAAAGATCGTGATTGGTATTTTGAGACATCTCTTACATATAATCGTTCTTTCGGATTGAATAATGTCGGCGCTTTGTTGTTGCTTAACCAGAGTAAGAACTATTATCCTTCAACATTCTCTGATATTCCACAAGGATATGCTGGTGTTGTAGGTCGTTTGACGTACGACTGGAATAACCGATATATGGCAGAGTTCAATATTGGTTATAACGGTTCCGAAAACTTCGCACCTAGCAAACGTTACGGAACATTCCCTGCTGGTTCTTTAGGCTGGGTAGTCAGTGACGAGTCTTTCTGGAAATCATTGAAAAAAGTTGTTAGTTTTCTTAAACTTCGTGTAAGTTACGGTCTTGTTGGTAATGATAAGATTGGAGGTAGTCGCTTTATGTATCTTGATGACCCATACAATGTAAACAACTCTGGTATTTATTCTCGTGGTGGTCGTGGCTATAACTTCGGTATTGAAAATAACACAGTATCAAAGGGAGCTTACGAAATGTCAAGAAACAATCCTGATGTTACATGGGAGAAGGCATTTAAGCAAGATTATGGTGCTGATATTTATTTCATAAAAGATAAACTTCGTGCTACTGTTGATTATTACAAGGAGCACCGTACTGATATTCTACTTCATGATGGAACGGTACCTTCAATTATAGGATTCACAACTCCTGCCGAGAACCTTGGTGTGGTTGACAGTTGGGGTTATGAGTTGTCTCTTAAATGGAATGATAAACTAGGAAAAGATTTCTTCTATTGGGCTGGTGTAAACCTCAGTTACAATCAGAATAAGGTGAAGGAAGCTAAGGAAGCTCCTTATAATAATCTGTATCAGTATGCTAAGGGACATCGTCTTGGAGCACGCTCAGAATATAAATTCTATCGTTTTTATGATGCAGAGACTCCTGCTCTTTATGAAAAAGAATTTGGTGAGAAGTTCCCTACGCAGCTTGCTGGTGCTAATTTGAAACCTGGTGATGCAGTTTATGTAGACCTTGATCATAATGGTATAATTGACGGAAATGATATGAGTCGTAGTAATGGTTACACAGACGATCCTGAATATGTAATGGGTGTTAACTTTGGTTTTACATATCAGAATCTTTCTATCAGTACTCAATGGACTGGTGCGTGGAACGTAAGCAGAATGCTTGATGATGTATTCCGTCAGCCATTTAAAAATCGTACTGGTAATACTCAAGGTGGTTTGCTTCAGTACCATATAGATAATACTTGGAATGCAGAAAATCCAGGTCAGAATTATGAGTACCCACGTGCAACTCTGGACAATGCTGTCAATAATTATGCTACATCTACATTATATGAAAAAGATGCTAAGTATCTGCGTCTGAAAACGTTGCAGGTAGCTTATGATTTCCACATGGCATTTATGAAGAAGCTTGGACTAAATCAGCTTCAACTTTCGTTCAGTGGTTACAATCTATTGACTTTCACTCCATATAAATGGGGTGATCCAGAAGCAACCGCAAGTGGCTCTCCTTCTTATCCACTTCAGAAGACATATACATTCTCTTTAAAGGTGGGATTCTAACGCAAAAGAATGATTTTCGCTTAAACAATAAAAAACGCAAATTAATATGAAACTAAATAATAAGACTTTTATTGGAGCATTCCTGACATTGTCTTTAGCCTTAGGATTTGGTTCTTGTACAGATGATATTGCCTTTGGTAATAAATTTCTTGGCAAGGCTCCGGGTACTGATGCTACAATAGATACAGTGTTTAATAATGCCGAATATACACGACAGTTCCTTGTTGGTACTTATGCACTGCAATATTATGGTCTACCATATACAAGTTCTCATAACTCTGCTAGTTATTGGAACGGTAAGTTTGATGCTTTAACAGACTGTTGGCAGTTGCATTTCACGCAATCATCAGTTTTTCAAACATATTATTCAGGACAGCTGAACGCAACATCAGGTAACTCTTCTGTCTTTGGTTATCTTAATGAGAATTGTTGGGAACTGATACGCTCAGCTTATTTGCTTCAAGAGAATATTGGTAGAACTCCAAACATGGAGGAAACTGAAAAGACTCAGATGAAGGCAGAGGCTAATTGCCTTATTGCTTCTACATATTTTAATCTTTTTAGAATGTATGGTGGCCTTCCTATAGTAAAACGCAGTTTTAACGTTGGTGAAACTTCTTATAATTTACCACGTACTTCTGTTGAAGAAACTGTAAACTTTATGGTTGGTTTACTAGATGAGGCTTCTAAAGTTTTACCTTGGACGCCAGAAGATCCTACTTCTGAAACAGGTAGATGGACAAAAGCTGCAGCTATGGCTTTGAAATGTCAAATTCTGCAATTCGCAGCTTCACCATTGTTTAATTCTGATAAACCATATTATGGTTCAACTTATTCAATGAGTGATAGTAGTCCTGTATGGTATGGAAATTACAGCAAGGATCGCTGGACACGCTGTAAAACTGCATGTGAAGATTTCTTGCAGCAGTTGAATGCGAATGGAGGTTATTCTCTTGTTCAACCTGCTACAAATACTATTGAGGGTTATCGCTATGCATTCCGTTATGGTTATGTAAATCAGAAGAGTCCTGAAGTTATATTTGCAACACGTGTATCTTCTTTTGGTAAAGATACACAATATATGTGGACACAGCTTGGTGGAGGATTGAATGAACGTTATTCTTATGCTCCAACTCAGGAATATGTAGAAATGTTCCCTTGGGCAGACGGAAAACCATTTAATTGGGATGAAACAGCAAAGGCTGGAAAATTAGACCAGATGTTTGTTAAGGGTGATACTATCGCTACTAAACAGGAGCTACAGCATCGTACTTATACACGTGATCCACGTCTTTATGAGACTGTAATGGTGAATGGTGACCTTGAAACATCTTCTTTGAACTCAGGAACAATGAGTGGTAATAATTTTGAGTTGTGGGATGGCGGTTCTAGAGCATTGAATGGTCCTGCTACACAAAGTGGATACTTTGCTACAGGATATGGCAATAACAAATATATTACAGGTACAAATAATGTATATTTGCGTGCTCAGCCTCAATGGGTTGTTCTTAGTTTGAATGATTTCTATCTTACTTATGCAGAAGCTTTATTACAGGCAGATGACAATTTCACAGGAGCATTGCAATATGTGGATAAGATTCGTGCACGTGTAGGTCTTAAGGGGCTGGTTGCATGTAATCCTGATAAGGATTTGACATCAAACAAGGCAAACCTTTTGAATGAAATTCTTCGTGAGCGTGTTTGTGAACTTGGTATGAGTAATTCTCGCTATTTCGATGTGAAGAGATATAAACTTGGTGATGAGGTGCTTTCTAAGCAGTTACACGGATTAAGAATGTATCGATTGAGAAAAGTTAACGGCCAATGGATTCATGTAAATGACATAACTGGTGCCAATACACAATGGTGGAATGGTGATAAGTTGACAGACAAAGGTAGTAATAAGAATCCGGGGTTCTATGAACCTACTCATTTTAATTATGAAAAGTTTGGCTTAAAGAATACTCGCGCATGGTGGTCTGGTTATGATCCAAAATGGTATCTTGAGCCATTCCCACAGACTGAAGTTAATAAGGCTTATGGTTTGACTCAAAATCCTGGTTGGTAATTTAAAGTTAATTGTTAACATATAAAAAGTTAATAGCAATAATGAATAAGAATAATATATTAGTGTTGGCAATGTTGGCAAGCCTTGGCTTGCCAGCTGCTGCACAGAAAGATACAACTGCATTCAAGGACCAGCTAGTTGATGTTGGCGCTGATGTAAACTTTTCACGTGAACAGTCTACAGCTGCCGTTTCTATTATCACGAATAATACAACAGATAAGCGTAGTGCAAGAAACATTGGCAATTCTATTATAGGTCAGGGACTTGGTCTTATTTCTTTGCAGAATTCAGGTAATTATGCTGCACAGAATCCAACATTCTATGTACGTGGATTACAGAGCTTATCTGGTAGCTCACCATTGATACTTGTAGATGGTATCGAACGTGATATTGATAATCTTTCTCCAGAGGAAGTTGAGTCTGTTCAGATATTGAAAGATGCAGCTGCTGTCGCATTGTACGGATATAAAGGTACTAATGGTGCTGTATTGATTACAACAAAACGTGGTAAGTATAATTCTCAGGAAGTAAAGTTCACATATGATCATCTATGGAACTTTATGGCAAATAAACCTAAATTTGTTGATGCATCTACTTATGCACAGGCTGTAAATGAAGCTCGTGGTAATGATGGATTAGCTGCAAAATATTCTGATGCAGAAATTGCTGCATTCCAAAATGGTACATACCCAACAATGTATCCTAATGTAAATTGGGTTGATGAAGCATTCCGCAATACTGGAGTAACAAATAAATTTAATATTGAGTTCCGTGGTGGTGCGCAAAAATTCCGCTACTATACAATGATTGACCTTATTTCAGATAAGGGATTCATTAAGAATTTTGATATGAATGACGGTTATTCAACACAGAATAAATATGTTAAGGGTAATCTTCGTACAAATTTGGATATAGACCTTTTCGATAAAACAAAACTAAAAGTTAATCTTTTGGGTGTTTTAGCTGAGGCTAGTCGTCCTGGTAATTCAGCTAATATATGGGATATGGTTTATTCAGTTCCATCTGCAGCATTCCCAATAAAGAATGATAATGGTATGTGGGGTGGTAACGCTACATGGAATGGAACTGTAAACCCTGTTGCCCAAAGTGCTGGTGCGGCTTATGCTAAGAACCATTCAAGAAGCCTTTTCTCTGATGCCACTCTTACTCAGGATTTATCTGATTGGTTGGATGGTTTAGGTGCAACATTAAGAGTAGCTTATGATAACTCTTCAAATATATTGGAGAATCATAGCAAAGGATATGCATATGGTATGAATAGTGCTACTTGGGCAGCCGATGGTACAGCCACAGCTGGAACTTTATATACTGGCGGTGCAGAGACTGCTATGGGAGACGGTGCTACAACAAATAGTTTCAGCAAGCGCTTCCATTTTGATGGTGGATTTAACTATAATAATACATTTGGCAATCATTCTGTATATTCTCAACTAAAATGGGATTATGAGTATCAGGAGACAAACGGTATAAATACTGTAATTTATCGTCAGGATGCATCTTGGTATACTCATTATGGTTTCAAGAATCGCTATTTTGCAGATTTAGCTCTTGTTGAATCTGGATCAAGCAGACTTGCACCAACTACCAAATGGAACTTTTCACCTACGTTGTCAGCAGCTTGGGTTATATCAAAGGAACATTTCATGAAGAATATTTCTTGGGTTAACTTCTTAAAACTACGTGCTTCTGCAGGTATAATCAATGCAGACTTCTTGCCAAATAATACATGGACATATTATACTCAGCAGTATACTATGACTGGAGGAACATATCCTTTCAATGAAACTTGGCAGTCTTCTTTTGGACGAACAACTCTTGATCGCTATGCTACAGAAAATCCTTCTCATGAAAAAGCTTATAAATATAATGTAGGTATTGATGCTACTCTTTTCCATGGTTTGGATGTAACATTAGAAGGATATTTTACACGTCATAATAATATATGGGTAACTTCTGATGGTAAATATACAGATGTTATTGGTCAGGACGCTCCTTATGAGAATGGTGGAGTTGTTGATAATTCTGGTTTTGAAATCGGACTTGATTACAACAAGACAATCAGTGAAGTGACATTTAACATTGGTGGTAACTTCAATTATAATCATAATAAGATTAAGGAACAATATGAGCAACCACGTCTTTACAGTAACCTTGTACAGACAGGTCACCAACTAGGTCAGATTTATGGTTTGAAGGCTATTGGACTCTTCAAGGATGCAGCTGACATTGCAGCAAGTCCTAAGCAGAATTTCTCAACAGTTCAGCCTGGTGATATAAAATATCTTGATGTAAACGGCGATAATATTATCGATGCAAACGACGTATGTGCAATCGGTCATAGTACTACTCCGGGTATGTATTATTCTTTGCACCTTGGTGCTGAATATAAAGGCTTTGGTTTCTATTGCCTTTTCCAGGGTACTGGTCTTTATTCAGGGGTACTTAATACAAAGAGTATGTATTGGCCACTCATAAATAATACAACTATATCACAGTATTATTATGATAACCGTTGGACTCCAGCCAATCAGGATGCAAAGTTTCCTCGTCTAAGCAATGAGAATAATGCAAACAATTATCAGACAAGCACTTTATGGTTGGTAAATCGTTCTTTCTTTAAACTTCGTAATATTGAGCTTTATTATAATTTACCTAAGTCTATACTTGATAAGACTGGTTTTGTTAATGGAGCTAAGGTTTACGTTCGTGGAACAGACTTGTTCAGTGTTGATCATATGGATGTCTCAGATCCAGAGTCTTATGGTGCGACAAATCCATTGACGAGAAGTATTGTCGCAGGTCTTTCAGTTACATTCTAATAAATAAAACGAGTGAAAATATGAAACTAAATAATATACTTTGTTCTTCGCTTGCTGTTCTTGCTCTTGCTTCTTGCAGTGACAAGATGGATTATAACGAGTACAATATTTATGATAAGGATTATGTATCACAGACATTCAACAATGTTGGTGGCTTTATGACTGATATATATAATACTATCGATTATGATTATGGCAGTTATGGAAATGCTATAATGGGTAGTACAACTGATGAATCTGAATTTTCGGTAAGTGGTACCTCTATTGATGACTTCTTTAATGGAGCATGGAGTGCTACCAATGCAAAAAGTTCTGTTTGGAGCAGTATGTACACAGGAATCAATGTTTGTAATCAGGTTATGGATAAGTTTGTTGGACTTACTTTCCCTGATTATGAGATGAACTCTGACTACGATAAGCAAATGGCGCGCTATAATAATTATAAATGGGAAGCTCGTTTCTGGCGTGCTTATTTCTATTTTAATCTTGCCAAACAATATGGTGGTGTGCCATTGATAACCAAGGTACAGTCACCAGATATTACTAATAAAACTCCAAGAGCAACATCTGACGAAACATTTAAATTTATTATTGATGAATGTAATCTTGTACAGGATAGCATAGTTAATAATCCTTCAGATTTCAACTTGCCTTCTGAAAATGATAATGGTCGTGCTTGTCGTATAACAGTTTTAGCTTTGAAGGCTCGTGCTGCATTGTATTGGGCTAGTCCGTTGTTTAATCCACAAGGTGATAAAGAACGTTATCATACAGCTGCACTATACACAAAGCAACTTCTTGATGAATGTAAGCTGAGAGGCATGGACCTTGCTGCTAATTATGCTGATCTATGGTCTGTGAATAACTGGAAAGATGCTAACATCACTAAGGAAATCATTTTTGGCAGACGTATCTATGGTTCTGGATCAAATGGTGCTTCAAATACTTTTGAAAGCCGTAACTATCCTATCGGTATTGAAGGTGGAAATGGTGGTAACTGTCCTACTCAGAATCTAGTTGATGCTTATGAAATGAAAGATGGTACTAAATTCGACTGGACCAATACGCAAGAAGCAGCCAACCCTTATGCCAATCGTGATCCACGTTTGGATGCTACTGTTGCTAAGAACGGTGATGTTTGGCCAACATATCAAAAAGCTAAACTTGAAACTTTCTATGGTGGTG
The DNA here is from genome assembly GCF_000373185.1 of Segatella paludivivens DSM 17968 = JCM 13650. Lineage (GTDB taxonomy): Bacteria > Bacteroidota > Bacteroidia > Bacteroidales > Bacteroidaceae > Prevotella > Prevotella paludivivens. Next base: position 87,679 of record NZ_KB890660.1, read on the forward strand.
CAAATGGACAACCTATTTCTGGTGGAACCTTAACTGGTTACTATGTGAAGAAGCTATGTCATGGTGCAATTAATCTTACGGCAAGTAGTAAATATACTGTTGATAACCATACTTGGGTTACATTCCGTCTAGGTGAATTCTATTTAAATTATGCTGAAGCTGTATTTAAGTATCTTGGTAGTGCTGATGCTACATCTGCAGAATTCCCAATGTCGGCACGTGAAGCTGCTAGTAAGACTCGTGTTCGTGCAGGTATGCCAGCATTCCCTGTAGGTATGGGCAATGATGTTTTCTGGGCAAAATATACTAACGAACGTTTCGTTGAATTAGCTTTTGAAGGACATCGTTTCTGGGATGTACGCCGTTGGAAAGAAGCTGACAAGTATTTCACAAAGATAACAGAAATGAAACTTACGAAGAATACTGATGGATCTATTTCTTATACTCCTAACACAGTGACTCGTCAGTGGGATGACAAAATGTATCTTTTCCCAATTCCAGAGACAGAAATTCTTAAGAATGGTAATCTTACACAAAATCCTGGATGGAAATAGATTCGACTTATAATGAATAATATGAATAAAAAAATATTATTATCTTTACTATCTCTACTTATCGTGGCTGGCGCTTATGCTCAGCCACGATATATTTGGGGGAAGATGAAGCATGAAACCCTCAATCGTGGATTGGTTGCAATTCGTCAAAGTAATGGTGATGTAGCTGTTGCGTGGCGCATGCTACGTGCTGATAATAGCAAATGTGGCTTTGATTTGTATCGTAATGGTATTAAAATAAATAAAAAGAAGATAACAGGTGCAACATTCTTCACTGATACCATCCATGTTAATGGTAATGTAGAGTATACCGTAAAAGGAGGAAGTGTTGATGGGAGATATTTGTTGAAAGCCAATGCTCCAAATGATTATATTCCAATAAAGATAAACAAGCCAGAAGGTGGAATAACTCCAGATGGACAGAGATATGATTATTCTGCAAATGATGCAAGTATTGGTGATGTTGATGGAGACGGACAGTATGAAATTATTCTGAAGTGGGATCCTACAAATTCTCATGATAACTCTCAGCCTGGATACACAGGTAATACATATCTTGATTGTTATACGTTGGAAGGCAAACAATTGTGGCGTATTGATTTAGGTAAGAATATCCGTTCGGGCGCTCATTATACTCCATTTATGGTTTACGACTTTGATGGTGACGGCAAGGCTGAGGTAATGATGAGAACATGTGATGGAACAGTAGATGGATTAGGAAATGTGATAGGTGATCCAAAAGTAGATTGGCGCGAGACAGCAGAGAATAAATGGAGAGGAATAATAAAGCATGGCAATGAGTATCTTACTGTTTTTGACGGATTGACCGGAAAGGCTCTTTCTACTGTCAATTATGTACCTTCACGTGGTAGAGTGGAAGATTGGGGGGATGACCATTCTAATCGTTCTGAGCGTTATCTTGCTGGAGTTGGATATCTTGATGGTGTGCATGCAAGTGCGATATTCATAAGAGGATATTATACCCGTACCGTAGTTGCAGCATGGGATTGGGATGGAAAAGAACTTAAACAGCATTGGGTTTTTGATACTAATAATCCTAAATGGAAAGATTATGCAGGAAATGGTAATCATAATATAAGAGTTGCAGATGTTGATGGTGATGGTTGTGACGAAATAACATTAGGTTCTGTTGCTATTGATAATGATGGTAATGGCTTATATAATACTCATATGGGACATGGTGATGCCATTCATCTTACAGCGTTTTATCCAGACTCAGACAAACTGCAAGTATGGGATTGTCATGAAAACCGTCGTGACGGAAGTGATTTCCGTGATGCGGCTACAGGTAAAGTAAAATTCCAAATACCGAGTAATGAAGATGTAGGTCGTTGTATGGCTGCTGATATTGACCCTACAAATCCAGGATTGGAAATGTGGAGTGCTGACAGCAAGGGTTTGCGTAATGTAAAAGGCGAAATCCTTAATGGAAGAGTTCGTTCTACTAACTTTGGAATTTGGTGGGATGGAGACCTTTTGCGCGAATTGCTTGACCATGAGCGTGTGCTTAAATATGATTGGAAAGCAGGTCGTACCTATACATTGTTGCAGCTTAAGAACTGTAAATTTAATAATGGAACAAAGTCAAACCCATGTCTGAGTGCTGATATACTAGGTGACTGGCGTGAAGAAATACTTACACGTGATGAAGCTAGCAGCGAACTTCGACTTTATGTTTCAACGATACCTACAACCCATCGTATAAATTGTCTTGAGGAGGATATTCCATATAGACTTGGTGTAGCTGCAGAAAACTCTGGTTATAATCAACCGCCAGAGACAGGTTTCTATTTGGGAGCAGAATCTAAATTCTAGAAATATGAAAGTATCAAAGCGTTTATTCTTATTATTCATTATCTTTGCGATGACAGTATCTGCCGTTGCCCAAGAAATGAATTTTAAATTATCAAAGCAGTCAGAAACACCGTTTTACTTTTCAGTAAAGGTTCCTGACGGCAATTATAAGGTAACTGTTACACTTGGATCACATAAAAAAAAGGCTATAACTACCGTTCGTGCTGAGTCACGAAGACTAATGGTCGAGAATTGTGCAACGTTAAAAGGACAATTCAAAACTTATGAGTTCATAGTAAACAAGCGTTCTCCAAGAATCAGTGACACAAAGAAGGTTATTCTTAAAGACAGAGAAAAATATTATCTTGATTGGGATGATAGTCTCACCCTTGAGTTTAATGGAGTTAATCCATGTGTTAAGAGTATCGAGATACAACCAGACACCACTGCTCTAACTGTATTCCTGTGCGGAAATTCTACTGTAGTTGATCAGAGTAAAGAACCTTGGGCTAGTTGGGGACAGATGGTAACACGTTGGTTTGGACCAAGCGTGTCTATTAGCAACCATGCTGAAAGTGGACTGACTGCTGGTAGCTTTTTGGCAGGAAACCGCCTTGATAAAATACTATGCATGATGAAGAAAGGTGATTATGTCATGTGCGAGTTTGGTCACAATGATCAGAAAGAGAAAGGACCTGGTTCTGGAGCTTGGTATAATTTCTCGTATAACCTGAAAAAGTTTATAGATGAGGTTCGTGCCAAAGGTGGTAATATAATCTTTGTAACTCCAACCCAAAGACGCAGTTTTGACTTGGCTAAAGTTCATATACAAGAAACTCATGGAGACTATCCTGATGCCATGCGTGCTGTGGCTCGTCGTGAAAATGTACCAGTTATAGAACTTCATGATATGACTCGTACCTTCTTCGAGACTTTGGGATTTGAGAACAGCAAGAAAGCTTTAGTGCATTATCCTGCTGGAACATTCAAGGGACAGGACAAGGCTCTTGCCGATAATACTCATTTCAATCCTTATGGTGCTTACGAAGTTGCTAAAATGATCATAATGGGAATGAAGAAACTTAATCTTCCAATGGTAAAGGCTTTGCGTAATGATTGGAAGGATTACAGTCCTTCTTCTCCTGATGATTATAATAAATTTCTATGGTATCCGGCTCCTGTCAGTGATACTATAAAACCTGATGGAAATTAAAATATTTGATAATAGAACGATGATAATCAAAACAAAATTATTTTTCACTGCATTTTGTATGTTGGCATTGCCTTCAATGGCTCAGAATAATGTGCCAAAACCATTGGCGGATGTCAATAATGTAGTTGATCTTACTCTCGACAGTCTTAACAAAGCGCAGACTGCCCGTATCCCAGCTGGTAGTAGTCGTAATGGAAACAATCCTGTATTGTTTCTTGTCGGTAATTCTACAATGCGTAATGGAACTTTAGGTAACGGTAATAACGGACAATGGGGCTGGGGATTCTTCGCCCATACGTTTTTTGACGAAAATAAGATAACCGTAGAGAATCAAGCCTTGGGTGGAACAAGCAGCCGAACATTTTATAATAAGTTGTGGCCGGATGTAAGGAAAGCTCTTAAACCTGGTGATTGGGTTATCATTTCAATAGGTCATAATGATAATGGTCCTTATGATAGCGGACGTGCTCGTGCCAGTATTCCTGGAGTTGGTCATGATTCTCTGAATGTTACTATAAAAGAAACAGGAGTGAAAGAAACTGTTTATACTTATGGCGAATATATGCGTCGTTTCATTCGTGATTGTCGTGCTGTTGGTGCACATCCTATTCTGATGAGTCTTACACCACGTGATGCTTTTGATGAGAAAACAGGAAAGATTGTCAGAAAGATACATACTCAGTGGCTTATGCAGGTTGCAGCCGAAGAAGGTGTTCCTTTTATAGATCTCAATGAAATATCAGGAAAGAAACTTGATGGTTACAGCAAGTGGAAAGAAAAGTATTTTTTCTATGGAGACCATATTCACGGTAGCCGTTTTGGTGCAATGATGAATGCTAGGAGCGCAGCAGAAGGTATTGCCATGAGTGATAATCCTGCTTTGAAACCGCTTCAGAATATGATGCTTACAGTAGAACTTCCCGCATATAAAGTTCAGCGAGAGAAGGATAAACCTGTTGTGTGGTTTACAGGCGACAGTACTGTCAAGAATACTGATAAGGATAAAAATGGTATGTGGGGACTTGGTTCTCAAGCTTATACCGTATTTGATAAAAAGAAAATAACATGTTATAATGCTGCTCAAGCAGGGCGTTCTACACGTACATATCTGAATGAAGGTCGTTGGGATAAGGTGTATAATGCGCTTGAACCTGGAGACTTCGTGTTTATACAATTTGGTCATAATGATATTGGTGGTATAGATAAGGATAAAGAACGCGGCGTAATTCCTGGAGCTGCTGATACATGTCATGTATATAAATCAGCTAAGGATGGTACTTATGAATTGGTTTATAGTTTTGGTTGGTATTTGAAGAAGTTTATTGATGATGTCCGTGAGAAGGGTGCAACACCAATCCTTGTTTCTCTTACACCACGTAATGAATGGAGTAATGGTAAGATTGAACGCCGTAACGATTCTTATGGAAAATGGTATCGTGAGGTTGTCAGTCAGACAGGAGTTGAGTTTGTTGATTTGCATAATATTATGGCTGATTATCTTGATAAGAAATGCGGAAGCAAGGAAAAGGCTGATAAGTATTATAATCATGACCACACCCATTCTTCACTTTTGGGTGCTAAGACAAATGCAAACAATATTGCTAAAGGTCTAAAAGCTATACACAGTAAACTTGCTGGTTATTTAAAATAAATGTTTATGAAGAAACTGTTTTCATTGTTATTGCTGACTGTATGTATAGTCTCTAATGCGCAGTCATGGCAGAAGAAATGGCGTGTTGAATCTGAATCATCACAATATAAGGTTATACAGAATGGTGGTGATACTTTGGAAATAGTTTCCCCAAAAGGGCTTACATTATGGAATGTAAGCCCTCTTCATGGTGATGTTACAGTAGAGTTTGATGCACAAGTTGTAATGACTAGTCCGAACGACAGACTTAGTGACCTCAACACATTCTTTATGGCTTCAGATCCAAAAGCCAAGAATATTTGGACCAATATGTCTGCCAGGGATGGAGTATTCAGCAGACAGATTGCTTTGCAGATGTATTATCTAGGTTATGGAGGGAACTATAATACCACTACACGTTTCAGACGTTATACAGGTAATGGTCAACCTCCTGTAATTAGAGAGTATCAGGATGCTTCACATCTTCTTAAATCAAATCATTGGTATCATATCAAGATAGAGAAGGTAGGAAACAGAATAAGATATTTTTTTGATGGCGAATGCATCGTCGATTATATTGATGCAAAACCTCTTGAACAAGGCTGGTTTGGCTTTCGTACAACGCTTTCACATACTCGTATAGCGAACTTCCATACATATAAAAGTAGTTTATCTGACGTTTCACTCCATTGGGTTGGAAATGTCCCTGATGTAGCTATGCCTGTAACATTTGGTGTGCCTTTTGCAAAAGGTGAAGTTACAGATAAGTCATTACATAATTATGGAATTTGCAATATTCCTGTTGATAGTTGGACAAATGCACGTTGGCAAGATGGAAGTGTTAAATGGGCTGCATTCTCTGCTTTAATACCTAAAGGAGTTAATGCTACCACATTAAAGGCTGGTTATGGACAGCATGTAAAGCATAAACTTGTGGACATTTCCAAAAATGGAATTACTGTAAATACTGGTGATATGAAAGTGCTGTTCCCAAGACATGGGAATAGTTTTATGGATTATATAATTTATAAGGGAATAAAGGTAGCCGACATGGGGCGTGTCGTAGCGTCAACATCTTTATCGTCATATAAGTCTGTCATAGATACTTCCTATATAGAGAGCTGTGGTAATATTAGGGCGGTAGTACGTATTAATGGTCATATGACTAGTGATAAAGAACCAAACATGACGTTGCCATTTACGCTTCGTTTTTATCTTTATTATGGGAGTGAGCAAATAAGAATTCAGCATAGTTTTGTTTATGACGGGAATCAAAATAATGATTTCATTAAGAGCTTGGGACTTCAGTTTGATGTTCCTTTCCGCGAAACCGTTTATAATCGTCATGTTGCGTTTTCTTTTGATGAGGATAGTATATGGACAGAATCAGTGCAGCCTCTTGATGGAAGGCGTGAATTAAGCAGAGAACACGATTTTCTTACTGATCAGATGAACGGGTTACGTATTCCTGAATATGCGACCTTCGATGATGAGCAGAAAAAACTATTGGATGATTGGGCTGCTTGGGACGGGTTCAGACTCTCTCAACTTAATGATGGTTCGTTTACTATTCGCAAACGTGTTACGGGTAAATCTCCTTGGATAGGAACCTTTACTGGCACAAGATCTTGTGGACTTGCTTATGTTGGTGATGTAAGTGGTGGTATATCTGCTACGTTGAAAGATTTTTGGCAAAGTTATCCATCAACACTTCAGATAGACAGTGCACGAACAAATATGGCGCGTATGACTATTTGGTTGTGGAGTCCTGAAGCGGAACCTATGGACTTGCGCCATTATGATGACAGGGCACATGGACTGGAGTCTAGTTACGAGGATGTTCAGAAAGGCATGAGTGAACCTTACGGAATAGGGCGTACAAGTATTATCACGCTTCGTCCATATTCTTCTGCTCCGGGAACACTTCGTTTAAAACAAGATGCAATCGTTTCTGCAGACGATGCTCGTCTACTTCCTACAGCTGAATATCTTCATGATAAGAAAGCTTTTGGTGTTTGGTCCTTGCCATCCCAAAGTAAAGATACGCTAACATCTGTTGTTGAGAATAAACTTAATTGGTGGATAGAAACATACAAAAAAGCTGTAGCAGATTATCATTGGTATGGTTTTTGGAATTATGGAGATTTCATGCATGCATATTCCCCAGAACGTTCAGAATGGCGTTATGATGTTGGTGGATATGCGTGGGACAATACAGAGTTAGCGAGTCCTGATTGGCTATGGTATAGTTTCCTCCGTACCGGGCGTGCTGATATATGGAAGATGGCAGAGGCTATGACAAGGCATAACTCAGAAGTAGATGTATATCATCTAGGTGATATGAAAGGACTAGGAAGCCGCCACAATGTAAGTCATTGGGGATGCGGAGCTAAGGAGGCAAGAATCTCGCAGTCAGCTTTTGATAGATTCCTATATTATCTAACATCTGACGAACGACTTGGTGATATTATGCATGATGAAACCGATGCAGATATTATGTTATATCACATTGATCCTATGCGACTTGCCGAGCCGATCTCTGAGTATCCTTGTACAGCACCAGCTCGTTTGCGTTTTGGTCCAGATTGGCTTGCTTATGCTGGAAACTGGATGACAGAGTGGGAGAGAACTGGTAATACCAAATATCGTGATAAGATTATTGCTGGTCTGAAAAGTATTTCTTCGCTTCCTGACGGAATTTTCACTGGGAATCTTGCTAAAGGATATGATCCTGCAACTGGTATAATTAGTTATGAAGGTGACGTTAATATGAAGGAGACAAATCACTTAATGACTATTATGGGCGGTTTCGAAGTTATGAATGAACTGCGTCAGATGATAACAGTCCCTGAATTTGAACATACATGGCTTGATTTTGCTCGTAGATATCAATTCATGGCTGCGAAGAATCATAATCATTTCCCTGTAAGACGCCTGCAGGCTTTCGCAGCATATTCGCTTAACGATAAGGTTATACGAAACGCTGCTTGGAATAGCCTACTTAAGGATATAGATAACTTCTCAACAAATGATGCTTCACTTTGGAGTCTTGATGCAATCTATATGTTGGAAGTGATTCCAGAGAAGTAAAGAGATTGGCTCTTATGTTGATATAGTTCCTTCTTTGATTTTTATAGTTTGGTCAAACTATTATTTCATCATTTTGAACTTAAAGAAGTCCATATCAACATAACCGCCTGCTTGTTTTGTCGCATAATTGAAGATGGCAAATCTTGTACCCATAAAGAAACGGCGATAGTCGAAAATCATTTTGTAATCGCTTCCTATTCTATTCCAATTCTTGTTGTCAAGGCTGTAATAGAACTTTGCAATGTCCTTACCTGGATTGAAGTCTACGTCAATGCGCAGATAAATTTTGTTTGATTTTATCTCCACGCTGTCTTTTGCGTTTTTCTTAACGCCGGTAATCTCTTTTGCACGATCGCTGAGACTAACAGACTCTTCACTCATTGTTAATACATTCTTTTTACCTGTCTTTTTTATAGTGAGTATACCCGAATCACCATTGAAAGCTGCGAACCCAGTGTTATCACCGTCTTTCATCTTACTGATGTCAAGACTTATAACAGCACTGCTCTTCGGACCTTTCATGCGTTGTGATATAGTGTTAGGTGCGTCAAAAATGCTATTTGATATGCGGCTAGTTTTAAGTCTAAGATAGCCACTTCGTTCTGATAATGACCATGCATTGTCAATAGGGTTGTGATTCCATTGCCAATACATATTTAGTTTCTTACTGTTGAAGTCATCGCTTCCCACAATATCCGTAGTCTTACATCCTTGTACTGGTTTGTCCATTATCTCTGGAACGTGACCTTTCTCGTCACCAAGAATAGGCCATTCATTAATCCAAGTACATGGTTCAAGAGTCAACACACGACCGACTCCACCACGATCCTGAAATATAATTCCATACCATTTGCCGTCTTTTGCATCAACTATAGTACCCTGACCTACATAAGGAAAACCTCCGAATGGAGTTTCCAAAATTGTCTTCTTCTCAAATGGACCATGAATATTGGTTGCACGGTAGCATACTTGATGGCGAGCTTTCCCTGCAGGCCATGAGATCATCAATAGATAGTATTTGCCGTTATGCTTTATCATACGGCTACCCTCAAGAAGTCCGGTCTCGTCAGCTTCACGATTGAATAGTTTAACATCGCTGCCTTCTTTCACGCCTTTCAAGTCAGGAGTGAGTTCACACATCTGTCCTGTGCCATATACAACATAAGCACGGTCGTCATCGTCAAAAAATAATGTAGCATCATGAAAATGTCTCAATCTTGAAACTAGTGTCCATTTGTCTGTAGGATTCTTTGCTGTGCAAATATATGTGTCTCCTCCGGGATTATCATTTGGTGCAAACAGGGCATAGAATCTGCCATTATGATATTTTAGTGATGTAGCCCATTGACCACGACCATAAACAGTACCTTCTTTCATGTCGTATTTGGGCGAATCTGTAAGTTTGTCAAATATGTAGTTAACTGTTTCCCAGTTCACTAAGTCCTTTGATCGCATGATTGGTGCTCCAGGCATAAGATGCATGGTTGTAGTCACCATATAGAAATAATCCCCGACCCTTATCACATCTGGGTCTGGAGCATCTGCCCAAATCACAGGATTTGTGAATTGACGACTAGTGATGTTACTACTCTCCTTATGGTCCTTTCCAAAACAAGTGGATGCAGCCAATGTAAGAAATAAAAAAAGTAAAAAACGATTGCGGATCATATCAAATATTATATTAGTTCCCGCAAAAATACAAATTTTTATAATGCAAAGAAAACTGCCATGTTTCATAAACTTTTTGTTATGTAACATGGCAGTTTTTTTTATTAAATATGTGCCTTTATTTCGCTTCCATTGTAATTAATGTGATACTTTTTACCGTTTGGCGTTACGATATTAAATTGCCTATCTTTTATTATTCCTGGATAGTTGCCTTCTTGTTTACCTATTGTTAGGATTTTGTTGGCATTGTCCCAATGGAAATTTATAGTGGCATACATTCCTTTCTCGTAATTATAATTATCTCCCTCGTCTTCATACAGTGTAAAGTCACCGTCAGCACCAGGGTAGAGTCTTATTTCCAGATTGTCCCATTTCTTTTCGCCAGTATATTCCATTTCTGGTGCAAGTGGAATTATACTTCCGGCGCGCATAAACATAGGTACATCGGCTAGTGGTGTGTTGAGGTTGACATATTGGCCTCCTTTGTATTCTTTGCCAGTCCAGAAGTCAAACCATTTGGTTCCAGCAGGAAGATACTTAAGTGTGGTCTTATTTTCTTTAAAGTTTATAGCTGAGTTCTCTGTCTGTGCATTGACCTCTTTGCTGTCCCAGCCAGTCATGGCGTTTTCCTTTATTATCTTTTCCTGTGTATAACTTGCCTCTACTATTGGGGCTGCGAGGATAGAACTTCCAAACATGAATTCATTAGGCATATTCCATACTTTACGATCTGATGCAAAGTCTGAGAATAGTGGACGCATATAGCTATAGTCTTTGCTAGTTACTTGCCATGCTGTTGAATATATATAAGGTAGTAGTCGGTAGCGAAGATTAATCATCTTCTCTATGGCGTCGTATATAGGTTCGCCCTTTTTGCCAAACTGATAAATTTCACGTGGTGCGTCTGTTCCATGACTTCTGAATACAGGACAGAATAAACCATATTGCAACCAACGTACATATAGTTCTTGGTATTGTGGGTTATGTGTGGCAGAACCGCTGCCGTTGTTATTATATGAACCACAGAAGAAACCACCTATGTCTGTGTTGAAGTTAGGGTCTCCAGTAAGTGAGAAGTTAAGTCCTGCAGGAATCTGCTTTCTCAGCATATCCCATGAAGAAGCCACATCACCGCTCCACATATTTGAACCATATCTCTGTTGACCTGCAAAGGCAGAACGTGTCATGATAAACACACGCTTATCGCTGTTCTCCTTGCGCTGACTGTCATAAACTCCACCAACTGTGCATAGTGGGAATGCATTCCTTAGGCTACGCCATGTGCCGTTGCCTGCTTTATGTTCATAGTCCTTGTCTGTTGGATTAAAAAAGTCAGGATCTGTAGAGTCCATCCACCAAGCATCAACGCCTTGATTGAAAAGACGCTTTAAGTTTTGCCAATATATATCACGTGCATCTTGGCTAAAAGCATCATATACACGCACTCCTGATGGATAGTCCATACGTGGTGGCCAAGGGGTGAGTCCGCTTTGTGGCCAAGTTTGGAAATCAAACAACAGTCCTTTTTCGTTTAGTTGTTTGTATGCTTTTGTCATAGGTCCGAAACTTGCCCATATAGATATCATTAAATGTGCGTTCATGCTGTGTACCTTTTCAATCATCTTTGCTCCGTCAAGGTAATCGTCGGCAAGAAATTCCATTGCGTTCCAGTTATAGTTGCTTCCCCAATATTGCCAGTCCTGTATTATTCCGTCAAGAGGGACATGCAGTTCTCTGTATTTATCTACTACGTCAACAACTTCCTTGCTACTCTTGTATCTTTCCTTGCTCTGCCAATATCCGAATGTCCATAAAGGGAACATAGGAACTTTACCAGAAAGATGTCTCATCTGTGATATCACCCCATCGGCATTCTTGCCATACATGAAGTAATAATCCATTCCGTCTCCTACTTCTGATGATAACGACATTCCATTTGCGTCGTCGTCATAGTTCGTAGGAGAATAATTGTCCCAGTATAGTCCCCAACCTTTTATTGACTGCACAACATTCTGAAAGTCTTCCAAATTAGACTGTTCCATAAGTTTGTGAGTGTTTCGGCGGTTGAGAATGCCGTTTTGTATCGTTCCAAGACCATATACTGGTTCGTCTTTTTCTAATGAGAAAGTCTGACTAACTTTGTATGCTCCTTTATCAGCACCATCTGTACGTAAAACAAAATTACAGTTCTTTTCTTTAAGAAGTAACTTTCCTTTTTTGTTTTTGAAAGTAATTCTGCCAAGATTGTCAACAGTTATGCTTAAAGAATCACTTGTAACTTTGTTGCCATTTCTTGTTATCGCCACGTCTAGCGGATTGGCAATAACAACAAGACTTTTCTTGTTGAAAGTGTGACCTATGGGGACCTTTACGATCCTCACGATAGACGGAGTATAAAACTCTACCTTGATGTTGCATGACTTAGTGGTAAACTCCACTTCATTTTTTGCTGTTGTGGTCATGGCAAAGCCTATAAACCCTATCAGAAATAGTTTTCTAAATATCATGATATATTTTAAAAATAATATTAATTCAATGTCTTTATTTAATACGTGCAAATATACGATATTATTTTTTATTTTAGCCAATCATTATGTTTCAAATTCTTTTTGCGGTGTAACATTGCCTGCAATAATAAAATAATATCTAATAAAAATTGTTTTTGTCATTTCTTTTTTGTTACTTTGTGGAAAGAAAATTATTAGAACATATAAATATGGGAAAAGGAAAGAAAGGCGGTAAACGCATGACAAAGGGGCAACTGCGCGAAGTATTGCAAGGTTTCTTCTCTTCTCAGCCAGGTAAGACGCTGAGTTTTAAGGAAATATTCCGTACCCTAAGATTAGACACTCATCCACTGAAGATGCTTGCCATTGATATAATGGAAGAAATGGTTTGGGATGATTTTATTACGAAGGTTACAGACAGTTCATATAGTTTGAATACAAAGGGACAGTTACAGGAAGGTACTTTCCTCAGAAAGTCTAATGGTAAGAATTCATTCTTGCCTGAGGGTGGCGGTTCTCCTATTTTTGTTTCTGAGCGTAACTCTATGTGGGCACTTAATGGTGATCGTGTGAAAGTAAGTTTTATGGCACGTCGTCAAAACCATATTAAGGAAGCACAAGTAATTGAAATCCTTGAAAGAAAGAAGGATCAGTTTGTCGGCAGACTTCGTGTAGACAAGAGTCTTGCTTATCTTGTAACTCCTGATAACACGTTCGTTCATGACATCATTATCCCGAAGAATAAACTTAAAGGTGGACAAAGTGATGATAAGGCTGTTGTAAAGATTACTCAATGGCCTGATGCTGAACATAAGAACCTTATGGGTGAAGTTATTGACGTGTTGGGACAGACTGGCGACAACGATGTGGAGATGAATACTATTCTCGCACAATATGGGCTACCTTATAAATATCCTAAAGTAGTAGAGGATGCCGCCAACAGCATTACTGGTGAAATCACAAAACAGGATGAGGCTGAACGTGAAGATTTCCGTGATGTATTCACTTGTACCATTGACCCTAAAGACGCAAAGGACTTCGATGATGCCCTTTCAATTAAATTGCTTGATAAAGGTTTATGGCAGATTGGTGTTCACATTGCTGATGTTAGCCATTATGTAACTGAGGGTTCTATCATAGATAAGGAGGCTGTAAAACGTGCCACCAGTATTTATCTTGTAGACCGCACGATACCGATGTTACCTGAACGCTTGTGTAACTTAATCTGCTCTTTGCGACCTGATGAGGATAAACTTACGTATAGTGTTATTTTTAACATTGATGAAGAGGCTAACATAAAGAGTTGGAGAGTCGTTCATACTATAATCCGAAGCAATAGAAGATATGCTTACGAAGAGGTACAGCAACTGCTCGAGGATAATGGTGTCGTTGATGGTACTGGTGAGCCTGCTCCTATAGCTCCTGCGGGAGGATATAAGGGCGAGAATGCTGATCAGTTGATTATGCTCGACAGAATTGCAAAGATGTTTCGTGCTAAACGCTTTAAGGGTGGGGCTGTTAAGTTTGATCGTGAGGAACTTCATTTCGATATTGATGAGACCGGCAAACCTACACGTTGCTATTTCAAGCGTTCAAAAGATGCTAACAAACTTGTTGAGGAATTCATGCTTCTTGCCAACCGTACTGTTGCCGAGAGTATAGGTAAGGTGAAGAACGGTGCAAAGGCAAAGACACTTCCTTATCGTATTCACGATAATCCAGATCCTCAGAAGTTGGAAACACTGCGCCAGTTTATCGTTAAATTCGGATATAGGGTAAAGACAGAAGGAACTAAGGGTGCTACTGCACGTAGTCTTAACAAGTTGATGGATGATTGTGATGGCAAACCAGAACAGAAGATGATTCAGTCTGTTGCCTTGCGTGCTATGATGAAGGCAAAATATAGTGTTCACAATATCGGACACTTCGGATTGGCTTTCGACTATTACACTCATTTCACGAGTCCTATACGTAGATACCCAGACACTATGGTACATCGTCTCCTTACAAGATATGCAGAAGGTGGACGAAGTGCAAACGAGAAGCATTACGAGGAGCTTTGTGAGCATTGTTCTGATATGGAAATTATTGCTCAGAGTGCCGAACGTGATTCTATAAAATATAAGATGGTTGAGTTCATGAGCGATAAAGTTGGAGAAGTCTTCGAGGCTCATATCAGTGGTATCACAAGTTATGGTGTTTATGCAGAAATAGATGAAAACCATTGCGAGGGTATGATACCTATGCGTGATTTGGATGATGACTATTATGATTTTGACGAGCGTAATTTCTGTTTGCGTGGTCGTCGTCATCACCATACATACCAACTTGGTGACGCTATTAAGATTAAAGTTGCAAAAGCCAATCTTGAAAGAAAACAACTTGATTTCGGGCTTAGCGAGTAATTCGGTATTCTTCAGGACATAGTTGTTCAACTTAAATATAAAAAGCTGAGAGTGAGTTTTTCACTCTCAGCTTTTTATATAAATAGAAATCAATCTTAAAGAATTGTTGTAAGAATCATTACTTATAATTGGACAAAATATTTAGCGGTAGCATCTTTCTTCAGCTTTTTAATAAGATAAGCGCAAATTCTGTGGTTAAGTAAAGCTAAAGGTTAGAATTATATTTAAAAATTAATTTATAAATGTTTCAATTTTAAATTAATGCTTTTATCTTTGTAATCTGAATAGATAATTATATAAAATAAATATATGAGAAGATTTAAACTTTCATTTTTACTTGTGTTAATCTCCATCAGTTCTTTTTCACAGATAAGTACTATTAAAGATAAGATAAACAACGTTATCAATAATAAGAATGCAGGAATAGGGGTCGCAATATTAGACCTTAATAGCAACGAGTCTGTTGTTATTAATGGTGAAGAGCATTATCCAATGCAAAGCGTCTTTAAATTTCCTATAGCTCTAAAAGTTTTGAATGATGTTGATAATGATAAGATAAAACTTAGTGATTCTATATTTATTAGTTCTGCAGAATTAAAGAAAAAAACATGGAGTACTATACAAGAAAAATATCCAAATGGGAATATTAAAATGGCACTTTCTGATATCATATATTATATGGTAGCTATCAGTGATAATATCGGGTGTGACGTCATTCTGAAAAACAATGGAGGTGCTTCGTCTATCAATCATTATTTAAGATCTATTGGGGTTAACAATATGACAATTAAGATAAATGAGGCAGAACAACAAGCAAAGCCTGATAAGCAATTTCAAAATTGGGCAACTCCTAATGAGGCTATAAATTTGCTTACAATGTTCTATAAACATAGTTTATTGAAACCTGCTACTCAGAATTTTTTATGGGATACAATGAAAAAGACAGCTACTGGCTCTATTAAAAATAAACTGCCAAAAGGAATTACTGTTATACATAAAACGGGATCTGCTCCAAATATAAAGAATGGAACTGCTGTTAATAATGATATTGGTATAATGGTCTTCCCAAATAAAAAGGCTGTTGCCTATGCTATATTTATTAAAGATTCCAAAGAGACTTCTGATACTAACTATAATATTATAGCTGAGATAGGGAAAATCATAGCTGAAAATAAAAAGTAATCGAATATAGATATTAAAATGCCCCCGAAAGTTAATTGTCATACTCTCGGGGGCATTTAATATTTAGTGAAATAGTTATTTATCGTTTCCTTCCGCTGGTCCTCTGTGTCCACGCTGAGGCATCATACTTTGGTATGTTGTATATTGACTTGAAGATAAAATGTCCTTCAACTCCTTTTCATAAGCCTGCTTCTTTGCACGATGTTCTTCCATCATCTTTTTCATCTCTTCTGTCATCTGTGGCTGCTCGCTGTTATCCATATTTTCCATTCTAGGAGGACGCTGACCTCTCATTCCCTGATGACCTTTAAGTATGTCGGCGTATTTCTCGTTCAAAGCCTTAACCTTTGCATACTGTTCATCTGTAAGCCCTAGTTTGTTTTGCAGCTGTGTTGTTATCTGTTCCACAGTCATTGGCTCTGGATGATTTTTAGGTCTACCGTCTGATGGATTTTGAGCCATTGCCAGTGACATAGTCATTGCGGCAATCATTGTCAACATAATCTTTTTCATAATTCTCTTTTTTTGTTGATATTACTATTGTTTAAATTTTAAACTTATGCAAATATATGCCCTCGTTTCAATAAGTCAAAAATAATTCAGTCAACAGGTTATTTTTTTAAGTAAAACATCTGATTATGTACAAAACATCATTCAACAGCCTTACTTGTCTTCCCAGAATTATATCTAATTATATAGAGCCCCCTTTTCTGCATGCTGTTGGTACGCATTCCGTTTATAGTATATATAGCTGTGATGTCGCCATTTGCATCATCTCCTTTTATGTTTTCCACGGCAGCAGTAGAACTATATTCAACGTAGCCTATGTCTTTTGTGCTGCCTATACTATATCCCCTGCTAGCCACCTCTGTAAGTTTTGCAGTAAGGTCAGTTCCTGCGCCAATAAGTTTTGAACCAGAACTTAGATGAAGCAATGAACTCTCGGCAATACTTCCGTCGCTATTGCGTGAGGCAAGCACCTTTGATGTGTCTATACTTGCAAAATCAGAGGTACTTACACTGAACCCTGAGTTCCATGTGTTGTTTTCATTCACAAGGTTGCTGCATTTAAACGAGTTTGTACCCTTTGAATCAAGACTTATACAGTTTTCTATATCAAGACTATAACCATTGTCATTGTAGAAACCATAGTTGCTTCCGCCATTATTTCCGTTAGCGTATGATGTGCAGTTGTATATCTGTATCTTGCCCGCGTCACTGTTCTGGTCGAAACCTTTTACAGAGTTTCCAATAGAAAGACAACGGAACAGCAATACATCATGCTTTGTATTCGCTCCACCAATCTTGAATCCGTTCCCGTTTCCGTTGTTATAATATTCCTTCAATGAGCATTTGTGAGTTTTACCATTGTCATCGGTAATTGTTATTCCGTCTCCAGCAAACTGATTAAACCATGCTGCGTCTTTCTCCAGTCTGGGGAAATTGCTTAAGTCGAAAGTTGCAGGACCGTTTTGAAAACAGATACAGTTTATGAATACTGTTGTTCCTCCAATACGTTGATAGAAGTCCCATCCGTCATCAGAATTGTTCCATGATCTGCATCCAATATAAGTGTTTCCTGGAGACGCCTCGTATTGCTTGTCTCCGAATCCGTCAGCATTGCCTCCGAAGTCAGCAGCCGTAATACCACCTTTCTCATAGTCAAAGTTGTCGTGTGAGTCGCAGTTCAGTATAACGTTGTTTTTGCCTCCTTTTTGTTGTATACCTGTATCACTGTTGCCATATACGTCCATTAGTTCCATCATGTTATATGAACCATTGTTCTGGAATCCTTGTTTGCCGGCATATCTCACGGTAACTCCTTTTATATGAACGTAGTCTGCATTAAGATCAATACCATGATTTCCATAAGTTTCGTTCCTGAAATCTAGAATAGGTTTGCTATTTTTGTAGGCACCTATGAATATCATGTTGTTTTCTGTTCCTGATTTGCTTATTTTAATAGTGGAAGTCAAGTCGTATTGTCCGTCAAGCAGATACAGGTTGTCGCCAGCAACGAGCTTGTCTACAGCAGTAGTTAATGCCATTGGAGAATCTGCACTGCTACCATCTCCTGTGGCATCAGGTGCGGTGTAGTAGTCTGTTGCCTTCATTCCAAATGGGCATAAGACTAACATAGTTATTAATAAATCGTGTTTTAGTTTCATACTATTGTTATTTGTAGATTAATTCTAATACGCAAAGATATATAAATAGTCGTTTAGTGATATTATCTTTGATTATAATTAATGTTAGCAAATATACTTTTAACAAAGTGTTATTTTTTGCATTTTATGTCGTGGTTAGTTATGTTTTTATTATTTTTGTATCCCACATTTAATATACTAGATATCGTATTATAAAGAAATATAAGTAAGGAATGCAAGGAATAGATTTTATAGCAATAGATTTTGAAACCGCCACAGGTAAGCGTGCTTCCATTTGCGAAGCTGGTATCTGTGTTGTGAAAGATAGCAAAGTGGTGGAAACTAAATCATGGTTAGTACGTCCAGAAGACAATCAATATAGCTTTTGGAACATACAAATTCATGGCATACATCCTGAAGACACAGAAGATGCTCCCGAATTTCCAGATGTATGGAATGAAATAGGACAATACCTTAATGACTGTCCTGTACTCGTTGCCCACAATGCCGCTTTCGATATCAGTTGCATTCGCAAATCCTTGGAATATTATGGATTGAAGCATCCTGATATCACATATTATTGTTCATTGCGTGCTGCTCGTCACCTCTATGATTTTGGGTGCAATAAGTTAGACTACTTGTGTGAGCAGTTTGATATTTCATATGAAACTCATCACCGTGCAGGGGATGATGCAAAAATGTGCGCTCGATTATTTTTAAAGGAAATAAAGGATGCTGGTTGGGTAGAGCTAAAGGAAATGAATTATTGTCAAGGCATCTTATAATGATTGATAACTCAAGAGCATTGATGACGCCTAAACAATCATGATAATCAATTCTTATGAAAACATCCTTCCAAACAAAATACTGTTAGCTTTTCTACCGAATGATTTTTCTCGCAAGAACCTTGCATGTTACACCAATTGCATAGTTCAGGTGGTGTCATATCCAATGTTCCTTGTTTTTCATGAAGAGAATATAGGTACTTTAAATATTTGCCTTCTGCTATTCGATCAATCCTATCTTTATTTTTGTAGCCAGACCATTCATAAAGTCTTTTGCCTCCTTTTGAAGAATTACAATGTTTACAAACCCTGATCACATTTTCAGGGATGTCTTCACCGCCACAGCATCTAGGCAATATATGTTCTGTGGTTAGATCTGTTTTTTCTCCGCAATAAATACATTCGTCTGGCTTTTCTTTTTCTTTTAACCATTCTCTAACAGATGAAGACCAATGAATTTCACCGGACAATAGTTGCTTATACTTTGTCGTAATCATACCATAGTTCGTCTTCCCCCAATGAGCAGATTCTGATATAATCTTTGCGTATTGATAGTATAACAATTGGCGTACGGTTTTTACATAATTTGCAGGCATGGCTTGTTTTTTATATATTAATATTCAACATGGTTTTAAATAACTTCCCTGCAAAAGTAACAAATTCTATTTATAATGCAAATAAATATAAAAAAATCATTTTGTAATTTATTGAAGCTTACATTGTTGATCATGAATAAACTAATAATTAAATTAAGTTGTTATGTTTTTTTTATTTCAAGCTGTTGTATTATTCACTTGAATTAGAATTACTTATTTTGTAACTCTTGATTCTTATTTGTAATGTTATAAAAATGTATGAACGATTAAAGTGAATTTGTATTTTTATGACAGATAATTTTTTCTTACGTAAGAAATTTGTCGAAAGATAAAAATCACCCAAGAGTTTAAAACTGCTAAAAAACCTCCACGCATAATATAATTACCTAGTTTGTAATGTGTTGAGAGTGGAGGATATTTCGTGATTTTGAACAAAAAAAATATTAGTGTTTTAAATCATATAAGATTTATAATACCATCGGCAATCACAGAGAACCAACTTTCTTATATTTGAACTGTTTTCGTTTCCCATTATTTACTAGAGCAATTGTGCCAAGGAATAAAATAGTTAAGAGCATAAATCGTTATCTTTACAATTCATTTGCAATATGCAAAATCACGTTTTGCTTTTTGTGATTACAAAACTAGGATAATATCGTCTTAAATAGAAAAACGACCCTATACATCCGTAATGATGAAAAGAGCTTTCAATATAATATTCCTGATAATTACAACATTTTTAGTATCATGCAGTAGTGACATATATATGTATAGCAGTTTCCATGAACCTGCTACAGATGGATTGCGCTATCTTTGGAGTCGTGATGGTATGCATTGGGACTCAATACATGGAACATGGCTATCTCCGAAAGTTGGAAAGCAGCACGTGATGAGAGATCCTTCAATACAGTCAACACCAGATGGTGTTTTCCATATGGTTTGGACAAGTAGTTGGCGTGGTGACCGTGGTTTTGGATATGCATCTTCTCGTGACCTCGTGCATTGGAGCAAAGAAAGATTCATTGAGGTTATGCCAGATACGACAACTGTTAATGTATGGGCACCCGAACTATTTTATGATGATACACGTCGTGAAATGATGATCGTGTGGGCTTCTTGTGTTCCATATAAATTTGATAAGGGACAGGAAGAGGAGAATAATAATCATAGACTTTACTATACCACAACAAAGGATTTTGTGACATTCTCCCCTACAAAGTTGCTTGTTGACACCCATTTCAGTGCTATCGACGCTACGATATTAAAGCGTGGTAAAGACGATTATGTAATGGTAGTAAAAGATAACACGCGCCAAAATCGCAATCTTCGTATTTCTTTTGCTCGTGATCCCCATGGCCCTTGGACAAAACCATCTGAGACATTTACTGAGAATTTTGTTGAAGGTCCTACTACCGTTAAGTTGGGCAAAGACTATATTATATATTATGACCGTTACCAGAAGCATGACTTTGGTGCAATGAAGACACGGGATTTTATTCACTTTACAGACATTACATCTGAAATAAGAATACCTAGTCTGCATAAGCATGGTACAATTTTCAAAGTTCCAAAGCATTTGGTAAATAAATTGATAAAATGAAGAAACTGTTTTTTGTTACAATTGCACTATGTTCATTGGCTTTACCAATGAATGCGCAAGGAGCTCATTATTCAGGCAGTCAACTGAGTGATCCTAATCGTCATGACGGAGGACTCTCGCCTGTTGTTGGAGTGCACAATATACAAATTCTTCGTGCTAATCGTGAACATCCTTCTTTGCAGAACGGAAATGGTTGGACATATAATCATCAGCCAATGATGGCTTATTGGAAAGGTAAGTTTTATGTACATTATCTTTCTGATCCTTCGGATGAGCATATTCCACCTTCGCATACCAATCTGCAAACATCACTAGACGGATACCACTGGACTTCACCCGTTGCGATATTTCCCGAGTATCGTGTGCCTGAAGGATATACTAAAGTTGGTAATAATATAAAAGCCCATAATCTGATTGCTGTAATGCATCAACGTGTGGGTTGGTATATAAGCAGTGAAAACCGTCTGTATGCTTTAGGGAATTATGGAGTAGCATTAGATCCCAAGGATGATCCAAACGATGGTAACGGCATCGGACGTGTGATAAGAGAAGTGAAAGCTGATGGTAGTTTCGGAAAGATCTACTTTATATATTATAATCACTCTTTTAATGAGTCGAATACTGATTATCCATATTTCACTCATGCTGACAGACACCTTGTAAAGGCAGCAAAAGAGATTCTTGCTAACCCTCGTTATCGTATGCAATGGGTGGAAGAGGCTGACAGAAATGATAAACTTATTCCGCTTAACAAACCTTATAAGGCTTATAATGACTATACGTTGCCTGATGGTCACCTTGTTGCTTTGTGGAAACATGCTCTTACATCAATATCCGCAGATGGTGGAAATACGTGGAGCCAACCTGTAGAACGTGCGGCGCGGTTCGTAAATAGTAATGCTAAGATTTGGGGACAGAGATTGTCAGATGGCAGTTACGCAACTGTATATAACCCTTCTGAATACAGATGGCCACTTGGCATATCTTTGTCGGCAGACGGACTTAATTACACAACTCTCAATCTTGTATGCGGAGAAGTTCCTCCAATGAGATATGGGGGCAACTATAAAAGTTTTGGACCACAATATGTAAGAGGAATACTTGAAGGTAATGGAATGCCGCAAGACGGCAATATGTGGGTAAGCTACTCAATGAATAAGGAAGACATTTGGGTGGCACGCATACCTGTACCTGTGCAGATAGATTCACATAGTCAGGCAGACGATGACTTCTCTCGTTATTCGTCATTGTCACAACTTACCATGTGGAATATATATTCTCCTTTAATGGCACCAGTTGGAATAAGTGACAAATGGCTTACATTGAAAGATGAAGATCCTTTCGACTATGCACGTGTGGAGCGCAAGATACCTGCAACACGCGAGTTGACAGTTGACTTTGATTTGCAGGCAATGCAAAATCATAATGGAATATTACAGATAGAATTTCTTGATGATAAAGGAATATCAGCATCTCGTATAGAACTTACCAATGAGGGCATTATTCGTGCGAAGAGTGGGGCACGATATGGCAAACTATGTGATTATGTTCCTAATCAGGTATATCATATTAAGGTACATCTAAGTGTAGATCACCGCATGGCAGAATTCTTTGTTGATGGAAAAAATGCAGGAAAGAGAATATTCTATGCTCCAGTGCATGAAATAGAGCGGATAATGATGCGTACAGGTATTCAGCGTACAAGTCCCGACGTTGATTCTCCTGCTGACTGGAACGGAATATTAGATAATGCTGGCGCAATAGACTCACTTGCTGAATATCATATTGCAAATTTCAAGACTACAAGTGACGATGCCAGTGCCGGAACGGCTGTGTTAAAGTCATCTGATTATCACCATTATGTTGATTACTTCAATAATATGGAAGATGAGAATATCGTTCAGGCTATTCCTAACGACAGCGCATGGCAGTGGATGGAAAGCAATATACCTTTGTTTGATTGTCCGCAGAAAGACTTTGAGCAGACATGGTATTATCGCTGGTGGACACTTCGCAAGCATATAGAGAATACTCCAGTAGGTTATGCGATGACGGAATTTCTCGTAAAGCGAAACTATGCTGATAAATATAATTTGATTGCGTCTGCCGTCGGGCATCATATTACTGAGAGTAGATGGTTGCGCAATCCAATATATCTTGACCAGATAATCAATACATGGTTTCGAGGCAATGACGGAAAACCGATGAAGAAGATTAATTTCTATAGTTCATGGATTGCGTCAAGTATATGGAACCGCTATCTCGTTGATCATCGCAAGGACAATGCAACAGCGTTGCTGAATGATTTGGTCTGGGAAAATAAACTGTGGGATAGTCATCGTTGGATAAATGAAAACAAACCGTCTCTATATTGGCAATATGACGTGAGAGACGCTATGGAAGAAACTATAAGTGGAGGACGAAAAGAAAAGAATGCACGCCCTAGCATTAACAGTTATATGTATGGAAACGATCGTGCTATTGCTAATATAGCACGTCTTGCAGGAAAGAATGATGTTGCCACACTATACAATCTTAAGGCAGATACGATTAGAAATCTTGTAGAAACTAAGTTGTGGAACGACAGTGCAAAGTTCTTTGAAGTGAAATATCCAAATAATAAGTTTGCTGCTGTTCGTGAGGAAATAGGTTTTCTGCCATGGTATTTTAATCTGCCGACAGACAATAGCGACTTTTCTCAGGCATGGCTTCAGGTGACTGACGAGAAAGGATTTTCCGCTCCATTTGGGTTGACAACTGCAGAGCAACGTCATCCTGCATTCCGCAGCCATGGAGTCGGTAAATGTGAATGGGACGGTGCCGTATGGCCTTTTGCCACTAGTCAGACGCTTACTTCAATGGCTAATCTTCTGAATGATTATACCCATCTACCTATCATAAATAAAGATGGTGATAATTATGATTCGTGGCACAAAGCATATTTCACGCAACTTGAGAAATATGTGCAGAGTCAGAACTATCGTGGTAAACCATATATCGGTGAATATCTTGATGAGACAACAGGATATTGGTTGAAAGGAGACCAAGAACGAAGCAGATACTATAATCACAGTACTTTTGCTGATCTTGTCATCACAGGATTGTGTGGTCTTCGCCCACGTCAGGACAATACCCTTGAAATAAATCCATTGTTACCAAACGGAAAATGGAAGTGGTTCTGCCTTGATAACATCCTTTATCATGGTCATAACTTATGTGTTGTTTGGGATGAGACTGGCGGTAGATACCATATCGGACGAGGCATGACGATATTCGTTGACGGAAAGAAGGTCGCCAACAGCAATAAACTCGGCAGAATAATCGTTAAAGATATATTGAAGTAACTCTAATATATAAAACAAACTGATCATGCAAAATATTAAATCAATATTGGCATTGGCATTTTTGATGTTTATACATCAATCTCCAATTCAGGCACAGACATATTCTACAAAATATGAGAAACCATTAAGCACCGTAATGAACGGTTTGGAAAAACGCTTTAAGGTTAAGTTTAAGTATAATGTTGATACAACAGGATTGAAGTTAACTTATGCCGATTTCAGGGTGCGTGCTTATTCATTGGAAGAGTCGTTGAGAAATATTCTCGCTCAGTTTGATTTTAATTATTGGAAGCAGTCAGATAATGTATATAAGATAAAACCTTACGAATATCCTAGACGTCATGTGCAGGAAGGTGAGCAGATGCTTAAATACCTCAGTGGTATGTATTCAAATCGAGAACAGTTTGAAATGCGTCGTGACAGCGTGAGACGCGAGGTAAGAAAGCTACTGGAGATAGATAAATACAAAGACAGTCTTGTGCATCATAAGGCTATACTTGGTAAGATCATAAAGAATGACGGATATACAGTACAGAACATTTGTATAGAAACTTTGCCAGGTGAACATCTGTTTGGAAGTATATATAGTCCTGCTACAAAGGGAAAACATCCACTTATCATTTGTCCTGATGGACATTTTAATGGTGGGCGTTATCGTAAAGACGAACAGCAACGTCTTGGGACTCTTGCCAGAATGGGCGCAATATGTGTGGACTTTGACCTATATGGATGGGGAGAAAGCGAAATGGAATATGGCAAAGATAGCCACCAGACTGATCGTGCCCATGTGATACAGGCTTTGAATGCGGAAGTGTTGCTTGATTATATGTGGAATAACAGAAAAGATGTTGACAAGAAGCGTATCGGCGTAAACGGCGGTAGTGGTGGAGGTACTCATACCATTCTGCTAACGGTTCTTGATAATCGTATTACGGCTGCTGCACCTACGGTTAATCTAGCTAGTCATTTCGACGGAGGATGTCCTTGCGAAAGCGGTAAACCTATCCAATTGGCAGGCGGTGGTACATGTAATCCTGAACTGATATCATTCTTTGCACCACGTCCTTTGCTCATTGTTAGTGATGGTGGCGACTGGACATCAAGCGTGCCAGAACTGGAGTTCCCGTTCCTGAAACGTATATATGGCTTTTATGGAGCTGAAGATAAATTAACGAATGTGCATCTGCCGAATGAACGCCACGACTTTGGAATCAACAAGCGTCAAGCCAATTATGATTTTTTTATAAAAGTGTTTAATCTTGACAAGACAAAACTTGACGAAAGCAAGGTGAAGATATTGGAACCTTCAGCCCTGCAAAGTAATATTAACGGAAAGTAATTTCTATCCCTGATATTTGCTTGGTACGATGCCGTATCTAGCCTTGAAGCATTTGTTAAAATACGATGAATCCAGAATGCCGACTTTATAACTGATTTCTGAT
The DNA here is from genome assembly GCF_000373185.1 of Segatella paludivivens DSM 17968 = JCM 13650. Lineage (GTDB taxonomy): Bacteria > Bacteroidota > Bacteroidia > Bacteroidales > Bacteroidaceae > Prevotella > Prevotella paludivivens. The sequence continues at coordinate 113,657 of NZ_KB890660.1, forward strand.
ATCGTGTACTTTCCTTCAAGAATCAGTTTTGCGGCATATTCCATACGCTCGTTAATTAGATATCTGTTTGGTGATACGCCATATACTTCTTTCATCTTTCCATAGAACTTAGTTCGTCCCATGCACATTATCTGTGCCAGTCTGTCGACATTGAAATCTGCGTCACCGATATGCTGACTGATGATTGAAGCCACCTGTTGGCGGAAAATCTTATCAGCTTTATTGGTTAGTATAGGAGTGTCGGTTGCAACTGTATTGTTTTCGGCAGGCGTGCTTTCTACTTCGCCACTTGCTGCATTCCACTTTATAAGTTGAATCATACGTGCGATAAGAAGATTGAAATTGCAAGGCTTTATCATATAGTCGTCAGCTCCGGCTTGATATCCTTTTATCTGATGATTTTCGTCATCAAGGGCTGTAAGCATTATCACAGGAATATACTTGAATTCATTGTGCTCCTTGAGTTTCTTTACGATTTCATATCCGTTCATATCTGGCAACATGATGTCGCATAGTATAAGGTCGGGATGTTCTTTTATGGCACCTTCATATCCAGATTTTCCGTTACAGAAGCCTATGGCGTTGAAATAAATACCTACTTCTCCTTTGATTTGCTCCATCATGTCGGGATCATCCTCTATGATTACAATCTTTTGATTGTTGAGAGCTTCGGGAGCCATTTCCTTAATCAACTGGACACTGTGCTCGTCGTCTTTGTCATCTGTGTTTATAGCTGTGTCTGCGCAATAGTCTTCTGGCTGGAAAATGTCTTTGTCGGTAGGAAGGGTTATCGTAAATAAGGAACCACCTTTCGGTGAAGTTGGCTTATAGGTAAGATCTCCATAATGCTGTTGTGCCATCATGTGGGCTGTATAAAGTCCGATACCCATTCCGCCTTTTGATACATATCCGTGCATAAATGGTTCGAATAGTGTTGCCTGCTGTTCTGGACTTATGCCAACTCCGTTGTCTTCAACCTCAATAAATAGTTTGTCATTTTCTTCATCGTGCCTTACACGTACTAGTACATTTCCGTATTCTGCAGTATATTTCACGGCATTTGAAAGCAGATTATAAACCATCGTCTCAACTATCTGATGGTCAAAGAGCATTTCGTAGCTTTTTTTGAAAGGAAGGAAACTGTAACTTATATCCTTCTGGTTTGCTACGCTCCATAAATCTTGGTATATCTCATGTACGAAAGCAATGATATCATCTTTTTCAACATTAAGTTTTACGTTTCCGGTATCAATTTTTCTGAATTCCATGAATTGATTTACTAATCTCAACAGTCTATGAGTACCTCGTTTCGCTGTCTGAATATTACTTCTTGTAGGCACACCAGGTTGTGCTAATTTGTCGATGGCATTCTGTATGATAGCCAAAGGAGTGCGGAACTCATGAGTTATGTGGGTGAAGAAGTTAATTCTGAAATCAGCCAGTTCCTTCTCAACTCGCATTTGCTGACTAAGTTTTAGTCTTTCTTTAGCGTTTCTATAGAAAGAATATCCTGCTATGAATATTATTGATAGATATATTATCCAAGCTAACCACGTGTTATACCAAGGTTGCTTAATCACGATAACAAGTTGTGTTTCGCTACCCCATACATTTTTAGCCAATGCCTTTATATGGAATACATATTTACCAGGTGAAAGATTAGAGTATTCCACATGCGAATCACTTGTGGCACGTCTCCAAGTCTTATCCAATCCCTCAAGATAGTATTGGTATAACTGAGATTCTATATCCTGATAGGCAAAGTTTGAAAAATATAATGTCAGTGAGTTCTGTGTATGTTCAAGTGTCATGCGACCTGTATCGTCAAGCTTCGAGTTCAAGTCATTAGCCGAGTCCAGTCCGTCGTAGATAGAATTACCGTTTACATGAATATCACTTATATATACTTTGGATGCTGATTCATTTTCCTTGACATGTCTTTCATTTTCAGGATTCAGAACAACCAATCCGTAACAAGTTCCGAAAGCAATATTACCATTACTTAGCACCATTGCGCTGTTATCGGCACAGCTGTTGCTTTGTACGTTGTTGGTTAGAATATACTTCCTCACGTAGTTGTCTCTTGTATCTACTCGTGACAATCCTTCATCTGTTCCAGCCCAAATACAGCCGAAACGATCTTTTACTAATGAACGAACGTTGTTGTTGGATAGTCCCTCGGTCTTAGAAATCATTCTGAATGTCATCCTGTGTGGTCCTTTTGAAAAGTCGCATCTCACCAAGCCACCACCGACAGTACCAGCCCAGACAACATTGTCGCGGTCTGGCAAAATACAGTTGACCTCATCAACGGGGAATTTGCCGTTTATCACGTTGTATGCATAAAAATCATTATTGCTTATGTTGCGCTTATTGATATTTGCATAATAAAGTCCGTTGAATGTAGCTATATACATCTTGCCCTGAGGCGTAATTTTCATGTCGTGTATTCGGTTCTCGTTGAATTCTCCAGTGAGTAAGTTTTTTGCATTAAGAATTCCGGTATTACTATATCTTGTCATATAAATACCATATCCCCAACTGCCAATCCATATTCTGCCGTATTTGTCTTCTTCTACACTAAAGAAATCATTTGCATCAACATGTTTGCCATCTGCTCGCAAAATCATTTTCTTTCCGTTCAGATAAATGCCGTCACCACGTGTGGCAAGCCATTCGTTACCTTTAGAGTCAATAAAATAATCGTATATGCCGGCTTTCATCTTATGTTTGAAAGAGAAAGTCTTTGTCTTTTCATTAAAGCTGTATAGATTGTTGCACATGGTAGAGACGATTACATTTCCGCCCTTTCCCATGAAAATGTTTTTCATGTAGTTTGTCCAGTCACCTTTTTGCTTATAGTCAATCATGTAGTAGGCTGCATTATTGTCGGCAGGAGTTATTCTGCTCAATCCGGCATTTTCTGCACTAATCCAGATGCAGTCGGTATTGTCGGTCATAATGTCCAAAAGAAAATTGGAATGTATTATAGGGTTTTTGTCTTCGGCAGTGAAACGCTGCATTTCGCCGGTTCCATAATTATAGGTGAATAATCCTCCACCGTATGTCGCTATATAAAACAAGCCACTCTTAGCCCTGACAATTTTGAAGATACCGTTTTTCTCGTTAGTAGTTTGAAGGTTTGGTATCATCCTCAACATTCTGAAATCTCCAGTTGGTGGGAAAATCCATAGGTTGCCGCTCTTGTTGCCTACAAATTGATAGCCATCAATATATCCCTGCTGTGCACCCGCAGGTATTTGCAGTTTGTTGTCTTTCTCAAACATTCCGGCATTTATATCTAGCAGGAAAGTGTCATTATTGGTGAATATAATCCATTTTCCACGCCATACAATGGAACCTTTGATAGCTCCGATTCGTCCCATTACGGAAGCTAGCACGCATTTGTTTATCAGTTTACCGTTAGAATTGAATATGTAGGCTGTTTGGTTCTTTTTTGAAAATGCTAATATCTTATCTTTATATGAAATACATCCTAAAAACTCAATATTGCCTTCTAATGTTCGTGCTTTTCCATTGGGTGAAATGTTAACCATACCCTTAGTTGATGCAGCCCATATTGCATGCTTGTTGTCATCGCAAAGTTCTCTAATGTCGTCGCTATTAATTGCATGATTTTCTGCAGAGTAGTCTGTTACAGAAAATTTTCCATTAAAATATGTGATATGTCTTATTCCAGAAGTGTTGCTAAACATCCAAGTGTCACTTCCATAATGTTTTATTTTTCGATATGGTCGTTCGGTATCACCAATACCGGTATAGTCAACAAACTTGTTTTGTTTCAAGTCAAAACAAGCATGCGTGTATGTAGAAGTTCCAACCCATAGCAGGTTGTTCTTTTTGTCGATATATAATTGTCCTATGTGCTGTGTAAGACTTTTGTATCCGTTTTTGCCAAATCCGTTAAAGTTTACGAATCTATAGCCGTCATATCTTGTCAGTCCACTGGTTCCACCAACCCAGATGAATCCGTATGGGTCTTGTACCATAGCCTTTATCGTATTACCGGGCAATCCGTTTGTCGTGGAGATACTTTTTGCTTTGTATCTGTTTTCGGTATTTTCGGCATTGGTATTTGTGAATATTCCAGATAGGCATAATAATGTTAAACTGGCCAATAGTCTTGCTATCATAATGTTTTAATTGTCTAGTATTGTAGTTGGGCACAAAAATACTAAAAAAAAACGGAAACTGTACAAAAATACCGAGAATTGAATTATATTGCATTTCATGAATCAATTAATATAGCTTACTTTGCACTTAACAATCAAATAACAAATTACTAATGAAACCTTTTTTAAACCGGGTATTAACGTTAACTGTGATAATTATCTCATGCTGCGATGTCTTGTCTGCTCGTGAGAAGTTTAATTTCAATGAAGGTTGGTTATTAAAAATAGGTGATTGTAATGGGGCAGAACTTGTTAGAGCTGATGATAGTCGTTGGGCATCTGTATCTCTTCCACGTGCATGGAATGAAGACGAGGCTTTTCGCCTAGCATGTCACGATCTTTCTGATTCCGTGGTATGGTATCGCAAGCATTTTAATCTTGATAACATAAGCCGTCGCAAGTTCTTTATTGAATTTGAAGGCGTGAAATGGGCAGCTGATGTTTATATCAACGGTCATAAGTTAGGAATATCTGAGAATGGTGTTATGGCTTTCGGTTTTGACCTTACTCCTTATGTGAAGTCTGGTGATAATGTTATTGCCGTTCGTGTAGATAACAGTTGGAATTATCGTGAACGTGCCACTAATCAGCGTTATCAATGGAATGATAAGAATTTTAATGCCAATTATGGCGGTATACCTAAGAATGTATTTCTTTATTCTTCGGACTTACTTTATCAGACACTGCCTTTATACAGTAATCTGAATACTATCGGCACTTACATATATGGTTCTGATTATGATATTGCAGGGCATAAGGTGAAGGTGAATGTAGAAAGTCAGGTTCGCAATGACGATAACGTTCCACGCTCGTTTCGTTTCTTTGCAAATTTAATAGACCGTGATGGTAATAATGTTGGCTGTTTCGACGGCGAACGCTATACTTTGCAGCCTGGTGAAACTCGTATCTTAAAAGTTAGTGGATACATAAGCAATGTTCATTTCTGGAGTTGGGGATATGGTTATCTTTATACTGTAAATAGTGTATTGAAGTCTGATGATGGAAGTGAGATTGATAATGTTGCAACACGTACAGGATTTCGTAAGACTCGTTTTGCCGAAGGAAAGGTATGGCTTAATGATCGTGTGATATCCATTCATGGTTATGCTCAGCGCACAAGTAATGAATGGCCTGGAGTTGGAATGAGTGTACCGGCATGGCTTAGTGATTATAGTAACAAACTGCAAGTTGAAAGTGGCGGAAATCTTGTTCGTTGGATGCATGTCACACCTTGGAGACAGGATGTGGAAAGTTGTGACCGTGTAGGATTGATTGAGTCTATGCCAGCTGGAGACGCAGAACATGATGTTACGGGTAGAAGGTGGGAGCAACGTAGCATGCTCATGCGTGACGCTATCATATATAATCGTAATAATCCAAGCATCCTTTTTTATGAAGGAGGTAATGAGAGTATAAGCCGTGAACACATGATTGAGTTGAAGGCTATTCGCGACGAGTATGATCCTTATGGTGGTCGTGCTATGGGTAGTCGTGAGATGCTGGATATTGATGAGGCTGAGTATGGCGGTGAAATGTTATATGTTAACAAGAGCCGCAAGCATCCTATGTGGATGATGGAATATTATCGTGACGAGGGATTGCGCAAGTATTGGGATGAATACAGCTATCCTTATCACAAGGAGGGAGATGGTCCGCTTTATCGCAACGCTGCAGCTCCTGACTATAATCACAATATGGATATGTTTGCCGTAGGACAGGTAAAGTCTTGGTATGATTATTATCTTGAACGCCCTGGAACTGGTAGTCGTGTTAATGCAGGTGGAGCGAAGATCGTATTCTCTGATACCAATACCCATTGGCGTGGCGAAGCAAATTTCCGCACAAGTGGTGTTACTGATGCGATGCGCATACCTAAAGATGCATTTTATGCAATGCAAGTGATGTGGGACGGCTGGGTTACTCCAGAAAAGAACCATACTTATATTGTTGGACATTGGAATTATAATGCTGGTACCGTCAAACCTGTTTATGTCATTAGCAATGGCACAAGTGTTGACTTACTGCTTAATGGCAAGAAGATTGCAACAGGAACAAATAGTTATCGCTATCTATTTACCTTTGATAAGGTAGCTTATGAACCAGGAAAGCTGGAGGCTGTAAGCTATGATGCCAACAAAAAGGAATTATCAAGATACTCTATTGAAACAGCTGGGAAGCCGCATCATCTGAAACTTACGACTATACAGAATCCATTGGGCTTCAAGGCTGATGGTGCTGATATGGCTCTTATACAAGTTGAGGTTGTGGATAGTATTGGCAGACGTTGCCCGCTTGACAATAGAATGATTCATTGGAATCAATATGGTGAAGGTGAATGGATTGGAGGCATAGCTGCTTCTACAGAGAAAGGCAATTATATTCATCAGGTAAATCTTCCTGTTGAATGTGGCGTGGAACGCGTGCTTGTACGCAGTACAGTCAATGCTGGTAACATTTATTTATGTGTTGGGGCAAATGGATTGCCTATGATAAGCGATACTTTGAAAACTCTTCCTGTTGACAATATGAATGGTTTGAGTAAATACATACCTTCATTGATGTTAAGTGGACATCTTGATCGTGGCGAAACTCCGTTGACTCCTTCTTATAAAGATTTGAAGAATGAAATAAATATCGTCTCTGCCAATGCCGGAAGTAATTCCAACAGCGTGAAAAAGAGTTTTGATGATAACGAACTTTCTGAATGGAGCAGTGACGGAAAGCGTGAGAATGCTTGGGTTACCTATAACTTTGCTAATAAGGTAGCTATTGATGAAATAACAATAAAACTTACTGGTTGGCGCAGCAAGTGCTATCCACTGGCTGTATACGAAGGTAATAAAAAGGTATGGCAAGGTAGCACATACCCTACATTGGGATATGTACATATAAATATTTCAAATCCTCTGAAAAGTAATAAGGTGACTATTAAAATGCTTGGTCCTGCTATAGATAGTTCTAAGTATGGAGAGATTAAGGAACTTGCTGGAGGAAAGACGAATGAACTTGACTTCGCTTCATCAAAGAAAGACGATGTAAAACTGAGAATCGTGGAAGTTGATTTTCTGCAGTCAATAAAATAGTATAAATAAATTTATGTATATTTGCAAAAGTATTATTAATCGAACAAACAAAAATAAATCAATGAATGTAGTAAAGAGTATAAGAAAGACTGTGCTTGTGGTTGTTTTAGGTATGCTTGCCGGAAATGCGATGGCTGATAAATGGCCTGATGGTTCGCCAATGGATAAATGGTTTAGTGATACGACTCACGTAGATGTTACTACACTTGGTAAGCAGTATGTTATTACTGACTATGGAGTGCTTAATGATAGTAATGTTGTTCAGACTGAAGCTATACAGAAGGTGATAGATACAGCTGCTGCAAATGGTGGTGGAGTTGTTGTAATACCACAAGGTACGTTTCTTAGCGGTTCGTTGTTTTTCAAACCAAATACGCATCTTCATGTAAACGGTGTTTTGAAAGGCTCTGACCGCATAGCCGACTTTAGTATTGTTGATACTCGTATAGAAGGCGAGACTTGTAGATATTTTGCTGCGTTGGTAAATGCAGATCATGTTGATGGATTTACAATAACTGGACATGGAACAATAAATGGAAATGGATATAACTATTGGCGTGAATTTTGGATCAGACGTGACTGGAATCGTCAATGTACGAATAAGGATGCACAGCGTCCACGACTCACATATATCTCTAACTGTAAGAATGTAACTGTTCAGGATGTAAAACTTATTAATAGTCCATTTTGGACAAATCATGTTTATAAGAGCAGTCATGTGCGTTACTTGAATTGTTATATATATGCTCCTACAACTGGTGTGAAAGCTCCTAGTAGCGATGCAATAGATATAGATGCATGCACAGACCTAATTGTAAATGGATGCTATATGAACGTGAATGATGATGCTGTTGTTCTGAAAGGTGGTAAGGGAACTTTCGCGGATCAAGATTCTACAAACGGACCTTGCGAACGCATCTTGATACAGAATTGTCATTACGGAACAGTTCATGGATGTCTTACACTAGGTTCTGAAAGTGTGAACGATCGCAATATAATATTGCGCGACTGCGTTGCAGATAATGCCAATCGTGTGATTTGGCTTAAAATGCGTCCTGACACTCCACAACATTATGAATATGTAACGGTAGATAATGTAAGCGGAAATGTTGGCAGTTTTATTGTTGTTCGTCCTTGGTCTCAATTCTTTAATCCACAGAAGCGTGATGATATGCCGTTGTCGGAATGTAATAACATCACTATACGCAATATAAAAGCAAATTGTCGTAACTTCTTTGATGTTGGTACAAGTGACAAGTATCATCTGCTGTCATTCTCTTTTGTAAATGTGAATGTTACAGATGAGGCTAATGAATTTTCAAAAAGCTTAATTGATAATACATTTGTGAAGAACGTCGTTATTAACGGAAAGAAAATAAAATAAACCTAATAATAATAGTTTAATTATGAAAAGATTTGCATTTAAAATGTATCTTAAACCCGGTTGTGAAAAAGAATACGCACGCAGACATGCTGCTATTTGGCCGGAATTGAAACAGATGATTAAGGACTCAGGTGTGAGCAATTATAGTATTTTCTGGGATAAGGAAACCAACCTCTTGTTTGCTTATCAGGAGTGTTCAAAAGATACCAATAGCCAGGACACCGACAACGTAGACCCAATAACACAGAAGTGGTGGGATATGATGGCTGATATTATGGATACCAACAAGGATAACTCTCCTGTAAGCATACCGCTGGAGGAGTTGTTCCACATGGATTAAAATATAAATAGCCTGACGTATTCGCCAGGCTATTTTTCATTCTTATTGCTGTATGTATCTCTATTCCTGATTCTTTGTAACAAAGAAACATAATCCTTAATATCTTCCAGCTCTAGATTCTATCCAACCACCTAAAAGCATAAGCAAGTTATCTCTAGTTTTACTTGTTATAGCTTTTGCAGGGAAATCCATCTTTATACCTATAGAAACGCCTTGGCGTAATGATTCTTTCACGAATGTCTTTCGACCAACCATTGGTCCGTCTGTAAAGTGAGCGTTATATTCTGTGCTGCCTCCTAATGGGAAGCGTAGATCCCAATTACATGTCAATGAAAGCGTACTAATAAGACGAATGTCAAATCCAAATCTAGGAACAATACTTATTGGTGAGCATTTCACGTTCCAGTCTACATGTAAATGACTGTCAGGGTATCCTTCTGTAAGTTGATAATCTCCATTGCCTTTTCTGTCCCAGTTCACGAAGTTTGTGTATATACTTGCTCCGATATGTGGTTGGAAAATCCATTTCTTAGGAAAGAAATAAAATTTAGCTCCAGCTTGAAGACCCATTTGATTTACCTTTGCCAGACCAATTCCGTTTGAATAATCAGTAAGTATTCCGTTTTGTTCAAAATACACTCCACCAATCAAGGCAAGTCTGGGTTTTAAATAATAGTCTGCAGTAATAGCGAAAGTATTACCTTGATCGTCAGAAGGGTAAAAGTCACATGTTGTTTCATCATCATCCTGTAATGTCGTCTGTCCGAATTCCACTTGCAGTCCCCATTTCTTTTGTCCTTCTTCTTGTGACATACATGGCATTAATGTCAACAACGCCACGATTGTCAACACTGTTTTTTTAGTTTTACTAGTCATTGTTATTAATTTTGACGTGGCAAAGTTACATATTTTTAAATATTTAGCCAAACATTATAAATAATTCTTTGGGAATAGGGCATGTATAAACGTTATCTTGCTTGGATGTCTGTTGCAACATATTTGTATTATAATAACCTATTGCAATATAGGATGAATTTTACGAAGATATTCTAATACATCCTTGGAAGTATGAAACTGACCTTTAGATCTTTTTTCAATGTTCTTTAGAAATTCATTATCGTAAATGTCCATTAGAGTTTGTCCTGTAAATTTACAAACCGTTAATCGCATTCATTTGCATCAAGAAAACATATGCTTATACATAGACCTTTTAGTGTGTGTTTTTTGCTATATTTTTTTTGACGAAAAAACATACATAACATACATGTTTTAATGTAAGTGGCTTGTAGCCAGTATGTTGGCTAATGTATGTTTTTGCTTATCATACATGTATCCTACATTAGCCTTAAAGATTAAATACTGTTCTTTGTTAATTTAGGGGATGATATCTTCTATACATTTATTCTAATTTATTTTTTTTCTAGTAGACTGTCCAATTTTATTCCTTGAAGTCATCACCACAACAAGTTGATGAAGAGCTATAAATACAAGAAATTATAAGTAAATCAGTCAGCGTTTTGAAAATGAAATCACCTTTTTCGTTGCGCTGTTGAGTAATATGGGCCTTATCACTCTGCGGTGCATGTAGGATAACAGAGTGATAAGGCCCTTATTACTCTGTTTTATGTATGATATTGACTTATCATACATAAACTAATGCGTTGAATAATAGCTTGTTACGTCAAAACATGTAGGAAAACGGTACAAAACATTCAAAAAAAAATATGAAGAGAATTATCATAAGAAGCGGATTAATATACTTCTGCCGATAAAACATTGTCTTGGTGTCTTGAAAATAATAATAAAGATAGAATTTCTTAGTATAAAATTGAGAATAGTTAGATTTTTATTATATTTGCAGAACATTATCTTAATAAATTGTTATAATAATGGAAGAAGAGGAACTATTAACTTTTGAAAGTAATTGGGATTTATTTTTAAAATCTCATAAACCTTATGTTGAAGCTAGTAAGTCTAGTATTTTGCATTTGTTGAGAAGGGATATATATCGTTGTATGGGATATACTATAGAAAGCAATAAAAATAAAACGTGATTAAAGATAATAAAATTAGTGCTATAATATGGTCTAGAAGCGGAACTTGGTCTTCTTTGGGAACAAAGACTCCGTTAATCTCAAAAACGACCACAGATGTTTATAAACCTGAGTTATCATGAGTATTATAAAAGCATTCACTAGTTTTGCTATAGCCTTGACAACACTATGTTCTTGTTCAAACGAGGAAGAATATACTCCACAAACAGCATCTGCCATTTGCAACTCGTTAAACGTATCTTTGGTAGATAAGAGTGGCGAACCGATGAATTATGTTGACTTGCTTGCAAACGGAAACGTTTCTGTTACAGAAAAAGAGTCAAAGCGTAAAGCCAAGATTGAAATCGTTGAATATGAAGGCAAAAAAGTCTTAAGTTTCAGCGTAGATTTACCCGATGTAAAGTTTATGACGTTTAACGAGGACAGAACAGAGGGTATTGGCAAAGTAGACTTATTGATGAACATTAAAGGAACAGAGTTACCTTTGACTGTAAACTTTAAGTATCATGCATCATCAGACAAATCCGTGATTGGAACAAACTCTATGCGTATTCAATCTATAGAGTATGCAGGTAAGACAATTACGCCAACAGAGAAATTGAGCATATATTCCATTAAAATCAGTTATGATGGCAATAATACAATCATAGAATCTATGCTCTAATAGCATTGTTCCAAGATAATTAAGGAAGTGTAGACGAATTAATCATTTTTCTTAAAAGAGCTGGAGTTGACTGAAGGCCGTGGTAATGGTATTCCAACAATTCAGGATGAGTTGGCAAAGAATGATTCGCCACGAGCTACTATCGAAACCGACGCACAGCGTTCGTTCTTCTTAATAGATATTCCTGTTCATGAAGGATATGGAAATATTGTTGAGTTACACGATGCTAGTGTCAATGTTAACCAAAAGGAGTATGACATCTTGCGCTTCTGTAAAGAACCACAATCAAGGAGAGATATTTTTTCTCATATTGGTGTTATTTATCACTCAAAGAACTACACGAGATTTATAGAACCGTTGATAGAAATGGGCTTCTTGGAGCTTACAATACCAGATAAACCCAAAAGTCCGGATCAGAAGTTTAAACTGACGGACAAAGGGAACAACTTTATATCTTCAAACAAAGAATAGAAATAAAGTAATATTCTCTAATTCGTGAAGATGTTGTTACCAAGGTACTGATGGGTAACCATAGCTATCAATGAGTGGTGGTGGTGACACTTCTGATTGCGCAGCTTCGTGGTTATTATTAACCTTCAAAATTGATTTTAATTGATTTTTGTGGGGAATATGTGGGGAAAGGTTTAAACTGAAAAATAGCTAATCGCTTGTGTTTGAGTAATTTAGCGATTTGGTTTGCCATTAAATGGTACCCAGACCCGGGATCGACCCGGGATGGATTGCTTCACTGGTGTTTGAGACCAGCGCATCTACCGATTCCGCCATCTGGGCGTGACGTCTTTTGTTTAAGATGTTGCAAAAGAATATGATAGGCTTCAATAACAAGATTGCTCCTTTCTATATGCCATGTATGGATGTTGAGGAAATCGATGGTAAGCATGTACTTGTGATATGGGTACCAAGTGGTAATAATATTACTTAAATCAAGTTTGATGCGGCTTATTTTCTTGTGTAATCCGCAAAATGTGCGGCTTACTTTGTAATTTTAGCCGCAAAAGTTTGCTTCTCTCTATTTTATTATTTAAATTTGCGATTATAATTAGATTAAATATGTTTATTTACGAAAGAGAAAACTGGACAGATTTTCGTTGGGATGCTAACCAACTGATAGATCTCATGGCGCAAGTGAACCGTGAAACTGGTTTTCTTGCTGGAAGATTGAGTGCTATTGGATTTGATGCACAACTATCAACAGCCGCCGAAACTATTGCTAATGACATCGTAGCTTCATCGGCAATTGAAGGTATTATCCTTGATTCGTCTGAAGTGCGCTCTTCTGTAGCTCGAAAGTTGGGTATCGAAGTCGCCAACGAAAAGTCTCCAACACATTATGTAGATGGCATCGTAGAAATGATGCTTGATGCCACAGCTAATTATCTTGACCCGCTATCTGAAAAACGGATTTTCTCTTGGCATGGAGCGTTATTCCCCACAGGACGAAGTGGACTTTCTGAAATTCATGTTGGAGCTTATCGCACAGAGCCAATGCAAGTCGTGTCTGGCATGTTTGGCCGCGAGAAAGTGCATTATTGTGCCCCTGGAGCTGAAAAAGTGCCTGTAGAAATGAAGACTTTTATCGATTGGTTCAATGATAAAGATGTTAAGCCATCATATATCAAGTCTGCTATTGCACATTTCTGGTTTGTGAGTATTCACCCTTTTGATGATGGAAATGGTCGAATAGCGCGAGCTATCTCTGATATGATTCTTGCCCAGACCGAAAGTAATGGTCAGCGTTTCTATAGCGTTTCTTCTGAGATAAATAAGGAAAAATCGGCATACTATGATGTGCTTGAGCGCACCCAGCATGGTGAGGGCGATCTGACCGAATGGCTTGCATGGTATCTTAAATGCATCGACAATGCTGTAATGGATTCGTATACAATGTTAAGTGGTGTTCTTCGCAAGTCGATTTTCTGGCGTACACATTCACAGGTTCCTATTTCTGCACGTGAGAAAAATGTACTTAACACATATCTAGACGGATATGATGCCAAGCTTACGATTAAGAATTATGCTAAGTTATGCAAGATATCAACTGATACTGCCGCCCGTGATATTCACAATCTTGAGGGTAAAGGTATACTTCGCATGGCTCAAGGCAGAGTAAGGGATGCTTCATATTCTTTGGTTTATTCACATGATGTGTTGCAATATGAGAAACTGACTACTGCCGAGCATGACAACAACCATTATATATCTGCTAAACTTGCAGATCACAGAATAATTGAGGAGCGAATTTCTGATATCGATTGGCTAAGATTTTCTCAGCAAGAAGTCACCTTGCAGGATTTAGTTGACAAGTATTTTGCATTCCAAAAATGAGATCAAAAAAACTATCTGTTTTTCAACTTAGTTAATAAGCGGTAGCTATATTAAAGAAAAAATCCTGTAAATCTTTGATTTACAGGATTTTTGTACCCAGACCCGGGCTCGAACCGGGATGAATTGCTCCACTGGTGTTTGAGACCAGCGCGTCTACCAATTCCGCCATCTGGGCGTGACGTCTTTTATTAAGACGGTGCAAAGGTACATAATAATTTTGAATGTGCAAAGTTTTTATAGGAAAAGTGTTGATTAAGGATAAGGTTTGATTAAAAAACAAAAAATACTTTGCAATTTCGTTTTTAATATTTAATTTCGTACCAAAATAAAAAGATGACTATGAACAAAACACTTAATAATAATTATTGTGTGATATTAGCTGGCGGTAAAGGTCGAAGATTATGGCCTTGCAGCCGTGAAAGCTATCCAAAACAATTTATTGATTTCTTCGGTTCTGGGGAAACACAATTGCAGCAGACTTATGAACGCTTTGCCAAGATTATTCCCCAAGAAAATATTTTTATAAATACCAACGAGACATATATTGATATCGTCAAAGAACAGTTGCCTAATGTTTCTGAAAGCAGGATCATGGCTGAACCTATATATCGTAACACCGCTCCGGGGGTTGCATGGGCTGCACATAGAATATCGAAAATATGTCCAGATGCAAATCTGATAGTTTCTCCTTCTGATCAAACCGTAATCAATGAGGATGCATTTAAAGATAATGTGATTGAAGGCTTTGAATTTGTTGAGAAAAATAACTGCTTGCTAACAATGGGTGTGAAGCCTACTCGCCCTGAACCTGGCTACGGATATGTGCAGATTGGTGATAATACTGATTTTGAAGATATCTATAAGGTCCAGTCGTTTATAGAGAAACCTGAACGTGAATTTGCACGTGTATTTATGGAGAGCGGCGAATGGTATTGGAACACGGGTATATTTCTCTCTAATGTGAGATATCTTGCCGATAGCCTTTATAAGTTGTTGCCTGTGGTATTGCGTAAGTTGGATCAGAATAATGAAGACTGGAAAATAGAGGATGAAAATCTGTTTGTGAAGGAAAACTTTCCTTTATATCCTAATTTGTCAATTGACTTCGGAGTCTTGGAAAAGTCAGACAATGTGTTTTTGAAAAAATGCGACTTTGGTTGGGCTGATCTAGGAACATGGCACGGGATATACGAGTCTATGCAAAAGAGTGAAAATGATAATGTTGTGATAAACTCTGAAGTGATATTGGAAAACTCACATAGCAATGTAATTAAACTCCCCAAAGATAGGCTTGCCGTTATTAATGGTCTTGATGGTTACATCGTTGCAGAAAAAGATAATGTACTGTTGATTTGCAAGAAAGAGGATTCTTCTGCTTTGGTAAGGAAATATGTTACCGAGGTGCAAATGAAAAAGGGTGATAAATTTATCTAATGTGATAATATAAAAATAAAGAAGGTAAGAATAAGCAGTGTATTACTTTATTCTTACCTTCTTTGTTTTTTGGGGTGTTTACAATTTTTGAAATTCTTTGTAAATCTTATTAGCGGCATCCTCAAACTCAGTTTCTGTTAGTTTTACGTGATGCTTAAAGTCGACATCAGCTTCGCTGTTCATTGGCAGCAAATGGATGTGTGCATGATTCACTTCAAGACCAAGTACGACTTGAGCGACTTTCTTACAAGGAAACGCTGCTTTGATAGCCTTTGCTACTTTCTTCGCAAAGACCTCAAATTCTGCCAATTCTGTATCTTCCATATCAAAGATATAGTCAACTTCCTTGCGTGGAACAACTAAAGTGTGTCCCTTTGTTACTGGGTCGATATCAAGAAAAGCGTAGAACTTATCACTTTCTGCGCATTTGTAGCTTGGAATTTCTCCTGCAGCAATCTTTGAAAATATAGTGCTCATCTTTTTTGAATTAAAAGTTAAGGAATAATGCAATGATTATTATATGCTGATTTTGTCGATACGCAACTTTATTACGCCTCGTGGAATTTTTACCTCTACGATGTCGCCTACCTTATGATTAAGTAATCCTTGTGCAATAGGTGTCTTGATACTTATTTTGCCCAGTTTGAGGTTGGCCTCGCTCTCGCTGACGATAGAGTAGGTCATCTTTGATTTTGTTGCCATGTTAGTCATTTCCACCTTCGACATAATCTGTACGGCGTCAGTGCTGAGGCGAGATGTATCAACGATCTTAGCCTCGGCTATGGCAATTTTAATCTTGTTTATTTTATCTTCGAGATGAGCTTGTGCCTCTTTAGCGGCATCATACTCAGAATTTTCACTTAAATCACCTTTGTCGCGGGCTTCAGCAATTGCGGCTGATGCCTTAGGGCGCTCTACTGATTGGAGCCTTTTAAGATCTGCTACTAATGTATCGTAGCCTTCTTGTGACATGTAAGCCATAATGTTTTAATTTATTATTATTAATATTACGAAGTTTTGGCGAGGACAATAAAATAAAGAATTCCGACATCATGTGGTGTCGGAATTCTGTATCCTATAATATGCTCGCTATGCTTTTTTCTTTCTTTTTGCAAAGTTAGATATTATATTTGAATTAAACAAGTTTTTAAGAGATATTTATATTATAATGTAATGCAAAATGGGAACTGTTATCGCACACAGGCTTGATTTATATCATGAAAACCTAAATAAAAATATAATTTCAGTCTTAATAGCTTGACGCTAAAGAATATTTGGAATATCTTTGCAACGTGTTTTTCATAGTATTAGATTTAAGGTTAACAAAGGTTGGGACTCAGCGGAGTCCCTTTTTTTGTTTTATGGCTATTGATGGAACTGGTAGTTGTTGCTATCGAAAAAGCCAATAGCCGCTATCGTAATAAACACGCATCATTATTTTCGTAGGTAACGATATGGTATTACCTTTGCTTCGAATTTATAAATAAGTATTTCGATTAAATAAGTATTTCGATATGAATAATCAGGTTATAATGTGGAGTGTAGTCGTAGCTGTATTGTTATTGATGTTTTGTTTCAGGATAATCAACAAGTTTCATAATTCAATAAATCATCACAATATTATTGAGATTGGAGACGATTACTCAATATACGGCGCAGAAGATGACGTTCTCTAATAACACTCCTGTTGATGTACGTGATGCTTATGTGTTCCTTGCTGAATATGCAGCATGGTTGTTAGGATGTGGCGCAACATGCATTAGGATAACCAAGAACGTTACACGAATTGCTGAGGCCTGGAATCTCAAAACAGAGATTACAATCATGCCTAGTTCTGTACATCTGAGTGTTTTCGATAATGATACAAAGCAGTCGTTTATTTATTTGAAGCGAAAGCCAAGAACTGGTATTAGTTTTTATAAAAATACACGACTTAGCGAACTTAGTTGGGCAATATCTGACGCAAAGGTGAGCTTTGAAGAAGCACGTGAACGCTTTAATAAAATTATAACAGCGCCGTATACAAATAAATGGCTTGTGCTAGTACTTACTTCGCTAGCGAATATGTCTTTTTGCCGTTTGTTTGGTGGTGATCCAATGGCTATGCTTATAGTCTTTGTAGCAACATTCGCTGGATTCAGATTGAAGCAAATGATGCTAGAGGATGGATTTGATGACAGAGTGGTATTCTTCGTCTGTTCTTTTTTCTCAGCAGTTATAGGCTCAGCAGGATATGTATTCCATATTGGAACTACGCCAGAACTGGCCGTTGGAACAAGCGTTTTATATCTTGTACCAGGTATCCCATATATCAATTCGTTGAGTGATATGCTTGATGGACATTATCTAGTGTCTTTTAGTCGATTTATGGGAGCTGCAATGCTGACCTTCTGCCTGTCATGTGGACTTGCTGCAGGAATGCTATTGATGAATTTGAAGATATTCTAGCAGACGGATTGATCGTTCTTTTATGGGAAAAAGTTTTAGCATACAAAATATATAGTTATAGATGTTTTTCTTAGAAATTTTTCAGGATGCATTCTTTGCAGCTTTAGCAGGAATAGGATTCGCAAGTATAAGTAACCCACCAAAACAGGCTTATAAATACTGCGCTCTTATCGCTGGAATGGGGCATGCAACGCGATTTATACTGATGAACAGTAGTCTTCATTGGGGGATTATAAATGCAAGTTTCATAGCAGCTCTTGTTATAGGTTGTTTGGCTGTATTGCTATCAAGTTATGCTAAATGTCCACCAGAGACTTTTTCTTTTCCGTCTCTTCTTCCTATGATCCCTGGAATATATGCTTATCACACTATAGAAGGATTAGTTTTCTGTTTGTCAGCTCAAAAAGAAGAATTATTCAATCATTATTTGTATCTTTGTGCATCGAATGGATTTACTTGTTCATTTGATATCTTGGGTATGGTATTGGGAGTCACAGTTCCGATTTTCATATTTAAGAAGTTTTCATTCAGAGTTACACGATACTATAATTGAACGAATTTATGGAATTAAGACAGTTGAGATATTTCCTTAAGGCAGCAGAAACACTGAACTTTTCGGAAGCTTCTAAAGAACTTTTTATAACGCAGAGTACGCTCTCGCAGCAGATTAGACAGTTGGAGCGTGAATTGGGAGTGTCTTTATTCCAGCGTAATAGTCATGAGGTGCTGCTTACAGAAAATGGTGAGCATCTGCTTCCTTATGCTAGAAAGACTATTATAGATGCCGATACATGCGTGGAAAGCATGAACGACTTGAAAGAAATGATAGGTGGAACTCTGAACATCGGTGTTACATATACGTTTAGCCCACTGCTAACGGATTCCCTTCTTGAATTTATGAAGAGTTATCCTAAGGTGAAGCTTAATATTTACTATAAGCCAATGACTGAGCTTATGGATATGTTGCAACAGAGAGAAGTTGATTTTGTGTTGGCTTTCAAACCTACACGAAGATATGAACATATTGAGAGCCATGTGCTTTTTAATAATAGGCTTAATGTCGTGGTAAATGAAAGTCATCCGTTGGCTAGTCATAAATCTATTTCTTTGTCAGAATTAGAACGTTATGATATGGCACTGCCGGCTTTAGGACTTCAGGCACGCAATACATTTGATGATATATGTTCGCATACTGACCATGAATATAAGGTGAGAATAGAACTTAATGACGTTAGCATCTTGTTGAAGCTTATTAGAGAAACAAGTTATGTCACGGTACTTGCCGAAACTACAATTCATGATGAGGACGGACTGATAGGTGTACCTCTCGAGGGAGTCAATGATAACATGGAAGGGTGTGTTCATCTTTTGAAAAATGCGTATGTAAAAAACAGTGCACGCGAGTTTTATAGGCTATTATGTGAGTCAAATTCGATAAAAAAATACTCTGCATTGGCAGATTTGATATAAAAAAATTACTCGGCTATGGTGAAAACCAATAGCCAAACCTCAAAATAATCATTTTAGTGTATGAAAAAACCGTCATTAGATTGTGAAACCTGATGGCGGTTTAATTTTTTATACGTATTTATTGTTGATTACAACTCAAATTTGTAACCAAGTGTAATCTGAAATACGCTGTTTTTTGAGTCTGAACCATCGATAATCTTGGTTGTACCCCAATTGTAGCGACCGTCAATGACAAAGTTGTTGTATTCGTAAGAAATACCTACTGGAATTGAAAAATCAATAGTTTTAGCGTCAAAGCTGCTAGAATAGCTAAAACCGCCTTCACTTCCAGATAGTTTGCTGTTTACATTAAAACCTGGTTGGATACCCAGTTTAATAGCAAGACCTTTTGCTACATAAACATTTGCAAGAATTGGAACGTTGATATAATCCAACTTAGCTGTTGTTCCATTGTTTTTAGCACCTTGCATAGAATAAAGGGCACCAGCACTGATAGAGAACATGTCCGTAGCCTGATACTCAAACTCTGCACCTACAACACCGCTCCAGCGTGGATCGTTGTTGTCACCCCTTAGTAATGTTTGCAATGTTTAAACCAACTTTTGGTTGAATAGTTAATGAACCAATGGCATGTTGTGCAAAAGATGTTGAAGCAAACAACAACATAGCTGCAAATAAAATTTTTTTCATAATGGTTTATATTTATATTAATTTCGCTCCCTTTGTGGGAGTAACTCTCTAATATTAATTAGTCATTGCAAATATATATATATATTTATTTAGTTCCAAATTTTTATCGAATTAAATATTAGATTGTATTTTAGTCATTAAAGCCAAAAACGAGTTTAAGCTTAGTGATATTTTCTAATAAGATTCGTTGCTACCTATTATTATTCATATTCAATATATCCGCCTTTGGACTTTATGTGCTCAATGAGGCTTTTAAATATAATATCATTATTAAGTATCTCTGCATTACCAGTAAGGATCATTTGTTTTCTAGCCCTTGTAATTGCAACATTCAGTTTGCGGTCAATAATATGGTCATCTTCCTCAAAACAATTACTTGTAAGGAAGTCTAATTGATAACGATTCTGGATGGTGAACGAATATATTATTACATCTCGTTGACTTCCTTGGTATCTCTCAACAGTATCTATACTTATATCTCCTAGTTCTGGAATACCAAGTTTCTCAATTTCCTTTCTTATCATTGAGATCTGGTTGCGATAGGGTACTATCACTCCTACAGTTTTGTCAGCATTGAACTTAACACCATAGAATCTGTATATGCGTCTTAGTATATCTGTGACTATTTTAGCTTCTTCTGAGTTTACCTTGTCTGATATATTAGGTTCCTTACAGAATCTTGAAGGAATGAATACCATTCGGCGAGCCTTTAATGCATTATCAAGATAGTCAATTGATTCCAATGAATATTCAAGTTGCTTTTTTGTCTGATGTTCAAGAGGAACTGGTTGCAGATTTTCCTTATAATAAAACATCTTGTTAGGGAATTCTGCAATGTCAGGATGCATGCGTCCTTGACGTCTCAGCACACCAGTAAATTCATTTCTGTTATTAATATTCTCAATATGTATAAGCCTTTCAAATAATGAGTTTCGACAGTTGTCGAGGCAAATATTGTTAAGGCTTACATCATTTACAGATGAAATAGCAGAATCTTGTTGAACTACTGCCGGTAACTGTTTGTAGTCGCCAATAAGAACGAACTTGGAATCAGCTTGAGCCAATAGTCCGATGATGTTCGGTTCAAGGATTTGACTTGCCTCGTCAACAATAACAGTAGAGAAGTGTTTTAGATTGAACAGGTAAGACTTACCTTGAATTGTTGATGTTGTGCCAACAATTACTTTGCAATCTAAAATCTTTTGCCTTATGACATTTAATTTCGGACAGTTTTCTATTATCTGTGATAAGAGGTGTTGTCTGTATTTTGTGTCACAAGTAAACTCGTTGCCTATACGTATATAATCTATATCGTTGTCACTCAGCATTCCACATATTTCATCAACAGCTCTGTTGGTATAGCTCATAAGCAATATAGATTGGTCGGAACTTATAGATTCTCTCACCATATATTGCAGAGCCATACTTGTTTTTCCTGTCCCCGGAGGACCAACAAGTAAGAAATAGTCAAGTGCCTGTTTGGCTTTAAGTATAATTTCATCATACGATGGATTGTAGCTATGACTTAATTGTATGCTTTCATCTTTACGTGGTTGGCGTTGAGCCAAAAGTAAGTCTTTGAAGCTTTGTCGCGAAGTGATAAATTTATGAAGTGAACGGATTGCTGAAGTAGTAGATGCATCACTGCCACTGTGTTCTATCGCATAAGTTGTGTCGGTAAAAATAGACGAATCTTGTTGCCCGTCCGTTAGATGTACGGTAAGACTATTTGAATGTATTTCAATAAGATTACCCTTAAACAAGAGAGTCTTTCTTACATCTGGCTCTTCGTTTTCATTATATGCGTACATATATATCATGTCGCCCATTCTGAAGTTTGGAAGAAAGTCTGCGCCTTGATCAGGAACGCTGAATGTTATGGTATCATATCCGTTAAAGTCATTGCTTTTCTCCTTGTTTACTATTCGCAAGTCGGTATATATGTTTCCAGTCTCTTTCTTCTCTGCCAATGGCATATTCCACAAATCGGCAATGCTGTTGCCTACACCTTCTTGCGAACCTACTTTACTAGCCAGCTGCTCTCTATACACAAACGTCATCATTCTATTGAAGTATGCCTTCTCAAGACTTGATAGGTTATGCAATGGAGTTAACAAATCGTCAAATCTCGGCAATATCCAATTGTTGAAAAAGTTATTATTCAGTTGGTTTTCATTTAAGGTTTCGGCTGAAAGTTCTTCAATAACTCCGTCAAATCCATTTATCGCAAAACTGAATTCATTTGCCACTAGCTGATTTCTGAATTTAATAGCTTCGCGGAACAGCTTTTGATAGAAGTTTACAACTACAAGCCCCCCGGGTAAAGGATATTTAGAATAGAGCAGTCTTATATCAGTCTTGTTGCTGCCTACATGAAAATTTTGTTTAAGTACGCCATAATACAATAACAACTGTACATAATGATCTTCTTTCTGAAAACTTCCGTATTCATTTGGTTGATTACTTTGTATATTGA
Source organism: Segatella paludivivens DSM 17968 = JCM 13650 (assembly GCF_000373185.1). Lineage (GTDB taxonomy): Bacteria > Bacteroidota > Bacteroidia > Bacteroidales > Bacteroidaceae > Prevotella > Prevotella paludivivens. The sequence goes on from NZ_KB890660.1 coordinate 136,239, forward strand.
AGTTGCCTCCTGATTTTTGCTCAACAAGCAGAGAAAAATCAGTAGTCATAAGGTCGGCACGTCCTTGTATTCCAAGTTGTTCACAGATGAACGATGGCTCCAGTATAGCACTGCTTTTTCTATCCGAAGATAGATAGTCGTTTCTTATGTAATCAACAATTTGCTGAATGTTTCTTGTCTGTTTAATTGCTGCTACACGGAAATCCTCTTTTTTATTTAAATCGGGACACGTGCAATATTCCAAAGCCTTCTCTTTAAAATTTTTCTTGAATGTTTCAGCCCAGTCATATTTAGTCTTACTGTTTATGATGTCGTCAAGAGCGCTTCCTGCGAAGTTACCTATTAGTATCGCTTGACTGTTGGCTGCCGAAGACATACTGTTTACTGTATATGACAACGGATTATGCCCATATTCGGTGAAGCATCTTGCAATGCTACTTATATCTATAAGAAAGTCTGGCTCAATCACAATTATAGAAGTTTCACTGCTTCCATCATATTCTTCCAAAGGGGATGTAACGTCTATAAGATTTATCTGCATACCTTTTTTTAATATGTCATTAAGATATGCTTGTTCTTCTTTTAGATGTATGCTGATTTCACGGTTTGTAGAATCCTGATCAATTTCGGCAGTGAGATATTTATCTTCAAAGCTCTTTACGATGCATCGTATATAACGATAGTCTATATGACGATATTCTTGCTGCGGTTTATCTTCGACAGGTAGTAAGCCTACCAACGAAGAAGGAATATCAGTATCAAAAACGGCTGAAATAAATATAGCCAATGCACGGCAATCATACATAAGGTCGCTTTTGTCAATAGCCTGTGCATGATTACTGTTACGTCTCATTCGTTGAATGGCAATCGCATCATTCGTTGCTACATGATGTTTCTTGCAAAGAAAGTCTACCTGAGAAAATAAGTTACCGAAAGCAAGGTTGTTGCCTGTCAGCCCCTGACTGCATGCCAGAACAAGAGTCTCGTGAAGCATCTTGTTTATAGGTGAGCCTTCATCCGCGCGAATAATATCAAGGATGCGGTCAAAGAGTTCATTGCTTGATATGAAATTAGACATCTGTACTCTTTTCCCAATCAAGAAGTTGCTTCTTTAGTTCTTTTCCCCAATGGTATTCCCCAAGAGTTCCGTCTTTATGTATGATGCGGTGACAAGGCACAAGCATTGCAATAGGATTCTGAGCTACAGCACTGGCGACAGCTCTTACAGCCTTCGGCTCGCCAATACGTTCAGCCAGTTCCTGATAAGAAATAGTCTCACCTTTTTGTACTTTCATCACTTCTTTCCACACCTTAAGTTGAAATTCCGTACCATGAAGGTCTATGTCTATTTCATGGTCGTATCCGTCAAAGATAATTCTCTTTACGGTATCAGCCATCATATCATCTTGTGTAGTAGGAGTGTACACACCCCAGTGAGAAGCGAGTTCGTGGATAACCTCCATTTTATTATATCCTAAAAACTGTAGGTCACAGATACCCTTTGACCTGCGTGCTACTACAATTGTTCCGAATTTACATTCAGCGAAACCATAAACTATTTCTGTATCCATAAATTATTGTCCTCCAAGTCTTTCAAAAAATATTATTACCTCTTCCCATGTCTTAAATTCCTCACTACCGTACTCAATTGCGGTACCCATGAAATTCTCATCGGGAAATAAATCAACCATATAGTCTCCATAAAGCAGATGTTTCTGGTTGGTGAATATGATGTGGTTGTATGCTGGTGCAGAAATGTATTCCTCAACCCAATTCTGAACTTTTTCTGTATATTCGTGATTGTTAGTTGGTGCCTCTGCCACTATATATACGTTATAATTTTCTATCAGCATTTCGTAAGCCTTATGCATGCTACTTACAGGTTTGCCGTAGCTGTCATGCATGGCGTTATAGTTGATATAGATAATTGGGCGTTCCTTTGCTTGTTGTCTGTCGTCAATCCATCTTATTATAGGAATAAGATAGTGTAACGCGACCTTGTCAATCAGTCTGTGCTCACCATGAAAATATATTGCATTTGGATAGTGACTTCTAAAAATATCGAAAGTGTGCACAACAGGATCGTTGTCTCCAAACATACCGATAACTCTGTTTTTGTCATCATTATCAATGTCGGTGAAACTTTGTTCTGTTAGATCTTTATATTCTTTAATCAGTGACTTGTTAACTATAATTTCATTCACTCCGTCTTTACGTGGGTTTTGAAATTCTTGTCGTCCTGTCATACTGCTCATGGTGTCACCCATTTGAAAAGCAGGATTAACAAGTATTCTGTCAAAGCCGTGTAGCATTTCTGTTAACATACCACCCATGGAAGTTCCGATAATCAAGTCTGGTTTCTCGTTTTCAGCCATAGACTTCAACAACAGCATCGCTTCTTCTGGATGTACAGGAATATCTTCTGCTATGATTTTAGCTTTAGGCATCAGTTCCTGAAGCATCTTCACTGTTCCGCTTTGTGCTGAAGAAAGGAAACCGTGAACATACATAATCTTCTTTCCCGCCATAAGTTCGGGAAACTGCTTGATATAAGGATTCTCCATTGTTTTAATCTTTTCTTAATGCAAAGATAGTGCCAGCGAGTACAAAATCATTAAGTTTACTTACATGTTTTGTTGAGTGCCGCCTTATCTTATGCAAAGATAATGCCAGCGAGTACAAAATCATTAAGTTTACTTATATGTTTTGTCGAGTGCCGCCTTATCTTATGCAAAGATAGTGCCAGCGAGTACAAAATCATTAAGTTTACTTACATGTTTTGTCGAGTGCCGCCTTATCTTATGCAAAGATAATGCAAGCCGAACACAATACAAAATAAAAAATGTTTTTATTTTAAAAGATAGGTATTAGTGAATCTCGTATTGTAATAATAAAGGTATTACATTTATCGTTACTAGAATAATTTATTGATATTTCATGTAACCTATTGCTAAAACAAAAATGAATACATTGTAGACATGCAGAATTCTAAAAAAGAAAAAGCAGAAGATATAGACTAATATAGCATTAGTCTTATAATCTCTACTTTTTGCTTATTATTTATTTACTTGTTTATTTTTTCACCATGATTGTTTAACAATATGCCATTGTTGTTTTCATTACATAGGAATACATTTTTATTAATGGCAATAATTTCAGAGAAGATAGGTTTCGTCAGTGGTTTGCCGTTATAGTCAATCAAGCCATAAGTACTAGTATGACCTCCTACACTATAGCTGTTACATGAAGCTACAGCCATAATATGTGTACCTTTCTTATTAAGTTTACTAGTACGATATAGAAGTGGCTCAATTCCGTCACAAACAAATTTGTCCTTTACTGTAAGATCAAAATTCAGTCTTTGCATAGTACAATCTTTGTTTTGAATAAGAATCCCTGAATCGTCAATATCCATATAAATATATTTGCATGGTAGTATCATCTTTCTGAAGCCTTTCATCAGCCCATATCCATCTTTATTCTTAACAATCCAGTAATCATTGACTCCACGTTTTAAATCTACATAAATAGGAGGTATAGCCCATTCTCCTTTTTTATTAATAACGCCAAAATGGCAATCACCTACAGCCATTATGCAATAGCCATTATGAAAACAATACCCGTCGGCATTATTTGAAAACTCAAATGATTTTTTGAATGCACGCTTTCCATGATGATCTATAAAAAACAAATCATTGCCTTTTTGTACTGCAGCCAAACTATCACTGAAGATCCAAGCTTTGTCATAGTAAGGGCGAATCACAATTTTGCCAGTATATGCATTGAAATATCCTCGCTTTTCTCCTTGTGAAAAACATATCAAACTATCTCCATCAAAAGGTTTGGCTACCAATCCTACATCTTCTATCAGTTTTTCATTAGTATGGTAGTTATATATATAACCCATCCCAACGCTAGGGTTGTGGAAATATATATTGCGACTAATATATCTTTCGTCTGAAGTTTCTTGTGCTTCATTCTCAGCTTCGCTAGTGGTATCTTTGTTTTTTATATACTCATAAGCGCATACTATAGATAGGGCAATTAAAGCAAACAACATTATTGCTATACATGTGATAAAAGCTCTTCGAATGAAGGTCCTAAATTTAAATTCTCTCGGAGAAACAAATAACCAGTGAAAACCTCGTAAAAAGGTTGACCATACAGTTTTAGCAATATTCTTCATTGTTGTCGTTTATTTTAAACTTTAATAAAGTTATACATCACGTTTATTATAATCAAAACTAATAATTTATGTGAGAACATTATGTCTTATTTCTATTGCAAATTTAGAGTTTACTGTTCGAATATAAAAATCGCCAAATCCAAAAGAAACCCTAAACTTGCCATTTCTGTGCTTGAATTGATAGAATGTGTGCTTGAACTGGCATTAATTTTCAATAACGCTAAATTAGCATTTGAATTAAATTAGAATTGGGTTATCTTTATTATTAACAAGATTAGAATACTCCCTAATTTTAAGGACAAAAAATATCAATAAAACTTGCTTTAAAAGAAATATATTCTTATTTTTGCAAAAATATAGACTAAAGTAAACTCTCTATAATGAAAACATTTCAGATTGAAATTGCAATGTTTGTTTATAGGGAGTTGTTATTTTTGTTTGTTCTCAAAGTCTTACTTTAAATACACTTAAGTGATTATGAAATATTTATTGAAAACTATTATCATTGATGACGACAAACTTGCCACTGAACAATTAAAAACGGAATTAGCAAAATGTTCAAAGCTGAATATTTGCGGTAATGCCTATACTGGAGCAGAGGGTAGAATACTATTGCTTGACTTTAATCCTGATTTAATATTTCTTGATGTAGAGCTACCTGATTGTATGGGGTTTGATTTTTTGCATTCTGCAAGAAGTCTTCTCAAAAAAGAATGCCATGTGGTCTTTTTCACAGCATATAATAGATATTTGATAAAAGCATTGCGAGAAAAAGCGTTTGATTACCTATTAAAGCCAATAGATCAAAAAGAACTTTCTGTCGTATTAGGGAGAGTGCTTGATGAAAGCTATGCCAAGCAGGAAAATGTTGAATCAAGAACCGAGAGTGAACAGGTGATGCTTAACACTGCGAAGGGTGAAACACTAATGCTATCCCCTAATGAAATTTCCTTTTTTGCATACAATGATAAGGCTAGATATTGGACAGCATTCTTAAGCAATGGTAAAAAATATGCTTTGAAACGAAGTACTAAGGGTGACAAACTATTATGTTTTTCAGACTCCTTTATGATGCCATACCCATCACATATAATAAACATTCGTTTGTTAGCTTTTATAAAAGATGGACATTGTATAATGAAACCTCCTTTTGAAAAGGTAGACGATATTAAAATAAGCAATGCTAAATTAATTGATTTAAGGAAAATATATCCTAATATCTAACAATAATGACCTTACGCAAATTCTTACCAGTGCTAGCATTGGTTATAACAATATGCTCTTGTAATAAAACAGGATGCCAGAAACATTACAACACAGCAACCGATTCCATAAAAACTCAACTAGATACACTTCTTGGTAGTGAAGGTAATAAAATAGACAGTTTGGCGGACTTAGGTATGCATAAATCTAAAGATAGCACAGACTATTATTATTTTATGCTTTATCATGGATCATCTATGATGTGGAAAAATGATGTTCATGGGATGAATTTGTTACTTAAGAAATGCAAGCGATATGCTGATGCTGCAAAGACATCCCCCAAACTCAATGACTTGCTTGCTAAATATTATGTTTTGATTGGAAATAGGGTTATGATGAACTTTGTTTTCAAGGATGCAATAAAGAATTATAATTTAGCATATTCATATCAAGAGAAAGGGACGAAGAAATTATACAAGACAACTATCCTTACGGATTTGTCTGATGCTTATTTGGCTATGCCAGATTATGCGAAAGGAGCTTCATGTCTTCGTAAAGTACTTCTAATAAGTGATTCCTTAAATAATATTGACGCAAAAATTCAAGCAACTGTAGGATTAGCTCAGATATACACAGGACTTGCCAACTATCCAGAAGCTGAGACATACTTTGAAAGTGCAAAAAAACTCCTTCCTTATATGCATGGAAGGCAACGCTTTTTTTATTATAACACGTTGGGAAACTATTATTTTTATAAGGGCGATTACAAGAATACGCTTAAAGTATTTAAGATCATTAATGCTAATCTCAATACAATGACAGGTAATGATTTCGATAGAAATATTACTTGGTTGAATCTCGCCGATGCATATATCAGAAATGGAATGATTGACTTGGCTGAAATATATCATAATAAGTGCAAAGATTTTTATGTAAAAACAAATAATAAGACTGCCATTTATTATTTAGGGACACAAAATATAGCCATGCTCCTTCAGCGAAATCGATTAAAAGAAGTGAGGAAATTGTTGAAGAATAATACCGATTCATCTGTAATCAGTCAACAGATTTGTTTGAGATATAATTATCTTGTAGACTATTATACTCGTATAGGTGATGACCATAATGCTCTTATTTGTCTTAAACGACTTACACATATAAATGATTCTGTGAAAAGTGAAACACAGAAATTAGCCACTGCTGAATCAGCATTTCGTTATCAACAAGATTCAAAGGCTTTGAGACTGAAACTTGATTTGTCAAGAAGTCAGGAACATTACCGTACATCGCAACTCTTGCTTGCTGTGTCATTGTTTATTATATCATTATTAGTTTTAGCCTATTGGGGAATATACAGATATAATAAAAATCGCCATAAACGTCTTGTAATAGATGCCAAAAAGCGTATATTGAAATTGCGTATGGAGGAATTGAGAAACAGAGTTTCACCTCACTTCATTTTCAACGTACTAAATTATGAAATATATAATAGAAAACAAGGTAATAAGGAAACAGATATAAAACGTTTGGTTAATCTTATAAGAAGTGGTTTAGAACAGTCTGATGAAATCTGTGTTCCGTTATGTCAAGAATTGGATTTTATTGATAATTATGTTGATTTACAGCGTTATGGTTTGTCAAATAGTTTTGAATATAACTTGGAAATAGATGAAAATGTAGATGATGATACTTTGATTCCATCAATGATAATTCAAACAGCTGTTGAAAATGCAATAAAGCATGGGTTGCGTGGATTGGAAGGAGATACAAGACTTGATATAAACATTCGCAATATTGGCAAGATAATGCAGATACTTGTTACAGATAATGGTCGTGGAATAAATGCTTTTGAAGCAAAAGATGATAGCACAGGAACCGGAATGATAGTCATACGAGAGACACTTGCCATGCTGAATGAACGTAATGAGGCTAAAATGGTGTATGAATTGAATGAAAATCCCAATGGTAAAGGCTGCCAAGTTAAGATTATCGTTCCTTTGGAATACAATTATTCACTTGATGTCTAACATGATAGAAACCATTGACGACATAGTTTAATGGTGCTTAAAGTTTGTTGATATCTTATTAAACTTATGACTATATTAAGATATTGCGTGTATGAGATAAAAGTCCGTGAAAGCTTTCACTTCCACGGACTTTAATATTTAATGCTAGTTATTAAAATACTTAACTATTATCTTATAAATAGGAGTTCACGATATTTAGGAAGTGTCCAAAGTTCATCGCTAACAATGAGCTCCAGCTTATCACACTGATATCTTATATCTTCCATTCTTGTAGCAATAGAGTCGTGGTATACAATAGCACGTTTACGTGCATCGTCAATCTTGTTGGCACTTCTACGTGCGTCGACAAGTTCCTCAACGCCAGTTTCAATCTTTTGAGTGCGTTCTGCAATTTCTTGGATGATCTTAATATTGCGTGCTGTGAGAACTTGTCCCTCTTCGCGGCCGAAGATATTAAACATGCTTTGAACGTTATTCGCCAATTGACTTTGATAATGAGTGGCGACTGGTACGATGTGATTCATCACTAGGTCACCCAGAACGCGAGCCTCAATTTGAATCTTCTTAGTATAAGTCTCCCATTTTACTTCGTTACGGGCTTTAAGTTCATAGTCCTTCATTACATTCATGTCCTCGAACATCTTTACACTCTTGTTATCAAGATAGCGATCGAAGCAAATTGGGCATGAAGCCTCGCAGTCAAGCCCACGCTTTGCAGCCTCGACTTTCCATTCCTCACTATATCCGTTGCCGTCAAAACGTATAGGCTTTGTTGCCTTAATGTCTTCACGGATAATATCTACTATTGCAGAATTCTTTTCCTCTCCTTTTGCAATTAATGCATCTACACGCTCCTTGAAGTGAGTAAGAGCCTCGGCAACAGCTGCATTCAATACTATCATTGCACTTGCGCAGTTGGCTTCGCTACCTACAGCACGGAACTCAAAGCGATTGCCAGTGAAAGCGAATGGTGAAGTACGGTTACGGTCGGTGTTGTCAATCATAAGTTCAGGAATCTCTGGAATATCAAGTTTCATTCCTTTCTTTCCTGCTACAGTGAACAAATCGTTCTTGTCAGATTTCTCTATATGATCAAGTAAAACACTAAGTTGCTTACCAAGGAAACTGGAAATAATTGCTGGTGGTGCTTCGTTAGCTCCTAGACGATGATCGTTTGTAGCACTCATTACGCTAGCTTTAAGCAATCCGTTGTGACGATATACTCCCATAAGAGTTTCGACAATGAAAACAACAAAGCGTAGATTGTCCTCTGGTGTTTTTCCAGACTTATGTAAAAGAATACCAGTATCTGTAGTAAGACTCCAGTTGTTGTGTTTTCCGCTACCGTTTATTCCGTTAAAAGGTTTTTCATGTAGTAAAACTCTGAAGCCATGCTTGTTAGCAATCTTTTTCATAAGGCTCATCAATAGCATATTGTGGTCTACTGCAAGATTGCATTCCTCAAATATAGGAGCAAGTTCAAATTGTCCAGGTGCAACTTCGTTGTGGCGAGTTTTGCATGGAATACCAAGTTCAAGAGCTTGAATTTCAAGATCTTTCATGAAAGCCTGCACGCGCTCGGGAATAGTTCCGAAGTAATGGTCGTCCATCTGTTGATCTTTAGCAGAATCATGTCCCATAAGAGTGCGTCCTGTGAGCATGAGGTCTGGGCGAACAGAGTATAAATCTTCATCAACAAGGAAGTACTCCTGTTCCCAACCGAGATTTGCACTTACCTTTTTAACATCTTCATTGAAATAGTGGCATACCTCGGTTGCCGCAATATTTACAGCATGGAGTGAGCGAAGTAATGGTGCCTTATAGTCAAGAGCCTCACCTGTATACGAAATAAATATAGTTGGTATACACAATGTATCATCCATGATGAATACAGGAGATGTAGGATCCCATGCACTATATCCACGAGCTTCAAAAGTGTTTCTGATACCACCGTTAGGAAAACTGCTGGCGTCAGGTTCTTGTTGAACAAGGAGCTTACCTGAAAAATCTTCAACCATTCCGCCTTTCCCATCGTGCTCTACGAAAGCATCATGTTTCTCGGCTGTACCTTCAGTAAGAGGCTGAAACCAATGAGTGTAGTGAGTAACTCCATTTTTCATTGCCCATTTCTTCATGCCGCTGGCTACTGCATCTGCAATACTGCGGTCTAACCGTGAGCCGTTGTCAATCACGTCAATCAACGTTTCATAAACGTCGGCAGGTAGATATTCGTACATCTTCTGACGATTGAACACATACTTAGCGAAATACTCAGAAGGTCTATTCTTAGGTATTTCTACGTTGAGTGGTCTTTTCTTAAAGGCCCCAGCTACAGCCTCAAATCTTAAGTTTGCCATTGTTCTTTAGTTCTTTATTGTTAATTCAAATTGAATTCGATTAAGTTTGCAGTATCAAAAAAAGGACCCTCACAATGCGTGAGAGTCCTTCACATAATATCTTTACCAGAATTTGTTGTTTTCCCTACTGTACTCGAAGCCGACAGAAGCCAACTTGTTTTCAAGATGTGTGCGGTCTACATTCATATCATCGCACAGTTCATCAAGAGAAGTGTAGTCATCACGCAACAGCATGTTTAATGTGCTGAAGAGAATCATTGGGTCATTTGGCAATTTATCCATTTCAATACTTTTTACCTTATTATAAGTGCAAAAGTAATAAAAAGCAATGAAACAGCCAAACATTTTATCATTTAGCAACAAAATCTCTTTATAAGTTTAATATATATCAATCCATTTGATTAGAATCGGTAGACAGCAAATGTTTTAGCAGGTATTTTTACCGATAGCGTATTACCTTTAGCTTCGACATTTGTAGTCTGTGGAACTACATTTTCTTTGTTGCTCAATGTGTTTGTAGCCTGTAGATCGTTACTGTGCAATGTAATGAGTTTGCCAGAACCTAGGTTCTTTATACCATTGAAAGTGATATTGATGTCTTTGTCTGCATCACCTGTATTTGCAATCTTTATGATATAATTTTTGGCTTCCTTATCATATACAGCACTTGCATACAATCCGTCAGCACCTTCTATAGGCTTGCCGTCTTCAAGCAAGCTTAAAACGTTTGTTCCTCTGTTTGTGCCGTATAGCATTTGTACATACCAGTTTACAGAACGTACACTTTCAAGATTGTTAAACCATATTAGGTCTGGGCGCCATTGCCAACCCTCTACATGTGCGAATAGTGGAGCATAAGTTGCTTGGTGTACAACATCTGCATTTCGTTCAAGACCTGTCATGAATGCTGCTTCAGATAGTGCTGCTTCAAAATTATTCATTGCAACAGTAGGCTTATCACCTTGTCCTTTAACATGGCTCGCATATTCTCCAGCAAATACTTTCGGTCCCTTACGGCTGTATTTATCGTAACGTCCTGCATTCTTAAGGAACCATTCCGGGCTCATATAATAGTGCTCGTCAACAAGGTCCACGCCTAAACGTCGCATTTGTTCCCAGCCATAGTCAAATTCCTTACCACTAGCTGAAGGTCCGGCTGAACCACAGATCTTAATATTTGGATATTTGGCACGAATTTGCTTTACGAACATTTCCAGACGTTCTGGATACATAGATCCCCATTGCTCGTTTCCGATTCCAATCTGTTTGAGATTGAAAGGTGCAGGGTGCCCCATATCTGCACGTAATTTTCCCCATTTGCTTGTAACAGGTCCGTTGGCAAACTCAATAAGGTCTAAGGCGTCGTCTATATAAGGTTGTAACTTGTCAAGAGCGACGTGGGCATTCTTGTCGTTGTCGCTATTTTGGTATTGACATGCCAGTCCACAGCTTAAAATAGGTAAAGGCTGTGCACCAATTTTTTCAGAAAGCAGGAAGAATTCGTAGAAACCAAGTCCTAAAGTCTGGTAATAGTTTGGATACAGACGGTGAGGGAATGTATAGTTCCAGCGATTCTCATTAAGTGGGCGGTTTTCTGGAGCACCTACAGTGTTCTTCCATTGATAGCGAGTTTCAAGGTCAGTACCTTCAACGATACATCCACCAGGAAAACGGAAGATACCAGGATGTAGGTCGGCAAGATCTTTTACGAGGTCTGCACGCATTCCATGCCAGTTGTCTTGTGGCATTAAACTGATATGATCCAAATCTACGCTTTCTCCAGACATAAGGAAAATTCTCATGAAAGCTTTCTCCATAGTCTTGTCAGAAGATAGTGTAGCTGTATATTTTTGCCATTGGTTGTTGGTCACAACAATTGTGTCTTGGCATATTGGCACATCGTCTTCACCAACAAGCTCGACACGGAATTTAGTGCTCTTACCTTGTAGTAGATTAAGACGTGCGTAGATTGAAAAGTCATATTTCATACCTTTCTTTATTCCCATACCGAAGAAGCCGTGATTTTCCAATCCCGACTGTTTTTCGCGATGACCAGAAGGTGACACTGTTACATAATGAGGATTTCGGTCAAATGCAGGCTTAATGTCGTTAACAGCGACATTACCAAATACATTCCAACCCATAAGTCGGTCTGGAAATTCAAATGAACGGTTTTCTACCATTTCGGAATACAGTCCGCCATCAGCACCGAAATTTATATCTTCAAAGAAGATTCCGTACATTGTTGACTGAACTGGTGCACCAGGCTTGGTGTTTACTGTGAACTGATGCTGTGCGTTGACACCGATAGAAGCCAGTGCCGACAAAAGCATAGTAGATAGTAATCTGTTTTTTCTCATAATTTGGGTTATTGCTTTTAGATATATTAATAGTGATGCAAAAATACGAAAATCCACCTCAGAAGAGGTGGACTTTCTATAATAATAAGGTGGATATTTTATAATTTGTATTTATGATACACTAAATTGTATTATTTTACAACTGATAACGAGAAGTTGAATTCTCTATCCTGATAATGCAGACGATATTTTTCAAGTGGCCATGCACCCCAACTGTTTGTACCTCCTACACCCATTTCGTCGCCATCAATGCAAAGATTAGTGTATTTTGATTTAGGTACGTCAGGACTGTGACGCTGGTCTTTCTCTGCACCGTCGTCAAGATCGTTTATTGCATAATGCAATGCACTTGCATAGAAAAGATTATTGCTGTTTATACGCAGTCCCAAACCTTTATCATTTGTCTGAATCCACTTGCGAACATCAGACTTAGTACCATTTTCCTGAGGGCGGATATATGGATAATACTGTTGCTCTGCTGTCTGTGAATATATGCCTACACATGCAAAGTCCTTGCGATCTTTGTAATTTTCGACAGGTCCACGACCATAATATGTGCTGTTGTCCATAGTGTATGGCATTTCCATTACCATACCGAAACGGAACATATCTGGAATTTCTGCACCCTTTGTTGTGTTGAGCTTCTGATTAACGTTTATTGTTCCGTCTGCATATACAACATATTTTAGTTCGAGTTGAGCCTTTACCTCCGGCATGTCGTAAACAGCTGCTACTTCGGCAACCTTGCTACTATTTTCAGTCTTTACTTCATTAGCATTTAGGGATACAAGATTCATCTTTGGATTATGCCATACTGCGAATTTCTGCTGCATGTCAGCACCCATATCATTATCTGTTACAGCACGCCAGAAGTTTGGCTTTAAAGTTCCTCCTTCTCCAAGATAGTCTGTACCATTAACATTGTATTTGGTAAGAAGTCCAGTAGTCTTGTCAAATGCTAATTGAATGTCGTTATTTGTTACAGTTATTACAGGACTGTTTTTCTTATCTGTAACATTGACTTTACCTTTTCCTGAATATGTTGCAACGCTTAGATTTTCAGAAGACTTCTTAACCAATAATTGCTGATAAGCAACTGTCTGATTAGCGTCAATAAGTGGTTCTGCTTTCTTAAGTTTGAAATCAATATTCAAATAAAGTTCATTACCTTCTGCCTTGTATGGAAGAGTATATTCTTTTGTCTGTTGTGGTGCAACGTCAAGGTCGTCAATTTCTCCACTGCTTACGGCTTTACCATCATTAAGCAGCGTCCATACCATTTTGTAGTTGCTAAGATCACGGAAGAAATATTCATTATGAACATTAATCTTACCGTTCATTAAGTCAACTGGGTTAGCCCAAATGTCCTGATACTGATATGCTAGTTCGTAAGCGTGAGGATTTAGCTGACGATCTGGACCAATTATACCGTTACAGTTAAAATTATTATCTGATGGATCATATTTGTTATAGTCGCCACCATAAGTATATTCTGTGTCTTTAGACCAGTTAGTAGTCATTTCCTCATAATCTGCAAGAGTACGGTCAGCCTTGTAATCGAGTTTGCGATGTAATCCCTGATCAACAAAGTCCCAATCGAATCCACCTTGGAATTTCGGATACTTGCGGATTAACTGCCAGTATTCAGCAAGATTTCCTCCTGAATTACCCATCGTGTGATTATATTCACATTGTATTAGTGGGCGAGTATATGTTGTGTCCTTTGAGTATTTCTCGCAATCACTTACGGAATAATACATTGGGCAGAAAATATCTGTATTCTCTCCAGTCTTTCCAGCCTGCTCAAATTGCACAGGACGACTCTGGTCAAAATTCTTTATCCATTTATATGCATCAACAAAATTCTTACTATTCTTGGTCTCGTTTCCAAGACTCCAAACAATAATACTAGGATGATTGTATTGCATAGAAACATTATGCTGATTACGTTCCATAATTTGTTTCGCAAATAGTGGAGTTCCAGAAATAGCATCAGGATGATATCCAAACCCATGGCTTTCTTGATTAGCCTCTGCAACTACGTAAAGTCCATATTTGTCGCAAAGATCATACCAGCGAGGATCATCTGGATAGTGACATGTTCGTACAGCGTTTATATTTAGACGCTTCATAATCTTTATATCTTGAATCATTCTTTCAAGACTTATATTATAAGCTCCGTCTGGATCCATTTCATGTCGATTTGCACCTTTTATAAGTATTGGTTGTCCGTTAACAAGCAACTGGCTACCTTTGATTTCAACTTTGCGGAAACCAAGGTTCTGCTTAATGACTTCCTTAACATTCTTCTTCCTGTCCATAACAGTTGCGACCAATGTATATAAATAAGGTGTCTCTGCAGTCCATTTCTTTACGTTGCGAAGCATAAATCTGGCACTTCCAATGTTGCGGTTCTTAAAATTTGATTCAGTTTTAAGAACGCTTATGCCATTAGCATTGAATATTTCAAAGTCAATGATGGGATTCCCCTTGGCATTAACCTTAACCAAAGCCTCTCCGTCTTCATAATTATTTGTAAGATTAGGAGTAATATGCATATCTTCAACATGAACATTATTGTCACGTGCGTATAAATAGCACTCTCTTGCGACACCAGAAAGACGCCAGAAATCCTGATCTTCACAATATGAACCATCGCTCCATCTGAATGTTTGGAATGAAATAAGATTTGTACCTTTCTTCAGATATTTAGTTATGTCAAATTCTGCAGCAACTTTGCTGTCTTCCGTATAGCCAACATAGCTACCGTTAACCCATAGATACATGTTTGATGTGACAGAACCGAAATGTGCAATAACTTGTTTGCCATCCCAATTGTCTGGAATGTTGATAATGCGTCGGTAACTTCCTACATGATTATCCTTTGTTGGAATCTGTGGAGGATTATCTTGAAAATGTCCACGCCAAGCAAAACCATTGTTAACATATTCAGGATCACCAAAACCGTTGACTTCCCATATACCTGGAACAATCATGTTTCCCCAAGAAGAATCATTAAAATCAGCCTTGAAAAAGTCTGTTGGTCTTTGGTCGGCATTTTCAACCCAGTTAAATTTCCATTTACCTTCAAGAGAAAGATAGTTGGTTGATTGATACATGTTGCCTTTTTGAGCCTCTTCGACAGAATTGTAGGCAAAAAAGTTTGTATGAAGTTTGAATCGATTCACTTCATTTACTTCCATATCATGCCATTCCGTATAAGTAGGCTGTTGTGCTAACGCCACAGTTACGCATGCCGAATATGCAAGACAAGCTAAAATTGTTTTTTTGTTCATGTTGATAGGTTGATTATCTTAATTTTAAACGGTTGTCTTAAAATATTTATGCAAATATAACGAAAATACCTAGCATCGGCAAATAAAAAAAAATAAAATATATATAATGGTATAAATGTCACGCTTATTATCCTTTTTATTAATTTGTATGGTCTATAGAATATGTAATTCTGTATATATATATGTAAATAAGTATTATACTAAAGGCTTCCTGCTATATGTTTATTGACATAGCTAACAAATTAAACGGATAAAGATGAGTTAATATGCATATTTCATGGTTATCATTAGCAGTTGTAAAAGTATATTATTTTTCAGTCAAATAATGTCTCTCTATCATATTTAATGAATTAGCTATTGATAATAGTCATAGTAGAATCTTAAAGGGAATAATAACCAAATTAATAGAAAATGGTGCTACAAAACACATTGTGTGCGGGCACATACTTGATTTATATCAAAAATACATCGTATTTTCACTAAAAGATGTACTTTCTTATTGCACGTATTAGAATATTGCCTATCTTTGCATTGTCAAAAGACAAAAAACAGGTAATAAAGGTACTTAGATTGATTCATAGGATATAAAAGGTATTAGTTAAGGTAGAGGCAAGATTGCAATAAGGATAAATGGTATTAGTGAAAGGTAAAAAGGAAGATTGTAAAGGATAACAAGGATTAAAGTTTTAGGTTTTTAGTTATTAGTTTTAGGTTTAAAGATTGTTAGTTACGGAATGACGGTGGCGCCGATTGGCGGCCCACCAGTGGTCGGGGAGAGAAATCTTCACCGATTTTTTTTTGTCTATTATTAATCCTCCATCAACATTTCTGCAGTTTCTTGTGGAGTATTAAACGGCATTCCAAATTCAATATCAGCATCTGATAGAATGTCTAATGTGCTTTTTGCTTCTGCTTCATCAAACCGAGGTTCCCCGTTTTCTTTTTTTGCTTCCATCATAACTTTCAAAACAGCCATACGGTATGCTTCAATTTCTTCATTCTGTTCCATAATACTATTGTTTATATAAGTTTAAGGTGCTAAGTTAATGCTTTTTTTATATAAATGAAAGTGTATTTCCCTTTTTATTAAAATAATGTTTGCTTTGAGTTGTTTTACTGTATCTTTGTTTATACCAAATATGATGGTTATTTAAAGATTAGAATAATGATTAATAAACTTTGTCATATTAAGAATAATAATGATGATTGTTAATATAAAATCGGTATGTAGATATATTTTATAAGGATAAGTTTAAGGCTCAATACTCAAATGAATTTGAATCCATAGAGTATTGAGCCTTTCCTTATTTGCGAATTAAATTAATTCAATTGTCTGTTGTCAATGTCACATTGTTAAGTCCACTATCTACAGGCTTCCAATTGGCATAAGTTGTCTTTTGATAGTTTAAATCTACAATATTTATTTCTTTCATCTTGCGCCATTTAATTCCTTTTTTGTCAAGGCTTGAAATGCGGTTTGCCGGTAGATTTGTTACTTCAATCCGTATTATATTATTACCTTTATGCAAAATATTTTTGCAGTCTAGTATATATGGCACAGCCCAAGCGCAACCGATAAATTCTCCATTGATATAAACTCTTGCACTTTCACGCACATCGCCTAGATTGATGTTCCAGCGTGTTTTTGCCTGTGCCGTGTTGAGTTTTACGACAGTTGTGTAGACACCAGTTCCCATTGTTACTGAAGTTTCGCTGTCTAGATTCTGCCAGTATTGCAATGAGTCTAGATCAAATGTCTTTGAAACCTTTGGTGCCTCTTCAATGAAACTCAATTGCCATTTATGCTTTGTGAGTTTTATTTCTTGTCGGCTTAGTTTAACAGGCTCATTAATTATTTGTTCTTTAGGACTTCCGTTTCTGTATGTTTGCAGAATTGCAGATTCTCCACTTTTTAGTTTAATTCTGATTTTCCCATTATTTATTGTTGCCTTATTAATGTCTCCGTTCATCGGATTAAACCAAGCCGCATCTTTGAATTCTGTTGCTAATGGCATATCGCAGTCAACATCATTTGGTGTTAAGTTTGACATGAAATAATGATAACCTGTTGGATCACTTCGGCGTATCATTTTCATTCCAGTCTGAAGTTTAATCTGTTCAGGAACGGCACAAAGTGACATTTCCTTTGAGTTAACTCCTAATATTATATGTGCACCTTGTTTTTCAAGTTCAGCGAGATGTGCTTTCACTTCAGATGTCATAATATTGTTACCAGGTATTATCAGCGCTTTATATCTAGCTCCGCCAATTGTTTTCAATGTCCCGTTCTCGCAAGTTGTTGAAAGTATATAGCGGTCACTTATATAGTCACAGTCATAGCCTAATGAGTCGATTTTCATTATTGCACGAATGAATTCAGGTGCTTTCTTTGCCATACTGTGTATGTCAAATTGCATAAGTCTTTGTCCTTTTTCTTTTTCCCACATATCTCTTACTGGGAGATATACGATGAAGTCGTTGTCAGGCTGTCCCCATTGCAGAAAACTTTGGCATCTAGTGATATAACTCATAAGGTAAGGAGCATCACGCCAGATTGAATTAGTAGGACTCATGTCTACTGATGCATAAAATTTCCAACCTGGCCATTCTGCATCTTTAGGACTGTATGCCGTTCCATGAAAAAACATATGGTTTACTCCTGCACAGAACATTAGGTCCATGTCTGGTTTCATCTGGCTCAATGATGTACGAAAGTGCTCGGTAAGCCAAGTGAATGTTTCACTTGATGTGAACTGTTTTCCTGTGATATGGGCTGCTGAAGGAGCATATTTCAGCATACTTAGGTCACTGAAATTAGTTCTTGTCATTCCTGGATCTTTGCGCAATCCTTTTATTTTGAAGTCAGATAATCCAAATCCTTCTATCTCAGGGATATCAACAGCGGCGTAACAATCAATGAGGTTTGCTGGACTTCCATGAGCCTGATTTCTTGTTATGGCTCCGTGGCTGTGCGCCCATGCTGTCCATTGATTCGTGAAATTTTCCAATAGCATATCGCTTAATGTTTCACGATAATCGGATAACGTCTTACTGTCCCCGTCAAGTAGTTTGTCGAAACAAGTCTCTAGTTTGTATCCTCTACGTTTCGCAAATTCATCAAGTAATGTAGGTGTCCAATCTGCGCCATATACCTCATAGCTATCATTGAAGAATGTATGAGGATATGGAGTCTTTGTTGCATTAAACGCACTGTCAATATGTGCCAGATAGTGCATCACAGAATTTCTATCAAAATGGTCAATCACATATCCTTCACCACCAGGAGCCGCACGTTTTACCATCTGTCGTGTTCGGCTTATATATAATGCTATAACTCTTTTCTTTCCTTTGATGTCGGATTTGAAAGCCATCGCCTTTTGGAGTGTTGCAAAAGACTTCTCCTTACTAGGTAATGCAAATGCTATATCTTTTATTTTAGTGTTGAGGCTTACGAGTGTGTCTATAAATACAGCCTTGCACGCTGCTTCGTTTATTGGAACCCATGGACCACCGAAAGGCCAGCCTGTACCAGTAGCCATGTCAACCTCTATATGATTGTTTTTTGCTTGACATTCTGTATATTGCAAAGCCTTCATCCATTCAGGAGAGAGATAGCGTAACTCGTTTTTCTCATTTCCCTGTACTCCATATATTGGAGTTATTTCTACAGCTCCCAATCCATGTGATGCATATTCTGCTAGATTCCATTTTAAGTTGGTCGAGTCTACAGCAGATCCAAACCACCACCAACGTGTGCCGGGACGTGATTCCGGTAACTGTTTAGGCCATGATTGTGAATATATGCTCAATGTTGCTATAGCGCATATAACACATAAAAATATTCTTTTCATTTTTTGTTTAGTTTGTAATATTCAGAAGCTCCGAGCAGGAAGCAACCTGTACCATAGTCTTCAAAATCAGGTACGCTTGTATATGTAACAGGCTGACCAGCTGAAGGGTCTTTTCCTGTTCCTTGATTCCAACCTATAAAACCATTTTCGTGTGCACATTCTTCAAGTGCTTTCCATGCTTTTTTGCAAGCTGGAAGATATACTTTCTTGTTAAGATATCCCTTATTTATACCCCAACTCATTCCGTAAAGAAACAGTGCTGTACCAGTCATCTCTTTTCCTGCGTAGTTTGTTGAGACAAGACTTGGATACCAGAAACCATCTTCGTGTTGGCAACTAAGTATACCTACACTCATCTTCATGAAATCGTTTTTAAGTTGTTTGTAATATTTGTCTTTAGGTGAGAGTTCATTCATCACCCTTACAAGTGCTGCATATACCCAACCGTTACCACGACTCCAATAACAGTCTTTACCGTCATTTTCTTTATATGGTGGTACAAAATCCTTGTCTCTCCACCATAATCCGTTTTTAGTATTGAAGAGTCCGCCACCACATGTGTTGCGACTCCAGTGATATGCATTCATTGCATAATCGATGTATTTCCTATCTTTTGTGATATTATACATTCTTGCATAAACAGGCATAGACATCTGTATAGCGTCAATCCAAGTCCAGTAGTCAACTTTTCCTGATGAAATTTGCTTATCAAGATTTTCTTTCACCTTGTCTAGCTTCTCATTGCCACCTTCCATTTTGTATCTGTCAAGATATGTCTGCGCACAGCATTGGTCGTCGGCATCGGTTGTTGTTGTACCATTGCGTGGAGTCCATTTGTGAAAGTTTGCCCAAGTATCTGTATAGTCAAGATATCTTTGTTGTTTGTCGATTGCATATAAAGACATAAGACCTTCATAGTATACGGCACGTGTCCATAAACTACTTGCTCTTTCTTTCTTCACGAATGTAGGCACTGTCGGATCTGCATACTTTTTCATGAAATAATTATTTACCTTTTGGGCTGTCTCTAATATGTTTTGTTGTGCACAAGCTGTACCAAGAGACATAAGCATGATTAGCGCTGTCGCTGTAATCTTTTTCATGTTATATTGTTTTTGATTTTATATATGCAAAATTAGGATATTTAAGGTCCTTAATTACACAAAAATAGTTCAAAAAGTGGTATTATTGTTCAAAAGAAGCCTATGATGCTTAAAATTCAGCTTTGTAGAAGAAGGTAACTTCTTTTTTTGTGGTAGGATGTATAAAGGTCAGTTCTTCTGCATGCAGATATAATCGTTTGTCTTTTTTCCCGTATAGTTCGTCCCCTTTTATTGGGTTTGCTAGTCCTTCATTGTGAGCGCAATGCATGCGCAACTGGTGTGTTCTGCCAGTTTGCGGATACAGCTCCACTCGGTCAGCCTCCGTGAAGTGGTATTTTGTTATAGCTTCTTTTCCGTTGATATAATCAACGAGTTGTCTCGGACGGTCGTTTATATCAGGTCTCAATGGGAGAGATATTGTTCCGTCTTTGTCCTTGGTGTGCGGTGTACTTAGACATGCTACGTATTTCTTGTGAACTTTATGCTGTTTAAACTGCCTTTGAATGTCAAGATATGCATTCATCGTACGTGCAATGATTAGCAGACCGCTCGTCGCCATGTCTAGGCGATGTACGATAAGTGGACTATCAGCATTGTCTTTATATCTGCTTCTCATGATACTATACACGCTTTGTCTATTGCTTTTTCCTGGAACACTTAGCATTCCTGCTGGTTTGTTCACGATTGCAATATCTTCGTCCTCGTAAATAATTTCTAATGTTCTACTGTCTTCGCTATCTAAAGGATTAGGTTCTACATCTATGCCTTGGAGCATCCAGTTTAATATAGGCTTACATTTATTGTTGCATGCAGGATAGAAATGCAGATGATGGCGTATTTCTTCTTTTGGACTCTTTCCCCACCAGAACATTGCCATACTTATAGGCCGCATATTGTGTGAAAAAGAATATTGTAGCATTTTCGGTTCACAGCATTCTCCGCTTCCTGCTGGTGGAATTGTATGTAGTTCGTTATAATTATAGAATATGTCAATAAGGTCTTTTTGTTCGCCATTGGCATTCTGCATAATGAATTGCTTGAAAAGCCAACGTTGCAGGTAATCGCTTTTTTGGCGACGCTGTTGCTTTAATATATTTATCTCATTGTTTATGTTGTCAACAATGGCTTGTTTTTCAGCTATCAGTGATGAATATCTTTTCTTAATTCTATGCAGTTCAGCCTTCATGAATTGTGATTGGTGAATCATTTCCTGTGTCAAAGGTTTGTCATCAGGACGTTCTGCCTTCACCTTTTTTATATACTCTTTATATTTTTCTGTTTCAAGTTTTGCTTCATTGCATGTTGATTGTAATTCCTCTATCGCATTTCTTTTTCCAACACTGTTTTCACGTGATGTTATTTCCTTGTTAATGGATGATATCTCTGCTTCATGTTGCTTGAAATATCCGTCATGTTGCAAATAGTCAAATACGGCTGGAACATAACCTTCCCAGTCACTGCGCCCACATATCTGACCGCTATAGCCAGCAATGAATCCTAATTCTTTTTTATTTTCCACAATTAGGACACCAAACATCTTACCTTGTTCTATTTCCGAGCGAAATTCTGCATCGGCATTCTCAATCCAATTTCTAACCTTGTCAACTGCTTTTAAGCATAGTTGGTCAGGTTCGTAATAAAATGGATTGTTAAATCTATCAGGTATAGTATTTGGAGTATTCTCGAATTTGTGGAACATTTGATATTATCTTAGTTTTTCTCTATTTAGTATTTCAATAGTTTTTCCATCAATGCTTATAGCACCCTCTTTTTCAAAGGCACTTAAAACTCTTAGAAGTGAAAACTTCTGTATCCCAAATGAGTCTGCTATTTCCTGTCGACTGCGATGCAGGTGTATGGTGTTCGAATTTTGTTCTCCTGCGCGTTCCAAAAGAAGATATGCTACTTTTTCTCGGATAGTGAAAAGACTTAGCACTTTCATTTTGTGAGTAAGAAAAACATCAATATCAGAAAGTGAGCGAATAAAATTCATACGTATAGTCTCGTCTGTATCAATAAGTCTTTTCAATGTTTCCGGAGACATTCGCAATATTGTTACCTCTGTGTCGGTCTCAACGCTCACAGGCATATCTCTTTTATGTGAGAATATAAATGCGGGGGCAATAATATCACCTTCACTAAGCTGACTTACTTCAACTTGTTTTCCACTCAATGAAACCAATCGACATAAAAGTATTCCGCTTACTACGATGTCAGCGTATTTACACGGCATTCCTGCGAGTGTGTATACATCCCGTTTTGCATATTTTACTAATTTGTAGTTTGAACTGCCAAGTGTCAGTTCAATACTTATGTCGTTCATTCCTTCAAATAAAGGGCATTTATGCAATGCATGTAATACTTTGTCGTTTATCATCCTAATCAGATTTAATATGTATCTGCAAATATAATAAAGAAAAATGAAATTTGCAAGAAAGTTTTTATTTACCTAGCAGATGTTTTATAGCAGCTATAGGCTTATAAAAAAGCATTCTAGGTCCAGCCCATCTCATAACTATTCTTATTTGTTCGCGCATTTCTGGCTTATAACAATGTACAGGACAATTCTTACATGCCATTTTGTTTTCACCCCATTTGCATTTATCAAGACGCAGACAGCAATAGTCTATCAATTTTTGATATTGCTCGTCTGGTTTTGGCATGTTTAGTTTGTGGCGACAATATAAAGTTACCATCTGCCTGATCGTATTTTTATCTTTCTCAATCTTTTTTCCCATTCTGCAAAGGTAATATAATAAGGTGGAAATACAAAAACGTATTTTTGGTAAATTAATCAGTAATTTGGTTATTATGTATTTCGATTATTTGAAATACCTTTGCATCCGTAAGAATATAATTGATAGATATGTATATAGAAAAAATTAATAGTCCTAAAGATCTGAAGAGTCTTAGCATTGAACAACTAAAAGTTGTAGCTGATGAAGTTCGTGCAGGAGTTCTTAATCGTGTAAGTAATCATGGTGGACATGTTGGACCTAATTTGGGCTTTACCGAAGCCACAGTTGCTCTGCATTATGTTTTTAATGCTCCTGAAGATAAATTCGTTTTTGATATCAGTCACCAAAGTTATCCTCATAAGATGCTTACAGGACGTGCAAAAGGATTTCTTGATGTTAGTGATATGGATGCAATTTCTGGGTATTCTTCTCCACTTGAAAATCCAGAGTATGATAATTTCGAAATAGGTCATACATCAACATCGGTAGCTCTTGCTTCGGGGTTACAGAAAGCTCGTGATATAATGGGTGGAACAGAAAACGTTATTGCTGTAATCGGAGATGGATCACTCTCTGGTGGTGAGGCTTTTGAAGGCTTGGATACAGCAAGCGAAATTGGAACCAACATTATTGTCGTGGTTAATGATAATGAAATGAGCATTGTCGAAAACCATGGCGGTCTTTATAAGAACTTGAAACTGTTGCGTGAGTCCAACGGTCAGGCTGAGTTGAATTTCTTTAAGGCAATGGGGTATGATTATATGTATGTCGAAGATGGTAATGATATATCTAAACTTGTTGAGACATTCAAAAAGGTGAAGGATATTGATCATCCAATAGTAGTACATATACATACAGAAAAAGGTCATGGGTATAAACCTGCTGTTGAAAATAAGGAAAATTGGCATTGGAGTATGCCTTTCAATATAGAAGATGGTAGTTTAAAGAATCCTAGTGGTGGAGAAAATATTTCTTCGATGCTTGGTGATTGGCTACTTGAAGAAATGAAGCGTGATGAAAAACTTGTTGTCATAGCAGCAGGCGTACCAAGATGTTACGGATATGATAAGCAGAAAAGAGAACAAGCTGGTAAGCAGTTTATTGATGTTGGTATTGCTGAAGAGGAAGCTGTTGCTTTGGCTTCTGGTATGGCAAAGCGAGGAGCGCATCCTGTGTTCAGTGATTTTGCTACATTTTTTCAGCGTACTTACGATCAGCTGTGCCAAGATTTAGCTGTGAATGGTAATCCTGCCGTATTTAATGTTCTTGGAGCAACAATATATGGAATGAACGATTTCACTCATATTTGTTTCTTTGATATTCCAATGATAAGTCATATACCTAATCTGCATTATCTTGCACCGACAAGTTATGAGGAACTTATTGCTATGGAGAAATGGGCTATTAATCAGGATAAATACAGTATTGCAATTCGTGTGCCTGAAGGACCTGTTGTTCATAGTTGTGAGGAGTATGACACTGACTATAGCGATCTGAATAAATTTAAGATGGCACATCGTGGCGAGAAAATAGCTATTATCGCTGTTGGCAACTTCTTTCAAAAAGGAGAAAAAATAAGACAGTCTCTTGCTAATGACGGAATAGATGCTACTCTTATTAATCCTCGTTATCTCTCTGGAGTGGATGAGAATATGCTTGATGGACTGAAAAAAGACCACCAGATTGTGGTTACTATTGAGGATGGTAGTCTTGATGGTGGATTTGGAGAACGTATTTCACGTTTCTATGGTCCTACAATAATGAAAGTTCTGAGCTTCGGAATTAAGAAAGCACTTTATGATCGTTATGATGCAAATAAGCTGTTGCATGATAACAATCTTACAGATGAGCAAATTTTAGTTAGTGTTAAATCAGTTTTGAATAATTATTAATAAAAAATGATAGTTTGGCATTTAAATGCTTGCTATAAGCCGTCTTAAACCACATGCCGAAAGGCTTGTGGCTTTTTTATTCCTTTTTTTATAAATAATTATTCGAATAAAGTTTGGAGCTTTAAATATATTTTTATACCTTTGCGATGCATAAAAGAAGGAAGAAGCTTTGATGAAAATGGAATTATTTGGCTTATAAATATTTGGCATTAGTTTTTATTGCCAGAGATATAAATGAAACATTATTTTTTGTTTTGAAAACGACTCATAAACTTGATATTAAAAATATACATGGTGGAATAATCGTGTGAATGTGCATTCTATGTTGTAAAGATAAAATGTTTAAATGTCTATTGTAGACTTTAATAATTTACATGCATATCGAATGATAAAAGAATTTTATTTACTTGAGTCAATTTAAGTATGGGGCGTATTGCAGCTGTGAAGCTGGTACGCCTTTTCTATTTCCACAATATTATCATCCAGCAAACGTTATATAATTGATTTTATAATAATTTAATATGAAAAAGCAAATTATATGGTCTTTAATTTTTTGTGCGACATTTAGTGTTGCGCATGCCGCACGTATTAATTTCAACAAACTTTTTAATAGCGGTATTTCTTATACAGGTAGAACTATCTCTGATACAAAGGGAAATGTAAGCTATGATTGGATTGGCACGTACTTGCAAACAGACTTTACCGGTGGGTCAATAGCTGTTGATATAGCTGAGGCTGATACCAGTTATCACAATGTTTTCATTGATGGGCAGCTTTTGAAAAAAATCAAAGTTTATGGCAAACAGCCTCATACAGTGGTTCTTGCAGAGAATCTTTCAAAGGGCATGCATCGTCTACGTTTGCAGAAATGCACTGAGGGGCAATATGGCATGACGACAGTATGTGGATTGTATCTTGCTAATGGTGGCTTAACATATAAAGTGCCAGCAAAAAAAAGATTTATAGAAGTATATGGTGATTCTTATACATGTGGATATGGTACAGAGGGCTTGAAATATAATGAACATTTTAAGTTGTCTACCGAAAATTGCAATAAGGCTTATGGATGTATCATAGCCCGATATTTTGATGCGGATTATGCACTAGTAGCTCATAGCGGACAAGGGATGGTGCGTGATTGGGCGGATAAGAATCAGATGTCAGGTATTAATATGTATATTCGCCATGACAAAGTGATGGATCAGCATGATAGCACTAAGTATTCATTTGATTCATACAAACCAAGTCTTGTTATGATAAATCTTGGTACTAATGATTTTTCACCAACCGCAATTCCTACAGACGAACAATATGTTGGACAATACCTGAAGTTAATAGCAAGTTTACGCAAACATTATGGTAATGTTCCAATATTATGCATCACCCCACATTCTGCTACTCGTTATCTTAGTGCAGCTTTGCAGTTATTGAAAGAGCATGTTGCTGACGACAAGAATGTTCACATGGCTAATTCTTTAGCAAATATTATAGTTGATGATACCGATTTGGGTTCCGATTGGCATCCTAATTACATAGGGCAACGCAAGATTGCCATGACTCTTATTCCTCAGATATCAGCAATAATGGGATGGCAGTTGAGTGAGGATGTTGTAAAATAACAAAAGATACATTAATTACAAAGGAGCACATTTGTGCTCCTTTTTTTATTTACTGATATCAAAAATTATAGCTTAAAAATCAAAAAACTGTGTAAAGGAAAAAATGTTAAACATATCTTTGTAACATAATAGTCTATTATAACAATATCTAATTAAACCTAAAAAATAACATGAAAAAAAACATGAGTGTTTTTGTAAAAAATCATTTGGATAATTTCCAAAGGTTATCGTTTTTTATTTTGTTCATGCTCTTCGCTATAGGAGCATTTGCGCAAAATAAAATTACAGGAATCGTGACTGATATAACAGGTGAACCTGTTATTGGTGCAAGTGTTGTGGTGCGGGGAACGACTAATGGTTCTATTACCGATCTAAATGGTAATTTCTCTATCATAAATGCACCTCAGAATGCTACTTTGGTAGTGTCGTACATAGGATATGAGACACAAACTATTGTTACAAATGGTCGTCACGAATTGAAAGTTTCTTTGGCTGAAGATAAAAAAACTTTGGAAGAAGTTGTCGTTGTTGGTTATGGTGTTCAGAAAAAAAGTGATGTTACTGGTGCTTTGAGTCGTATCGGACAAACAGAATTGAATGCTATGCCTGTGAAAGATGCTTTACAAGCTATGCAAGGTAAAACAGCTGGTGTGGATATTACTACAAATCAGCGTCCTGGTGAAACTGGTGGTATTAGTATACGCGGTGTACGTTCATTAAATGCTGATCAAGGACCATTGTATGTTGTTGATGGAATGATTATTCAGAATGGAGGTATTGAAAACTTAAATCCACAGGATATTGAGTCTATAGATGTATTGAAAGATGCTTCTGCTACTGCTATTTATGGTTCACGTGGTGCTAATGGTGTTATTTTGGTTACTACAAAGCATGGACGTAATGGTAAAGCTGTCATTAGTTATTCTGGATCTGTTACTGTTGAAAATATGTATGACGTGACTCATATGATGAATACTGGAGAATGGATAGCTTATGCACGTCAGGCCAAAATGAATCAAATTAGTAAAACAGGACAGAATTTGTATGGTTCTGATACTCCGTCTTATAATGCGGATAAAGCCATTTGGGGATCTATTGGTGCTTCTTGGGCTAATATTGAGGCTGGGTGGTCGGCTGATCATACTACTTGGAATGGTGATGATGCTAGTACTTATGATTGGACAAAATATGGTAAGCAGACCGGTGTTTCCACGGAACATACGCTTAGCGTAGCTGGTGGTACAGATAAAATACAAGCTTATGGTTCATTCGGCTTCTTGCGTCAGGAAAGTACCCAGCCTGGTCAGTTGTATAAACGCTATACTGCAAAGGTAAGTGTAGATGCAACTCCTCAGAATTGGTTCAAAATGGGTGCTAATATTAACGCTGCTTTTGGTGATCAAGAGTATGGATATAACTTTACTAAATCAGTTACTGGTTCTGGAGATTATTACTCAGCTTTAAAATCAATGTTACCTTGGACTGTGCCTTATGACGATAATGGATTATATATTCGAAATCCGGCAGCTGGCGATGTAAATATCATTAATCCTATTAATGAGTTGCAATATACGGAGAATAATCGTCAGCAGCTTACATTAAATGGCAGTTTCTATGCAGAGCTTAATGCTGGCGAAATGTGGAAACCACTTACAGGACTTCGATTTCGTACCCAGTTTGGACCTGAATTTAGATATTATCGTGATGGTATTGCTTATGCTGCCGATGGCATAAATGGTGATGGTAATAATACTGCTAGTTATAATACGAATCAAACTCGTAGTTGGACTTGGGATAACTTGGTCTACTATGATCGTACAATTGCACAAAATCACAAAATAAATCTAACATTGCTCCAATCATCTTCTGATTATCATTATGAGCTAGGAGATATGAAAGCTATAGGCACTGCTACAACAGACGAAAAATGGTTTAATTTGTTTTCTGCAGGTAAATTGAACTCTTTCGGTACTGGACTTACAGAGAAACAGTTGGAATCTTATATGGCACGTTTTAACTATAGTTATAAAGATAAATACTTGCTCACAGCTTCAGTTCGTCGTGATGGTGCGTCACAGTTAGCTGAAGGTCATAAATGGGCTAATTTCCCTTCTCTGGCTCTTGGATGGCGCATTGATCAGGAAAATTTTATGAAAGGTATAACTTGGATTGACGGTTTGAAACTTCGTCTTGGATATGGTGTTACAGGCAATGCAGCAATATCTCCTTATGGAACTAAGGGAGCTATTACAACTCTTTATTATAATTATGGTAATACAGATTCTTCTATTGGTTATGTTGCATCTGATCCGTCACAATCAAGTCCTGCAAAAATGGCTAATTCTAATTTAGGTTGGGAGCGTACTTCACAATATAATTTTGGATTGGATTATAGTTTCCTTAAAAATAGAATTACTGGTAGTTTTGATATATATAGTACAAGAACTAATGATCTGCTTATGGATATGTCAATTCCTTCTCTCACAGGCTATACTTCAACTTATGCAAATGTTGGCAAGACCAAAGGATGGGGTATTGATTTTCAGTTGAATACTATTAATATCATGACTAAGGATTTTCATTGGATGACAAACATCACATATTCTATGGATAGAAGTGAAATTAGTGAACTTGCTAATGGGGTCACTGAGGATTTAAACAATGGATGGTTTGTTGGAAGACAAATTGGAATTGTAGGTTATGATTATGTCTATGATGGTATATGGAAAACGTCTGAGGCTGCAGAAGCTGCTAAGTATAATCGGAAACCAGGACAAATCAAAGTAAAAGATTTGGATGGTGATGGTAAAATTGATGCAACGCATGATCGTTGCATACGTGGTTATCTACGTCCTAAATGGAGTGGAGGTATGACAAACACATTTACTTACAAAGACTTTGAACTATCATTCTTCATGTATGCGCGTTGGGGATTCATGGTACGTACTGGTGCGCTTACTCTTGATGGACGCTATGCACAGAGAAAAATAGATTATTGGGTTGCCAATACCAATGAGGATGCCGAGTATTATGCTCCTGGTTCAAATGGCGAGGCTGCCGATACTTATAGTTCTTCAATGAATTACCATGATGGTTCGTTTATAAAGATGCGTAATATTAGTTTTGGCTACAATGTTCCTAAAAGATACCTTGATAAGTTGGGTATTGGCGCACTAAAGTTATATGTGCAGGCATTAAATCCTTTTATGATTTATCATAGAATTAAATATCTTGATACAGATTTGTCAAGCTATGACAATAATACTGTTACTTCGGGATCTGGGGTCTCTACACGCTCTTGGGCATTTGGCTTGAATTTAAGTTTCTAACTCAAAATTAAAGAATACAATGAAAAATAATATATATTTATTAGCATTTATGGCAGCTTCGACATTAGGGCTTGCTACATCTTGTAGTAGTGATTTCTTAGATGAAAAGCTTACTACACAATATAGTACTGATCATTTTAAGACTCAGTCTGGATTAGACGAGTTGTCTATAGGTACATACCAGAAATTGAAGTTTCAGTTTAATTATACATGGGGAATAAAGGCTTTTAATTGGGGCGTTGATGAATTTACAGATGCTAATAATTCTGGTCCAGACTATAATAATTATGGCGAGACTTTAAATTCTACTAATACAGAAGTAAATTCCCCTATATGGGATAATTATTTCAGTGGTATCGAATCTGCTAATACAATGATAGCTAACATACCTCAATATTATGATAAGTCTGACGCAAATTACAATACACGTCTTGGAGAGGGATATTTCTTCCGTGGATTTTACTATTATAGATTAGTACAGCAATATGGTGGAGTTCCTTTAAAATTGCAACCATCTGCAGGTGTAGAGACATCTTTTACCCGTGCTTCAGAAGATGCTTGTTTTGCTCAAATTATATCTGACTTGGAACAAGCTTATAATTTATTGCCAACAAAACAGGATGGTACGGGAAAATTGACAAAATGGGCTGCTGCACATTTTCTTGCTGCTGTTCATCTTGCACGTGCAAGTGAATTATATTCTTCATGGAATAAAGACTATGTATCTTCAGATCTAGACGCGGTTATAAAATATGGTAAGGAGGTTGTTACTGCATGCCCTATTTGTTCAAATTATGTGGATTTATGGAATTACACTAAGGCAAATGATGTAAATGAAAAAGTTAGCGAAGTTGTTCTTGCAGCACAGTTCTCTGATGATCAAAATACATGGGGACGTTATGGAAATCAGATGCATCTTTATTATCCAGCTGTTTATCAGGATATGTCAGGTACAAAACGTGATATTTCAGGAGATCGTGAATTCTGTTACGCACGTTCTACTAATTACACAATGGATGTCTTTGACCGTGTAAACGACTCTCGCTTTTGGAAATCATTTACTACATGTTATGGTTGTAATAGCAGTTCTGATGCCCCAGTATGGAATGCTGCTGCCATCGCAGCTGGCGTTTGCCCATCTGGTGCTGCAGCCAATACAAAAAGATTTATAGGAGGTCAGGTCGCTACAAAGTATATTGTAAATAATGCAGGTGATAACAGATATGTAAAATATGGAACGGCAGAGGCTGATGTCCTAAAAAAAGGAGTGTTGGATGCAACACATACTTTCGTACGTTATTTTAAAGATGAAAAAAACTCTTGGCTTGATGCTCATGGAAATGAAGGATATTATGGCGCCCAGAAGCGTTTTGTTGCTTTGAGTAAGTTTCGCGATGGATATCGCATAGCAATAGCTTCTCAGTTTGGTACACGTGATGCGATAATAGCCCGTAGTGCTGAAGATGCTCTTATGGTTGCTGAGGCTTACATCAGGCAGGGCGAAAGTCATTATGATGATGCCCTTACCTACATAAATATGTTGCGTGACCGTGCTGGATATGCTTCAGGTGAAGATCGTGCAGTAAATGTTGATGGAGGTCAGGCTTATAAGAATAATGCTTATTGTAAGGATAAGGGTGGTGGCTATTCTGCTGATGGTGCAATTTTCTCAAGTGAGAATACATATTACGAATCTAATAATATTAGTGCCACAACAGAATCTACAAAGAGTGCAATGCATTTGAATAGTGTAAGTGATGTATATAACTCTGTTGTTGATAGTCCAATATATCAAGCTTTAGGTTGTACGACAAACGCTCAGAAGATGCTGTGTTTTTTACTAGATGAGCGTACTCGTGAATTGTGTGGAGAAAGTTTACGTTGGTATGATCTTGTACGTACAAAAACTCTAGAGGCACGTTGGAATGCATTCAATGATGGCTCTGTTCGTGGAGTCGGTAAATTTGATGCAGCTAAGCATTATTATCGTCCTATTCCTCAGACATTCTTAAACTCGATTACAAATGCTAATGGTGTTTCTCTTTCTGATGATGAAAAACAAGCTATGCAAAATCCTGGATATTAATGTTGATTATAAATGAGAAATTACTGCATCTTATTGGATGCAGTAATTTTTTTATCTATCTACAGACTGTGCAGATATAGTCTTGTAGTACTTCTCTGATAATATTGTATGGCGTTATTTCATAAGCCAGTTCTTTTTCAGCCAGTTGCGTATTGGTATATCATATAGTTTGAGACATGCGTATGCTACAGCTATAGCCATTACAAATACTGATATACTTACAAAAATATGTGCTCCCAATGGGGCATCTGGATGATTGTGCATCCATGCTACTTGTAGGTAGACTAATGGGTAGTGAATGATGTATAAAGGATATGATATTTCTCCAAAAAACTTACATACGGTAACTGATCTACCTGAGACATTACTGCCTGCTCCCATTAATACAATTAAGGGGAACAGAACTATAATTGTTGTTGATTCATATATTCCATTCATCCACATCTTGTCTGTGCCTCCTATTCTAGGCATCACTAATAGTGCTGCAATAAGTAATGAACACCACCAGAATCCAGCTCTTACCTTTATCAGTTTGTTGATACGTGATAGTAGCAGACCGGCAAAAAATGGATATAGTAGGCGAGATGCTCCTATACATATTTGGTCGGGGGTTAAACTCCATCCTCCAATTACTGTATATGCAGCATAATTGCGAGCTTGAAGTACATTTAAAACATCCCAGTTCATTGTTAAATTTAATGTGAGGAATGCTGCAAAAACCAAGAATATAGCTAGCATCGTCTTCGAAAAATGACGTATGATAGTTGCATATAGAATGTTAGCTACATACTCCCATTGAAGAGACCAAGCTGGACCGTTCAAAGGATTTGTTTCTCCCCATCCTCGTATATCCATCTTCGTTGTGGCAGGTAGCATAGTGAAAGCAAACAACATTATCATTATCAACTCTTGCCATGATGTTTTGCTGATAAGTGGAAATCCTGAGCAGTCACTGAAATAGAACAATAAGGCACCTAAAGCTGTACCCATTATGACCATAGGGTGTAGACGTACAAGACGTCGTTTGAAAAATCCCCATGTTGTCATTTTGTTCCATCGGTCGTCATAAGCATAACCGATAACAAATCCTGACAGAACGAAAAAGAAATCTACAGCTAGATAACCATGATTCAATATCTGAAAAACTGGCCCTTTTGAATAAGTCTCAAACAAATGGAATGCTACTACGATCATTGCCGCAACACCGCGTAGTCCGTCTAGTATTTCATATCGTGGCTTTGATGCCAAATAAGTTGATGCCATAATTGATTGTTTAATTTGTGTCGGCAAAATTATAAGAAATAAAAATCATATAATTGTATTATTGTTTATTAGAATTGTCTTATATTTGCATCTCGTATTATAATACCAACTACATATGAATGACAACATCTTACATTCTTTTTCTTACAACGATGTTCATATTGCTCCTAAGAATCAAATTGATTTGCACCAGCAATCTACATGGGAATTATCTTATGTATCTCTGGGCTCAGGGATGCGAGCTATAGGTGATAAGACCGAGATGTTTAATTCTGGAGATGTTGTCCTTATACCTCCAGAAATACCTCATTGTTGGTCATTTAATGATTCTGAAACTGATATAAATGGTCATATAGCAAATATAACTGTAACTTTTGATGATATTTTCTTGAATAAATGTGATTCTACATTTCCTGAAATGTCTGCTGTGATAATGAAGATACGTGAGAATGTTGATGCTGTTAAATTCGGTAAGAGAAAAGCTGATATAATCATATCTATTTTAAATGGCATGAAGAAAGAAAATAATGCAGAGAAATTAGCTTCGCTAATAAGGCTCCTTAGTGTTTTGTCTGATGATAAGGATATTTATATTGTAGGACATAATAATAAAATTGATGCTAGAGAGTATCAGCTTAATCTAATAAAAACTTTTGTGCTATGTAATTTCTATAGGTCAATAACGATTGATGATGTAGCTCGCAATGTGAATATGAACCGTACTTCGTTTTGCCGTTTCTTTAAGAATAATATGGGAATGTCGTTTGTGAATTACCTCAATGATTATCGAATCGCAAAGGCATGTGAATTGCTTAAGAAGTCTGACCTTAACATTTCACAGGTCTGCTACAAGTCGGGTTTCAATGATATTCCATATTTCTGTCGTGTGTTTCGTCGCTTTAAAAGTATGTCTCCAGGTAAATATCGAATAACGAATAAAGTATCTACATGAAAGTGATATTAGCAAATGATTGGCAGAAAAACAATATGTTAATCTTAATTCAGTTTTGTTGTACTAGAAGTCTATATATATTATGTTCGTGCACGTGCGCGCACTTGTAATTTTTGGAAATTCCAAGCGTCTAAGTGTCTAATCCTTGACCTTCAGATATTTAGACTGTCTTTTCTCAATATCCATGCGTCGTTCAAACTGCGGAGAATTATTGAGCAACAAAAAACCGCTTTTTTCATGATTACTTTTTTTTTATATGAAAAAGCCACTTTTTTTGCAGTATAGAATCAGCTCCAAATTCGTGCGATTTTGCGTTTCTATATAGAAACGCATGAATTTCCGTCATTT
>NZ_KB890661.1 GCF_000373185.1 Segatella paludivivens DSM 17968 = JCM 13650
GATTACAAAGACCAAAGGTGTGTTTCCTAGTGATGCAGCATTGGAGAAATTAGTGTATCTGGCATACCGAAATATAAAGAAGAAATGGATAAGACCATTGGTAAATTGGGGACAGAGTGCGCAACAACTAGCTATAAAATTTGGTGATAGGTTTCAGATTATGTAACTTTGCTGCCGTGATTTTCTCCTCATCTGTGAAATGCGATTAAAAATCGCATCCCCCATCTGAGGTTAAGGACTAAAGAAATCAGATACTATGACACAGTTCAGTTGACGTACCCAATAAAAGAGACAAATTATCATGGGGTAGATTAAGAACTATTGCTGGGTTTCATCTTTATTTAAGACAAGCTCTTCAACAAATCTATATAATACATTTATATAGATTTGATCACTCAACAATGTTGTATCAAAGTTTTCTTTTAAGACTAATAGCGCTTTGATTATAACGTTATTTTAAAATTTACCAAAACCATCTTTACTACATAAAGTTATGAATAACAAATATAGATACCAAAGGTGAAATTATCATTTAGCTTGAATAAGGAATGTCTGTTCCAGATAAATTATGACATCGCAAGATTAATGAGTTTAGTTCATAAGTTGATGGATTTATCAATTCATGCGCGTAAAGTAATGAAACGATTAGACGATCCACTCTACTACAAATTTTTTTTTAATACCACTAATGTCATTATGTTATGTCACAATCCCTTTGTTTATAAGGGGTGAACGAGCGACATCAACTGACATTAAAAACATTATTCTGTTAGAGATGGGGAATTATAGGCTGTATAATTTATGTTATAAATATGAATTATTTGCTCATTAAGCTTATGAACTGACCCGGATTAACTCTTATATTTATAATGAATACAGGCTTAGATATAAAAAAAAGAGAAATTCAATAAAGAATTTCTCTTTTTGTGACTCTGCTGGGATTCAAACCCGGAACCTTCTGATCCGTAGTCAGATGCTCTATTCAGTTGAGCTACAGAGCCCTTTTATGGTTTTGCAGTTAAATGTGACTCCGCTGGGATTCAAACCCGGAACCTTCTGATCCGTAGTCAGATGCTCTATTCAGTTGAGCTACGGAGCCTCATTTCTTATTTGCGTGTGCAAAAGTAATACTTTTAATTGGAATGAAGAAACATAACATCAAGTTATTTCTTTACATTAACATTTATTAAGTATTACTTCTGCACTAAACGGATATTACTTTATCAAATCAACAGAACGCTTCAGGAATGAGTCAAGAGCCTGTCCCTTCAACATTCCGTTCTGCAACAAAGCCAAGTCAATGAGCTGATGAACTATTTCATCATCCTTTGCATATCCTGAAATAATCTCAGTCTGCTTAGTTTTCTGCTCGTTTATTGCTTTCTCTGTATTCTGCAAATCATCCTTCTCTTCCTTCGTTACCTCTTCAGGCTTCTTACTAGACTGACTCTGATGCAGTGCTGTAAGACGTGCCTGCAAGCCTTTTAGTTCACTAAGAATAGGTTTAAGAGCATCTGATATCTTATTATTACAGTTGTTAAGCACTTTCTTAACCAAAAAATGATCACTGTTAAGAACTAAAGTATAGCTGTCAGGCATTTGCTGATAGAAACTCATTCCTGGTTGGAATTGACTGATCTGCTTCATTCTACGCATATACTCACTCTGTGTTATCACTACAGGTTGACTATTTTCGCCTAGAGACTGAACTTCAACATTAAATTCTGCCTTTTCAAGATGTGGCATCTGTGAACTGAATACCTTTGAAAGGTTATTGCTATCATCGGCATCAAGATCATTCTTCTTAGCATCCTCCTTAACAATAAGTCGGTCTGCAATATCAGCATCAACACGTGTAAAACGAACTTTTTCAAGTTTTTGTTCAAGCATACTGACAATAGGAGTATCCAATTGACCGTCTAGCAATAAGACATTATATCCTTTATTCTTTGCAGCCTCAATATAAGTGTACTGCTCCTCCATATTGTTTGCATAGAGATAAACTAGATAACCATCCTTATCTGTCTGCTCATCTTTAATTAAAGTCTTATATTCTTCGAATGTAAAATACTTACCTTCAACATCCTTCAACAATGTAAAGTCCTTAGCACGATCATAGAAATCGTCCTGTGAAAGCATACCATAGTTGATGAATATCTTCAAGTTATCCCATTTTTCCTCATATCCTTTGCGATCTTCCTTGAAGATACTCTGCAAACGATCAGCAACCTTCTTTGTGATATATGTAGAAATCTTCTTTACATTAGCATCACTCTGCAAATAGCTTCGACTTACATTCAAAGGAATATCTGGAGAATCGATAACACCATGTAGCAGAGTAAGGAACTCAGGAACAATACCTTCAACTTGATCTGTTACGAAAACTTGATTGCAATATAACTGAATCTTGTTGCGCTGCAACTCTATGTTATTCTTTATACGTGGGAAATAAAGAATACCGGTGAGATTAAATGGATAATCCACATTAAGATGAATCCAGAACAATGGTTCATCCTGCATAGGATACAGTTCACTGTAGAATTTCTTATAATCTTCGTCTTTAAGACTTGCAGGAGCTTTCGTCCAAAGTGGTTCAATGCTATTTATAACATTATCCTCAGCAGTATCAACCTGCTTGCCATCTTTCCATTCAGTCTTCTTACCAAAGACCAATGGTACAGGCATAAACTTACAATACTTATTGAGTAGTTCCTCGATCTTTGATTTCTGAAGGAATTCTTTGCAGTCGTCACTTATATGTAATACTATCTCGCTACCACGTCCATCCTTCTCAACATCCTCTATCTCGAAAGAAGGAGTACCGTCACAAGTCCACTTAACACCCTTTGAACCATCCTTGTAAGAACGTGTGATGATGTCTACACGGTCGCTGACCATGAAACTAGAATAGAATCCCAATCCAAAATGGCCAATAATAGCATTTGCATTATCTTTATACTTATCAAGGAAGTCAGTAACACCTGAGAAAGCAATCTGATTGATATATTTATCAATCTCTTCTTCTGTCATACCAATACCATTATCACTTATAGTAATGGTCTTTGCAGCCTCATCCAAAGTTATACGAACAGCCAATTCGCCAAGTTCGCCCTTGAAATCACCTTTCTCTGCAAGAGTTTTTATTTTCTGCGTAGCGTCAACAGCGTTACTAACCATTTCACGAAGAAAGATCTCATGATCAGAATAGAGAAACTTTTTGATAACAGGGAATATATCCTCTGTTGTAACCCCAATATTTCCTTTTTGCATAATATTATATTTTTAAAATTTTCCATGATACATTATGCAAAGAGTGTGCCAAAAAAGAAAGGAACTCACAATAATGTAAGTTCCTTTCTTATATTTAAATTATGTATGTCATTATCCAAAGTTATCATACATAATAGCATCATTTTCAACCCCCAGACTGTCAAGATAGTCAGTCACTGTCTTGATTAGCATTGGAGGTCCACAAAGATAGTACTCGCAATCTTCTGGTGTTTCGTGATCTTTAAGATATGTATCACGAATGCAATTAACAGCAAATCCTGCATAATATTTAACACCAGCTGCATCAGCTTTTGGATCTGAGCGGTCTAAAGATAAATGCATGTGGAAGTTAGGATATTCTTTTTCAAGTTCCCAGAAGTCCTCTAGGAAGAAAGCTTCGCTCAATGCACGTGCACCATAGAAGAAGTGCATTTCTCTGTCAGTAGTATGCAAAGTTTTTGTCATGTGCATAATCTGCGCACGCAAAGGAGCCATACCTGCACCACCACCAATCCAGATCATCTCCTTACCTGATGTAAAATTAGGATGGAAATCTCCATAAGGACCACTCATTCTAACCTTATCACCACCTTTTAAAGAGAAAATATAAGAAGATCCAATTCCTGTAGGAACATCCATGAAACCAACTTGTGGACGTGGCAGGAATGGTGTTAAAGCAATACGTACAGTAAGAGTTATGATATCACCTTCTGCAGGATAATTTGCCATTGAATATGCACGTACTGTAGGCTCTGGATTATGAGCTTTTAACGAAAGTATATTAAAGTTCTTCCATGCAGATATATACTCTTCACCAATCAAATCCTTATCGAAATTCTTATCATAATCAATACAATCGTATGCAGGAATAGCGATCTGAACATAAGAACCAGGAACAAAGTCCATGTGTTCTCCAGGAGGTAACGCAACTTTGAATTCCTTTATAAAAGAACTTACGTTCTTATTTGAGATAACGGTACACTCCCACTCTTTCACACCAAGTATACTCTCTGGCACTTTAATATTCAAGTCACCATTAACCTTACACTGACATCCCAGTCGCCAATGTTCCTTAATTTCCTTACGCGTAAAATGTGAACGTTCTGAATCTAATATTTCACCGCCACCTTCCATTACTTGCACTTTGCACTGACCACAGCTAGCTTTACCACCGCAGGCAGAAGGAAGATAGATACCGTTTTCGTTAAGAGTAGACATCAGACTGTTACCTTGAGTTACAGATAATGTTTTGTCATCATTAACTACGATTTCTACGCTTCCGCTAGGTGAAAGGTATTTCTTTGCGACAAGCAGTATTATGACCAAAAGGAGAATCGTAGCGAGGAATACTCCTATACTTACTAATATAAATTGTCCCATGTTATTATTTTCTCCTTTTTTTAAAATTTAAGACCCGAGAAGCACATCATTGCCATTGCCATGAGACCGACAGTAATGAATGTTATACCTAATCCCTGAAGAGGTTTTGGCACATCACTATATTGCATTTTTTCTCTTATCGCTCCCATTGAGACGATTGCTAGAGTCCAACCGAGGCCACTACCAACAGCATAAGCTATCGCATCCCACACATTACCTATATACTGTGTGTTTGAAGGATCAAGATTAATACGCTGCTGCATAAATAGTGAAGCACCCATAATAGCACAGTTCACGGCAATAAGCGGAAGAAATATACCAAGAGCTGCATAAAGTGATGGTGAATATTTCTCAACAGCCATCTCTACTAACTGTGTCATGCCCGCTATGACAGCAATAAACAAAATAAAACTAAGGTATGACAAATCTACACCTTCTATAAGACAATCAGGACCTAGGACATATACTTGTAGTAGATAATCCACAGGGACTGTGACCAGTAACACGAATGTTACAGCTAGTCCTAGTCCTAATGAAGTTTTTACATTCTTCGATACAGCAAGAAAAGAGCACATACCCAAGAAAAATGCAAAAATCATGTTGTCCACAAATATGGATCTGAAAAATAAACTTATTAAATGTTCCATAATTTTTTCTTTTAGGTATTGTTATTAATTTTCTTTTTCTTTATAAAAATAAGCTCTGTGTATCCAAATTACACATCCCACAAGTATTAATGCCATTGCTGGCATTGTCATCATACCATTGTTAATGTATCCGGCATCATAAGCTGACTGCGGAATAATTGTTAATCCTAGTAGCGTACCACGTCCTAAAAGTTCACGCACGGCACCGACAACAACCAATATCAATGCGTAACCTAGTCCATTTCCTAGTCCATCAAGAAAACTAGGCCAAGGCTTGTTCATCATCGCAAAAGCTTCAAGACGTCCCATTAGTATGCAGTTTGTTATTATAAGACCTACATACACAGACAACTGAACGCTTACATCATATGCGAAAGCCTTCAATATCTGACTGACGATTGTTACCAATGCAGCAACAACTACCAACTGTACGATAATACGAATACGATTAGGTATTGTCTTACGAATCAAAGAAATAATAACATTTGAAAATGCAGTTATCACAGCTACGGCAAGTCCCATAACAATAGCCGGTTTCAACTGTGAAGTTACGGCAAGAGAAGAACAGATACCAAGAACCTGTACAAGTACAGGATTATCTAAATTAAACGGATTAACCAAGACCTCTTTGTTCTCCTTTGAAAACAGTTTACTCATATCTATATTCCTCCCCTTTATTTTTCATTAAGAAATGTTTTATACTTTGAAAGACAATCCTTAAGCATAGCGCTCACGCCATTGGATGTCAAAGTTGCACCAGTAACGCCATCGCATTGTGTTGTAGGGTCTTTCACATCGCTCTTTTTCAAAACAGACAAAGCAACATCATCAGAACCATTCTTAAAGATTTTCTTTCCCTTAAACTGTTCCTGCCATGCAATATTGTCTTTTATTTCAGCACCAAGTCCTGCTGTCTCACTTTCATGATTGAAATAAGCTCCAAAAACAGTTGTTTTATCAGCATTAACAGCAATGTAACCCCATATTGGTCCCCAAAGTCCCATACCATAAACCGGCATCACATACTTTGTTTCTCCATTAACCTTACATACAAACAAAGCAAGTTTACCTGCCTTGTAATCCGCACTGTTTAATTTAAAACCATTTTTTTCGCCACCTTCAGAACCCTTTACCACTGTTTTTCCAGCAGCGTCTATTATATCATCAGCCGTGATATCCTTAACATACTCATCCGCAGCCTGCTTGTCAGAAAGTTCTCTGATATTCAATGCTGCAAGAATCTGCTTTTTCTTATCAAGTGCCACATTAGCATCCTGTGCTGGTTTTAAAGCTTTGAACACGAAAGCCATTAGGAAAGCCACAATGACTACTATTATTGTTGAATATACAATGGTATATGTATTACCATTTGTATTAATTCCTTTCTTACCAGCCTGAGGAGCTTTCTCTTCATCACTCTCAGTTATCTCCTCAAATTCCGAAGACGGAGATTGGCATATTGGACATTTATCCGGGGCTGCGTCGCCCTCATGGATATATCCACAAACTTTACATCTGAATTTCTTTGTTGCCATATCCGTTATTTTTTAGTTGTTAAACGTTTCATTCTCTTTGAGATATTGCTCTGTACGACACAATAGTCGATAAGCGGGGCAAACATGTTCATCAATAATATTGCCAACATCATGCCCTCTGGATAACCGGCATTGAGAACTCTTATTATTATTGCCATAGCTCCAATCAAGAAGCCATAGATATATTTTCCTATTTCTGTACGTGCACCCGTAACAGGGTCAGTTGCCATAAACACGGCACCAAAACAGAAACCACCAAGTATGATATGCTCATACCAAGGTATATGTGAACTTCCTGTTGCAGAGAACAAGAATGCCATTACTCCACCTCCAACAAAAACACTGAGCATTGTCTTCCAACTAGCTATTCTAGTCCACAACAGAATGATAGCACCTATTGCTATTGCGATAACACTTGTTTCTCCAACAGAACCAGGTATAAAACCTGTGAACATGTCGCACATACTATAAGGCACATTAATATTCTGCGAGATCTGACCAAGCGGCGTAGCACAAGTAAAAGCATCAGGTAACTGATTTCCAAGTCCGAAGATTGTATCTTTTGCAACCCATACACTATCACCACTCATCTTTGTAGGATAAGAGAAGAATAAAAATGCACGTGCTATTAATGCAACGTTGAATATATTCATACCTGTTCCTCCAAATATCTCTTTTGCGAATATTACAGCGAAAGCGATTGCAATAACCATTATCCAAATAGGACAATTCACGGGAAGAATCATTGGGATGAGGATTCCAGTAACAAGATATCCCTCCTGTATCTCTTCATCTTTCCATTGCGCCCAGGCAAATTCAATTCCTAAACCTACAACATATGAAACTACAAGTTTTGGCAGTACAGCAATAAAACCATAAAGGAATATCGACCAGAAAGAAGCTCTTGCTAAAGTTCCAGCAGCCAAAAAGTTCTGATAACCGATATTATACATTCCAAAGAGTAAAGCCGGCAGCAAAGCTATCACAACCATACTCATTATTCTTTTTGAATCTATCGCGTCATGAATATTCGTTCCACTCTTTGAAGTCGTATTAGGCACAAAGAGGAATGCGTCAAAACCGTCATACACACTTTTAAAAGCATGCAGTTTGCCACCTTCATCAAAGTTTGGCCTAATATTATCTAGTATTTTCTTTAATGCACTCATAATTATTCGTATTATAATTTTATTTAAGCATTTTCCTTCCTCAGCATATCAAGTCCTTCACGGACGATGTGCTGTAATTCCAATTTAGAAGAATCGACAAATTCAGCAAGTGCAAAGTCTTCTGGAGACACTTCATAAATACCAAGTAACTCCATCTTATCTATATCACCTGCAATAATAGCCTTTATAAGATATTCGCCATAAATATCCATTGGCAGCACTTTGTCATATTCCCCACTCATAATCATGTGGCGCTCACCACCTTTTATTCGTGCATCAAGATTATATTCTCTTTTGCCAAAAAGCCAAGAGAAGTAACTACGTGATGTAGAATACTCCTTTGTACGTGGAAGTATCCATCCTAGTAATTCATCCACATTGTCACCTTCAGGTATGACAGAAACTTCTGATGTAGCAGCACCAATATAGTCTTCCATCGTGGTTTTCTTGCCAGTAAGAGGATTACCGTTTATTATACGTATATGATCTTCTTTTGCAAGTTTTCCATCCAATACAGCAGACAAAGGTGTTCCTATGAGAGCCTCTACATAAGACGGTTTTTTTATTTCACTTCCAGCAACAGCTATAACACGACGCAAGTCAACCTTACCTGTATTAAATAATCTACCTATAATAATTACATGTGCAGGATCTACTGTCCAAACGACTTCTCCTTTATTAACCGGGCAAACATGATTCACTTGAACACCAATATTTCCTGCAGGACACTTACCTTTAAAAATATTAATTTCCACATTCTCTGCATTAAAAAGAGCCTTAGCTGCCTGTTTTGAACTAATGCCAAGATATGTTTTTTGAATTTTAGAAAGAGCATTCAAACCTGTTTGAAAATCCTTTTCATTACCTTCCAATTCTACCTCAAAGTCAGAAGCTAAAGGCATATCTCTAAATGCAGAAATAAATATTGCCTTTGGATCTGTATCTGGAGTTGTAGAAACAGCATAAGGTAATTGTTTTATATATCCAAAAATACCAGCATCTAGCAAAGCCTTCTTAACAGCTTCTGCATCCAATGAGTTAATATCCTTAGATCCAAAATCAAGAAACTGCTGTTGTTCATCAGCTCTAACCTTCACATACAAAATCTTACGTCTTTCACCTCGCAATATAGATTCAACAGTACCACTAACAGGAGATGCGAATTTAACTTCAGGGTGTTTTTTACTTACAAATAAGGGCTCACCAGCCTTAACCTTATCACCTTCATGCACAACAATCTTAGGAGTAACTCCACAAAAGCTATCAGGCACCAAAGCATATTCTTCACTCTTTAGCGTTGAAATAGTTCCTTTGCAAGCTGTTCCTTTTAGATTAATGTCTAAGCCCTTACGCAACTTAATTACATTTTTCATAAATACTTTTATAAGTTGATTATTTCTTATTTTTCTAGCTAACGCATTTGCTCACCAATAAAAGCAAAATTATTTATACTGCTTGACCACTATAACTATAGTGTTTCGTTAAACAAATTTGTTTTTGCAGGTAAGCTTAAGCATTCGATGCAAATTTAGTGAAAATTAAGCATAAATAAAA
The DNA here is from genome assembly GCF_000373185.1 of Segatella paludivivens DSM 17968 = JCM 13650. GTDB lineage: Bacteria > Bacteroidota > Bacteroidia > Bacteroidales > Bacteroidaceae > Prevotella > Prevotella paludivivens. Next base: position 9,556 of record NZ_KB890661.1, read on the forward strand.
GAAAAAATATCCTTTTATTTCTATTATAAACTAAATTTGATGTAATTTTGCAACATAAATTCAATAAAAAAGGCAAACTGAACAGACTCAAACATATCGTCAACACTGTTATATGGACCATCGCCGGTTTATATTTTGCATTAGTGATACTGCTTCATCTTCCAGCAGTAAAGGGTATTATTGGTTCTGAAGCTAGCGATTTACTAGCTCATAAACTCGGAACAAGAGTAAATATAGGCAATGTTGATTTGGGATTTCTCAATCGTGTTATCATAGACGATGTATTGATATATGACCAACATGGCGAAAAACTTCTAAAATCTTCGAGAGCTTCTGTAAAAATAGATATTATACAACTTTTTCAAGGAAAGATATCAATAACATCCGCACAGCTTTTCGGTTCAAAAATTAATGCTTACAAGCAGACGGCTAAGTCAAAAGCTAACTACCAATTTGTACTTGATTCATTAGCTTCAAAAAACAAAAAGAGTAAAAGTAATCTTGATTTAAGGGTTGGTTCGCTAATAATAAGAAACGGCGCACTTACTTATAACCAATACGATGCAGTGCAAAAATACAGACAATTAGATCCTAAACATCTTAATTTATCTGATATAAGCGCACATATTATATTGAACACACTAACAAATGACAGCATAAACCTGAACATCAGGAAAATGTCATTTAAGGAGACATCTGGACTAAATATAGTATCACTTTCTACAAAAATAATAGCTAACAGGAAGCAAGCTGAATTAAATAATTTCGAATTGATGCTGCCAGGAACTGTAATCAGACTTGGTGACTGCCTTGCCACATATACTTTCCTTGGCAAAGAATTACAGATTCCATCTCTGCAATATAGCGGAAGTATTGACCAATCAACGATACGCCCTTCAGATTTTTCGTGCTTTCTTCCGGCATTGAAGTCTTTCCGCAACAAACTGGATATAAGTACGACTATCAGCGGAACCAGTACTTCTGTAAGAATCCACTCTTTAGGAATAATTGGCAGAAGCATATTTCTAAATGCTAGTGGTTCATTGAATAATTGGCAAAGTAAGAAACCTAGATGGGTTGCTGATATAAAAAGTCTAAGCCTTAAGGGTGATGGTATAAAGTTTATAAGCAACAATTTAGGAAAGCAACTGAGTATTCCTATTGAAATAACAAGACTTGGAAACATAGTTTTTAAAGGTGCTATTGGAGGGTATGGAAAAGATGTTGCTACTAAAGGAATGATTCGCACTGATGTAGGATCAGCCAAACTAGCGTTGGGTATAAACGGAAAAAATTTCAGCGGACATGTGGAGACTGATGGAATATCAGTAGGCAAAATCATAAACAACGATAAACTAGGAATCGTTGCCACTAAAATTAATGCTGACGGATATATAAACGGAAATGATATAAAAATCAATGCTAAAGGACACATTGGAAACATCGAATATAATAGGTACACATACCGAAATATAAATATAGACGGACTGTTCAGTAAGAAAAAAGCTAGTATGCATTTTAACGGCAAACTAGACATCAACGATCCTAACGGCAAAATTGCAATAGAAGGAGACTTGAGCAAACTAGGCAAAATCACAAAAGCCAATATAACTGCAGCCATAGATCACTTCAACCCTAATGCACTAAAACTTATAGGCAGCTACCCTTCTACAGAGTTCTCTGCTAATATAAGCGCCAATTTCATAGGAGACAACATCAATAATGCCGATGGAAGAATCGTCTTGTCCGACTTTGACATGCGCTCACCTAAAGATGCATATCATCTTAATACGATGGAGATACATGCAGGAAAAGACAACATGCAGCACTTTCTTACAATGAACAGTGATTTTGGACAAGCTGACATTATAGGTAAGTTTGACTATGCGACAATTTTTAACAGCATTACAAACATCATACACAGCAAACTTCCATCTTTGATGGGATTAAAGCGTGGATTGGCAAAGAAAGCTAACGATTTTTCTTTCAATGCCTACATAAGTAAGAGCGATTGGCTCAATAAAATTTTCGGCGTAGACATTGACTTAGCTGAACCAGTTACACTCAGTGCTATCATAAATGACCATAAACAACAAATTGATTTTGTTGCACAAATGCCATCATTCAGTTTTGGAAACAACATATTCAAGAATGGTTATATAAAGGTTACATCTCCTAATGATTCTCTAAAGGCTGAAATTCAAGCTAAAAAAGTATCTAAAGATGGTAAAGGACTGGCTTGGAACATAGAAACTTCGGCTACCGACAACAAACTCAAGTCTATAATAAAATGGAACAACTTATCAGGTAAGTATTTTACAGGAACTCTTAACACAGAAACGGAATTCTTTAAATCAGAATATGGTAATACAGCACACATAACTGTACACCATTCAGACATAATTGTAGGAGACAGTACTTGGAATATACAACCTAGCGACATCGTATATAGAAAGAATCATATAACTATAGATCATTTCGCTGTTACTCACAACAATCAACATATAATAATTTCAGGATTAGCAACACCTAGCAAGAAAGATTCTGTTATCGCCGACTTGCAGAAGGTTGACGTAAGCTATATATTGAATCTTGTGAATTTTCATTCTGTTGATTTCAGTGGTAAAGCATCGGGAAAAGCTTATATAGCCGGCGCTTTTTCTAAACCAGATGCATCAGCAAAACTTAGAGTTGAAGATTTTAAGTTTGAAAATGGTCGTATGGGTGTATTATATGCTGATGCCAATTGGAATAATCGTGAAGGTCAAATAGACATAGATGCAACAGCCAACGATACAATAAGCAATACGTATATAAGCAATTCTATTATTCCAATTAAGACGATTATTAAGGGATACGTATCGCCAAGAAAGAATAATATTGACCTCAACATAACTGCTGACGGCACAAGAATTGAATTCCTTAAAAGATTCTGCGGGAGTTTTATGGGCAACATAAATGCATACGCAAGTGGAGATGTTAGAGTTGTAGGACCATTAAACAGAATAAACCTCACAGGTGACCTCATTGCAAATGGTGTCATACACATGAGCACGCTAAACACAGACTATACTTTAAGGAATGCCCATATCCATGCTGTTCCAGATGAAATATACCTACAAAACGATACTGTTACCGACAGAGATGGACATATAGGAATTGTAAGCGGAGCACTGCATCATCAGCATCTAACAAAACTTACTTTCGATATAGGCATAAACGCTCATAACCTACTTGCATACGACACACATGAGTTTGGTGACAACACATTTTATGGTACGGCATATACTACTGGAACATGTAACATAAAAGGTAGAAACAATGATATAACGATTGATGTCAAAGCTACCGCTAATAAAGGCAGTCAAATCGTTTACAACGTGTCAAGTCCGACATCAATAAGTAAAAATGAATTTATCCACTGGACAAATCGAGACAGCGTTAATACAGCATTGAGCATAAAAGAAAAGCCAGACAGTACTAAGGATATTAATATTCCTACAGATATGCATATTAATTTCCTTATTAATATGACACCCGAAGCTACCGTAAAACTTATAATGGACCATAATACAGGAGATTATATTGCACTTAACGGTACAGGCGGACTTCGAGCTGCATATTATAATAATGGAAGTTTTGATCTTTATGGTAACTACCTTATAGATCACGGTATATATAAACTTACGATACAAAATGCAATAAAAAAAGACTTTATGTTCACCCCTGGTGGAACTATAAGTTTTGGAGGAGATCCATTTGATGCAGCACTAAATCTGAAAGCTCAATACACTGTACAAGGAGTGAGCCTCGCTGACTTGAAGATAGGTAACAGTTTCTCTAATAACAACATCAGAGTTGACTGTCTTATGAATATAACAGGAACACCTTCTAGTCCTAAAGTTGATTTTGGTCTTGACATGCCTACAGTCAACAACGACGCAAAACAGATGATACTAAATCTGATAAACAGCGAGGAAGAGATGAACCAACAGGTATTATACCTATTGGCTATCGGTCGTTTCTACACACAGACCAACAACAATGCAGTTGCAGAAAGCACAACTCAGCAAAGCCAGACAAGTCTTGCCATGCAAAGTATTCTCAGTGGAACTGTGAGCCAACAACTCAATAATGTTTTAAGCAGCGTAATAAACAATACCAATTGGAATTTCGGTGCCAACATTTCAACAGGAGATGAGGGATGGAATAATGCTGAATATGAAGGTCTGTTGAGTGGAAGACTACTTAATAACAGATTGCAGTTCAGTGGACAGTTTGGATATCGTGACAATGCAAACGCAACAACAAGTTTCATCGGAGACTTTGACCTAAGATACCTACTATATCCTAACGGTAACCTTGCAATAAGAGTATACAACCAGACTAACGACAGATATTTCACAAGAAACAGTCTGAACACCCAAGGTATTGGATTTATCCTGAAAAAAGATTTTAATGGTTTCTGGGATCTTTTCAGTAGAAAGAAAAAGCTAAAGAAATAATACTAAATTATTAGATAACACTTTACAACATTGTGGAGTATATTAATGCCTAACAACAAGAAATAAATATTCTTCGTATATTTAGGCAGGCCTTCCCTGCATCTTTTCGTATTTTTAGCTACAGAGCTACGTTATCTCTCGTAAAGCATATAAACAGAGGGATTGACGATATGTATCTAGGTCCAGTTAGCTTCGTTAAGCTACGTTTTAGCTACGGCGACTTGTGGCGTTTTAAGAATGAAATGCAATTCATGGATGAATTTATAAATTATCTATGTCAAAGAATCGCTGTCTGCATCTGAAGAACTGAGGATGTGAAAATAGATTCAGTAAACGAAAACAGAATTTTCAAGCTTGTTTAAATGTTCTGCTGAATTCTCTGCAAAGATACTGCAAAAATTTTGTCCATGCAAAGGGATTTAGGTTAGACCGTTAGCCAAAGTTTGGCGCTACACATTAATAGTACACGTGCGTACGTGCGCACACTCTTTGGGTTTTTCAGAAAAATAAGTGTCGAAGTGTCTATTCATTGAGCCTCAATTTATTAGAACTCTTTTCGGGGCGAATAAAGTGTCGATTATTCGTCGGTAAAATATGTGGGAAAATTTTCCTCATATTGCATTGTACTTTATGAAGTAATTTGATGCTTTTTGTGATGTTTTGCAGTGCGTTTTACGAAGAAATAGGAGGTAAAACATCGTAGAAAAGTTTGCGTTTCTATATAGAAAGAGTTACGTTTCTATATAGAAACGCAGGCAAAACTTGAAATTTGGCCGTCACTTTTATTAGTCAAATTCGTCGATAAAACATTGATATTCATTACGTTAACACTTCGACACTTATATTTTTCAAAAAACTTAGGTGCGCGCGTACCTACACGTACATTATAAAGGCAAAAATAGATGACGTAGCTAAGACGTAGCTCATCGAAGCTAAAATGACCTAGCTACGTATTTTTTTTATCAGTGTTTATAGGCTTTGTGAGAGATGCCGTAGCTAAAAACACAAAAAAGCGCAGAGAAGACAGCCTTAATATGCAAAATTCAAATTGTTACCAATAAATCTAAGCTCAAACAGTTTGCCTTTAGCCGAAATAGGTTTATATTTGTTATTAGATAAGTTGTCTAACCTTACCGTATAAATGGTTCTTCTCTAATTTAGTTGAAGAATATATGCTCTAGAACCATCTTTCTTCTTAGTAGTTTAATGCTCGCTCTACCATACATAGTTCTCTTTACAGCTTTTAGTTTATTTACAAATCCCTCTGTGATTCCATTTGTGACATTTTCCTTAATGGTATTTAATATAGCTCTATAATCGAATTTTACGCCTATTAAAAATGTCTTGAGCGTCCTAATCTTTGTTTTCCAGTATTTCTTCATCCATCTAATAAGTCTGCAACTGTCCGTACCAGTGATAA
>NZ_KB890662.1 GCF_000373185.1 Segatella paludivivens DSM 17968 = JCM 13650
CCTCTCCAATCAGTTTCGTGTTTTCTTTCTGTACACACTCTACAAAGATGTTATCTCCATCGACAGTCATCCTTATGGGATAAAAGCCTATCACGTCTCTTATGGCATCGGGAACAGTTTTCTTGTCAATGCTCGTAGTAACGGTAAAGTCTTCAAGTTCGTTATAGATAAAGTTAATCTTGTACTTACTGGTATTCGCCTCTATAATCTTCAGAGCCTTTGACATGGAGACGTCTCTAAAATCATGTGTGATTCTCTGTGCACTGACAGAGATGGCAACGAGAGATGCAATCAGAAATAATATATATCTTTTCATTTTACATCTATTTTACTGTCTGTCAATGTAATGTTCACATTGTCAAAATGGTTCAATGACTCTACGATGGTTTCTGCATCCTTGCTCTTATCCCAATAAAAGTGCAGACGCAGATGTCTTGACTTGTCTGAATTATAAACCACCTTTAGTTTATAATATGAAGATATATCATCCAGTATGGTTTGTAATTCTACGTTATCAAACGACTGTCCTTTTTGTGTGGTTGTAGTATCCGTATCAGTCGTTTCTGTATCAATGCTCTTGGCAGCTTTGTCTGTAATCACTCTGCCAATCTGTGCCTTCTGACTAACTTGTTTCTCAGATGGATTTCTATTTAATACGATTGCTGCATAGGTTACGCCCGAAACCAATAGTATGCCAATGAATACGGCTGCTATCTTGCTCCATGATAAATGGTGGAGATGTTTTGTCTCAAACTCTTGCAGGGCTTTGTCTACGTCTACATCATGACTCTTAGTATAGGCATCATCTGCCTTTATAATAAGATCATAATACTCACGGGTTTCTTTGTCCGCAAGTATTTTCTGCATTTCCTCTTCGGTATAATGCTCAGGATGCTCTATCATATCAAGCAACCGTTCTATTTTTTCATTCGTTTCCATATTCATCCGTTTATTTGAAATTGGCTTTTAACGTTTTAAGAGCTTGTGAAAGATGCTTATATACAGCCACCTGACTTATTTTAAGTTCGTCGGATATCTCTCTATACTTCATCTTACGCTCATATTTCATAATAAGTACTTGCCTGTCTCTGGGCGTTAAAAGGGTATCTACCATCTCTCTGAGTCTCTGCATATCGGGTGTGTCATTATTAATGGCAATGGATGGCAGTGAAGACTCAAGGGTGAGCAAACGGCACACACGCTCTTTGATACGCTTGTGATGAAGCAAGTCCAGACAGCGATTGCGTACACACATCAAAAGATAGTTTCGTGGCTTATCTACATAGGGATTGATCGTTCCATCCCAAATCTCTGTGAATATGTCACTCACAATGTCTTTAGATTCTTCTTCATCCTTAATTATAAGCATGGATAGTCTTAGCATCTGCTTATAGTTATTTTTGAAAAGCTCTTCAAATTGTTCTTTCTTATGCATACTTATTTTGCTGTCGTTGTCAATATAACGAATGAGTTTTGATTTTCCTAACCATGAAAATAAAAAAGTTTGAATGAAGTCTAAAATATTACAGTATTGCAAGTTGGCCCCTAAACAAATCATTTATATGATAATAGTGAATAGAATGCATAAGGGCGAAATAGTAACAGTGACAACAAAGGCTACCTCTGGGTAGCCTTTGTTGTTCTTTAATACTGTGATATGTTATTAAGCTTATCCATATTCTTATTTTCCAGTTTCTGTTGTAACAAAGTCTTTAAGGCATTTATATCTGACAGATGCGTGTTGGGGCAGAATTTGTCAGAATGCATATAGCGCAGTACGCTCTCATAAAAGGCTCTTCCTTCGGGATATTTTGTTGTCTTTTCCAAGTCACTCATACAGATAAGAAGTTTGCCTTTGCCAATCTGAAATTCAAATATCAGTCCTAGTTTGTGGTTTCGTTCAATATTGTCTATCACCTGAACTATCGGTCTGTACTCTTTTCCCAGATTATCAAGTATTGCAGGATGAGACTCTTTGATTATAGGGAACCATTGCCAGTTGGTGTGCATTTCTGTTGGGAAATAATTGAATATTGGATGTTCTGGATTGGTAAGTATTCCAAGAGTACCCGGAGAAACGGGCTTTTTGTTGCTCTCACAAATAGTTTTAAACATACGGTAGTTCCAATAATCAGTCATGAAAAGTCCGCCCACCTGATCTTTTACAAATTCTGTTGAATCAGGCATCAGTAATACCTTAGCTCCCTTTAATAGTTTTTGCCCAATTTCATCGGTTATCTTATGTGTGATGATGAGGCCCTTTTTCAATTGCTCTGTATTGTTCTCATTAGGATACACCCATATCTGATAACTGTTATATCCAATTCCTTTTTGTGTCATGCCCGTGCCATCAAGAAATCCCAGTTCCATCGTAAGGCATGTAGGCTCTTTAAATCGTGATAAATCTATGTCTATATTTCCTATAGAATCCAATCCCTCTCTTATAAATCCCCCTAACACGATGAAATATTTAGTTTTGTCATTTTGTTTAATCTGGCAATAAACTTCAGTGTCGTTGAAACGACCGCTTGAATAATTCGCTACTTTTATCTTTGCTTTCAGATGTTCACTATTGCTGAAACAATATTTGTCTGATATAAGAAGCGGTACAACCGGACTGCACCATTGTCTCCACTGTTCTTCAGAAACTATTTTTTTGCTATCCATAAAGGCATCCATGATACCTACGTATGCGCTTCCTTGACCAGGGTAGTCCTGAATGTCAAGCAACTGAAATCCTGCCATATTCATTGTGCGCAAGTCCATTTCTATATCAGCCTTATAAAGTAATGCGCTCCACATTCCACTAGCTTTATGAAACTCTTCTGCTTGATCAAGCATCCCTGCATTTTCAAGTCTTTTGCGGAATACTTCCATGTTATATGGATAAAGAACCCCAGTGTATTTCTTTATTTCGTTGAAGTCGGGATAAGTTTGAAATTGTCCCGTCTCATGGCTTATTACAGGAACGGTAGCCTTGTCGCAAGCCTCGTCGAAGTTTAACGATGAATTCGGGTAGAAATGGTTTATCATTCCACCTTCGTAAGCATCAGCATAAGAAAACGAGCCACGTGTATGAGTATTGTATTTTCCCCAACCTTCACCGCCTATTCTGCAAGTAGTGAAATAGTCCATTCCTGTTTTTATACCTTGGTATCCCAGATAGTAATTGCTGCCGAACGTATAAAGAATCTTTGGGGCAATCTTTCTGAAGTCATCGGTGAATTCTTTCATTTTTTCAATGCTTCCCCATAACTCATTACCTAGAGCCAACATCACAAAAGAAGGATGGTGTGAGTATTCTCTCAAAATATTAACGCCTTCCTTATGAAGAAAAGTCATCAACGTTGTATCTTTTGCGTTGAAATCGCCCCAAAATGGTAGTTCGGGTTGCAGATATATTCCTATAGAGTCGGCAACGGAAAATGCAGCCTCAGGAGGACACCATGAATGAAACCTTATATGATTGATGCCATATTGCGCCAATTTACCCATATATTTTGCCCATGACGGCTTATCCATTGGTACGTGCCCAGTTATAGGCCAGACGCAGGCATCGTGCTTCCCACGCAAAAAAATCACGTGACCGTTGGCAAAGAAATGATGTTGACCTGCATGGAAATCCTTAAAACAGTCATTTGTCGGTCCGTTATAAGTGCTTGTTGTGTCTTCGGTAGCGTTTTCTGCTATAATATATATCTGTCCAATAATTCCATTCCAGTTAGTTTGTGTATCTTCTGTATAAGCATGACTGCTTGCATAAATCTGTTGCGGCACACCGCTTGCATTGTCTACGATTATCGTAATGTGGTGTAGTCCGGATTTCTTTATTGGGAGTATGTATCTTTGAGGTGTAGATATATCGTTGCTTGAACCAATATATACGTTGTCCAGATATACTTGCGTTGGCTTTGTACGTTCAAGGAATAATGTTGGTCGTGTATTCTTCCATGTTTTCGGAATCTCAACATCGTGTTCGTATTTCGCTTTTCCGCGATATGCAAACAGTCTTGTTAAGTGAGTTGTCTCTTCCTTTGACGATGGCTGGTAACCAAGATGATTTGTGTCTGTTGTTCCTGGAAGTATAATCGTATGAGGCGTTATACTTTCATTTGCAATCTGTTTCCCGTCTTTATCAGTAAGCAAACTGCATTTCCATTCTCCTGCAAGGTTTATCTTTTGTGCTTTAGCAAAAGGGCACATCGCGATAAAAAGAATAATTGCAAAATAACTTTTAGTTTTCATTTGTCTTTTATGGTTATAGCTGAGTGCAAAGATATGAATAATATTTTAAAACGTTTATCAATATCATCATCATGCTATATTCAAATATGGTTAATCAAAGTTAAGCTTAAATTTTTTATCTTCCATTATTCCACTATTCCTACTTTTTGGTAACTACATTACTTTTTAGTACCTACTTGCGAAATGTTATTCTAATCAGTATCTTTGCATCGTAACAAAGATATATTATTAACAATTTAAAAATATAACGATTATGAAGAATGTAGTTTTAATCGGTGCAACTGGTTATGTAGGAACAGCACTCTTAAATGAATTGCTAAGTCGTGGACATAAGGTAACTGCAATTTCGCGTGATGCGAGCAAGGTAAAGATACAGAATGAAAATCTAAGTGTTGTTGAGGCCGATGTCACCAATCCTGCCCAGTTGGCAAAGGTGGCAGAAGGTAAAGATGCTATTATCTCGGCATACAATCCGGGTTGGGCAAATTCTCACATTTATGAAGATACATTAGAGAATTACCCTAAGATTGTCAAGGGTGCAAAAGAGTCTGGCGTATCTCGTTTGTTAATCGTAGGTGGTGCTGGTACTTTGTTTGTCAAACCGGGTCTTCGCCTCATGGATACCGGAACTTTACCAGAGGCTTGGATTCCAGGTGTTAAGTCTTTAGGTGAATTCTATCTCAACACGTTAACGAATGAAAAAGAACTTGACTGGGTATTCTTGTCTCCAGCTGCAAATCTCGGTAATCTTAAACCTGGTGTCCGCACTGGAAAGTATAGAGTAGGCAAGGATGATCTGCTTGTTGATGAAAAAGGTGACAGTTTCATCTCTGTTGAGGACTATGCTGTAGCTATGATTGACGAATTAGAAACGCCAAAGCATCATAAAGAACGTTTCTCTGTGGCTTACTAAGCGTATAGTATAATGATTATTTCATTATACTACGACACTATTGAAATTCTCTTTTGCCCATTTTATAAGTCCTTCGAGACTTGGAATGAGGCTTTTACCAATATCGGTCAGTGAGTATTCCACACGAGGTGGAACTTCAGGGTATAGTTTACGATTAACAAGATGATTGCTCTCCAGATTTTTTAATGTCTGTGAGAGCATTTTTTGTGAACAGTCAGTCATGTTTCGACGAAGTTCATTAAATCGCATCACTCCATTCTCAGATACATACAAATGATAAAGCACGAGCAAAGACCATTTGTCACCGAATTTGGCTAAAACGTTACGAATTGGACATGTTAGATATTCTGGATTCACTATCTTTTCTTTCTTTTGCATAGTATTCTCTTTGTTTTATATTTGCAAAAGTAACGATTTCCTACATAGTTACTATTAGTTACTTAGTTAATCTTGGTTAACGACTAGAGTTGTATTAATCATGGTTCACGACACGCTATCATGTTTTTCTCATATATTGCTGATTTTACAATGCCATGAACGCCTATTGGAATATCTTCTATTCCAATTGTCAATTAGCTAAAGTCATTCTTTACACAAAAACATCCCTGTTCTTATTATTTAAGAGCAGGGATGTTATACTTAAAAAACTTCCGTTTAAATACTCAAATTATCCTATTCTTCATCCTATTTGTTAGGACTGAATTCTATATTAGCGACAATTTTTACATCATTGCTGATCATAGCCTCTGGAAATTTCGGGCCAAGGTTATAATCCGAGCGTTTTACGACTCCTGTTACCTGGAAACCGGCAGTAGTTTGCTTGTTCATCGGATTGATTATCTTTCCGAAGAATACCGCATTCAGTTTGATAGGTTTGGTTATACCATGGAAAGTTAGGTTACCATATATATAGCCTTTCTTAGCATTCAACTTCACCAATTTGGTACTTTTAAAAGTCAGCGTAGGATATTTCTCTGCATCAAAGAAATCAGCAGACTTCAAATGGTTGTCACGAGGTGTGACATCTGTATTGATACTTGCAACCTTAGCCTCCAAAGTGATTTTTGCATCACTATAGTCAGACTTTGATGTAATAACTGTTGCACTGAAATCAGAGAAACGCCCGTCTATTTCAGAGATCATAAGATGTTTAACTACAAATCCTAGTCTTGAATGCTGAGGGTCATTTGTCCATGTTGTTTGTGCACTTGCTGCTAATGCTGAAAGCATTATTACAGCTAGAATAATGTATTTTTTCATTGTTATTTTATTATTTAAAACTTTAATGTCCATCGTTTTTATTTTATTCAATGTTATACTGCAAATATAATAAAAGAAATAGATAAACACTGTACATATTTCAGAAAAGGATAAACTTGACGATCATATTTGCTTAAAAGTTTCTTGAAATTACAATGAAAGAACCTCATCTTGTTTCATATACCCTGATGTTTCTCGTTAAAGACTTTGATAATCACTCTATTAAGATCCACGCAAACCACGAGCATAGTGTAACAAACGCTTCCTTTTTGCTTCAACAAAATCAGAGAGAACCATTTTTTTAGACATAAATATTGCCATTAGCTATAATAAATGTATCTTTGTATTCTTAATTTAAAATAAGTTTCTTGTTTATGTTAAAGTTAGAAGAAAATAAAGGTATTCCTCGGTATCTTATCATAATGATGGCAATAATGGCTGGCGTGTCAGTTGCTAATTTGTATTATAATCAACCGCTGTTGGAACTTATTCGATTAGAATTTTCTGTCACAGAAGTACAGGCAAACTTAATCTCTGTGATAACCCAGATTGGTTATGCAACTGGATTATTTCTGATCATTCCGATGGGTGATTTATATTCTCGGCGCATGATTATTCTCATCAGTATGCTGTCTGCAGCACTTGCATCGGCAATCATTGGTTTTGCCCCAAGTCTGATTTTGGTATGGATAGCCTCCTATTTCCTTGGCGTTTGTTCTGTAATTCCCCAGTTATTCATTCCTATAGCAGGACAGTTCTCTAGTTCTGAAAATAAGGCTCGTAATATGGGTTATGTACTTTCCGGACTGTTGATAGGGATTTTAACTGCAAGAGTTGTGAGTGGATATGTAGGTAACTGGTTAGGATGGAGAGCTATGTTTTTTATTGCTTCGGTAGTAATGATCCTCAGTTGTTTGATTTCTGTTCGGGTAATGCCAGATATGAAATCCAACTTTCAAGGGAATTATCGTTCTTTAATGCGTTCTATACTGAAGATAATTGCAGCTCATCCAAATATCCGACTAAATTCCGTCAGAGCAGCTTTTGGATTTGGCTCTATGCTGGCGGTTTGGTCTTGTTTGGCTTTTCATTTAGGTCAAGCACCTTTTTATGCCGGAAGTAATATGGTAGGAATGTTGGGACTATGTGGCATCTTAGGTGCTGTTGCTGCTTCTGGAATTGGTAAATATATTCCTCAATATGGTATCGGTAAATTCTCCATCACAGGTGCTATAATACAGATAACAGGTTGGGTTATCGCATTTTTCTTTGGTAATAGTTACCCTGGATTGGCGATATCTATTATCCTTATTGATGTTGGCTTGCAGTGTCAACAACTTAGTAATCAAAGTGGATGTATTCAGGAAATACCTGAAGCCAGTAACCGAGTGAACACTATCTTTATGACTACTTATTTCATTGGTGGTAGTTTGGGAACTTTTCTAGCTGGTTGGGGATGGAAGTTGGCTGAATGGACGGGTGTTTGTGCAATGGGAGCGGGAATGGCTGTTATATCCTTAGTAATTTCTTTGGCAAGCCTTCACAAAGAATAAAAAAGGGATACTTACAAATTTATTACAAATATTCTCTCTAAACTAAGGAGTTAAAGAGGATCAAGCCTGCTAGGATAAGACGAATACTCAGGGATTTGGAAAATCGTACATAGGTTTTGCAAATAAACTAGCGTCGAAACGTCTATTCGCTGTCTGTCAGCACGTTAGATGTGCTTTTTTCAAAAATAAAGTGTCGCAAAAACGTCAATTTGCATTTCCGTTTCTATATAGAAACGCAAACTTTACATCGTAGAAACGCAAACTTCGTGTCGTAGCAACAGAAACGTTTCCACGTAATAACGCAAACGTTACGTCGTGGAAACGAATTTTCGATAAAAAATAACGATAAAATAGAATGGAACTATCAAAAATCCATGTCTTGTATAAGACAAAAAAAGAAATCAAGCAAAAAATGATGAGTCTTGACGATCTGTTCGTCATGATTCGAGATGAAAAATACCAAAAA
>NZ_KB890663.1 GCF_000373185.1 Segatella paludivivens DSM 17968 = JCM 13650
GCTTGAATGTTTTGCCGAGCGCCGCTGAATTTTATGCAAAAGTACTCGTATTTTTTCATGCGTGCAATGAAATCATGTATGCCGTGTTAGCCAAAGTTATATTGCCCTATGTTTTGTTGGTAGACTATCTTCAAAATAAAACAGTCCAAACAACCATCAATAGGTTATTTGGACTGTTACTTCATTAATTTGATAAATATAGCAGTATTATTCAACAAACATTTCAATGTTTTCAACAAAGACATAGCCAGACATATACATAGCTATCAAATTAAGTATATATTATAATTCTATGAGATATCACAACACAGATTTTACGAAAGGTAATATAAGTTCGCCTAATTTATAAACCTCAGTAGAATACAAATCAGGTTCTCCATTTACTTCTTTGTAATTTTTCTTTGCATTTCCTATGGCATTTTCCATTAATACAGGTTTCTTACGACTATCAAATCCTCCTGGAATAACAGTATTTACAAAATCTTTCATAGAGTTATATTTCTTTATATCCTCTGTTTTAGGCTTGTTATCATAAGAATGATAATACAACCATATCTCGAAACATGGATTGCTCTGCGTAACAAACCATTTATCAACACTCGTCGGAGCATTCTGTTCGTTGCAGAAATCTCTAAGAGTAGTGATTTTACTTCCCCACTGATCTGTATCTATGACAAACCAAACGCTATCATGTTTATCTTCATTTTCATCATCTTCTTCATCATCATCTAGCACATATTTTTTGTTTTGAAAATCAGCCTTAGCAGACTTGAGCAATTGTTCTGGGTCACTTTTACCATCTTTACTTGCAATTGATATGATAGAAATATTTGAAGACAACCCTACAAAGAATTTAAAATAATTATCTTCGCGGTCGCCTTCACAATATATATAAATCTTGCGGGAATCCTTTGAGGGCTCCAGACGTTCATATCTTTTAGGTCTGACAATAAACTTATTATTCTTCATCACTCCAATGTATATCAGTTAAATTACTCAGGAAGGGAATACCCCCATAACGACCATTAAGATAACCATTTTCAATATTTGCCGTTTTGTGCACATTATAATCACTCAAAGAGTACAACCTAGTTGCTCCACCATTATCTTTTTGGGCAAACCAAATTTCGTCTGTTCGTAATATCTCCTGATCAAGAAGACATGACTCATGAGTAGAGAATATAATCTGACTATTAATCTCTTCATTCTTTGAAATAAGGGTGATTAATTCTTTTATAATTATTGGATGTATACTTCTTTCTATTTCATCTATAACATATACATGGTTTTCTTTAATCATTCCATAAATCAGTGGGATAAAATCCACAAGCCTTTGTGTACCTTCTGATTCTAGACCTAAACCAAAATCCACTTGATTTCCATTATTATCAAGATGTGATGATGTTATTTTCTTAGCGATAACCTTATCACCTTCTTTTATGTAATTGGTAAAATCGCCTGTCAACCCACTCCTTGTTTCTCCAACAGTCTCAGGATCTTTATCCAAACGGTCGAAAATAAAAGAGTTTTCCTCGTTCTTTTCTAATTTATAAGTACTTACCGACAATCCATTTACTCCTGTCGAGAGCCTTCCTATCAATTTATTTGCATAATTAAGCAAACCCTTATCCGACTCCATTACATGAGCTATTGGAAAAGAATACTCGTTATTATTCTGCACAATTACCAATGTTTCTGTAAACCAATTATAAGCAACAGGAACTTCAGTAAAATCATTTGCATATTTATCGTTTAAAATAGACAAGAGTAATTCATTTCTTCCTACAAACTTTTCACTCAGCATTTCGATAAACATCTGATTCTTTGGATCATCAGCATAATTGTCATAAAAAGATATATCCTCTTTGCCATTATCAAATTCTCTCTCAAAAATACGTTTTTCATTATTAGCGCTATCTTTGGATAGATATTCATAAAGCACACCTGTCTTATCAAACGACACTGTGTAAAAGAATACAGTATTGTCAGCAACAAATTCCACTCCAATAGAGATCGGATCTGTTTTACATTCATCATCCAACTTGAATTTCAAGTCATCTGCATAAGAAACTACCTTACCAGCTTTAATGCAATTAGTCAACAATCGCAATACCTTGATGAAATTTGATTTTCCGGCTCCGTTAGCACCATAAAGGGCAGCCATTCGTAGGTAAGATATATCGTTGATACATTTTTTATGATGACTATGTTGTTTACTCTTATTAGTAAACATATTGAACTCAGTTTGCTCTTTGAATGAGAACAGATTGCCAATTATTACACGTAATAGCATGTGATATGATTTAAAACGTTACTTTTCAACGGCAAAGATACAAATATAAATCATTTATTGCCCATTTTTTGTGATAAAATAAAAATAAAAACGTTAAAACCTAACGTTTTTACTGGAATTTCACATTATTTCATGCAAAATAGTCTGTTATTTTATGGTTCAAATAAATCTTTTGGAGAGCATGGCACTATTTTAAATGGCACTTTAAAATTAAGTGAATTTGACCGTTCGGTCGATTATCCATTTAATAATAGAGAATCCTATTATAACAAGAGAGGAACTTACTGAAAGAATCCCCTATATATCTCGCTGATTTACGCAGATAAACAACAAAACAACATTAACTACAAACTGTCTTTCTCTGCGATATAATGCAGCTTGCTGCATTCGTCTGCGTCATCTGCGTGATCTGCGGGAGAATAAACACGCAAACTTACTCAATCTATTGCACAAAGAACCCCCAGTGTCTCCCGCAGATCTCGCAGATTATCGCAGACGAAACCCAAAACAACAGAACTTAAAACCACAAAACAACATTAACCTCACCAAACTGTCTTTCTCTGCGATATAATGCAGCCTTGCTGCATTCTCTCTGCGTCATCTGCGCTATCTGCGGGAGAATAATCACATGAGAGGACTCAATCAATCCACACAGAAGAAACCCCAGTATCTCCCGCAGATCTCGCTGATTTACGCAGACAAAACCCAAAACAACACAACAACAACAACAACAACAACAACAAACAACATGTCTTTCTCTGCGAAATAATGCAGCCTGCTGCATTCTCTCTGCGTGATCTGCGCTATCTGCGGGAGAATAACACGCAAGAGTACTCAATCTATATTGCACAAATGAAACCCCAATGTCTCCCGCAGATCTCGCAGATTGACGCAGACGAAACCCAAAACAACATTAACTACAAACTGTCTTTCTCTGCGATATAATGCAGCCCTGCTGCATTCGTCTGCGTCATCTGCGCTATCTGCGAGAGAATAACACGCAAGAGTACTCAATCTATCTGCACAAAGAAACCCCAATGTCTCACGCAGATCTCGCAGATTTACGCAGACAAACCACAAGAACAACATCTCCCGCTGATTAATAAACTCCCCCTAGCCCATTCAAGCCATCTTTAACACTCATCCTCGCGCACGCGCACATAGGGTTTTTCAAAAATACCAGTGTCGAAGTGTCTATTCTCTGACTATCAGAATGTTGCATCCCCAATCTTCATTATTCAAGTGTCACCACTGTGTCATTTGTCGCAACGTCATATCGGCGGGACTTTCCCCTTGTCAGCTTGAACTTGTTGCGTGTCATAATATGGCCCACACGCATGATGTTACTGTTGTTGATGCTGATGTTATGATACTTCTTCTTCATTCTCTGCACAATCTCCGTTGCCGTAAGTCGCAGCGCCTTTTCATCTTTCGACGGACGATGAAACATTTCGAAGAAGATGTCGTCCATACAGTCAATCTGTAGGAAGTCGGCATTGTCAATCTGAATCTTATGTTCCGTCTCGTTGTCGAAATAGGTCCTAGCTCCCGATTTCACTTCCGCTACTGCCTGAGCATACATCTGCTCATAGTTCACCGCCGTACTCGTGTCTATGCGCTCCTTTACCCTGATGCACATGTATCGTCGTGAACCGGTGTAGTCAATCAACGGCTGTGGATTGTTGGTCGTGGCGATGAAGGCTGCATATCGCTTGTGCTGCTGCGTGATGCTCTCATAAAGATTGCGATATTTCACGTCCACCGCCTGCAACATATACTTCAAAAACGCTGTCTGGCGCTTTGAAATACTGTCATATTCATCTATGTTTATCAGGATAAAACGACTCAAAGCCTTCATTGCGTCCTCTTTCTTCGTGAAGTCCACTCTGTCGGTGAAATAAATCTGCTGCTCTTCGGGAATAATCATTCTGCAAAATGTAGATTTTCCGTCGCCCTGCTCGCCCACAAGCAGCGGAACAAGTGAATTACCGTGCATGGAGTTTGACCGCATCCACTGACTCACCATACCGATAAACCACAGGTGGAAGTTCTTCACCCAGTCCTGGTTGTCCGTTTTCACTCTCTCGGCAAACTTATCAATGCGGTCCTCGCCGTCCCATTTGGGCAGATACGATATCCAATCGGCTATCGGGTCGTACTCTTCTGTAAACGATGATTCAATAAATCGCTTCACATCCTTGTCCCATGCATCTATACCTTCTGCCTTTGCATTTATCGTTATCGTGTTGAGTACCTCTTTCGTGACCGATTTCCACGAGAAGAGAAAGCTGTCACGTTCCCTGTATTCGCAGTCGTTTGTGATTTCATTCTTGCGGAAGGCATATCTCACGTTAAGAAAAGTGCGCAGTCTTTCAATATCTATCGTCATCTTCGGTATGGCACAATCCGACTTCGGCGCACTCGTGTCATAGACATTGCGGAAACAGTTGCGCACGATATACTCAAAGTTGCAGTAGGGAGCATGGCGCATCAGTCGTTTGATGCAGAACTCCTCTTCAAGTCCGTTTCGCTGACATTCCTTAGCCACTTCCGTCACGGTCTCGTCCATATCCAAGGCTACGGAATTGTTGATGATATTGAGAAATATCGTCTGAAACTTCGCCATTGCCATGTGCTGCTTTTCATAGAAAGGAATCACGCCAGTTTCCCTGCCTGCATTGTAACTCGTTCGGCTCATCTGATAGCGTATTTCCCTCTTCACCCTCTTCTCCACGCCTTCATGTGGCTGGGGAATAATCATCGGTATTGGAGTGGCATTGAGAAACACGTGCTCGTCGGTGCTTATTCTGCACACCGTCTGCGGAGTTGGCACAGCTCTGTCGCATTTGATGCCGAGTTCCGCCTCATAGAACTTTGCCGAAGTGAAGTAGGCATGCTGATGAAAGAAGCTGATATCCTGTTCCGTCTGCGGCAGTGTTCCGTCTGGCAGTGTGAACGGCACGACAATCTTCAATGACTTTGCCGAAGCACCAGTGAAGCACATCAACGTCTGAGGAAGCCCCTCAGCAAGAAATTTGAGGTTGGCTATCCAACCGTCTTTTGCCTTGAACGATAGCAACACATAGCCTGTATATGCCTTTCTGCACAAAGAAAACTGCAACTGTGGCAGCGCAGCCGTTTCTTCGAGCTTCATTCCTGCGATATTCGTATAAGAGTTGAGTGCATATCGCAGTTTATTGCACTGTTTTTGGTATTTTTCACCTCGAATCATGACGAACAGATCGTCAAGACTCATCATTTTTTGCTTGATTTCTTTTTTTGTCTTATACAAGACATTGATTTTTGATAGTTCCATTCTATTTTATCGTTATTTTTATCGAAAATTCGTTTCCACGACGTAACATTTGCGTTATTACGTGGAAACGTTTCTGTTACTACGACACAAAGTTTGCGTTTCTACGATGTAAAGTTTGCATTTCTATATAGAAACGCAAATGCAAATTGACGTTTTCGCGACACTTTGTTTTTGAAAAAAGTGCATCTAACGTACTGATAGTCAGCGAATAGACGTTTCGACGCTAGTTTATTTACAAAACCTATGTACGATTTTCCAAATCCCTGAGTATTCGTCTTATCCTAGCGGGTTTGATGTAGTACTCGTATTTGCATTGATTGCACACTTGTCGATACGTGCCAGATTTCATGCGTTCTAATTTCTGTTTAGGCAGCGTGCGTCCGCACTTCTGACATTTGATTGTTTGCGGGAGTGTCTCCCGATTGATAAATTTGACATCATCGTTTTGTTTTAATTNTTAATACTTATATTTGTTTCACTCGTTTCCTTTGTTTTCTGTTTTATTGCTTGCTCTTTCGTTGCTCTTTCCTTATGTGTTTAACGGCCGATTCTCCCGCAGATCTCGCTGATTACGCAGACAAAAGACAGTTAGCGCAAATGAATCTGCTAAAGCAGATGCCGCAGATAATCGCAGAGAAAGACAATTACCACATAGTGGAACAATGTTGTTCATGCTGTTGTATTTTGTCTGCGTTATCTGCGGGAGAATAACACATAAGTATACTCAATCAATCGGCAAAGAAGAAACCCATGTGTCTCCCGCAGATCTCGCTGATTTACGCAGACAAACAACAAAACCCAAAACCACATTAACCTCACCGCCTCACGAACCTGTCTTTCTCTGCGAAATAATGCAGCTTGCTGCATTCCTCTGCGTCATCTGCGCCATCTGCGAGAGAATAACACGCAAGAGTACTCAATCAATCCGCACAAACGAAACCCCAATGTCTCTCCCGCTGATTTCGCAGATTTACGCAGACAAACCCAAAACAACCTCACCAAACTGTCTTTCTCTGCGAAATAATGCAGCCTGCTGCATTCCTCTGCGTGATCTGCGTTATCTGCGGGAGAATACACGCAAGAGTACTCAAACTTTCCGCACAGAAGAAACCCCTATATCTCCCGCAGATCTCGCAGATTTACGCAGACAAACCACAAAAAAACAATAACCAAACTGTCTTTCTCTGCGTAATAATGCAGCCTGCTGCATTCCTCTGCGTGATCTGCGCTATCTGCGGGAGAATACACGCAAGAGTACTCAATCAATCGGCAAAGAAGAAAACCCATGTGTCTCCCGCAGATCTCGCAGATTTACGCAGACAAACCACAAAAAAACAAAACCACATTAACCAAACAAACGGCATTCCTCTGCGCTCTCTGGGAGAGAATAAGCGAGACATTAGAATGGCATTGCGTCCTCGCCCTCAAACGGCAACTTCTGAACAGTCGGCGCATTATTTATCCAGTTGTCNTAATCATATTGCAATGGCGTGTAGATGGTGTCGTTCTTTTCATCCGTCGTCTCCTTGCAACCTACGAACCTGCCAGTCTTGCGGTCGAACTTCAATGCACATTTGCCCGTCTGACCAAGATGTTTAAATCTGATTTTCAAGACATTCACGAACGTGAGATCACGCACCTTGTCACGATTCAGAATAATACCGTAATCGCATTTATTGTAGAAGTCCGCCGAACCCGCAATNTCATANAAACTCGCAGCCTTCTCNGTCTTNCCAATATCATCAGGCTTCTTNGGATGCGCCACCACAATCACGAAGACGTGCTGCTGATGCGCAAACGCCACTATCTTCTTCAACACATCACTGATTTTCTGCGTGTCGTTTGCACCTGCTATCATCGGCAAGTCTACATAGTTGAAAGGGTCCAGAGCAAACACGTTGATGCCGTAACGTTGCTTCAGTTGCAACGCCACATGAAGGATGTCGTCAATAGCTGCACCGCCCTCGCCGTCGATGTGATATACATTCTCTGACAACCACTTTTCTACATGCT
>NZ_KB890664.1 GCF_000373185.1 Segatella paludivivens DSM 17968 = JCM 13650
CAGACCTACAGAAGAATTAATCTTTGACATATATCCATGCAATGTTTCTTGATTATTTGTTGTAACTTTGTGGGCATTAGGATGTTCTGACATTATTTCGTTATTTACGTTTAGCGATATAAATATACAAAATATTTGTCAAACATCCTAATTTTTAGCAACATAAATAATTGATTTATAGTTAATTACATATAAATTACAGGTAGAATATATAGGACTTATTCTTAGGTTTAAATTCAACTAAATTAAAGAAGAACCGCTATTTTTGACATCCTATTTGGATTTTAACTGCTTTTTGTAACACTAAGTGAAAAAACAGACATAGCAAAATAGCGAGCAACTTCTTGTTACTTACGTATTTAAAAAGCTCTATTTACAAAGGTACAGAATATGATTTTATACTCGCTGGTTAATTTTACGGCGGTTTTGTTGCATAAAGTCATCAAAAAATTTGGCTATATCGAAAGGAAAGTTTAATTTTGAATGTTCCATGAAAGAATGCCTTGTTTTACAAGGCAAAGACAGAAGCCTGTCCAGAGGATTTATCTCTGTGTGGATTTTAAACTAATGATTTTAATGTTTAACCCAGCCTTAAGAATGGAGCTGTACTAAAAACTATAAGTATTACCTATGAAAAAATATTGTCATAAAATTAGATACATCTTTATAGTATTAATAGTATTTGTATCATGCAATTCATCGAAAGAAAAGTCTTTGATATTAAGCGATAAAATGCTTAAGAAAAATCCTGTGCAGGCTTTAGCAATATTGGATTCTTTAGAAAATGAAAGTAAATTAGATGAAGAAGAACAGTTACATTTAATATGGAACAAAGCCTTGGCACATCAGGCTTTGGGAATGTCGCTGGCAGAGGATGGTCAGCTACCAGAGGCGATTGCATATTACAAAGAAGAAGCAGACAAACAGGCTGACAGGTACCTTTTGGAAGCATCATATCTATGCTGGACAGGTAAGGAAAAAGATGCAATAAAGGCGATTAACAAAGGTTTCAATATTATTGCAGATTCAACAAAACAAATACAGTTGTTGGGGGTAAAGGCGCGGATTTTTGGACATCAGCGAGAATACAAGAAGGCTATAGAGGTGCTGAAAAAAGCATTGAAATATGATCTACCGAAACGTGAGCAGGCAATATTAAACTATAAGTTGGGGGAGAACCTCTCACTAATGGGCGACCGCCTGTCTGAACATTTCTATAGCAAAAGCATCCAACTGGCAACGGAGAACGGCGACACAGCCATTGCGTGTGAATTTCTGCGCAACTATGCTGACTATCTGGCAAACAACGGACAATACCACCGTTCAAACGATATCTTCTACCAAATAGGGCGAACGATGCCACAAGTGGCTGAGTTGTCGTCGATTCAAATGGCAATGGCGGGTAACTATATCAATCTACATAAGCTTGACTCTGCCCGTATCTGTAATGAAAAGGCCATCAAGAGCGAGGCAAAACTGGAAGCAAAAGGTTTTGCAGATATTGCTCGCAGAGTAGTGATAGAGCAAGAGCGTTGCCTATTGGACTATGCAAACGGAAAGACAATATCGTATGTAGACTTTGCCCGATATTGTGACTCTATCACGGCCGATATGCAAGCGAAAGAGAACACATTGACGAGACGACAAGAAACTAAGAACCGTTTGCAGTTGGCAAACCATGAGCTAAAACTCGACCAACAGCGAATGGGATGGATGTTGTCGGTGGCTGTACTGCTATTGATTGGTGGTGTTATCGTTGGCTATCTATATTATAGGAATAGAGTTCAGCGACTGGCAGAGGCTGAAGACAGAATTGACACTCTGACTCGAATGTTGACAGAGGCCCAAAGCGCTACGGCAGAAACTGCAGGCGATAAACAACCCAAAACCGACGATGATACTTTCTTTAAGAAAATTCTATTACAACAGTTGGGTATCATCCGTATGGTGGCAAATACTCCTACCCATCAGAACCAAGCCCTATTGAAACGTATATCAGGCATCAGTGATGGTAAGATTCCTACAGACAGCCTGCTTGTGTGGTCAGACCTTTATCCCGTCATTGATCGGCTCTATGATAACTTCCATGCCCGACTTACGGAACAATATGGTAATGCACTTACGGAAAAGGAAGTACAGATATCTTGTCTTTTATGTGCAAATTTTTCGACAAAAGAAATCGGAGTCATTACGCAACAGTCGGATGCCACAATTTATGTTCGCAAAACATCAATCCGAAAGAAGATTGGGGCTACCGAAGGACAGGATATTGTGGCTTGTGTGAACAGCATTAAGGGCTAATTAAGACTTCGCGAGACAGCATTTAGATTTCAGGCTAAATTAACCATTGATTTTCAATAGGTTAAGTTAGCCTTGTTAAGACTTTTTATTTGGTGATTTAGTCGTTTTAAGACTTATAACCGTCGTAACTTTGCACCGTCAAAAGTTTAACAAGCCATCAAATAAAAAATATAGATTATGAAAAAGAACATGTTTATAAAGCTAGCAGGTTGCATAATCCTTGTTATGCTTGTTGCGTTAGCAAAAAGTGAGCATCTACATTTACCTAGTCATGGAAATTGGGAAAATAAGAATTTTGAGAAAGCTGTTGTAAATCAAGTTTCTTCTAGACTTAGCAATAGTGAGAAGGTTGAATTTGGTAGTAAGTTCTTATGTGAAGACTATAAGGAGAATAATGAAGTGCGTTTCTCTGCCAATGTTATATACTATGTAGTTTCAATAAATGGTACAAAAGAAAAGCATATCGCCCATGTGATCAGTAACGAAGATAAGGATAGGATCATTGAGTGGAAAGAAATCAAAAATAATTCAGTAGATAAATAGTTTTGTTTAACGAAAACGCTTGTCGTTAAAGTCTTAGTGACTAAACGACAAGCGAATTCATTGTCTATATTATTATAACTTAAATTTATAACCTAATGTGAATTGGAATACACTGTTTTTCTGATCATATCCTTTCTCGTAATCAGTAAAATCATAATTATCAATAAGACCATAATTATATCTTGCATCCAAACATACATTCTTATATTCGTATGACAAACCTACAGGTATGGATAAATCAAAAGACTTTGATGTCATTGAAGAACTTAAATTGTCATAAATCTTAAATCCAGGTTGTATGCCTGCTTTAACAGCTAGCCCTTTAAACAAATAATAATTGAAAAGAATTGGAATATTAAAATAATCCATTTTAAACTTATATGGATACAACTCAAAATCGTCGGACTGTGGAGAAACAAATAACATAGATTTATTACCCTGCTGTGAATACATCAAGCCAACAGAAATGCCAATCTTATTAGTAAGAGCATATTGTCCTTCAACTCCAAGACAAAGCCTAGCATAACTATTCTGATCATTGGAATCACCACGCCATGAAGCAATATTAAAACCTACTTTGGGTTGGATTGTAAAATCACCCTTAACTTGTTGTGCATTAATTTGTTGAAAACTAACAAATGCCAACATCAATAAAATAAACTTTTTCATACGTAAAAATTATATTATGTAAATTTATTATAGCTAATCTCCGAAACTTTACGGTATTCTATTTTTGAGATTTTTATTCACTTGTTTTATATTCTGATGAAAAATAGAAGTAGAAAGCTCTATAATTTATAATGAATGGCAAGATAAACTTCGTTATTAAACTTGTGATTATCAAAAACAAGTTTCTGCCCTTCAACTACAATATTTCTGGCACTTCCAAAAACATCATAATCAGATACTCTATAACCTAGCGACAAGCCCCATATGCCACTCTCCAAATTCGCTGAAATATTCACGAAATTATAAACATTATATATACGGTTACTATTTGATACTCTCTTTTCATCATCCGGAATGAATTGTCCCTTTTCTGCTGGTGTGTAAACCACAACTCCTGAAGCCCTATTAGTCAAAGGAATAGTAAGACCATACCCTATACTGAAATTAAGATTATCTCCAACATTGTCCAATTTGATATTTGGCGTATATAGTTTCACTTGTGGTTGGAAAGCAAAATTATAAGAAAAATCCGACAAATCATCTGTTTTCCAAGTATGGCTATGATCTATTGTCTTTCCTCCAAATATATGATCTTTACCAAATGATATATCAGTAAATCTTAATCCAGCAGATACTCCAAAATATTTTATGGGACGATATTCCATATCGACATCTACATCCCAAGAATTATAATTGCCTAAAGCACCCGAAAGCGATATGCCAAAAGGTCTATATCGATCTTCTGCGTTATCTTCAGCACAAACAGTCATAACCAAACTTAAAAATAGAACAGTAAATAAATATCTATAGTACGTAAGAAACATGTTAGTATATTATGATTAAATATAAATTTTAGTATGCGCCAACTACATTAAATTATAAATGGATTTTATATCCTAATGTTATTTGCAAGAAACTATTTTTATAATCGTAGTTATCATAAACATTTGTTAAACCTACATTATAACTGACATTAACTACAAACTTATTTATGTTATAAGATATTCCTATCGGTATCGAAAACGTTGTTGATTTTGCGTCACCAAACAAAAAAAAATCTTCTCTATTATCAGCAACATTTACCCCTAATTGCACCCCAGCATTTAAAGATAAATTATCAGTAACATAAAGATTTGCCCGTAATGGAATATTAATATAAGTAGGAGATAATTTTGCTTGACCATCTTTTGCTCCCTCTACTGAATAAATTGCTCCCATAGACACACTGAAAGGGTTGGTTACTTTGCATTCAATATTAATTCCACCACAAAAACCAATCTTTGAATTTAAACCTGCTTTTGTTAAGTTTGATACACCAAAACCTATTTGAGGTTCTATACTAAATTTACCAAAATCATTTTGAGCAAAAGAATTTTGTGTAAGAAACATAAAAATCATCAAGTATAATACTTTTTTCATTTTAAATCAATTTATTATTTTACAAAAAAAATAACAATAAATATCAACGTTAGCATCACATTTGCATGATATCATTGTTATGGTTCGTGCTTTTTTAAGCAAAATATCTAGCAAGAAGTAAATATAATACTTCCTGCCAGAACATTTACTTTTCTCTCTATATATATGGTTTAGTAAGTCTATATTAAACTCCTACTTGGAAAGCTAATGACGTAAATACATTACCAGAGCGAATAAAAATCTTATAATCACCATACGGTCCGTGTGTCTTATCAACAGGCTTTTTTTGAATTATCGTCAACACACCATTGTTAAGTTTAATATCAAAACAATCCCTATTATAAGACAAAGCTTCACCCAAAGCGTATTCTATCACATTACCAACATTATATGATATTTCATCACCAACATTAGCCATACTCCCTATCATTGTGTCTTTTGCAGGGAGTCTGTTGTCAGAGACTATCATTCTCTTATACTTAACCTTCACTCCTTGAATTAAGTCATTAGAAGAAATATTGGACTCCACTACTAGTTTATAATATTCAGAGCCTAAATATATAGCTTTTTCTCCAGATCGGAACGTTATAAAACTTCCTGGATTATAAAGGCAATACAAATGATTAGGTTCTGCACTAGCCTCTCTTATCAAAGATACCAAATCTGGTTGTGTTTCCTTGTCCAAAGTCCCAGCTGGAGCTATATACCAAGACTCACTTTGAAAATTATTGTTTTTATTAAGATATACATCCGAATTTCCAATAATTGTTTTACCATTTACTTCATTCATTACGTTTAGCGTAACTGCATCTTGAAACTCATCTGTATCGTCACTACTACAACTGACAAGGCAAAGTAAGAACAAGATATAACTATATTTTAAATACTTATACATACAATTTATTTTGATTCTATTAGTATTATGATTATTTGCGTTATTATTTTGTACAGCAAATTTATTAAAAATAAGAATACAGTAATTGATTATTATTGATTTTAACCTTTACATATTTTACACATTTTCTCATATCACTGTCTATCAATAACATACAGAAGGCACTAAAACAATCACAGTTTTATTTTATTAACATTTTAAATCAAAATATTATACTCAACAGTTTATATTGTAAAGAGATAACTATAATTTTGAAGAGATATGAATTATAAGTTATGGAGAAGAGTCAAAAAGTTGAGTCCTTACTTGGTGATGAATTAAAATTCATTCCGTGACAAATAGGCTTTTAACCATTTTAATGTGGCTAATCAAAATATTTTTATTTACTTTGCAGTGGAAAAAATAATAGATTATGATTAGAACTTTGTTTTATATTGGTATTGGAAGTTGCACTGGTGGCATTTCACGGGTACGTCAACTGAACTGTGTCATAGTATCTGATTTCTTTAGTCCTTAACCTCAGATGGGGGATGCGATTTTTAATCGCATTTCACAGATGAGGAGAAAATCACGGCAGCAAAGTTACATAATCTGAAACCTATCACCAAATTTTATAGCTAGTTGTTGCGCACTCTGTCCCCAATTTACCAATGGTCTTATCCATTTCTTCTTTATATTTCGGTATGCCAGATACACTAATTTCTCCAATGCTGCATCACTAGGAAACACACCTTTG
>NZ_KB890665.1 GCF_000373185.1 Segatella paludivivens DSM 17968 = JCM 13650
TTATCACTGGTACGGACAGTTGCAGACTTATTAGATGGATGAAGAAATACTGGAAAACAAAGATTAGGACGCTCAAGACATTTTTAATAGGCGTAAAATTCGATTATAGAGCTATATTAAATACCATTAAGGAAAATGTCACAAATGGAATCACAGAGGGATTTGTAAATAAACTAAAAGCTGTAAAGAGAACTATGTATGGTAGAGCGAGCATTAAACTACTAAGAAGAAAGATGGTTCTAGAGCATATATTCTTCAACTAAATTAGAGAAGAACCAAAATAGCAATAAAATCAGAGAAGCTAATACCTTTTGGTAGCTCTTAAGATATATTTTTCAATGATATTGAAAATAAATCCTTTATAAAGTTTACACAATCGGTTTTATCTAGCAATTCATTCGCGATATAAAATTAATATTTTCTGCAAAAAAAATAGGAGAGTATAAAAAAATAGTATAACTTTGTAAAACTGAAAAAACAAAATCAATAACATGATAAAACATATTATATCTAAAACATCAGGATGTGAGATTAGCCCAGTTCCATTCTCTCTAATTATCATATTTCTCGTTTTTTTTAGTAGCAATATAATGTCTCAGACAATAATGCCGACTAAAGAAGACACTCAGTTGTCGGATGAACATGGTGTTTTTATAAAAGAGATGACTGATAGTTCTTTAATTTTCGTAACCACACAAGGAAACGAATATCTAGTTCATAATCGATTTAATAATATATCATATATAGGTGGTGAAAATAAACTAAAAGAAGATATGTGTTCAAATGTTGATATTTATGAGTCAGAAAACAACATACTCGTCATCTTTTATATACTGTTTGATAATAATCTTCAGATTAAGGATGTTAGATGTATCGACGTGTGCCCCAAAGTAGAAAACTGGGATAGTATTATCAATAAATATTTGTTATATCTTAGGTCAACACAAGGTAAATGGATGAAGAGTGATAATACATCTGGTAAATATTATCTTTATCGCTTCGCAGGGGTAATAGATTAAAATAGAGGGATGATTTATCTTATGGATGAATTTATTTTGTTAGATCATATAGGGCTATTAAATTATGTGTAAAATGGAGCAACTCCACTAACTTTAACTATGAAAATGATCATAAAACTAAAAGAAAATGAGAATAATAGGATATTTGATATAATAATTATAACTTTGTAAAACTGAAAAAACAAAATCAATAACATGAAAAAACATATTATATCTAAAACATCAGGATGTGAGATTAGCCCAGTTCCATTCTCTCTAATTATCATATTTCTTGTTTTTTTTAGCCGCAATATAATGTCCCAGACAATAATGCCGACTAAAGAAAACACACCGTTGTCGGATGAACATGGTGTTTTTATGAAAGAGATGACTGATAGTTCTTTAGTTTTCATAACTACACAAGGAAACGAATATTTAGTTCATAACCCATTTAAGAATATATCATATATAGGTGGTGAAAAAAAACTAAAAGAAGATATGTCTTCCACTGTTGAAACTTATGACTCGGAAAGCAACATATTCGTTCTCTTTTATATTCTGTTTGATAATAATCTTCAGATTAAGGACGTCAGATGTATTGACGTTAGTCCTAAAGTAGAAAATTGGGATAGTTTTATCAATAAATATTTGTTATATCTTAGGTCAACTCAAGGTAAATGGATAAAAAATGACAATATATCATGTAAGTATTATCTTTATGGCTTCGCGAAGGTAACACATTAAAATAAATGGATGATTATCTTATGGATGATTTTGTTAGATCATATAGGTCTATTAAATAATGTGCTCGAAGGAGCACCTCTATCTAAATATAAAAATGATTTAAAATGAAAAGTTTCAAATTAATCTTTATTATTTGTCTTCTTACAACGATGGGGTGTACACATCAAGTTGTTAAAAAAGAATCTATAAATAGGATATGTTATATAGATTCAGTAAAAATGAAGACATCACTGAGGAAAATTATATTGATGTATATTCATCAACATCCTTCCTACAAGAGTTATTGTTTACATAATGAATGTAGTAAATATTACTTAAATAATGGACAGAAAGAGGAAAATATTAATGATAAGGATAATTATGTGATTTTATCTCCGACTTATAACTATAAAGGCGAATATACTGATATCAATAATCGAATGCCATCTTGTTATTTTAAATTAAATGGGCGTTTGATATTTTTAGCTAGCAACAGCGACATTTTAAGAAAATTAGAGGTTATGGATGTTCCTTTTAAAAATAAATATGCTTCTAATATGAGTTCAAAAGAATATATTAGCAATTCCTGGTTGATAAAAGTCAGTAATTTTGATGATAATGCTACTATTATTAAGAAAAACTTATGGGGAGTTACTCGTATTAAACTAGGTGCTCCCGGCAAATTTAAGGCGCCTATTATAAAGAACAAGATTCGCTTTAAAAGTTAGTTCTACAGAATCTGGTTCATTTATGGTGACTGGTAATTTGTATCATCTGCAATTGATCTTGTCCACAAATATGGTCGTACTTCGAAGAGTTTGGTAACTTCATCTAAATATAAAAATGATTATTAAAAATTACACAAAATGAAAGGTCTTAAATTATTTTTTATTATTTGTCTTCTTGCAACGATGAGTTGTACACATAAAGTTGTTAAAAAAGAATCTATAAATACGATATGTTATATAGATTCTGTAAAAATGAATGCATCACTAAGGGAAATTATATTGATGTATATTCATCAACATCCTTCCTACAAAAGTTATTGTTTAAATAATAGATCTAGTAAATATTACTTAAATGGTGGACTGAAACAGAAACATATTGATGATAGGGATGATTATGTGATTTTATCTCCGACTTATAGCTATAAAGCTGAATGCAATAATATCAACAATCAAATGCCATCTTGTTATTTTAAATTAAATGGGCGTTTGATATTTATAGCTAGCAACAGCGACTTATTAAGAAAATTAGAGGTTATGGATGCTCCTTTTAAAAATAAATATGTTTCTAATATGAGTTTAAAAGAATATTTTAGCAATTCCTGGTTGTTAGAAGTCGATATTTTTGATGGTTATGTCAATATTGTTAAGAAAAACTTATGGAGGTACTGATGTTAAACAATGTCCTTCCGGCAAATTTAAGGTGCATATTATAAACAACAAGATTCGCTTTAAAAGTTAGTTCAATAGAATTAAAAATCTGGTTCATTTATGGTGACTGGTAATTTGTATCATCAGCAATTGATCTTGTTCACGAATGTTGTCATGCTTCGAAAAGTTTGGGCACTCCATCTAAATATAAAAATGATCATAAAACTAAAAGAAAATGAGAAAAATTGAATTGCTGTTTTTATTGTTACTTTTTTGTTTGCATTCCAATGCAGTAGCTGCAGATCAGGATTCGCTAATCATACGTTTCTTTGCATGGGAAATGGAATCTCCACATAATATTACTTGTTTAAATTTTGAAAATGAAGTTCCTTTTAGAGAATATATTATAACATCACCAGTTGTAATCGATAGTATGTCTGATCAATTACAAAAATTACAGAAATGCAAAGATAAGGATTTTCAGGTGGGTTGTAAATTATACTTTATTAAGCGCGGTAAAGTTAACAGAGTCTTCTGTATGAATAGCAATTCTGTTTTTTCCAATAATATATTTTATAAAAATAACAAGGATGTTATTAAAAAGATTAACCGATTGATTGCAATCTATCCTAAAGCTGAAAATGATTGCAATTTTTCTCCAAAGGAATTTGGTGACGAATTCGCTCAAGGAAGAGACAGCCTGTTTCGGGTTCTTCATACTAGTATGGCAGAGACAATTAAAAATTTAAATTATAATGATACCTTAATTGTGAGTATTTATTGTAAGGCTTATAAAAATGGAAAAACGAGATCTGTGGTAATAAATCCTGCGAATAATAAATCGCTCTCTGATATAGAAAAGAAAATTATAATGAAACTGCGAGACGTCTTAATGACAAAAATCACTTGGAGTAAGAATTTAGAACGTATGGATAGTGATTATATTATATTTCCTTATGTTATTCGGTAAGTATACTTATGTTATCAAACTTTAGTAATTGTCTTTAGCCGGAATAGGTTTACATTTGTTATTAAATAAGTGGTTCTTCTTTAATTTAGTTGAATTTAAACCTAAGAATAAGTCCTATATATTCTACCTGTAATTTATGTGTAATTAACTATAAATCAATTATTTATGTTGCTAAAAATTAGGATGTTTGACAAATATTTTGTATATTTATATCGCTAAACGTAAATAACGAAATAATGTCAGAACATCCTAATGCCCACAAAGTTACAACAAATAATCAAGAAACATTGCATGGATATATGCCAAAGATTAATCCTTCAGTAGGACTGAAGGATATTATATCCATACCAGAATTGAAGATTCTCTATATCTGCCATGAAGGTGACAATATNGAAATACACGCATCCGCTTCAAGGAAAACAGCATTTTGTCCATATTGCGGTCACAAAAGCAGATCAGTGCATAGTCATTATACCAGATGCATGTCAGATCTTCCGATACAAGGTCAACCAACTAAAGTTATACTGTACATAAGAAAGATGTTCTGNAAAAACAAATATTGTAAACATAAGACTTTTGCAGAACAGCCTGGGGCAGAAGTCTTTAGATACAGGAGACTGACCAGAAGATGCGAACTGCATGTNGTTCGTCAAGGTTTGATAGGCTCATCTGAAGATGCAAGCAGGATATTGTCTCGTTCCGGT
>NZ_KB890666.1 GCF_000373185.1 Segatella paludivivens DSM 17968 = JCM 13650
TTTTTCACCTCGAATCATGACGAACAGATCGTCAAGACTCATCATTTTTTGCTTGATTTCTTTTTTTGTCTTATACAAGACATTGATTTTAGATAGTTCCATTCTATTTTATCGTTATTTTTTATCGAAAATACGTTTCCACGACGTAACATTTGCGTTATTACGTGGAAACGTTTCTGTTACTACGACACAAAGTTTGCGTTTCTACGATGTAAAGTTTGCATTTCTATATAGAAACGCAAATGCAAATTGACGTTTTCGCGACACTTTGTTTTTGAAAAAAGTGCATCTAACATACTGATAGTCAGCGAATAGACGTTTCGACGCTAGTTTATTTACAAAACCTATGTACGATTTTCGAGTTCTCTGAGTATTCGTCTTATCCTAGCAGGTTTGATGTAGTACTCGTATTTGCATTGATTGCACACTTGTCGATAAGTGCCAGAGCGCATGCGTTCTAATTTCTGCTTAGGCAGCGTGCGTCCGCACTTCTGACATTTGATTGTTTGCGGGAGTGTCTCCCGATTGATAAATTTGACATCATCGTTTTGTTTTAATTGTTAATACTTATATTGTTATTGCTCACTCGTTTTATTTGTTTCTTTTCTTTATTTATTTTTATTTCGTTGCTGTTTTTATTGCTTGCTCTTTCCTTGCTCTTTCCTTATGTGTTTAACGGCCGATTCTCCCGCAGATCTCGCAGATTACGCAGACAAAAGACAGTTAGCGCAAATGAATCTGCTAAAGCAGATGCCGCAGATAATCGCAGAGAAAGACAATTACCACATAGTGGAATGCTGTTCATGTTGTTTGCTGTTTGTCTGCGAAATAATGCAGCTTGCTGCATTCCTCTGCGTGATCTGCGCCATCTGCGAGAGAATATTCACATAAGAGTACTCAATCTATCCGCACAAACGAAACCCCAATGTCTCTCGCAGATCACGCAGATTATCGCAGACAAAACCCAAAACAACAATAACCAAACTGTCTTTCTCTGCGATATAATGCAGCCTGCTGCATTCCTCTGCGTGATCTGCGCTATCTGCGGGAGAATACACGCAAGAGTACTCAAACAATCCGCACAGATGAAACCCATGTGTCTCCCGCAGATCTCGCTGATTATCGCAGACGAACCACAAAACAACATTAACCAAACTATCTTTCTCTGCGATATAATGCAGCCTGCTGCATTCCTCTGCGTGATCTGCGTTATCTGCGGGAGAATACACGCAAGAGTACTCAAACTATCGGCACAAAGAAACCCCAATGTCTCCCGCTGATCTCGCTGATTTACGCAGACAAACAACAAAACAACAATACTCACCAAACTGTCTTTCTCTGCGATATAATGCAGCCACGCTGCATTCCTCTGCGTGATCTGCGCTATCTGCGGGAGAATAAGCGAGTCTATTAGAATGGCATTACATCCTCGTCCTCAAACGGAAGCTCCTGTACTATCGGGGTTGCATTTATCCAGTTGTCGTAATCATATTGTAATGGCGTGTAGATGATATCGTTCTTTTCATCATACGTCTCCTTGCACCCTACGAACCTACCCGTCTTGCGATCGAACTTCAACGCACATTTGCCCGTCTGACCAAGATGCTTAAATCTGATTTTCAATACATTCACGAACGTGAGATCACGCTCCTTGTCACGATTCAGAATGATACCGTAATCGCATTTATTGTAGAAGTCTGCCGAACCCGCTATGTCGTACAGACTCGCTGCCCTCTCCGTCTTTCCGAAGTCATCAGGCTTCTTTGGATGCGCCACCACAATCACGAAGACGTGCTGCTGATGCGCAAACGCAACAATCTTCTTCAGCACATTACTGATTTTCTGCGTGTCGTTTGCACCCGCTATCATCGGCAAGTCAACATAGTTGAAAGGGTCCAGCGCAAATACGCTGATGCCGTAACGCTGCTTCAGCTGCAACGCCACATGAAGAATGTCATCAATGGCTGCACCGCCCTCGCCGTCGATGTGATAGATGTTATCAGCCAACCAGTTTATGGCATTCTGCATCATCTGCTTAGGCATACTGTCCCTGTGAAACTTCGTTGCCGTGAGTATCTCGGCTAGCTCCATATAGTGCAACTCTGTAGGATATTTCTCAGGCGTGAATATCGCCGTCTTCCAGCCGTGCTGACGAGCCAGACTGAGGAGGATGAAGTCCTCAAACGAACTCTTACCCGTTCCCGGATAACCGCTGATGACCATGATTCTACCAAGTTCAAAACGCACAAGATGATCAAACCCTTTTACGCCGATTGTCAGACCAGGTTTCAAACCCTCCTGATAAATCACGTCAAGCCGTCCGCTGATGTCGTTCAGCGTCACCGCTCCCGTAATCGGGCAGTCTGTAGCCGCCTTGATGCACTCGCCGATACGCTCCTTGCCATACTTCATCATCACGTCGTTGGCATCCTTGCAGTCATCGGGCCATTCCACCTGCTTGCATCTCGCCTCGCCAAAATAGGCTGCGATGTTTGCTCTGCATTTCAGACCTTCCTCGTCGTTATCGCCAGCGATATACACCGTCTTGATGTCGGCAAGATGACTGTATTTAAAGCGTTCAAAACTGCGTTTGAAGTCAGTGCCTGCACCATTCGGTACGCTTACTGTATTGGCAAATCCAGCCTCTATCATCGCCTCTGCGTCAAAGAGTCCCTCTGTGATAATCATCTCGTCACAGCCCAGCACGTTGTCGATACCATAAGGAATCAGTTCACAGTCTGCCTCAAAGCTGAACTGCTTATCAGTTGTCTTATACTGGATGTTAATAATCTGCGAACCCTCGTAAAAGGCGAACGCCAAGCAGTCACGCTCCACACCGCCGAACTTGCGCTTCGCCATGTAAATGCCATGAGAAAGGCACACTTGAGGGTCCAGTCCACGACGCAGCACATAGTCAATCATCGTTGCGTTGTAAGAGCTTTCAAGTCCCTGCTGAGACGGTCGCTTATAGGCCTTTTTCTTAGCGAAGCTGCGAGTATGCTGCTGCCATTTCTGGGCACGTTCCTTCAACAGAAATTTAGTTCCGCACTTGAAACATTGCCCGAAACCAGTATCAAGATTGATGCTTACACAAGCAGCGTTGCCATGCTGTTTGTAGTCTCTGCAATGCGGACATGTAGACCTCACCTGTCCGCTCTCTCTGCTACCCTTTATCTCCAGGTCAGAGATTGATATTCTTTCGTATTGCTCGCTCATTGTATCAATAGTCTATCAGTCATTCCAAGACGTCTGCGTGCAATCATTTCCTCTTCAAAATCCCATGAATCAGGAGCTACCCATGCATTGCGGATACAGCTCCAACGTCTATATACAGACTCCTGAGGTGGTGCAGACATGGGAACGGATTCCTTGCCTCGAGCATAGCGCACGCCATCGACTACACTCTCATACTCGCTTGGTCCAGAAGTGCGATTATCAGCGGGACACAGCAATGGCTTTCGTCTTGCCTTTTCACGGTTGCGCTTCAGCAGTTCATTGAATTCATTTCGTGTCTTGCGCCCAGAGATAAGCAGATTACGAAGATATTTCTTGGCGTCACGAGGTGTATATCCAGATTCGTCGTTGCATCCGCTCTCAATCAATTTTCGGTCAAACCATTCAATCACCTGCTGACGTATGCCGCTATCCGAAAACAGTTTGATACCAGTCTCTCCCTCAATATTACGCAGCCAGTTATCGTCGTCAAAAATAGAATTCATCCTCGTCAGAAAGTCTGCTGGTGCTGCTGTCTTTACTACAGCGGCAGCAGTAGTTTCTATATCTATATCTATATCTTTATCTATATCTATATCTTCGCGCGGTTGCGCATGCGTGTACGTATTATGCTTATTGCCGTTTCGTTGATTTCGAATTGATTCATGATTCAATCTAGATTCAATTTGGTTTGATTTATGATTCATTTTAGAATCATTTTCAATTGGATTTGAAGTCAATTCATTTGCACCTTTTTTTGAAGTATAATTTGAAGTTTTGCACTTTGAATTTGAACTATGTTTGAGTTCAAGTTCATCTTCTGAAGAAGAAGAATTCACGGTGAAATCAATATTCAGTGTTTGGCAGAGTTCCTGACTATAAAAGATTTTGTCGTCAACAACAAACAAGCCGTAGTTATTGATGATGTTACAGATGTAGCTCAACGACTTGTGAGCTTCCACAGACAGGCTGCGCAGACGGCTTTTGTTATAAAGTCCCACACAGTTGTCGCACTTTGTGAGATAAATCAATATCATCATGTAAGTACCGAATCCAGTACTACCCTCTTCATTGAGTAGATCTGCCATTTCGGGCATTGAGGTGATGTTACGGCGCACTTTAAGGAAAGGCGAATTTTTAGTTTGTTTTGATGTATAGCTCATGATTATTGTTAATGTTTAGCTGGATAATTTTCTATTCTCATTTTACGATTCTTTTCGTTACGTTTAAGTGAAACGTGAATCCAAAAAGAACCACCTTTTCGGTATTCAAAAAGCAGTTGATCATACGGGCAATGATTCGTAATAAAGTCAAAATATTTTCTGGCTATATATACGTTATAGCAATGTATGTCAGCAGCTTCACCAAAGAGGTGTTGAGAGTTTCCAACTCCATTAACTCGTTCGTTAAGTACAGGGCAGCGGAAACCGCTGTTAATTTTGATTACGCCAAAGTTACGGCGTAAAGGTTCTAGGATTTTTTCACACAGATTCTTTAAGTTATTAATCTGTGTTGCGTCGGGGGTGTTGT
>NZ_KB890667.1 GCF_000373185.1 Segatella paludivivens DSM 17968 = JCM 13650
AATAGTCTTGGCAGCAATTCCCCACTTATCTCGATCATAGTCTGGTCCATGATGAGTGAAAACAACTTTCATTCCTAACAATTTAGCATAAGGTATAAGTAATGCTGGACCAATAGCATTCACATGAAGTATTTCTGCACCATTGCTCTTAGCATAATTAATAGCTCTAAAAGTATGAACAATCGCCTCTAAAGACTTTTTCTTTGGCGATTCTATATTAACAAGCTTCACATTTTTCCACGCTTTCAAGTCATCATTGACATAATTACAGCGCCGAATGACAGTTACATCTCCCCCTAAACGTACAATGCGAGGAAATAATTCCTCACAATGCGTTTCTACTCCCCCCATTATATTAGGGATGCCACGTGTCCCTGTTACAAATATTTTCATTATTGTTTCTATTAATTTTTATGCAAAGAATAGTTGATAGAAGAAATTGCAAACAATTGATCATGTTAACCTTTTCAGATATTACATCAACTTCTATCACATGGTTAATGTTGACTTAACAAATAGCTATCCAACAACAGTAACAACTATTATCAAATCATATATATTTTTCATTTCAAAGGATTCTTATCCGATTTATACCATTCAATAAATTTATTGATGCCTTCATGAAGATCTATATTAGGTTTATAGCCAATTTCTGTTTGCAATTTCGTCGTATCTGCATAAGTCATATATACATCACCTGGCTGCATTGGCTTAAATATTTTTTTAGCCTTCTTACCCACAGCAATTTCTATTTCGTTAATGAAATCCATCAACTTTACAGGATTAGAACAACCGATATTATAAATCCGATATGGCACACCATTGGCACAATCATTGTTTATAGGTATATTATCTAAAATTTTTATACTGCCATTAGCGATATCATCAATATATGTAAAATCACGGATCATATCACCATTATTAAATACACTAATCGAATTTTCATTAGTTATCGCTTTAGCAAACACCATAGGTGCCATATCCGGTCGTCCCCAAGGTCCATATACAGTAAAGTAACGAACGCCTGTGCAAGGTATCCCATATAATTTACTATAGCAATGAGCCATTAGTTCATTACTTTTTTTACTTGCCGCATAAAGACTAACTGGTGTCTGAACAACATCTTCTTCTGAGAAAGGAACCTTTTTGTTCATTCCATATACACTACTTGAAGAAGCAAATAAAAAGTGTTTTATTGGGTAATTTCTACAACATTCTATTATATTTAGAAAACCGTCCAAATTACTAGTCATATATGCATAAGGATTAGCAATAGAATAACGTACACCAGCTTGAGCAGCCAAGTTTATGACCTTATCAAAATGTTCCTTTGCAAATAAATTACTTAAGGCGTCATGATTATCAATTCCTATACGCAGAAATTTTAAGTTTTTAAACTTAGTGCTATTATATTCTTTATTCCATTCTAAACAAATATATCCTTCTCCAATACCAAGCTCTCGAAGTCGTCCATATTTTAATCTTACATCATAATAATCATTGATATTGTCAATAGCTACAATATCGTCTCCTCTTTCAGCCAAAAGATAAGAAATTTTAGAGCCAATAAAACCCGCAGCTCCAGTAACTAAAATTTTCATGAATAATATAGTTAGTTAAATGATATACAACATTATATACATATTTATAAGAATCCGGACTTTCTATACCGGACCAATATTCCAGAATTTCCTATGCATTTATTCCTATTAACTGTACTAAATAATGAGAATATTGCTAATCTTTCAAATGAAGCCTATCCCATTTCAGCTCTACCTGTACTCGTAACAGAAAACACAAATTCTATTTTTTATCAAAGGCGAAGTACAAAAAAAAATAATGACTAACACGAGGACAGAGAGAGCTAATATAATAATGTAACTAAATAGTAATTTTTCTTCATTAAGAAATATCTGATATGCCTACCGAGTAGCTTCCACCATAATATAAATTTAATATTATTTTATAAGGCTTTCAAATAATTTAAAAAGTTGATTATAATGTGTTTCTGGAGAATATTGTGTTATAACATCTTTATATCCATTATATCCCATGTATTTTGTATTTTCAGGGTGTTCAAACATATAAGAAACTTTATCTCTACAATCAACAGCATTTGCATATTTAAAAGTGAGTCCAGTCTCTTTGTTGCGAACTAATTCGGGAAGAGAACCAAAATCAGTTGCAAGAACAGCCTTCTTAAATGCAAAACTTTCAAGAATTACATTTGGGAAATTATCATACCATTCAGATGGAACTGTTGTAAAAAGACAAGACTTCAAATAAGGGATAATTTCATGAAAATCTTTCTTTCCTAAGAATTCTATATTATGTTGTTTATCTTTTAGATACTCTTTCAATTCTATATCATATCCATCATTAGAAAAACCTATTATTTTCAAGTTGTAACTTGTGCCTATAAATGTTTTAAGTAAAGTCATTAATCCTTTCTGTTTTTCAATACGCCCTACAAATAATGCAAATGGATTATATGTTACTTCTGGATTTTGTTCTTTTAAATTAAAAAATGTCGGAATATGATTCAATTTATGTTGTGGTATACCATATTGATTAAGTTTTGCTAATGTAAAAGAAGAAGGAACAACAAATGCATCTATTTTATTAGTAACATGCAAACTATCATGAAATACTTTAGCTCCTAACTTTATAGCAGAATATACATAAGAATTTAAGACACATTTATATTTAATACAACTTAAATATTTCCCATCCAAGCAGTCTTCACAAATTCCTTTTACATCATTATACAATAAAGCATTAGGACACAGATATTGAAAGTCCGATATTCTATGCACAACAGGAATATTAAGAGACCTTGCAACATCAATAATACTCGGCGAGATCTTATTATGATACTGCATAATATAAATAATATCAGGCTTCGTATGATTTAGCAATTTCTTAAATTTATGTTTTGCTTCAAATGAATAAAACATTCTACCACAGAACTTAAAAATCTTCTTATATTTTTTATTTGTATTTGCAAAATAAACTTCATCATCAACAATGTCCAAAAAATACTTATCGTAATTACTTGGATAATTATGACTACTTTTTATGGAAAAAGGAATTATTTCATGTCCTTTGTTCTCTAAGATTTCTTTTATGTTGAAATAATATCTTTCAGGGCCGCCCGAAATGAAATATCTATAATTGACAAGAACTATTTTCATTATACTCTATGTATATATTATTTATACAAATATATGCTATAGTCAAAAGGACTATCAAAGTCTTTAAACAAATCATGCTTAGTATCCTTCTCACTCAATATAGCCTTATCTGTAGGAATATTCCAGTCAATGCCAAGGCTGCCATCAACAATACTTATACCGCCATCGGCCTCTGGGTGATAAAAATTATCACACTTATATTGGAACACAGCAACATCACTTAACACAGAAAATCCATGGGCAAAACCTCTTGGAATAAAAAATTGGCGATGATTATCCTCCGACAATTTCACAGCCACATGCTTACCATATGTAGGAGAACCTTTACGAATGTCAACGGCAACGTCAAGAACTTCACCTTTAACGCATCTCACCAATTTACTCTGGCTATATGGTGGACGTTGGAAATGCAGTCCACGCATAACACCATACGAAGACATACTCTCATTATCTTGGCAAAAATTTATATTGCCAACTTTCTCATTAAACTCTCTCTGAGAAAAACTCTCAAAAAAATAACCACGTTCGTCTTTAAATACATGAGGCTCTATAATAAGGACATCATCAATATCTGTTTTTATAATATTCATTATATTATTACCTATTTTAATGTTACAACAGAGTTGTAAACCTCCATTGTCTGATTAGCAATATCATCCCAATTATATTTGGTCATATCGTAATCAATGCGGTGCAAGGGAGTATGGATTATAGTATTAATTCTATCAGCTAACTGGTTTATGTTTCCACATTCGAAGTAACATTCATCCGATAATCCTATTTCTTTATTTGCAGGAATATCGCTAACCACAACAGGTAGTTTGTAACTCATCGCTTCTAATAATGCAATTGGTAATCCTTCATGACTTGAAGGTAAAACATAACACAGAGCATTGGTCAAAAGCGAATGCAACTTTTTACCCTTTACAAATCCAGTTAGCACAACACCATTATTTTTTGCTAACTTCTTTAAACTTCGAGAATAATCAGCATCGAAATCAGCATCACCAGCTAGAATTAATTTAGGAAAATCAGAACTATTTGATTGTGACTTCAACTTTATATAAGCCTCTACTAAATGATGA
>NZ_KB890668.1 GCF_000373185.1 Segatella paludivivens DSM 17968 = JCM 13650
CACTGATTAGTTTTATCAAACATTAAGATTGACAGTCCTAAACAGCATGGATAGTTCAAAAAAACTACATACAAATAATAAATATAATAGAATCAATTTGAAAGTGTGAAAATACAGAGTGGTGGATATTTATTTTACCACCACCGCTTAACTGCTTATGAGATAGGTAATTAAGTGAAAAGGTGGCGGACTTTCCGTTTTTTACAAACTTTTTTTATTTTTCTTTATTTTGTCTACNGTCATCCCCCGGCTATTGACAGGAGTCCGTTTCAGACAGATTGATACCAGTTTCCTATCAATATTTTATTCATGTTTTTTAATAAGTCCTCCTTTGTTAATCGTCTTTGGTGTTGTAACTTTGTGTCTGAATTTTTAAACTTATTTTTAGATGCAATTATCATTTTCATCATTCGCATTGAATTGCGTGTATGACCTTAAACGGGACGGGCGCTTTTCCACGGCCAGCCTTTACAGTAACTCAATCCGTTCCCTGTGTGAGTATCTGGGACGGGACAGTATCGGATTCAGCGAGATCAATCCCTGCCTTCTTAAAGGCTATGAGCAGTACCTGTTTCGCAGCAGGCACAAACTCAACACTATCTCGACCTATATGCGTATGCTCCGTGCCATCTATAACAAGGCAATGGATGCAGGGCATACGAAATACGTCCACCATCTGTTCCATAAGGTCTATACGGGTATAGACAAAAGCCACAAGAAGGCACTTGAGATGCCGCAGCTGAGAGTCCTTCTGAATGGAGTTGTCCGCAGCCGTGTCCTGAACAAGGTGCAGCAGACTGCATGTGTCATGTATAAACTTTGTGGTATGCCCTATGTGGACCTTCAGCAAATTAGCATGGATTCCATTACTGACGGCGCGCTGAGCTACTGCCGCCGCAAGACGGGCACGAGCGTGAACGTTCCTGTGAATGGGGACATCCTCAGAACCCTGCGTGGCCTTGATCTTGGCAATTCAGATATGAACACCGAGTCTGGCTACCGCCGTTACCAGTCGTCGCTGAGGAAGTTCAATGCAGGTCTTTCACGCCTGGCAAAAAAGCTCGGCATAAAGGGGCACGTCTCTTCCTATACGCTCCGCCATTCATGGGCCACGACAGCCCTTCACAGCCATGTGCCTGTAGAACTGATCAGTTCGGCTCTTGGCCACAGCGATATCAGAACCACCCAGATATACCTGAAGGGTTTCAACGTGGGGGAGATAGAAAAGGCGAACCGGAAGATACTCCGCTATATGGAAAGTATGTGACCTGTGCATACACTCAGCAGCCGATGATCCTGTTGAATTCAATAGGATACATGGACAAGAACACCGCTGAAAGTATCACTCGGAAAAATAAAAAAAATAGCCATTACTTTGTAAGTAACGGCTACAATCTATCACTGCGCAAATATAATCATTAATTGATTAATTCAAATGATAATTCACAATAATTAACTAAATACAAAAAGAAATATAGCAAATAGGACGAATTGAGTTATAACGTGTTTAAATCTAAACACATTTTATTTATTATGTAATATATATACCGACAGCTTCAGGATGCCTTCATTCCACGGCTCGCCGCTGTCTTGTCCAGTTTTTGATGCTCCTATTCCAGAATCCTTTCTATTACTTACAAAGTAACAGAACGTATATATAGAATAGAAAAATTGATGACCAGACTCAATACTCATAGTCCGAAATTAAAGAAAAGTGATATTAAATTAAAGTTATTCCTACTTTTACTTATATCCCTTGTATCATTGCGCCTTCACGCGCAATATGTCGCACTGAAGTCCAATCTGGTCTACGATGCCATAGCCGTGCCTTCGCTCGGTTCCGAGGTGCGCCTTGACAGCACCCTTACATTCAGTCTTAGTTCAACCTATTGTCCCGTCTCATACGGTGGCACCCGGAAGTGGAAGAACTGGTCGGTGCAGTATGAGCTGCGCCACTGGTTCCGCAAGGCTTTTAATGGTCCCTTTGTCGGCGTATGCGGCATCAACGGCGGCTTCAACCTGAACCGCATCCCCTTCTTTGGTCTTTCTCATCACCGTGCCGAGGGTAATTTCAACGGTGCGGGGCTAAGCTTCGGTTGGCACAGGATACTTTCTCCCCACTGGGGAATTGAGACATCCGTCTCTGCGGGCTACCTGCATCTGCGTTACCGCCATTACCGTGACGGTCGCTATGGCTACCTTGAATACACAAAGAGCAGCGACTATTTCGGTCCTGTGGGACTTTCGGTGTCGCTGGTCTACATAATAAGATAATAACAATGAAATATATTTATAGAGAAATGAAACTATTACAATCTGCATTCTTTCTTCTTGCCTTCTGTGGAGTAGCATCCACAGCATCCGCCCAGACTGTCTACGGCGGACAGATCTACGTNAACTCCGAGAACTTCACCCGTCAGGGCGACCTTCTNCGTGTGCGCATGAAGGTAAGCTAT
This sequence comes from Segatella paludivivens DSM 17968 = JCM 13650, assembly GCF_000373185.1. Lineage (GTDB taxonomy): Bacteria > Bacteroidota > Bacteroidia > Bacteroidales > Bacteroidaceae > Prevotella > Prevotella paludivivens. The sequence goes on from NZ_KB890668.1 coordinate 2,457, forward strand.
GACAGCAGCGTGGTAGGCAGCTGTGAGTCGCTGACCTTCACTCCAGTGCTTAAGACAGACAGCGCCGTCTCAGTGCTTTCCTCAGTGGTCATCAACGGCAGAGAGCATGAGCGTGATGCTCACCGCACAGAAGTCCTTTCCGACAATCGCCGCAACATGCCCATCGTTGTCAAGGACAGCCATGCCGCCAAGCGCTACTTCATCTACGACACCACCGTTCCTTATAAGGACTGGATGCAGGACTGCCGCATGTATGTAGAGAGCGAGGAGCTTAACTGCACTGGTCACCGCGGCCATGTCTACGAGGACCTTGTGCTGAAGAATATCTACCTTCACGACATGAGCAACGATAATCCCGACCCGAACGTACATTATTATAACCTGATGGACTATGTTCAGTTCCTTCAGCCTCAGGGCTCAGATATTGATAAGTTCCACCGCAGCGGTGAGATACCTATCTTCGGCAACAAGNCNCTNGCNAANCTCAGTGGNAGCAGGTTCAACCGCACCGTGTTCAACACCATCGCCTCNGANGTNAANAGNGAGCTTCAGCGCTATGGCACCAGCCTTGTTGGTCTNCGCATCAACGGCTNCGGTGCTCCNATNGGCAACTACCGCCGCAANGAGAGTGAGGCAATGGAGCGTTCNCTTGATTTAAAGAAGTACCTGATGAAGCAGAAGCTCACCAACCGCAACGACCTCACCGTAGGCTGGCTTGCAGAAGACTGGGACAGCATCTCTTCGCTTGTAGCGGGCAGCGGCATGAATCTTCGCGAAGCTGTTGTAGACATCATCAAGAGCATCGACGTAGTCAACGGTCGTGAGCGTGAAATTCAGAACATCGGTCACGGCATGCCCTATGAGTATATGAACCGTTTCATCTTCCCCAAGGTCTATCGCATCAAATATACGCTGACGTTCCGTCACGATGGCTTCGACAGCAACTCTGCTATGCAGCATCTTGGTTCAAACCCTGCCACAATGACGCTGGGTGAACTCTATGCCACAGCCGGATTCTATAAGAAGGGTTCTCGCGAATACAACGATATCGTGGACCTCACCGCCCGCCTCTTCCCTGACAATCCCGAGGCAAACATCAATGCAGCGGGTGTGGCTCTGACACGCAACGATGTAACCCTTGCCCATAAATATCTCAAGCGTTGGGAAACAGATCCAAGAGCTTATTGCAATATGGGCCTCCTTTACCTTAGCGAGGGCAATCGCGATAAGGCTGAAGTTTATCTGAAGATGGCAAAGGCTGCCGGAGTAATGCAGGCAGACAAAGCCCTTGTAGAACTGATGAAGATGAAATAAAGGAATAAAATAAATAAAGAACAAAACGCAAAAGAATATAAGGATTAAATATAGTATTAATAATTAAAAAGAAATAAGATTATGAGAATTAAAACCATCATGACCGCCTGCCTTGCAGTGCCTGCATTGTCAGTGCTGTGCCTAA
>NZ_KB890669.1 GCF_000373185.1 Segatella paludivivens DSM 17968 = JCM 13650
GGGTATCATTTAACCACCATTTTGATTTTCTTGTATAAAAATTTGGATAGCAATAAAAACGTTTATAACTTTGCTCTGCCGAAAGACAAAAACTAAATTAAACAAATAGAGATTAAAGCATGAAAAAAAACATTTTATTTTTTGTTATGATGCTGTTGCTTAGTTCAACATGTATTAGCACATTCGCTAATAATCCTGATAATGATATAATAACATTGACAGAAAATCCTAGAGCATAATGGGGAATGGTCAAAAAGTATCTGTTCTTTAAGAAGTATTAACACATCATTAAGTGATTATTTGGAAACATATTTTTGGGTTAAATCTATGGTAAAGAAATATAATGGCTAAGTTTTTATATATTTTTCTTACAGCAGTCTTTATTGCGAATACATCTTATGCACAAATCAGACTGTCTGGAAAGGTTACAGATAAAAAGAGCATTGCTGTGGATATGGCAACTGTTGTTTTAAAAGATAGTAATGGTAACATTATTACTGGTTGTATAAGCGATTCGTTGGGATGCTTCAAAATTAACGACTTGGTACCAAAAACATATACTTTGCAGGTTTCGTGCATTGGCTATGCAGACTATACACATCAGTTAGAGGTCAACAAAGATATGTCTGTCAGTGTAATGCTTAATAGTGTTGCTATAGCCATAGATAAAGTGGTGGTGACAGCTAAGACTCCACTCATTCGTCGGGAGATTGACCGTGTGGTGCTTAACGCCGAGAGACTGAATGTTGTTGCCACAAACTTTATGGACGTGTTGAAACATACTCCTGGTGTATTGGTGCAGGATGATGGTATCAGTATGCTCAACAAAGGAAAAATAATCTTCTTGGTGAATGGTAGGGAGATAAAAATGGATATGAAAGGATTGATGGCTTATCTGAGTTCGCAGTCTTCAGACAATTTAAAGCAGATTGAAGTGATGACGACTCCTCCTGCCAAATATTCTGCCGAAGGCAGTGCTGGAGTAATTAATATTGTTACAAAGAAACTGAGAAACGATTATTTGGGAGGTAATGTATCAAACAAATTATCTGTCAGAAAGTCAGTGTATGATGATGCGAGCTTCAGCCTGCAATATAAGCGCAACAAAGTAGAGGCATATATGACTACCGGAGTTGGTTTAGGTACTATGCGGTCAGATAGCAAAAATTGTATTGACTATTCATCCGAGACTTGGAATACAACAAATCGGAATCTTAAATCCAATGATTACATTGTTACTACTGCTGGTCTGGACTATCTGTGGACTGATAATTCATCAATTGGAGCTATCTTCTCATATACCAATATGCAGCCTGATGCGGATAAAACGGCAAATACTTCAGTTATATCTTCCGAAACGAACCATCTGTTTAAGTATTTTGAAACGACAACCAATTCCAAAATCAACTACAATCGCTATAATACTAATCTGCATTATACACTTACCAATATAGGCAAAGGCGGAGTGCTGAATGTAAATGCAGACTATTTGAATTATACAATCCATGATGTGGTGGACTTACAGACCTTGCACGATGAGAATTTGAGTTATAAGAGCCGTCCTGAGAATTTGATAGAAATCTACCAAACCAAAGCTGATATGGAGATACCGATAGGAAAAGGTTCTGTGTCGTATGGTGCGTCTTATTCACAATCAAAGACAGACAATCAAACTCACTATGAGCGAATAAGCACAGAACAAGATTTAAATGACCACTTTATCTATCGCGAATGTATTATTGCTGCTTATGCTGACTTAAGGCATAAATACTCAGATCATTGGGATTTTAAACTTGGTGTGCGTGGTGAATATGGTAAGCTTGACGGAAATTCAATCAAGATGAGCCAACGCACAGTAAAGTATCAGTTTGATATATTCCCCACAGCTTATCTAAATTATAGTTGGAGCGAGGATCGGGTGCTCAGTTTAAGTATGTCTAGCAGAATAAACCGACCAAGTTATGTTGATATCAATCCCTTTACTACCTATAAAGATGCCTACACTGTAACAACAGGAAATTCAGGTCTGTTGCCTGAGAAATCATATACAGCAGAACTCGGTTATACACTTGGCGATTTTTCTGTATCAGCAAGTGCCATGTGTAAGAATCGTGTGATATCCTCGTACATAAAGATAGACAATGAAAGAAAACTGACAACAATGACCTCAGACAATGTAATGAAGAAACAGATGTATAGCCTAGATGCGGCATACTATTTTAACAAGATTTCTTGGTTTGACAGTGATATTGAGGGAAGCATTTATACCATTATTTCTCGTCCAATGGCTGGATATAATTTGATAAAGACAAATAACACCTCGGTATTTTTGTATATGAACAATAATATCTATTTCAACCGAAAGAAAACGCTAATGGCTACTCTTTGGGGACAATATCAATCCAAAGAAAAAGATATAGTGGGCGAAAGCTTATCTAGATATAGAACCGATTTAGGATTGAAATATTTACTTTTCGATAAACGTTTATCTATAGGGATGGAGTGTCAGAATTTGTTAGCATCACATACTAAATCGATAGTTTATGACCAAGATGCAACTTATGTGTTTGATAGCAACCCTTATCGTGTTTTGAAATTATCGCTCTCTTATCGCTTTGGTAAAAAACTCAATATAAAACAAAAGGGATTTGGTATTAATACAGGAAGGTTATAAATAGGGTATGAGTAGTTTTTATTTATGCGATCAAAAAAAACACTGGATAATGTCAACATACATATACCGCAGGGAAAGGTTACTGCGATAGTAGGTGCATCCGGTAGTGGCAAGACCACCCTTGTTCGACTTATGCTTGGATATTATCCCGTGCTTGAAGGGCATATCGAATAATAGCCATAAACAACGGTATGGTTGCAGAGTCTGGAAGCCACGATGAACTTATTGCGAAGCGTGAAGTTTACTACAATCTAGTGAAGAACCAACTGGAACTGGGAAACTAGAACCAATAAAGATATTAAATTAATGGAAGCAAACGATAATATAGAACTCAGAAGTGAGCGAGTGAGGAAGATAATAGGCAAAGTTCCTCCCCGCCTAATAAGTATTGGAATTACCATAGTTACCTTCTTTATAGCAGGAATGATATGGGTGGTGACAACAGTGCACTTTCCGTTTACTATAGAATGTAGTGGAGGTATACATTATTTTGAAATTTCCCCAAA
>NZ_KB890670.1 GCF_000373185.1 Segatella paludivivens DSM 17968 = JCM 13650
GTAGCGTACATGCCTATATGTTCATCGGTGGTCGCTACTCCCATGAGGTATCCAGGGAGCCGGACGGTCGTTACTATCTCTGCTTCGACAACCGCCAGAGGATGCGTCTTGTTGCAGTGGGTTTAGGCAGTGGCGACAGCGTTCAGCTCGTTCCTCCCGTTTTGGGCGATTCCCTTGGCAGCATCTGCGCAAGGCTTCGCCGTCTCGGTGACTCCCGCTCTGCTACAAGAGCAACTGATGCCATCACCGAGATCACGCCGATGAGCTATATCTGCTATGGTGACTTCAGCTATACGCCCGGTGATGCGCTTCGCGACTCCAGCTTTGCCACCCTCACGATGACGAACAAGAATGTGCGCATCCATATCGTGATCCGTAATCTTCTCAGTCAGATGGGTGCAGGCAACTACACTGTAAAGCTTCAAGGCTTCCGCAGTGCCTTGGCCTTCGACGGTAGCATTAAGGGCGACAGCGTAGTCTATGAGCCACATGGAGGCTTCAACAGCGATGGCGTGTTCTCTACAGACATCATCAATGCCCTTCCCACGGCTAATGGCGAGAACGTTACTTTCACCCTTTACAAAAACGACAATCCGATATTCAAAAGCACCACTGACTCCTCAGGAGCCCCGATTACCCTTTCGCCTGAAGACGACAAGACCATCGTTGTAGATGTGGGTAAGATGGGTGTTAATATCAATGTGATGCCTTGGAGCGATGTAAACAATGGCACCATCTTCTACTAGATCATAAAGTGGTTTTGTAATCCAATACATTTCTCACCGTAAAGCAAATAAACGCAATGAACAGATTTCACACTCTATATTCCCTTTCAGTTCCAGTACTGCTACTGTCTCTGTGTCTCTTCCTTTCATCCTGTGCAGGCGACGATATCACGTCGACTTCACAGAATAGCGGAGACACAACGATGGTGAAGCTTAGTTTCTGCATCAGTGACGGCAACCAGACGCGCGCCATCACTTCGGCCAATGAGAATATCGTGAGCGATATCACCGTGTTGATCTTCGATGCAAGTGGCTCTTTGATAGGTAGCCAGTATCTGTCTTCGATATCAGCGGGTACTGTTTCTGTGCCTGTAACAGCGCGTTCAGCTACAGGATGCACGATCTATGCGATTGCCAATACTGGTTCATCAAGCTATTTTGCGGGTGTGAATACAATCTCAAAGCTCAATACCCTATATACCACGATAGCCAGTGCTGATGCGCTGGAGTCCAGCGGCAGCACAGCTGGCAGTACAGGAGCACTGATGATAGGTAAGGCATCTGCCGATATCACAACAGGTGGAGCGAATCAGTTCTCTATTTCTTTATACCATCAGTGTGGCAAGTTCAGCTTCACCATCAAGCCAAACAGCGGTGTGACTATTACGGGTTATCAACTCTGTAACGTTCCTCTGAGCAGCTACATCACTGATAGCCATGTTCCGGTCTCTGCTTCTACTGTAGTAGGTCCTCCAGCAGGAGCAAGTAGCTATGGCAACTTCACAGCCGTGAGTGGTTTGAGCCAGACTACAGACTTATCCAAGACCTATTATGTATATGAGAATCTTTGCGGTAGCAACAGTAATGCCACTAGTGAGGCACTTCGCAACAGCAGCAACGTTCCTGTTTCAGCTTCAGCCAGCGCCAGCTACCTTCTGATTAATGCCAAGAGCAGCATTTGGGCCTCTACTTACAGAGTGTATCTTGGCGGCATGACTAATGCGGCTACTCCCGCAACAGACCTTACCAACTTCAACGTCTATCGCAATCTGAACTATAATTGCACGATTACCCTTGGTGCAAATGGTGGTAATGGGGATGCACGAGTAACCTATCAGGCAACAGGTCAAGGCACTCGTTCAGGTTCTGTAACAGGTACCGCTACGATAGGTAACTATCTATATAGTAATGGTACAACAGGTACGTCAGGTACACCACCTGCCGGTACAACAGTAGTCGGTATCGTATTCTCTAATCAGTTAAGCTCAGCCGAATATAGTGCTGGCTATACCCATGGCTATGCTTTGGCACTAACTGATGCTAGTACAGGAACTACTTGGGGCCCTTATGGACTAGATGCAGGTCTAACTAAAGTTCAAACATTTTCAGCCTATTATAATGATATTAATGCTGGCTATTATGGTACGGTTACGAAAGGTTACAATAAAAGCAACGGCAGTTATTCCGCATGGCAGGTAGCCAATAATTACAATGTAAACGTTTCAGGCTTTACTAATAGTGGTTGGTATCTTCCAAGTATAGGTCAATGGTGGGATGTGGCTGCTAATCTTGGTAAGGTAAATTTGACCGGTATGCAGGCGGGTACTTCTGGAAATGGTGCTCTTTACAATGGCAGTACAGCAACCACGAATGTAAATGCAGCTATAAACGCAGCTGTTGGTGGGCAAGCATTAACTTCAAGCACTTACTATTGGTCTGCCTCAGAGTATTCTCCTAACAACGCTGCGATAGTTTTCTTCGGCCCGTCGTACGTCGGCTTGAGCTACAACGGTAAGTACACGTACTACTATGTTCGGGCCGTCCTCGCTTTTTAACTATTTATCTATTTTAATATAAATATATATTTATGTGTATACCGCAACTTAAAAAACCGCCTGTGGCGGCCGCAACTTTTAAAAAATAATTCTTTATGGCATTATCTCATGAATTACCGATCTATCGTGATATAATGAAGTTATTGAGTTTAACAATCGAAAAAACTAAATGTTATCCACGCTTCTACCGTTATACGGTTGGCGAAAAAATGGTGAATATCAATCTGGATATAGAGCAAATAGAAATGATGAAAATAAGCATGATGATTGAACTTCTAATTAAATATAACAACGATGCGTAATCGCATTGAACAAAAAAAGATATAACTCAATTCGGATGCCTGTCAATGATGCAGCAATCGCTGCATCATGAAGAAAAAGATTCGTGAGAACCGAAGGCGTCTAATAATTATCACTATAATTTAATGAATAGTTAGTTCTATTCATTTTCTTCTAAGGCAATTTCGTCTAAGAAGAGTACATCCCAGTGGGGATGTATTTGAGAGCCTTCACACGTGAGTGTGGGGGCTCTTTTTTAAAGAGCCCGCAGTTTCTCGCAGAGAAATACTGTTGGAT
>NZ_KB890671.1 GCF_000373185.1 Segatella paludivivens DSM 17968 = JCM 13650
GCGATATAAATATACAAAATATTTGTCAAACATCCTAATATATAACGATGTAATTATCTGATTTATAGTTAATTACATATAAATTATAAGTAAAATATATAGGACTTATTTTAAAGCTTAAATTCAACTAAATTAGAGAAGAACCGAATCACTATACATATTTTAAGACCGTTACTGATAGTCTTTATATCTTCTGAAATCCTATACTGAAAAGGTTGACATCATTGTTAAAATGAAGTATAACTTTTCAGTATAAAGTAATCATGTATGATCATGTATGATTCATGTATGATATGGCATATACATACATTAGTAAACGTATTGACTATGATAGACTTACGTTAAAAATGTATGTTATGTATGTTATTTTTCTTTTTTCAGCAGATTAAAATCTACTACCAAACTAGTAGTAATCGTTGAATCTACTGACTTATGAACAGCACCTAAACTCTTAAAAATGATAATATATTGATGCTACAATATCATGGATGTGTTTGGTGTCAGAGAAATTTGGACGTTGCTTGGCAACATTAAACAACCCTGCATTTCCTTCAATTCCTATACGGAACTTACCAGTCTGATACATGATGCTAGGTTGTATTCCAATATTGAAGTTTTTAATTTTGTCTGTAGAGGGGGGAGTTGGAGCGTCAGGCATCACGTCATAATAGTATTGGTCGTTTTTAACACAGAAAGATAATACTGGACCTAGTCCTAGCACCCAAGCGTTATTTCCTTCCTGAATATGATATTGCATTATTATAGGAATATCAAGGAAGGTGAACCCGTCATCATCATCCCCAGCGTTAGAGGAGAATGGTCTAACGACATCTTGACGTATAGCAACACCTGGCATAATAGACAACTTATCTGAAAGATAGTAGTTAAGTCCATAGCCCATTTTTATGGACATACCAGTCTCTGTATCTCCAGAAGTATTGTCTATAAATAATCCACCAGACACATAAATGTTATGCTCAAACTTCTTTTCCTGAGCATTTGATGTTATGCTTGTAAGCATTAACAAAGTGGTTAAAATAATAAGTCTCATATTTAGTTTTACTTATAAATTATAGTAGCTCTGGTATCTGAAAAAGTTTTATACCGTTGGAACCTTTTATTAGTATGTAATAACCCTCTGGACGTTTTTTAGCAATCTCTTTTTTCACTTCTTCAACATCTTTGAATTTGCGGTAATCTGTATCTGTTTCCCCGAATTCATCACCAACAAGCCAGATTTCTTTAAAACCGTATTCTTTCAGTTTGTCGACAATTTTTTGGTGCTCTACCATTGAAACATCACCTAGTTCGCGCATGTCTCCTAATATAGCCATCTTCTTGTCAACATCCATTACTTTGAAGTTATCAATTGCTGCAGCCATGCTTGAAGGGTTGGCATTATAAGCATCAACAATCAGTTTATTGTATTTTGTAACATCAAGTTGGCTTCTGTTGTTGTCAGGAGTATATTCTTCTAAAGCTTTGTTTATCATTTTGGCTTCCACCCCGAAATGCAAACCTATTGTTATAGCAGCTAGCATGTTATCAATGTTATAAGCTCCGATAAGATGAGTCTGAACCTCGTAGGTCTTTACCTTAGAATCGGTAGATGAAAGATCTGTCCAACAGAATTTTAGAAATGGTGCACAACTGATAACCTCGCCGTTAACATTGGCGTCATCAGTCTGACCATAACTTACAATACGGTTAAATTCCCTTTTCTGTGCCATTTCCACTAAGTCATCGTTACTCTCATTGAGGAACAATAGACAATCATGTTCTTTTAAAAAATCATACAGTTCTCCCTTTGTCTTCTTTACGCCTTCAAAGCTTCCGAATCCCAGCAAATGGGCACGACCTACATTGGTAATCATACCGCATGTAGGTTCAACATATTCCACGAGTTTCTGTATGTCTCCGGGGTGGCTTGCGCCCATTTCTACAACAGCTATATTGTGATTACTGTCAAGACGCAGCAAAGTCTTTGGTACGCCTACATCATTATTGAAGTTGCCCTCGGTATGCATGACATTATATTTTGTAGCCAATACCGCAGAAACAAGTTCCTTAGTGGTAGTCTTTCCGTTTGTACCGGTAATGCCAATAACAGGAATATCGAAATGTCTTCTGTGCTCTCTTGCAATTTCCTTGAATGTATTGAGACAGTCGTCAACGAGAATAATATTGTCGTTTCCAGCCACAGCATATTCCTTTTCATCAATGATAGCATAAGAACATCCCTTCTCCAGAGCTGCCTCGGCAAACTTGTTGCCGTTGAATGACTCACCCTTCAATGCAATGAAAATACTGTCTTTAGGACAAGTCCTACTATCAGTAGTAATACAAGGATGCTGCTGGTAGATTTTATACAATTCTTTTATATCCATGTCGTATATGTTTCTTTTATGATTGCAAAGTTACATTTTTTTCTTTTAAGACAAATAATCTGCTAATTATTTATTGCTAATATTGGAATTTTAATTTGGATAATAGTCAAAAATATGATAACTTTGCATGGTATGAAATATATGGACTATACAATTAATGTTCGTGGAAGGTTGATAGACCTTTCGACTCCCAAAGTAATGGGAATACTTAACTGCACTCCTGACAGTTTTTATGTCGGAAGCAGAAAGCAGACTGAGCGTGAAATTCTGGAAAGAGCTACTCAGATTGTGGAGCAGGGCGGTGACATTATCGATATAGGAGCATTCTCTACACGTCCAGGTGCAAAGGAAGTTAGTGAGGAAGATGAGACGGAAAGACTGCGATATGCACTTGGTATAGTAAGGCATGAATATCCCGATATTCCTATTTCTGTTGATACTTATCGTCCTCTTGTAGCAAAAAAGTGCATCACTGAATGGGGTGCAGATATAATAAACGATGTGAGTGAAGGCGGAATAACCGGTATCGTTAATACTCTGATAAGCGAAACTGGCAGTATGTTTGATGTTGTTGGTGAATTGAAAGTACCATATATATTGATGTCGGTAAAACCCAATATTCATGATATGGTGATAGCCTTTGCTGATGAGGTACAACAGTTGCGAGACCGAGGTGCAAAAGATATAATCCTTGATCCCGGCTTTGGCTTCGGAAAAACATTGGAACAGAACTATGCTATTTACGCAGAAATGGAGAAACTGCAAGTATTTGAACTTCCTATACTTGTTGGTATATCAAGAAAGAGCATGATTTTCAAACTGCTAGGTGGAGATCCTACCACGGCTCTAAACGGAACAACGATTCTCAATACTATTGCTTTGCAGAAAGGTGCCGGAATATTGCGAGTGCATGACGTAAAAGAAGCAATTGAAACTGTAAAAATTGTGTCTGAAATGCGGAAGTCAACTCAAAGCTAACATATAATAATATTTACAAATGCTTTTTGAATTTGGAATAAAAGATATAATCGACATCTTTCTTGTCGCACTGATATTATACTACCTTTATCGATTGATGAAGGAAAGTCGCTCGTTGAATATCTTTATCGGTGTTATGGTGTTTGTAATAGTGTGGCTTTTTGTAAGTCAAGTGCTTGAAATGCGCTTGTTAGGATCTATACTTGACAAATTCGTGAGTGTTGGTGTTATCGCCATGATTGTTCTTTTTCAAGAGGAAATACGTAAATTTCTTTATACACTAGGCGCACATCAGCGAATAAGACAATTCGCCCGTTTGTTTACGTCTAGCAAAAGTGATAAGGATATAGAGGCTACCAGAATAACTATAATGCCAATCGTTATGGCTTGTATGAGTATGTCTAAGGGAAAAATAGGTGCTTTGATTGTTATAGAGCGAGGTGCACCGCTTGATGACATTATTGATACAGGTGATGTTATAGATGCTAATATTAATCAGCGACTTATAGAAAATATATTTTTCAAGAATTCTCCACTCCATGATGGTGCGATGATTATATCTAATAAAAGAATTACGGCTGCAGGATGTATATTGCCTGTAAGTCATAATAGAGATATACCTAAAGAGTTAGGATTGCGTCACCGTGCTGCTATGGGAATAAGTCAGGAAAGTGACGCGATAGCAGTTGTAGTGAGTGAAGAAACTGGAAGAATTAGTGTAGCTGTCAAGGGACAATTTCATTTGAGATTGTCAGCAGAGGAGCTTGAGAGCATTTTAACCCGCGAAATAGACTGATTTTATATTTTTTTATCCTTAACCAACTCCTCGTTTTCAATTAATTTTGCTAATTTTGCAAACTGTAAATAGCAATTTAAATATTTTATTTCGAAATTTATATATTATATACATATTAACAAACTATGGACTTATTACAGCAAATAGTTGCGCGCGCTAAAGCTGACAAGCAGCGCATCGTGCTCCCAGAAGCTGAGGAGGAGCGCACTTTAAGGGCAGCCGATAAAGTTTTGGCTGACGACATGGCAGAAATCATTTTGATTGGTAACCCTGACAACATCAAGAAACTTGCAAAAGAGTGGGGACTTGGAAGTATAGACAAGGCTACTATCATTGATCCTATGAACAACCCTAAGAGTGAAGAATATGCTGAAAAACTTGCAGAACTTCGCAAGAAGAAAGGTATGACAATTGAGCAGGCTCGTGAGCTGGTTACAAAAAATAATTTGTATCTCGGTTGTATGATTATAAAAACTGAAGGCGCTGATGGTCAGATTAGTGGTGCATTGAGCACTACTGGTGATACTCTTCGTCCTGCACTTCAGATAATCAAGTGTGCACCAGGTGTTACATGTGTAAGCGGTGGATTACTTTTGTTCTCTCAGCAGAAAGAATTTGGCGAGAATGGTGTTCTTGTTATGGGTGACGTTGCAGTTACACCAGTTCCTGATGCTAGGCAGCTTGCAGAAATCGCTGTTTGTACAGCTCAAACAGCAAAGACTATTGCTGGATTTGCTGAACCTCGTGTAGCAATGTTGAGTTTCTCAACAAAGGGAAGTGCAAAGCATGAGGTTGTTGACAAGGTAGTTGAGGCAACAAGAATAGCTCATGAAATGGCTCCTGAATTGAAACTTGATGGAGAATTGCAGGCTGATGCAGCTCTTGTACCATCTGTTGCAGAGAAGAAAGCTCCTAATAGTGATATTGCAGGAAAGGCAAATGTTCTTATCGTTCCAAACCTTGAGGTTGGAAATATTGGTTACAAACTTGCACAGCGTTTAGGTAATGCCGTTGCAATTGGTCCTGTACTTCAGGGTATAGCGCGCCCAGTAAACGACCTTAGCCGTGGATGTACTGTTGATGACATCTATTACATGGTAGCAATTACAGCTTGTCAGGCTCAAGATGCAAAGAAATAAAAATCATTAAATTAAAATATATGAAAGTTTTAGTTCTTAACTGCGGAAGTTCTTCAATAAAATATAAGTTTTACAATATGGATGATGAGTCTGTATTGGCACAAGGTGGTGTTGAGCGTATTGGTCTTGACAATGCATTTATTAAGGTAAAACTTCCTAATGGGGAGAAAAAGCAGATAATGGCAGACCTTCCTACACATAAGGAAGGCGTTAGCTTGGTATTCAAGTGCCTGCTTGATTCTGAAATAGGTGCAATAAAGAGTCTTGACGAGATTGATGCTGTTGGTCATCGTATCGTACAAGGTGGTGACAAATACAAACAGAGTATCATTGTTGATAAGAGCGTTGAAGACGGCATAGAAGAACTTTGCGATCTTGCACCTGTTCATAATGCAGGACACTTGAAAGGTATTCGTGCTGTAGATTCATTGATGCCTACAACACCTCAGGTTTGTGTATTTGATAATGCTTTCCATAGCACAATGCCAGACTATGCATATCTTTATGCAGTACCTTATGAACTTTATCAGAAATATCACATACGTCGTTATGGTTTCCATGGAACGAGCCATCGTTATGTATCACAGCGTGTTTGTGAGATTCTTGGTCTTGATATAAATAATTCTAAAATCATAACATGCCATATCGGTAATGGAGCAAGTGTTGCTGCAATACTTAATGGTAAGGTTATAGATACATCAATGGGGCTAACTCCTCTTGCTGGTCTTATGATGGGTAGTCGTTGTGGTGATATTGACGCATCTGCTGTTACTTACATCATGGATAAGCTCAACTTGAAGCCACAGGAAATGTCAAGCTATTTAAACAAGGAGAGTGGTGTGCTCGGTATTACCGGTATATCTAGTGATATGCGTGATATTGAAAACGCAGCTCATGAAGGCAACGACCGTGCACAGCTTGCGCTTAAGATGTACAATTATCGTATAAAGAAATATATTGGCGCTTATGTTGCTGCTCTTGGTGGTGTTGACGCTATTGTATGGACAGCCGGTGTAGGTGAAAACCAGACCGATACTCGTGAAGAGGCTTGCGCTAATCTTGAATATCTCGGTATAAAGATTGATGTTGAGAAGAATGCAAAGATTCATGGTGATGAGGCTATAATCTCAACACCAGACAGTAAAGTAAAAGTTGTTGTTGTGCCAACTGATGAGGAAATTGTTATCGCTCGCGATACAAAGGAACTCGTTGAGAAAGCAGGCAAGTAATTTAAGGATATACAACAATAAGCCCTCTCCTTTAAGGAGTGGGCTTTTTTATAATTATATGATGGATAAGAAGATCGTTACTTTCGGAGAAATTCTTTTGCGCTTGTCAAAGGAAAATAATTCCCGCCTTTCTCAGGGGAGGCAGTTTAATGGTGATTTTGGAGGCTCTGAAGCTAATGTTGCTGTCTCATTATCGGTATTAGGAGATAATGTGGAGTATGTGACTCGTGTCCCTGAAAGTCCTATGGGCAATGCTGCGTTGATGCATCTTCGTGAGTTTGGTCTTGATACAAGTCATATAGTAAAAGGTGGTGACCGTCTTGGCACATATTATTTTGAGTCGGCGGCATCTATGCGTAATTCCGTTGTTGCGTATGATCGCAATAATAGTTCCTTTTATAGTCTAAAACATGGAGATATTGACTGGGCTCCGATATTTGATGACGCAAAGATATTTCATTGTTCAGGTATTACATGTGCTATGAGTAGAGATGCCTTGGATACAACGTTTGATGCATTGGAACTGGCAGAGAGAATGGGAGTTGAAATTACATGTGATATCAACTACCGCAAGAATCTTTGGCATTACCCTGGAGCAAATGCAAAGGCGACTCTCCATAAACTGATGGAATATAGTTCATTTATATTCGGTGATCAGAATGAATGGGAAGTCGGCAGTTCTTTGAAACATATACCTTTTGAGGCAATGGACTCTTCGTATAAAATTGACGAGGATGCTTATATTGCTTATTTCAAAGAATTACAGAAACAGTTTCCACGATGCAAGCGTATGTTGATAGCTTTGCGCAATCAGATAGCGTCAAGCCATCATACTCTTACAGGAGTGCTTTATTCAGAAGGTAAACTATATAAGACTAAGATCTATGATATTAATCCTGTCGTAGATCCTATGGGATGTGGCGATGCTTTTGTAGCTGCATTTATTCATGCCCGTATGAAATGGGTTGATGACGATCAACGTTGTCTTGATTTCGCGATAGCAGCCTCTGCCATAAAAAATACCATTATTGGCGACCAGAATCTAGCAATAGAAGATGAAATAATAGAAGTGATGAATCACTAACGATTTACTTCATTATATAAAATAAAAAAGTCATACGATGAAAGGTTTAACCTTATCATGTATGACTTTTTTGTTTTTAGCTAAATACTTACTGAAGTAGTCTAGTAGATAATTCCTACACAGACTCCAAATGTGTATTTGTTGTATGCTGTATTTTCATATTTCTTAGTCCTCAGATAATTACCATATATTTTAGCAAACCAATTTGATGTAGTTCCCTTAATAGTTATAGGATGCTCATAACTCAATTCTCCGTGCACGAAACCATAGTCAACTGCATAATATTTCATATCAGGTAACAGAACACCTTGTGCGTATTCATTTGTATTGTCAGCTAGATTGATACTGTTGCGTGTAGAGAAACTATATCCTGCACTGAGGGCATATCCAAGTCCAGTGTTGCATAAGTCCATACCTTCTTCAAATGCGATGTTTAAGCGTCCGTATTTTAGTTCTGAAGTATTAAGAAGATACTTGTTGCTTACATTATTATAGTTAGCTATGAATCCCATGTAAGCAAATATTCTGTCTTTATAAGGAATGCTCATTCTATAATGTGCATCAAGATTTAAAACTCTTATCTGATATCGCTTATTAAACTTAATCTGAGTATCATATCTATATGAATTGAAACCTGTTACAGAGTCTGTGTTGATAATCAGTTTCTGTCTGTATTCATCAGCAAATCCCTCTTCGTAACTTGCTTTAAGATCTATCTGATGAATTAATTTTCCAGTTGTCAGTCTATTTTGTGATTGTAAACCATATATGTAATTGTAGTAGTGACCAGGACTATACTTATATACGCCGAGTACACTCTCACTTCCACGCTGGATGCTTATACTATTTAGTGAATTTAAAACATTACCTTTATATCCATAAGATATTTCTGCACCAAAGTTCTGGTTTACCCATTCACGGCTGAAACTTCCGTAACCACCAGTTGTGCCGTTTGCATTCTCAAGTCCGCTCATCAAATAATATTTCAATGTAGCGTCAGTCTGCACGGTTGTTACATTCTGTATTTTCTCTTTGCGTCTGTTATACCATGCTGCAAGTCCGATACTGCTGTTACCGAAGTTATATATTGCAGACGGAGTGAGTTTATATTCAAGAAGTTCTGATCTTGATCTAGGATCACGTAGACGACTTAAATCACCTAGGTTGTAATCAATGCGTGCACCAAAGTTCCATTTCCCAATTTTTGTAGTACCAATAGCCGCAGTGAGATTTATATTCTGGAAATCGTAGTTTCCATATACTGACGAACCGCTGAAATAAGGGTCACTGTTGTATGGGCGAACAACGTCAGCCCAAGCACGATCTTTCGTTTTACCGTTGTTGAAATCAAACTTACCAATACTAATATTATCTTATTTTTTGCAAATGTATTAAAATATATTAATGTCAACAATATCTCAATGTAGGTATTTTTGTATTTAATGTCGTTTTTAACGTTTCATATTTGCAAAATACTCTTTTAATGCTTAATGATATTACCAAAAAGTAGCTAATGTTTTTGTTGGTTTCAAATATTATATTAACTTTGCAAGAAACCATAAGGAAAGATTTATGACACAGACAGAAAAAACCAAGATAGAAGAACATATAGTAGATGTGTTAAAGACTGTTTACGATCCAGAGATTCCTGTAAATATATGGGACTTGGGTATGATATACAAAATAGAAGTTCAAGACGATGCTAGTGTGGAATTGGATATGACGTTTACTGCACCAAATTGTCCTGCTGCTGATTTTATCCTTGAGGATGTTCGTACGAAGGTTGAAAGTGTAGACGGTATTACTTCTGCCAATGTTAATCTCGTTTTTGAACCTGCTTGGGATCAAAGTATGATGACGGAAGAAGCTCGTGTAGAACTGGGTTTTGAATGATAATAGAAATTTAGATAAAGTGATTATGAGAAAGAATGTTTATTTTCTCTCAGATGCCCATCTTGGATCATTGGCAATAGAGCATCCGCGTATGCAGGAAAGACGCCTTGTTCGTTTCCTTGATAGCATAAAAGATAAAGCTTCTGCTATATATCTATTGGGAGACATGTTTGACTTTTGGGATGAATACCGTTATGTCGTACCAAAAGGATATACACGCTTCTTGGGTAAATTGAGCGAACTATCAGACAGTGGAGTCGAAATCCATTTCTTTACTGGTAATCATGACCTTTGGACTTATGGATATCTTGAGGAAGAGTGTGGGCTAATTGTTCACAAGAAACCTGTCACTACTGAAATATATGGTAAGGTGTTTTTTTTAGCTCATGGTGATGGACTCGGAGATCCTGACAATAAATTCAAGATATTAAGGAAGATTTTTCATAACCGTACGTGCCAGAAGTTGCTTAATTTCTTTCATCCTCGTTGGGGAATGGCTTTGGGACTAAACTGGGCAAAGCATAGTCGCATAAAACGTATTGATGGCAAAGAGGTTCCTTTTATGGGTGAGGACAAGGAGTATCTTGTACAGTTCACTAATGAATATATGGCTAACCATAATAATATAGATTATTTTATCTATGGTCATCGACATATAGAATTGGACCTGAATTTGAGCAAGAAAGTTAGAATGCTTATCCTTGGTGACTGGATATGGCAGTTCACTTATGCCGTATTTGACGGTGAACATATGTTTATGGAACAATATGTAGAAGGTGAGACCGAGTTTTAAAAAAGCGGTCTTATCTTTTTTACAGTTTGCCGCTTTCACGATATGAATAATATTTCCCGTCTGTTATTATAACGTGATCGAGGAAATATATACGCATTAATTCGCAGGCATTTTTAACTCGTTTCGTAAGTTGATCATCTGGTCCGCTTGGAAATGGATTGTTGCTTGGATGATTATGGCATAGCGCAATCACGGTAGTATTGCAGAGTAAAGCCTCTTTCAATATTATTCTAATGTCAACAGCTGTTTCACTTATGCCTCCATGACTGATACGCATAATCTTTATCAGTTTGTAGTTTTGATTAAGCATCATAGCCCATGCCTCTTCAACATCAAGATCCTGCATTCTTGGGTGCATGTAGTCATATATCGCCGATGCAGAGCTGATGTTTTGACGCTCTTCAGCCTTTTCCAATGATCGTCTTTTTCCTAGTTCGCATGCTGCGAGTATAGTTATCGCTTTAGCGGGACCTAATCCGTTATATTCTTCGAGTTGTTGAATACTTAGTTTTCCTAATGTGTTTAGATTGTTGTTGCAATCGTTTAAAACTCGTTTCATTAAGTCGACAGCACTCTCATTGGTGTTTCCGCTTCCAATCAGAATGCCTAATAATTCAGCATTGCTGAGGGAGTCGGCACCAAGTCTTTCTAGTTTTTCTCGTGGGCGATCTTCAAGTGCCCAATTAGTTATAGATAGTTTTTCCACTTTTATTATTTGTAGAATGTTTTTTTGTATGCGCTAAATTCGTCTTTTCCTCTTACGCAACGTTTCCACCAGGAATTAATGAAACCGCAACCGTAACCTGTTAGTTGTACGTAAGCCGCGACAATACTCAGCAGACCCACTTTTATACTTTTGTTTACCTTTGTGGAGTCAGCGAAAATCAGTAGGCAATACAGTATGATAGGCAACGCTGCACATAAAGTCATGACGTAACCTGCTGTTTGCCATTTCCCTTCATCTGCAGTCAGCATAGTAATGATTCCTGAAATGCATAATGTAAAAAGGAACATCATTCCGACTGTGAATACCATTGGTAGCAGATGTACCAGTTTCAAAGACTCTGGATATTTCTTATAAAGGTTTATGCGCGCGATACCGCTATTGAAAACCTGTCTCCAGAATTTATTGAAGTCAGTGCGTCGTTTGTGCCATACCCATGCATCAGGAAATAGTCTACATTTATATCCGGATTTGAAAATGCGTATGCTAAAATCTATATCTTCACCGAAACGCATATCACTAAAGCCGTTTAACTTGCTGTAAACATCTCGCTTTATTCCCATGTTGAATGAGCGTGGATAGAATTTATCCAGTTTCTTCTTTCCTCCGCGTATTCCTCCTGTTGTGAAAAAGCTTGTCATGGAATATGATATAGCTTTTTGAGTGTCGGTAAATGAATCGTGTGCACGGTCCGGACCTCCGAAAGCATCAGCATCATTGTTATTGATTTCATCGCCAATGGCTTTGATGTAATTCTCTGGAAGCACAACGTCACTGTCAAGGATTATTAGATATTCACCATTAGCTCTCTGTGCTCCGTAGTTTCTGCTTTGTCCAGGACCACTATTCTCTTTCATGAAATACTTTAAATCAAGTTTTTCTGAATACTTGTCGCAGATATCTTTACACGTAATCTTTGAACCGTCTTCGATAATAACGACTTCAAAGTCAGTTAAAGTCTGTATTGTGAGGCTTTCGAGTAGTTCGTCAACTTCGTTAGGGCGATTGTAAACAGGTACTATTATTGAGTATTTCATAATTTATATATATAGAGAGTAACTAAGGTGCATAAAAGCAAAAAGGTAAAAAAGTAAACATTTTATGGTAGTATTTTTACTCCCATGTATTTACTTTTTCACCTTAAAGTATTTGATTTTTAATTATTCCTTTACGCGGCCTAAATAACTTCCGTCACGTGTGTCAACCTGAATAAGGTCACCTTCGTTGATGAAAAGAGGTACGCGAACTTCAACACCTGTTTCAAGAGTTGCAGGCTTTGTTGCGTTAGTTGCAGTATCACCCTTGATTCCAGGTTCGCTGTGAGCAACATGAAGATTAGTCTTTACAGGCATTTCAGCAAGTAGGATAGTGCCATCGGAAGTATCAGTAACAACTTCAACAATGTCGCTTTCTTTCATGAAGTCAACACCAGTAATCTGCTGCTTACCTACAGGAATCTGCTCAAAAGTCTCTTGGTTCATAAGAATCATTCCGGTAGTGTCTTCGTAAAGATATTGATAAGGACGGCGCTCAACGCGAACATCCTCAAGTTTGAAACCGACCTGGAATGTACGCTCAAGAACGCGACCATCAGCAACGTTCTTTAACTTTGTGATCATAACAGTGTTACCTTTTCCTGGCTTTCTGTGCTGAAAGTCAATACAAGTCCAAATCTTACCATCCATGCGAATACATGTACCGATCTTAATTTCTTGTGAATTAATCATTATTGTATTTTTAATGTTTATAATTTCTTAAAACGTTTGATGCAGTGTTTATAACTGAATTTCGACTGCAAAGTTACTATATTTTTATAAAAAAACATCAATTTGCAACTTAAAAAACTCTTAATTCTTTGGTATTTCGAAAATTATGAGTAATTTTGCAACCCAAAAGGTTTAAACTTGACTTTACAAAGTGTAGATATTATACTCAGAAGTGTTTTTAACTTTTAATTCAGAAGTGGAGGAATTGTATGCGCGGATAGCTCCGACATCATTTACAAGCAATAAATAACAAAATAAATAAGTAAAAAAATGAAAAGAACATTTCAGCCTCACAACCGCCGTCGTGTAAACAAGCACGGTTTCCGCGAGAGAATGGCAACAAAGAATGGTCGTCGTGTATTGGCAACTCGCCGTGCTCGTGGTCGCAAGAAATTAACTGTATCTGACGAGAACCACGGTAAATAATCCGTTGTTGGTCGCAGATCACGATAAGAAGCAGCAAAGAAAGTATTTTCCTTGCTGCTTTTTGTGTTATTAAGTTTTGTTGCCTTGCTTAGATTCTTATACCTTTAACTATCGTTGAAGATAGGCTGTACTTGGAATAAAAAATAAAAACTTTGTTATTTATTTTGTTCTTCTCTCAACTTGCATTATCTTTGCATAAGATAAGGCTGTACTCGGCGAAGCTATCAAGTAAATTTGATGTATTTAACTCGCTTGCAATATCTTAGCAATTAAATTAATGTATATAAATGGAGTCATCAGAATTCGTCAAGAAGTTTAAAAGCTGGTATCTGTGGAAGAATCTTCTAGCCATGGCTGCTGTCGTTATTGCGCTTTGCCTTGGTGTAAAGTTCGGGCTTGATGTATATACACATCATGGACAGTCTATTCCTATTCCTAATGTTAAGCATAAATTGTTTAGCGACGCAGAACGTATTCTTGATGACGCAGGACTTCAAATTGTAGTCAGCGATACTGGATACGTTAAGAACCTTCCTCCAGATTGTATCCTTGAACAAACACCTGGACCTGGTGAAAGAGTTAAGGAAGGACATGTAATATATGTAACTGTCAACTCTCCTCATACTCCAACTATAACTCTTCCTGATGTCATTGATAATAGTTCTCTTAGAGAGGCTATGGCTAAGTTGACATCTATGGGATTTAAACTTGGTATGCCGCAATACATATCTGGTGAGAAAGACTGGGTATATGGTATTATGGTTCGTGGTCATCATGTGACGGCTGGTGATAGAATTTCTGTTGATGATAAACTTATCATACAAGTTGGTAATGGAAAACGAGATGCCGCTGATTCTGTTGACTATGTAGACCCAACTAGTCCTGATGTGGATGAGAATAATGGAGATGTAGATGGATTCGAAGTTGTGCCTGGTTCTGAATCTACGGAACCGGAACATTCAGAATCAAACAAGACAACACCATAAAGAATAATAAATGATTGAAGATATAAACGAAATTGAAGAATTTGAAACCGATGATCAACAACTCTATGAACATTGGAAGATAGAAGTTGATCCTGGGCAGACTCAGGTACGTATTGATAAGTTCCTTTCTGAGAAAAATCCGTATCAGAGTCGTAATAGAATTCAGCAGGCTGCCGAAACCGGATTTATCCGTGTGAACGGAACGCCGGTTAAAAGTAACTATAAAGTACGTCCTAATGATGTGATAACTCTTGTGCTCGACCGTCCTAAGCATGATACAAGTATCGTTGCAGAGGATATCCCGCTAGATATTGCTTATGAAGACGATGATGTCATCGTAGTTAATAAAAAGGCCGGCATGGTAGTTCATCCTGGAGCAGGAAACTTCACTGGTACTCTGATAAATGCTATTGCATGGTATTTGAAGGACTTGGAGGGCTTTGATGCGAATGATCCTGAAGTTGGACTTGTTCATCGAATAGATAAGGACACAAGTGGACTTATTTTGGTTGCTAAAACAGCTGCTGCTAAGACTGCATTGGGAAAACAGTTCTTCGATAAGACCACACATCGTAGCTATAACGCACTAGTATGGGGAAATGTTGTCGAAGACGAGGGTAGAATAGAAGGAAATGTTGCCCGTGATCCTAAAAACAGATTGAGAATGAAGGTATTTCCTGCCGACAGCGGAATAGGTAAAACGGCAGTAACTCATTACAGAGTTCTCGAACGTTTTGGATATACAACTCTTGTTGAATGTATACTAGAGACAGGGCGCACACATCAGATACGTGCTCACATGAAGAATATCGGTCATCCTTTGTTTGCAGATGAGACTTATGGAGGCAATGAGATTCTTCGCGGACAACGCAGCGGTACGTATAAAGCTTTTATTCAGAATTGCTTTAAAACTTGTCCTCGTCAGGCTCTGCATGCTAAGACATTGGGCTTTATTCATCCTACAACAGGAAAGCAGATGGACTTTGATTCTGAATGGCCAGCTGATTTCGGTAGTCTCATTGAAAAGTGGAGAGGTTACATAAAAGGGACCACACAAGATACTTTTGCAGAATAAAAAAATATATAATAAAAATGGAAAATTTAAAGAGAAACATAGCCATTGTATGTGGTGGCGATTCATCAGAGCACGATGTATCTCTGCGCTCTGCTCAGGGACTGTACTCTTTCTTTGATAAGGAACGTTACAATATTTATGTTGTTGACGTGAAGGGTACTGATTGGCATGTAAACTTTGATAACGGCGATACTGCTGAAATAGACAAGAATGATTTCTCGTTTGTTATGGCTGGTAAATCTGTTTATTTTGATTATGCTTATATCACTATTCACGGACAGCCAGGGGAAAACGGAGTAATGCAAGGTTATTTCGACCTTATACATCTGCCTTATTCTACAAGTGGAGTTCTTGTTGAAGCGATGACATTTGATAAGTTTGTGCTTAACAACTATCTTAGGGGCTTTGGCGTAAAGGTTGCAAACAGCCTTCTATTGCGTCGTGGCGAACAGTATAACGAAGCTGAAATTGAAGAGAAGATAGGTATGCCTTGTTTTGTAAAGCCTGCCGCTGACGGAAGTAGTTTTGGAGTATCAAAAGTAAAGAATGCCGATCAGCTTGCTCCTGCACTTCGTGTTGCTTTTATGCAGAGCGACGAGGTGATGATAGAGGGCTTCTTGGAAGGAACCGAGATTTCTCAAGGTGTATACAAGACGAAGAATAAGTCTGTTGTTCTGCCTGCTACAGAAGTCGTTACAAAGAATGAATTCTTTGATTACGATGCTAAATATAACGGTCAGGTTCAAGAAATCACTCCTGCACGTCTCAATCCAGAGACTGCAGCCAAAGTTGCTAAAGAAACAAGCCGTATCTATGATATCCTCCATGCAAATGGTATCATTCGCATTGATTATATAATCTCTAAGGATAAAGAAGGAAACGATGTTGTGAATATGCTTGAAATCAATACTACTCCAGGTATGACAGCAACAAGCTTTATTCCTCAGCAGGTTCGTGCAGCAGGTCTTGACATAAAGGACGTGCTTGGCGATATAGTTGAAAATCAATTCTGAAAATATGATTATACCAAAAGAGTTCGATGATATACGCCCTTGGGAGGAAGATGATCTCCCAGAGGCGTATGACAGATTGCTTTCAAATGAACAGTTTGAAAGCGTTTTAGCTTATTTGTATCCAGGTGTTCCATTTGATGTAGTTGCCAAGAAAATGCGCAGTTGTAAAAATGGTTATGAGTTTCAATTAGCTTTCAGTTATGATTTTGTTGGGAATGTTCTCAAGAAGGGAAGTACCGGATCTGAGATGGATTCTCAAAACATTGATAACACTAAGCGCTATACATTTGTAAGCAATCACCGTGACATCGTCCTCGACTCAGCGATATTAGATAAGTTCCTTATTGATGCTAAATTCACTACTACATGCGAGATTGCTATTGGCGACAACCTTCTTTCACTTCCTTGGATAAAAGATTTGGTTAGAGTTAATAAGAGCTTTATAGTTGAACGTGGATTGCCTATGCGTCAGATGCTGATGTCAAGCAAACTATTGTCTGATTATATGCATTTTGCTATCAATGAAAAGCATGAAAATATTTGGATTGCACAGCGTGAGGGTAGAGCTAAGGATAGCAATGATCGTACTCAGGAAGCTGTTTTGAAGATGATGGCGATGGGCGGGAACGGCAGTATCGTAGAACGCCTTAAAAATTTGCATATAGTTCCTCTTGCTATATCTTATGAATATGATCCTTGTGATTTTCTTAAGGCCCGTGAGTTTCAACTGAAACGTGACATCGAAGGTTGGAAGAAAGAACCTCAGGATGATATCGTGAGTATGCAGACAGGTATCATTGGACATAAAGGACACGTACATTATCAATGTGCTAAATGTATAGATGATTTTCTTGATACAATAGCGGTAGATGTTCCAAAGACTGATATATATAGAATTGTTGCTGAACATATTGATAAATCTATATATAAGGGGTATATGCTTTATCCGGGTAACTATGTTGCTCTGGATATTCTTAATGGTGCTACAGACTTTGCAAACAAGTTCTATACTCAAGAACAGAAGGCTCTGTTTGAGACTTATATAGCAGGTCAACTTGCAAAGATAGAACTTCCGTCTAAGGACGAAGACTTCCTTCGCGAACGCATGCTTACAATGTATGCTAACCCATTGAGAAATTATTTATCCGTAAGATGAAAAAAAACTTTATTATAATAAGTGTATTAGTAGCGTTTACTCTTTTTGGATGTAAGGAAGACAACTACGATAGCGGAGATGGAAAGTATTCATATATCAAGGCTGATTTTGTTGAGGCTCATACTGTTTCCACTAAAGAGATAAACTCTGTGATAACTGATGATGGTGATTCTTTGGTGCTAAGTCCGCATGTTTCTGCAGACTGGGCTGCAAAGCCTGACTCTGATTATCGTGCGCTTTTATATTATTATAATAATGTAGACAATAATACAACAACGGCATACAGCATTTCGCGTGTGCCCGTTGTTATATATCATCCTCTAAGCGATTTTAAGGAAATACATACGGATCCTGTTAACTTTGAAAGTGCATGGGTCAGTACAAATCGCAAATACCTTAATATCGGCTTTTATGTAAAGACTGGTCAGCAGGATGCATCTACAAATTCTCAAACCATCTCAATTATTAATGATGGGGTGGTGTCGAAGTCTGACGGCACTCATGAATTGTGTCTTCGTATGTATCATGACCAAAACGGCATACCTGAATATTATTCAACAAAAGGCTATATAAGTATTCCAATAGCGAATTTAAAAGGCTATATCATACATCTCTCCATAAACACATATAACGGAATGATCACAAAGGACTTTGAAATTTAAAGACTTATTTATCATAAAAATCCCACCTTTGTTATAGCCTATACTGAATAATAAGCAATGAAACATCTTGTAACATTTTTAATTCTAATTATTTGCCTTGTAGGTTGTACCAATAATGCACATAATGCAGAGTGGAGTAAAATAGATACTTGCATCCATAACTCTGATACAACAGCATTGACGTTATTACGTAAGATAGGTAATGATAAAGCTGATTTCACAAAAGCTGATAGAATGAGATACGAACTGTTGCTTGCTAGCGCACACAACAAGTTTTTTATCTCCATGAAATCAGACAGTGTAATGAATGATGTTGTTGATTATTATTCAGAGAATGGCAATGCCAATGAGCGTATGGAGGCAACATATCTTCTAGGATGCGTATATCGTGACATGGGAGATACACCTCTTGCAATTAAATATTATGAAGATGCAATAAAGTATGCTGATATATCGAATAAAGACTGCGACTTTTATACCTTGTCAAGAATTTATGGACAGATGGGAGGTATATTTGAAGAACAAGACTCTTATAATATAATGCTTTCTTATTTTAAATTTGCTAGTAAATACGCATTCGTAGCAAAAGATACATTAGGATCTTTGTCATACTACAAAGATAAAGGCATGGCATATTATTTAATGGGTAAGTACGATTCTGTTTTTATAACAAATAAAAATGTACGCAATTTGTATCGTAGATATGGGTATAGAGAATTAGCTATTCTACCTTCTGATATAGAAATCTATATTTATCTTTTAAAAAAACAGTTTGTTAAGGCAAAATACTACATGGATATTTCTCATAAGTATTTTAGTAAAACAAATATACATACTAATGAAAATGGTATTAATGAATATTATAAAGGTCTCTATTATTTAGGTATTAATAAAATCGACTCTGCAAAATATTTTTTTGAACACGAACTTTATACTTATAATGATTATAATAACAAGCAAGCGGCAGCTAAAGGGTTATTTAATTTATATAAAAAAGAGAAGAATGCTGATTCGATAGTAAAATATAGTGAACTATGGAACAATGCTGTTGATTCATCTTATGCACATATGTCAACGCGACATTTGCAACAGATGCATGCTATTTTTAATTATAGCATGTATAAGGATTTGGCACAACAGAAAGAGTATCAACTGAAAATTAGAACAGCGCTTATTATTGTTATTATAATAGTGTTATTTTTGCTTTTCCTAATCATTTATATGCGAAACCGACTTCGTTTCAATAAAATAAAAGAACAAAATACAAGTTACGCATTTGATATCCTTACGCTGCGAAATAGAGAACAAGAATTATCTCGCACTCTTAAAAAGAAAGATTCACTGAATAATGAGTTTATAGATCGGCTTCACAATGAGATAGAGAGTCTGCAAGAAAAGCTATCATTACAGCAAAGTGATAAGTTGCGTCCGGACCAATGGGGAATGCGTGATGTCTTTTTTAATGCTCCTATTGTGAATTATTTGCATGCACTATCTCAAAAGGGTCAAAATGCTTCATATTCTGATATTAAAACTTTGCGCTTACATTTTGAAAAATATGATAATGCGTTTTTGTCTTTTCTTATAACTAAGGGAAGTGTATTAAAAGAGCGTGAGTTCAGCCTTTGCCTTTTGACAAGATTAAGATTCTTACCTTCCGAAATGGCATGTCTATTGGATGTTTCTCCACAAGTTATAACTAATATTCGGGCCAAATTACTATTATCTCTTTACAACTTAAAAGGTGGAGCACAAAGTTTTGATGAGAAAATTAGAAAATCATAATCAAAATATCTTTTTGCTTTCTTTGCATATACTGTTCATTATCAGTAGTTTACAAAAAACGTGTAAAATATGTAAAGGTTAAAATCAATAATATCTAAGTCCTTTCTTATCATTTTTAATATATTTGCACTACAAAATAATAACGCAAATAATTATGAAAAGGCTTTTAACTTTCTTTTTTTTCATTTGTACTGCTACTATATCTGTAGTGGCAAATAATGGGGTGAAAGGTAATGTAATTGATTTGACATGTACGGTTATAGATCCAAGACCCACACCCGTCACTCGTGCACCTCAAGTCATGCCGATTGTAAGTGTTGAAGGAAACACATTGTTTTTAAATAATAGTTTTTTTCAAGATATAGTTGTTCAGATACAAGATAATCAAGGAAATATTGTTTATTATGTTAATGTACCATATGGTATTAATTCTATTGCAATTCCAACATCAGTATCTGATGGAGAATACCAACTTTTTTTGAAAACGTCAACGCAAATATATGAAGGGACTCTAATACTACAATAAGTATTCTTCAGAATATGTAAATAGTATGTATCATTTCATAGAAACCAGTAGTAGTATAATGAATAGAGAAATGATGGTAAATAGTTATTCGCTCAAATTATAAGCTTTCAAAACTGGTGATAATATAGACTTACTTAACCTATATATATATATACATTTAAAAAGTGAATATCCTGACAGGAAGTGGTGAAAATCCTTTCTGTCGGATATTTTTTTAAACGGAAAATGCTAATTATAATCTGGAGTTAAAATGGACAATATATAAATGTTTTTTAAGTAGCATTTTATAATTACAGTAGATATAACTAAATATGAAACCAAAGTTACTTTTATTATCAGCCTTAGCCATTACTATTCAGTATTCTTGTAATGAAGTCGAAGACCAAAGTGTTAGACCACAGACAAAGGAAACTATAAAAACGGACTCTGTTAAGGCTGATAGTACTAGTGATTCTTTGGACTGGTATCATTTGGAAAACGTGAAGCCGCTAGACTATAATTTTTATACAGACCGTATACCTGTTTACGATGTAAGTTATAATAATATTTATGTAGGTAACATATTATACGTAGATGCATCAACATTACAATCTCCTAAATTTGTTAGTGGTATTAATTATTTGGAAAAGTTAGATATAATCTGTGAATATGATGCAAACTTTTTATCAGTAACAGACCTGCCGTCTTATGAAGTTACTCATAATATAATAAATAAACTTCCTAATGATATTGAACAAAACAACGTTTTTAGTACCTCATCTCCAGAAAAACTAAACTCTCTTAAAGCTCTTCATTTTTATAGTGAAGCCAAATTTGGAATGCCTTTGGATGAAGTTTTCTTCTCAGATGGATATAAAAATCATTCAAAGGATAATCGTGAATTTCAGCTTTATATGCTTTATCTGAATGTCTGCCACGTGTGCATGGATTATCCTATGGGTAAACTGTTAAGCAACAATTTTTCTGATGAAGAAAAGGCTAATATGGGGATCATTAGTAGTATTAATATTGGCAAAACGGGCTATATGATTATTGACAGTGATAATAATTGTGTAATAATCACGTTCGAATCTGATGGCAAAGCTATTATTACTAGAGGTGGGATAGAACTTAAATCATCTTTTTCAACATTATTCAGCCAACAGAAATTAAGACTTATTGATTATAATATTCAAAGGCTCTCTGATTATGCATTAACTGAATTAAAATACCATGTAGATATGCGTTAATTGCAACCTACCAGAAAAAGTTTTTTTATGTCACTAATGTCACAAACCTTTTGTTTGTAAGGGCTGAGCGAGTGGCATTAAGTGACATTATCGGGATAAAAGTGACATTAAACAACAAATCACACCCGTTTCTGGCGATTTTTTCGCAATTATGCTATTTGCATCATACATATTTGGGCTTATAAAGTTTTATCGAGCATAAAAACTAGACAGCTTGATCATCATGATTTATTCGCAAATGTATATAAGCAATCTTATTTATAATGAAATTCATGTATCGCGGCGAATATGAAACTAGTTTTTTCGGTGTGCCTTTGAGTGATAAAGCCCTAATCACTATTCGATTGAATGACATCCTCGAAAAATAAAGCCCTGCAACTTATATATTTAACAGATAGTTCTCTTAGTGAAGAATCTTACAAAAATATCGTAGATGATTATTTTAACGGAGAGAAAACGATTAGAGTTCCTGATTATTTGTTTGAAGATTTTAGAAGTATATTTAATGTTGATGTATTTCCTCATACCATTGATGTTCTGCCTGATGGAAAAATAAATTCAAACTCTGCTATTAGAATAAATGGAACACAAGAATCAGAGAAAATGATCAGTAATTTTGAGAAAACATCAAACTAACTTTGAGAAGTGTGGGCATAAGCTATTATGATTATTGTCCTTTATGATACAAAATAAGCGAGATTAAATAATCTCGCTTAAAATATTTAGGTCTTTATCTGTTGTAGCCCATGAAGTTACAAAACGGCAAACGAAGTTTTGGGCGTCATAAGGTTCCCAATGGGTGAACATAACTTGTTGCTCAAGTTCTTTCATCTTGGCATTTGGAATTATAACAAACTGCTGATTCGTAGGTGAGTCGAGAAAGAAATTATAGCCTTTTGTCGCAAACATCTGCTTCATCTTTTCAGCCATTTCTATTGCATGTCTTGAAATCTCAAGATAAAGGTTGTCGGTAAACAAGGCATCAAACTGTATGCCGATAAGTCTACCTTTTGCCATTAATGCTCCATGCTGCTTTATCGTAGTGAAGAAATGCTTGGGTGCTCCATTTGGAAAAACTACAGCTTCTCCACACAATGCTCCAACCTTTGTGCCACCAATATAGAAAACATCACAATGAGAGGCAATGAATTGTAGGTCAACATCACTTTTTAGCGACATTATTCCATAACCCATTCTTGCTCCATCAATAAACAGATGAAGACTATACTCTTTGCAAACATTATATATATTGTTTATTTCTTCTGCTGAATAAATTGTTCCGTATTCGGTAGGATAAGTGATATATACCATTCCTGGTTGAGCAAGATGTTCTGTGCTTTCATCATTCACAAACCAGTTCATGTAATCGCTTAATTCCTTTGCGCTCATCTTACCATCGTGAGCAGGAAGGTCTATTACCTTATGACCTGTAAATTCAACGGCTCCAGCCTCATGAATATTGATATGACCTGTCTTTGCAGAAATCACAGCTTCATAGCTTTGCAACATACCGTCAATAACGGTCATGTTGGTCTGTGTTCCTCCACTAAGGAAATATATATCAGCTTTAGGTGCATTGCATACTTTGCGAATTTTGTCTTTTGCAGAGTCGCTCCATTCGTCGAAACCGTATGTAAGGCTTTGTTTAGAGTTTGTCTCTAGCAAGTGCTGCAAAACTTTTGGGTGAGCACCATTATTATAGTCACATTCAAAAGATATCATATAATCATTTTTATTATTATAAACTTTCAAGCATACGTTTCATCACAACTTCTGCACTAATCTCACGATTGGCTGCTTCTGGAATAACTAAACTGTGGTCACTTTCTATCACGTCGTCAGTAACAATAAGTCCTCTTCTTACAGGTAGACAGTGCATAAAATAGCCGTTGTTAGTCCAACTCATGTGCTCTGTGTCTACAGTCCAAGAAGGATCTTTGTTGATAATCTTTCCATAATCAGCAATATTGGCCACACCAGGACAGCTCCAGTTCTTCGCATATATGAAATCGGCATTTTCAAAAGCCTTTTTCTGATTGTATTCAATCTTGGCATTTCCAGCAAACTTTGGATCAAGTTCGTATCCCTCAGGATGAGTGATTACAAAATCAACGTCTGCGGCATTCATCCACTGTGCAAAACTGTTAGGAACAGCCTGTGGAAGACTCTTGCAATGAGGAGCCCAAGAAAGAACAACTTTTGGACGAGCCGTTTGCTTATATTCCTCAATAGTGAAGAGGTCGGCAAAAGCCTGCAAAGGATGAACAGTCGCTGT
The DNA here is from genome assembly GCF_000373185.1 of Segatella paludivivens DSM 17968 = JCM 13650. Taxonomy (GTDB): domain Bacteria; phylum Bacteroidota; class Bacteroidia; order Bacteroidales; family Bacteroidaceae; genus Prevotella; species Prevotella paludivivens. The sequence continues at coordinate 23,923 of NZ_KB890671.1, forward strand.
TTCCATTGCAAATACAGGACGTCCGCTATATTTTACGAATTGATTTACAATTGTTTCAGCGTAATCAAAATCTCTGTCGCTGAGACCTGCAAACGAACGGATTCCTATGATGTCGCAATAGCTTCCCATTACAGGAATGGCTTCGAGAAGATGTTCGCTCTTGTCTCCGTCCATAATCACTCCACGTTCAGTTTCTAGTTTCCATGCACCTGCATTGACATCTAGCACAATTACGTTCATGCCAAGATTCATTGCAGCCTTCTGTGTTGACAGACGTGTGCGCAATGAATTATTAAAGAATATCATCAGCAAGGTTTTATTTTTGCCGAGTTCCTGATAACCGAAACGGTTGTTTTTTATTTCTTTTGCCTCAGCCAAAGCATCGTTAAGATTCCCGAGGTCTTCAACATTAAAAAAAGTCTTCATATTCTATTGATTTTATGATCTGATCTGTCCGTGTCCTTCAATAAGCCATTTGTAGGTTGTTATTTCTTCAAGTGCCATTGGTCCACGTGCCCCCAATTTCTGAGTGCTAATGCCTATTTCTGCTCCAAGTCCAAATTGTGAACCATCAGTGAAACTAGTTGGTACATTTACGTAAACGCAAGCAGCATCAACCAATGTCTGGAATTTGTGTTGTGCATCAATATCTTCAGAAATGATACTTTCACTGTGTCCACTGCCATATTCGGCAATATGTTGAATCGCTTCATCTATAGAGTCGACAGTCTTTATACCCATCTGCATACTCAACCATTCTGTATCCCATATATCTTGAGTTATTTGTTTCAGAAGGCTGTCTGGATAGTGTCCTTTTAAAGCATTGAAAGCTTTTTCGTCAGCATGGATAATCACTTTGCTTTCAGCAAGTTTACTACAAATTTTAGATAAGTCATTCAATCTGCTGCTGTTAATGATAAGAGTATCTAAAGCATTGCAGACACTGCACCTACGGCATTTGGCATTATGGATGATGTCTTTTGCGATTTCAGAGTCTCCGCTCTTGTCGAAGTAGCAATGAACAACTCCAGCACCAGTTTCAATGACGGGTATTTTAGCAGTATCACGTACAAAGTTTATCAATCGTTTGCTTCCTCGTGGAATACATAAATCTATATATCCAACCGCTGTTAGCATTTCGGCTGTAGCTTCATGGGTTGCTGGTAGCAATTCTACGATATCTGTGTTGATGTTGAATTTCTTAAGTACCTCATGTATAACTTTGATGGCAGCCTTGTTGGATTCATCTGCGTCTTTGCCACCTTTCAGAATACACGAGTTTCCACTCTTGAAACAAAGAGAAAATACATCGAAAGTAACATTTGGACGAGCTTCATAAATCATTCCAATAACGCCAAACGGTACACTAATCCTACGCAAATGCAATCCGTTGTCAAGTATTTTCTCTTTAAGAATTCTTCCTAAAGGAGAAGGTAATGTACTGACGTGCCTCATATCAGCTGCAATATCTTGCAAGCGTTTTGCATTGAGTTGCAGACGGTCGTACATAGGATCGCCTTTGTCCATGCGAGCCAAATCAAGTGCATTGCTCGCTATCAGCTGCGGAATATTGCTTTCAATGCTGTCGGCAACAGCCAGCAGTATCTCTTTGCGTTTCTCGTCGCTGATGGTGGCAAGCGTCTTGCTAGCGTCTTTTACTTTCTTGAATGTATCTGTAAGTTCCATAGCTTATTTACTGTTCCATATACAAATAATCATAGTGTATAAGCGGTTTCAAATCGTGTGCTCCGATATTTTCCTTCGCTTCAGAAGAAGAATATCCACTTCTGCCAACGGCAATGATTTCGTTATTACTTCCCACGACGTTTATAATATCGTTCTCCTCAAAGTCACCTTCAATAGAAGTTACTCCGACAAGCAAAAGACTCACCGCTTTGTCACCTTTCAGAGCATCTTCGGCATTCTTGTTTATGTGAACAATACCCTTTGCGAAACTTTCGCTATGGGCAATCCATTTCTTAACCTGTGATGCCGGGTTAGGATTAGGACGGAATTCCGTGTGCATAGTCTCTTGAGGCTTTGTAGCTATGTCTATAAGAATATTGTTTGTCTTTCCGTTTGCGATAATAACCCTTATGCCTTCTTCTGCTACTTTTTTAGCTATATTCGTCTTTGTAATCATACCACCGCGTCCGAATCCACTTTTGCTATCCTGAATGTATTCGCCAAGATCACGGTCGTAGTTAACCAACGGTATAACTCGTGTGTTAGGACTCTTTGGGTCACCGTTGAAAATACCATCTACATTGCTCAGAATAATCAACGTGTCAGCATCTATCATTGATGCAATAAGTCCTGAAAGTTCATCATTATCGGTAAACATCAGTTCTGTAACACTCACGGTATCGTTCTCGTTTACAATAGGAATAACATCGTTTTCAAGCATTACAGTCATACAGGCACGTTGGTTCAAATACTCGCCACGAGTGGAAAAACTGTCTTTCATGGTGAGCACCTGACCTATATGCATGTTGTATTCACGAAATAAATCGTAGTAAAGTCCAACGAGTTTCACCTGACCGATTGCTGAAAATAGCTGTCTCTGTCCCACAGAATCCAGTTTGCGATTGATTTTAAGTTCATCACGACCGCAAGCCATTGCTCCCGAAGAAACAAGGATTACCTCAAAGCCGTTGCGCTTCATCCATACAATCTGGTCTACTATGGCAGACATTCTTGTTACATCAAGTTTACCATCGTCGCGAGTAAGCACATTGCTACCCACCTTTACTACAATTCTTTTCATGTTTTCTCTATCTCAATATCTATTGTTTATTGTCCTTTTGTCGAATTTCAACTCGGCGAATCTTGCCAGAAATAGTCTTTGGCAATTCATCAACAAACTCAATGATACGAGGGTATTTGTAAGGAGCAGTCTCATGCTTCACATGATCCTGTAATTCCTTTACCAAGTCGTCACCGGCTTTATCCTTGTATTCATCTGAAAGTACGACTGTTGCTTTGACCACCATACCACGTATAGGGTCAGGTACACCTGTTATTGCACATTCTACAACGGCAGGATGAAGCATCAGTGCATTCTCAACCTCGAATGGACCTATACGATAGCCAGAACTCTTTATAACGTCGTCTGTGCGACCAACAAACCAAAAGTAACTGTCCTGATCTCTCCAAGCCATGTCTCCGGTGTGATAAACACCGTCGTGCCATGCTTCTTTGGTCTTTTCCTCGTCACGGTAATAACCCTTAAACAATCCTATAGGTTTCTCATCACCTATGAGTATGCATATTTCGCCCTTCTCACCGTCTTCACATTCAGTGCCGTCAGGTCTTAATAGTCTTACGTCGTATTGAGGATTAGGCTTTCCCATAGAACCTGGTCTTGGTTTAACCCAAGGAAAAGTTCCTAATGTCATCGTTGTCTCGGTCTGTCCGAATCCCTCGTATACAGTAACTCCTGTGAGTTCCTTGAACTTGTCTGCAACAGACGGATTCATTGCTTCTCCAGCAGTTGTGCACCATTCCAAACTACTCAAATCGTATTTTGAGAAGTCTTCACGTATGATGAAACGATAAATAGTAGGAGGTGCGCAGAAAGAAGTGATATGATATTTTTCCATCTGTCTCATTATCTTCTCAGCTGTAAACTTCTCATGATCATAAACGAATACCGCAGCACCAGCAAACCATTGTCCGTAGAGTTTACCCCATACAGCTTTACCCCAACCTGTATCAGCAACAGTAAGATGAAGGCTATTCTCGTTCAGATTATGCCAAAAAACTCCTGTTGTGAGGTGTCCGAGTGCATATAGATAATCATGAGCAACCATCTTTGGTTCACCACTTGTTCCGCTGGTGAAATACATCAGCATTGTGTCCTCGTTGGTGTTCACGTTTTCTGGGCGTTTGAACTCTGGAGCATTTATCCATTCTTTATGCCAATCGTGGAATCCTTTTGGTATAGTTTTGTCATATTCTGACATTGAATTTACTGCTACAAGCAGTTTTACAGATGGACTTTCAGACATTGCGCTTTGAATCTGTGTCGTAACATATTCATCATTAGCACATATAATCGCCTTTACACTCGCACTCTCGTTGCGGTAAATAATATCTTGCTTTGTCAGCATGTGAGTGGCAGGAATGGCAATAGCGCCTATTTTGCACAAAGCCATCATAGATAGCCACCACTGATAATGTCGTTTCAGAATAAGCATCACTTTATCACCTCTGCCTATTCCTAGGCTCATGAGATAAGCTGCTGTGCGATCTGTTTGCTCCTTAAATTCTTTAAAGGTTGTTTTTACTTCTTCGCCACGCTCACTAGTCCACAGTAGAGCAAGTTTATCTGGCCTTTCTTCAGCCAAAACGTCCATTACATCGTATGCGAAGTTAAAATTCTCAGGTATTTTGAAATGCAGATTCTTCTCGAAGTCTTCTTCAGACACGAATGAAGTCTGTGTTAAAAATCTTTCTAACATTTTCTAATTCTTATTTAGTTTACAACACAAAGAAATTTAGCCGGTTCATTTTCCAGCGCTCTCATGCAGTGAGGTACTTTGGCATCAAAGTAGATGCTGTCACCTTTTTTAAGAACTAGAACTTTCTCGTCAATAGTGAGTTCTAACACACCTTCAAGTACAAAGTCAAATTCCTGACCGTCGTGTGTATTCTTGTTGTTTTTCTTATCCCCAGGCATTGGGTCTACCTGCACGAGGAATGGATCCATTTTTCTTCCTTTGAATCCGCTTGCAAGAGTCTGATACATGTATTTGTCTCCACGATCAATTTCAGGAGCCTGTTTGTCTCTTGTAAGATAGTAACTGTTCATGCGTGGTTCTTCTCCGAAAAGGAGAACATCCAAGTCGATTCCGTAACGTTTTGAAATCTTAGATAGTCGATAGACGGAGGGGTCAGCTTCGCCAGCCTCAATCTTCAAGTAGTGCTCAACGGTTATTCCGCAGAGTTTTGCAACTTCTTCTTTAGGAATGTTTAGCACATCGCGAAGACCTCTCAGTCTCTCTCCAATTTGTTTTATTGATTCTTCCATAATTAATGGGTTGATAATTTCGTTACGCCAAAATTACGAAAACTTTTGTTATTAATGTATTTCAAGAGCTTTTAATTTCCAAGCAATGCTAATTAAATTTTTAATTATGCTCAAATGCTCATTAATGTGCAATCTTTTATTGCTTTATCTTCTATTTCAGACCAGCCTTCAGTCCACGGATCACAGCACTTGTAAATCCAGCGTGTTCCATTTCGTTTAGCCCCTTAATGGTTAGTCCACCAGGTGTTGTAACCTTGTCTATTTCGGCTTCTGGGTGATTGCCATTAGCTTGAAGCAGTTCTACTGCTCCTTTTACCGTCTGCAAAACGATGTCTTTGGCAATGTCAGCCTTAAATCCAAGTTCAACTCCACCTTCAGATGCTGCCCTGAAATATCTCATAGCGTATGCAATTCCGCAACTTGCCAGTGTTGTTCCTGCACCAAGATGCTGTTCGTCGGTAAGATAAGTCTGTCCAACATTATCGAATATACCTTTCACCATGTTTGTCTGCTCATCACTGGCATTACATGGTACAATGAAAGTCATACTAGCCTTAACAGCTATTGCTATGTTTGGAATTATTTGGAATATAGCTGGTTTTTCTTCCCCCTTTGCAGCCCATTCAAACAGTTGTGCGGAAGAAATTGCAGCAGCCATGTTAATAATAATCTGCTTTTTGTAATCAAGTATAGGTTTAATTTCTTCTATTACTTTTTCAACAAGCCAAGGTTTCACAACAATAGCTACGATGTCTGCGTCTATTGCGGCAACCTTGTTGTCTGTAGTGATGCTTGCGCCCAAAGAGGCGAATTTTTCAAGCTTGTCTGTATGCGGGTTCGCAACAGTAACGTCGGCAGCATTTATGCTTTCGCTTTTCAGCAATCCTTCAGCAAATGCTCCGCCCATTGCGCCTGCACCAATTATTGATATTTTCATGATGTTCCTATAATTCGTTTAACACAGTTTCAAGACGTTGTATGAAGTCATCCACATTGTCTCTTGTGAGACATAATGGTGGCAGAATTCTTAAAATGTCGGTTGATGCACAACCAGTGAAACAATGCTGCTCGTAGATTAGTTTGCTTCTTACTTCCTTATGCGGAATGTCAAGAACAACACCAACCATAAGACCTTGTCCGCGTACGCTCTTAATGTGTGTTGTGCGCTGTTGCAGCTGTTTAAGTTCATCCATGAGATATTCACCCACTAAGTGAGCATTTTCAACAAGTCCTTCTTTCTCAAACACATCTAGTACAGCAAGAGCTGCAGTGCATCCTAGATGGTTACCTCCGAAAGTGGTTCCGAGCTGTCCGTAGACAGGCTCAAAGTCTGGTGAAATAAGTATACCGCCCATTGGAAATCCGTTGCCGATACCTTTGGCTACAGATATAATGTCAGGACGAATGTCCAACCATTGATGAGCGAAGAATTTTCCACTTCGTCCGTATCCACATTGGATTTCGTCACAAATAAGTATGGAGCCGTATTTTTTGCAGGCCTTCTGTAATCCCTTTGCAAATTCAGGCGTAACCATGTTTACACCACCTACACCCTGAATGCATTCAATTATACATGCGCATACATCACCCTTTGCTAGTTCTGCTTCCCAAGCTTCAAGGTCGTTTAGAGGAAGAAATGTTACATGGTTATTATCATTTATCGGAGCTATGATTTTTGGATTATTTGTCACCTCTACAGCGAGAGATGTTCGTCCGTGAAAAGCCTTTTCAAATGACAGTACACGCTTGCGACCGTTTTTGAATGAAGCTAGTTTCAGGGCGTTTTCATTGGCTTCTGCACCACTGTTGATAAGAAAAAACTGATAGTCTTCATATCCGCTTATCTTTCCAAGTCGTTCAGCCAGTTCCACTTGCAACTTGTTAATTACAGAGTTGCTGTAGAAACCAAGAGTATTAAGTTGCTTTGTCATCATCTCAACGTAGTGAGGATGACAATGTCCGATACTAATTACGGCATGTCCACCGTAAAGATCAAGATATTCTTGACCTTTGTCATCCCAAACATTTACTCCTTTACCTTTGACTATATTTATGTCAAATAGCGGATACACATCAAATAGTTTCATGTTTTTTCTCTCCTTATATTAAAATGCAGAAGGCTTTAGTTTCAAGCCTATTGTCTGGTCAATGCCAAACATAATATTCATATTCTGTACAGCCTGTCCAACAGCGCCTTTCAATAGGTTGTCTATGCAGGATGTGACTAGCAGTTTATTATCTATCTTTTCGCAATGCACTAGAGCCTTGTTAGTGTTTACAACCTGCTTTAGGTCTAGTGGCTTGTCTACATAATGCGTAAACTTTGCATTCTTGTAGAATTCCTTATATCCATTCACAATCGTGTCGATATCAACATCAGTCTTTATAACTTCAGTTGCAAAAATTCCTCTAGCAAAATCGCCACGATAGGGGATGAAGTCAATGCTTGCATCAAGATAGCTTTGTACCTGTTTTAAGCTTTCCTTTATTTCTGGTATATGTTGGTGTTTAAACGCTTTGTATATGCTTATGTTGTTGTTACGCCAAGAAAAATGAGTAGTTGATCCTGGCTTTTGGCCAGCTCCAGTGCTACCTGTTATGGCATTCACTGCTACATCATCGTTTATTAATTGCATCTTTGCGGCTGGAAGTAGTCCCAACTGTATGCAGGTTGCGAAGCATCCTGGATTGGCTACATGATTTGTATGTGCAATCTTATTTTCATTTATTTCAGGAAGTCCGTAAACGAAGTCGTGAGATTTGGAAGTTGGATGCTGTGTGTGGACATTATTCTCAGGTTGTAATCTGAAGTCCTGGGCTAAGTCTATCACCTTTACTCTTTCGGGAATGTCGTGTTCGCTCATGAAGGCCTCACTCTTTCCATGTCCGAAACAGAAAAATACTACGTCAACTTCATCAAAATTTGTTTCTGTAGTAAACTCTAATTCTGTTTCTCCGTATAATCCTTCATGAACGTCGGCAACAAGGTTCCCCGCATTACTTTCACTGTTGGCAAAAACAATTTTAGCCTCAGGGTGATTTAGCAGAAGGCGAATAAGTTCGCCTCCTGTATAGCCCGCAGCTCCAAGTATTCCAATTCTAATCATATCTAATATTTCCTAGGTACAATCAACCATGCAATTATGTACAGAATTACACCGCTGAAAATTGTTGTTACGGTGAAAAACGCATACACAAGTCTTACTAATGTGGGGTCAAGGTCAAAAAACTCTGCAATTCCACCACATACTCCAGCAATAACACGATCGCTTGAACGATAAATTTTTCTTTCGTTTGACATACTTCTTTTCTTTTTATGTTTATTTTAATTTAGACGTTCCCATAATTTGAAAAGTTGCAGTCATATACTTTATTTATATAAATAATCTCGCTTGAAGCAGACATTATCTCATTTCGTCTGGATGCATTCCGTAGTAAACTCTTAGAGGTGTGGAACTTACCTTTATAAATCCCTTTGCATCTTCGGCTGTCCATCCGTGTTGCATCTCTCCATATTCTCCAAGTTTTGACTTGGTGAGGTCATCTTTAGAGTCTATTCCAACTGTTTGAAAGCCATAAGGACGTAGTTTGAGAATTGCAGTACCGTTAACGTTGCGTTGTGATGATGTTAACATAGCCTCAATATCCGGCATTACAGGCTCAAGATACTGACTCTCGTGCAGGAACATTCCATACCAGTTACCTATTTGGTCTTTCCAATACTGTTGCCATTTACTCAAAGTGCTCTTTTCTAGCAATCTGTGAGCTTCAATTATAAGTTTAGGGGCTGCTGCTTCAAAACCAACACGTCCTTTTATTCCGATAATTGTGTCGCCAACATTGCAGTCTCTGCCGATAGCATAAGCTGCACCAATTTCTTCGATTTTTTGAATTGCTTGTATCTTGTCAGAGAATTTTTCTCCGTTGACAGCTGTAATTTCGCCTTTCTCAAAAGTGATTTTTAGTTCGCTTTCATCTTTTTTAGTCACATGTTTCAGATAAGCTTCTTCTGGAAGTCCCTGTGTCGGATCTAGAATTTCACCGCCACATATACTTGTCCCCCAAATACCAACGTTGTAGCTGTATTTAAGTTTTGTGAAGTCGGCAAAGAAACCATGTTCATTAAGATAGTCTACTTCTTCCTTTCTAGTTAGAGCCTTGTCACGTGTTAGTGTGATAATCTCAACACCTGGTGCCATTACAAGGAATGTCATGTCGAAACGAATTTGATCGTTACCTGCGCCAGTACTACCATGGGCTATTGCATCAGCACTAATCTCATTGGCGTATCGCGCAATGGCTATAGCTTGGAAAATACGCTCAGAACTTACTGATATTGGATAACAGTTGTTACGCATTACATTACCGAAAATCATGTATTTGAGACTTTTCTCGTAATATTCCTTCGTAACGTCAATTGTGATATATTTCACAGCGCCCAACTTATATGCGTTTTCCTCATTTTTCTTCAGCTGTTCTTCGCTGAAACCGCCTGTGTTAGCGCATGCAGCATAAACATCCCATCCGTCTTGGGTGAGTTTCATAACTGTATATGATGTGTCAAGACCTCCTGAAAAGGCGACAACTACTTTCTTGTTTGCCATAATTCCTTAATTTAATAATCAGTCATCTATATTCTTGATTTTTTCCAATATGTCTGCTGGAAGCTTTGCGGGTAAATCCCTTTCAGGGTCGAAGAGCATAGCTGTACAAATACAGTAGCGACGATTTGTACGGTGTAGAACATCGGAGTTTATACATCCCTCGCATCCTCTCCAGAAACTCTCGTCATCTGTAAGGTCATTGAATGTGACAGGAAGATATCCGAGTTGTGTATTCATCTTCATTACAGCAGAACCGCTTGTAAGAGAGAATATCTTTGCGTGTGGCCATCGCTTTCTAGCCAAAGTGAATGTTACATTCTTGATTTTTTTTGCAAGTCCAAGACCACGAAAGTCCGGATGAACTATCAATCCTGATGTTGTTACATATTGTTTGTTTCCCCAAGTTTCAATATAACTGAATCCTGCAAACTTCTCACCTTGGAGGGCAATAACCGCTTTGGTTTCCCTCATCTTAGTTGCAACGTATTCTGGTGAACGCTTAGCGATACCTGTTCCGCGCACTTTAGCTGCTTCCGCAATAGTTTCTAGTATGATGTCGACGTACTTGATATGGCTTTCGTCGGCAACCATTACCTTGATTTCTTCCATTTTTTTACTCTTCTGTATTCATATCCCATTCTGAATTATGTTCAGTGGGATCATAATTTTTTGGTCTTTTTCTTCTTAGAGACTTATAATTCCGTTAAGACTATCTTTTACATCTTCTGGACTTGCGCCTTCTTTTATTACTATAAATATGGTGTCGTCACCAGCAATAGTTCCGATAATCTGTGGAATATCGCTACTATCTATATTATACGCGATACTACTTGCATATCCAGGGCGTGTCTTGATAATACCCATATTACCAGAAAAGTTAATAGAAACAAATCCAGGAGTCTGCATCATCTCTGTTGGAGACAGTGGTTTGTGTATGCGCTTGTACATCGTTTCATTTGGAAGTACGTAGACATATTTGCCATTCATACTTGCAGCTTTTGCAACTTTCAACTGCTTAAGGTCGCGGCTCAATGTAGCCTGGGTTAGCAGGAATCCCTCAACCTTGAGTGCCTGCAACACTTCTTCCTGATTACTTAGCTCCTTACTTGAAATGAGCATCTTCAGGGCTTCTAATCTGCTAGCTTTTACTTTCATATCGTGTATTTTTATTCAACTTTATGTTTGCAAATATACAACTTTATGTATTAACTTCCAAACAATTTTGCATAAAAATAATGTAAAGAGTGCTATTTTGTCATTTTTAGCCGCTTTTTGAACATAAATATACATACATATTGTATATTTACACTTATAATAGTTATGCATTATTTGTATAATACTATCTAAATTATCTCTATTTTTACAATTTACACCTTGTATTATTTATTAAGCTGACTTTCTAATATAAAATCCAGCCTCACTTAATAAAAGCATTTTAATAAATAGTATAAATATAATTTGTAGCTTGATGTGTATTTAGTAGGGTAGATTGTATGGCATAAAAATAGGGAGAGTGTTTTGAACACTCTCCCTATTTTTATTTAATGCCTAAGTTTATCTTAGGTTGGGTAATTCTTAAATGTATCTTTATATAATAATAAAGCGAAAAATTTGTCTTATGAATATCTTAGGATTTGTCCTGGACGTACGTGTGATTTTGAACTTAAATGGTTCAACTGACAAATTTTATCAACACTCACACCACGTTTTTTAGAAATAGACTGTATTGTTTCACCAGCCTTAACTTTGTGATAGAGTATTTCTGCACTGTTTTCCTGAATATGCCCAGTATATTTGCCAAGTTCGCCATCCTGTACTAGATCACGGGTGTAGCCACCGTTACCAATCTTGCCACGAATACGTGTAGCATCAGCAGATTCTCTGTCGTATGTATTTGAATTATAAACGAAATAGTCTCCTGTTACATCCTGGTTGCGGAAATCAAACATTAATGCTGGATTAAGAGCTACTCCACATAGACGAGTCTCAAAGTGTAAATGTGAACCGGTACTTCTACCTGTATTTCCACCTAATCCAATAACTTCACCTGCTCTTACTGTTTGGTTTTCTGAAACTAGTTGCTCTGAAAGATGTCCGTAAATAGTTTCCAATCCGTTAGCGTGTCTAATAACAATGTATTTTCCATAGCCTGCAGCTTCATATCTAACGATTCTTACTTTTCCGCTGAATGCAGCGCGAATAGAATCACCGATATAAACCTTTATGTCAAGTCCCTTATGTGGGCGTCCCCAACGACTTCCAAAGTTGCTTGTTACAACTCTACTTGGGGTAGGCATGCAGAAATGTCTTAAATCAATTTTAAAAGAATCAGGCATTTCTGTTTTGTGATGTGCGTATCTGTTGTCCCAATCATTATATAAGTCTGCTGCTGGGGACTGAACTTTTTCTCGCTCAATAATGCTCTTCAATGCCAATGTGTCGACTGCTTTCATCTTTCGGTCTATCGGAGCCTGACGTGCCAAGAGATCTTGACCGTGGGACGGTATTGCCGTTAGCGCGAACAGTGCGACTATGTAAAATTTACTAATATTCCTTTTTAAATTCATAATCTGATTTTTAGGTTTAAAACCACTAATGGATCAATAAAGAAATTAATCCAAATGGAATTAACGATGGACGGAAAATGAACACCGTTAAATATCAAAAGCGTTACAAAGATAGCAAAAATATTGCAAAGTTGTTTCTCTATTAACGTATTTTATTGCACTTTTAACAATCTGTTTGCTACCGTCGGATAGCAATTCAGCCCCCTAAGAATCAATGTGTGCTATGATATTGCAGCCCAATTCACATTAGTTTTTCTTAACTCTTTTAGTCTGTTCCAAAGCAATTTGTATTCTATTTTTTCGCATGTAGGGTCATTATCTATTATTTTTTGAGCTTCATCACGTGCCATTTGCACTATCTGACCGTCACGCGCAATGTCTGCTATTTTAAGATCGAAAGCTATTCCGCTTTGCTGTGTACCCTCAAGATCTCCGGGACCACGTAGTTTTAAGTCGGCTTCGGCAATTCTGAATCCATCGTTTGTGTCGCACATGATGTCTATTCGCTTGCGTGTTTCCTCGCTAAGTTTGTAACTTGTCACAAGAATGCAGAAAGATTGTTTTGCTCCACGTCCCACGCGTCCACGAAGCTGATGTAGTTGCGAAAGTCCGAATCTCTGTGCGTCAAGAATTACCATTACCGATGCGTTGGGAACGTTTACTCCTACTTCGATAACCGTTGTCGCAACAAGAATTTGAGTATCCCCGTTTACGAACTTGCGCATTTCCTCTTCCTTCTCTTTAGATTTCATCTTGCCATGAACCTTACTTATATTAAACTCTGGAAATATTTCTTTAAGTGATTCATAACCGTTTTCCAGATTCTTGAGGTCGGTTTTTTCATTTTCTTTAATCAAAGGAAATACAATGTATACCTGCCTTCCTTGGTTAATCTGTTGACGTATTCCACTATACAAACTTGTCATCTGTGTGTCAAATTTGTGTGTTGTTACTATAGGCTTTCTACCTGGTGGGAGTTCGTCTATTACGCTCACGTCAAGATCACCATAGATGGTCATAGCCAAAGTTCTCGGAATAGGGGTCGCTGTCATAACTAGCATGTGTGGAGGATTCTCGCTCTTCGCCCATAGTCTCGCCCTTTGTGCCACTCCGAACCGATGTTGCTCGTCGACTATAGCCAGACCAAGATGTGCGAATTGCACAGTATCTTCTATTACAGCGTGTGTTCCGATAAGTATTTTTACATCGCCTTTTGCTAATCCCTCTAAAACATCTTTTCGTCTTTTTCCTTTAACGATTCCAGTAAGGAGTTCTACGCGAATATTCATTCCAGCAAGAAATTCTTTTATGGTATTAAAATGCTGTTCGGCGAGTATTTCGGTCGGAGCCATTATACACGTCTGGAAATTGTTGTCAATAGCGATAAGCATAGAGAGCAGGGCTACTAATGTCTTACCTGATCCAACGTCACCTTGCAACAGTCTATTCATCTGTCTTCCGGCAGCCATATCTGCTCTAATCTCGTGCATCACCCTTTTCTGTGCTCCAGTGAGTTCAAACTTCAGGTTGTTCTTATAAAAATAGTTGAAGTTGCTACCTACGCGTTGGAATATGTAACCACGATATTTGCGACGATGATCGCTGGCATATCTAAGTATGTTGAGCTGAACATAAAACAGTTCCTCGAATTTCAGTCTTAACTGTGCATGTTGCAGTTCGTCAATACTCTTTGGATAATGGATGTCTCTGAAAGCGTTTTCACGTTCGATAAGATGTAACGGCACGGTTATGAATGGTGGAAGAGTTTCAGGCAAAGAACCTTTTGGAATTTTAGCAATCAGTGTTTTGGTTATTTTTTCTATAGCACGGCTCGTCATTCCGCAGTTCTTCATCTTTTCGGTAGTAGAGTAATAGGGCTGCATACCCATTTCTGAAAGTTGCAGATCCTCGGTTTTCTCTATCTCTGGATGAGCAAACTGATATCGACCACCATATACAGTAGGCTTGCCGAATACAATGTATTCAGTACCAACCTTATATGTCTTATAAATGTATTGAGTACCTCGAAACCAGACTAAGTCAACAACTCCGTGACTGTCGGAGAAATGAGCCACTATGCGTTTTCGCCTAGCACCCATTGCAAATTCCTCAAAACTAAGTATTCTTCCCTTTATCTGAACGAAAGGCATTGCACCGTTAAGTTCGTTAATATGATATATCTTGCTGCGATCCACATATTTATATGGATAGTATTCCAGAAGGTCACGCCACGTTGCAATATTGAGTTCTTTACTCAATATCTCTTTTCGTTTCGGACCCACTCCGGGCAGATACATTATGTCTTGATCTAGAATACCAGTCAAAGTGTATGAATTTTATTTTGTTGTGATTTCAATAAAGCCTCTGCTACGATGATGTCAAAAGGCGTCGTAATCTTTATGTTCTCACGGTTGCCTTCTACCATTGTAGCTTGGCAGCCAAGAGACTCGACGACTGATGCATCATCTGTAAATGACTCTTGATAGTCGGCATTGTATGCTTGCTTCAGCAGTTGTATATCAAATACCTGAGGAGTCTGCACAATCCTATAGTCGCTACGCATAACATTTTTTCCACCACCTTGCTTATCTACATATCTTATAGTGTCAGTAACAGGCATTACAGGAATAGCAGCGAAATCGTCTCTTGCTGTTTCAAAGCAATTGTCAATGACCTCTTTAGATACGAAAGGTCTCACTCCGTCGTGAATTCCTACAACTCCAATTTCTTCGTCAGGAATTGCAGCCAGTCCGTTTCGTGAAGATTCAAAGCGAGTTTCACCACCGTTGACAATTGTGTGGTTTACTTTAAAGCTGTGTTCTATGCACAGTTGCTTCCAATATTCCTGCTGACTTTGCGGAAGAACAAGGATGATTCCCAATTCAGGATCGTATTCGTGAAATCTCTCAATTGTGCGCATGAGAATAGGTTTACCATCAATAGGGAGAAACTGTTTTGGAATATCAGCTCCCATTCTCATGCCTTTTCCTCCTGCAACAATAATAATGTAATCCATCGCTTATTTATTCATTAAGTGGGCGTATTGCATCTTCTCTTGCAGGTCTTCGGTAGCCTTTTCGCCAATGAAGAAGCTCAGAATCTTATAAGCGTATGGCAATGTCGCAGCAGGTCCCTCACCGGTGATTATATTGCCGTCAATCTGGAATAGTTCTGCCGTATAATGTGCATCAATCATATATTTCTGAAAGCCTGGTGAGCATGTTGCTTTTTTACCTTTTAGCAGTCCAAGTCCTCCAAGTACCATTGGGGCGGCACATATAGCACCTATTCGCTTTCCTTTTGCGTTTTGTTCAAGCAAAGCCTTTTTCAACAGTGTATGGTTGTTTAGGTTTGTTGCCCCAGGCATTCCTCCGGGCAAAAGCATCATGTCGGCATCGTCGAAGTTGCTAATGTCTTCAAATTTCAAGTCAGCCTTGATAGTTACTCCATGAGAAGTCTCAACAAGTTCACTTCCCGTAATACTTACGGTTTTAATGTCCACACCGCCTCTTCTGAGGATGTCAACGGGAGCCAGTCCTTCGATTTCTTCGAAGCCGTCTGCCAAAAATTCATATACTTTTGCCATAGTTCTTAATTATTTTCTTTATATTTGCAAAAATAATAATAAAAATTGAAACAACAAAATATTATGTCTGAACGTAAATTGGTATTTGCTGTTTTTGGCAATGAATGCAAGTGTGTCGAGATAGCACAATACATTGAGAGAATAGAAAAGTATTTAGACTGCCATAATGCCGACGTACTGATAGAACCTGTTGATTTCGATAATGCCGACTACGTGATATCTCTTGGAGGTGATGGAACGTTCCTTCGTGCTGCCAGTAAAGTTGGTGACCGTCAAATTCCAATTATCGGTGTGAACATGGGAAGATTAGGATTCCTCGCCGATGTTTTGCCTAGTGAGATTGAAGAGACGCTTGACAAAATGTTGGCAGGAAATTATATGATAGAAGACCACACTGTGATAAAAATGGAGACTGACGGTGAACCTATTATGGGTAGCCCGTTTGCACTCAATGATATCGCGGTGTTGAAACTCGACTCTGCATCTATGATTAGTATCAGGTCACATATAAATGGCGACTTCTTGGTTAATTATCAGGCTGATGGACTTGTAATTTCCACGCCTACGGGGAGCACTGCTTATAACCTTTCTAATGGTGGTCCGATAATTGTTCCTCAAAGTGGTAGTCTCTGTATTACTCCTGTTGCGCCGCATAGTCTTAACATCCGACCAATTGTAATCAATGATACAAGCGTGATTGAGCTTGAAGTGGAATCACGTTCACATAATTTCCTGGTTGCTATTGATGGACGAAGTGAAAAACTTGATGAATGCACAAAACTTAGAATAATCAAGGCTCCGTATTGCGTAAAGATCGTGAAGTTAAAAAATAAACGATATTTCTCTACGCTACACGAAAAAATGATGTGGGGAGCAGATACCAGACAATAGTGTGCCTCATAAGAATATTAAATGCAATGAAATTAAAGAAACTACTCCGCATACCAGATTATAAATATGACACAAAGACTCTGCTGAAATGGCTTTGGCAGGCTTGGAGAGGTAATCAGCTGCAAGCTGTGCTTAATGCTTCTATTGGTTTGCTTTCTGTAGTTGTGAGTCTAGCTCAGGTGTGGGCAGTTAAACATGCTATAGATGTCGCTAGTGGTACGTTGGATGGTAGTATATATTGGTCTGTGGCTGTAATAGCCATGTTCATATTGTGTGATTTCGCATTAAATATTTCGGGAATCTGGGTAAAGAACATCCTTGGAATAAAAGCGCAGAACAAGATGCAACAGCGAGTTCTCGATCGTATTCTGCGCTCACAATGGCATGGAAGAGAAAGTCATCATTCAGGAGACGTACTAAATAGACTGGAGTTTGATGTTAACAATGTTGTTACATTTCTCACCGAAACCATTCCAAATACGTTGTCGGTGATTGCCATGTTCCTAGGTGCATTCTTTTATCTGTTCTCAATGGATAAAATTCTGGCAGTAATTGTAATAGCCATATTCCCAATGTTTCTTGCTGTGAGTAAGATTTATGTTGGACAGATGAGACGACTCACGCGTAAGGTGCGCGACAGCGATAGTAAGGTGCAAAGTGTATTGCAGGAAACTATTCAAAATCGCATGCTTATAAAAACTCTTGAGAGTGATGATGTGATGGTCGGTAGATTAGAGAATACCCAAAGCGAACTAAGACAGAATGTAGTAAAGCGTACTAAGTTTAATCTTTTCAGCAATCTCATTGTAAACTTTGGCTTTGCTTTTGGTTATCTTTTCGCATTTCTATGGGCTGCGCTAAGAATGTCTCTGCATACATTAACATTTGGAGGAATGACGGCTTTTCTGCAATTAGTTAATAAAATACAGACTCCAGCAAGAAGTCTTACTAAGTTAGTACCAGATTTCGTCAGTGTGTTTACAGCTGTTGAACGATTGATGGAATTGGAGGAAGATCCGCTGGAGGAGCAAGGTGAACCTATTGAAATGAAGTCGCCTTGTGGAATAAGATTGGAAAATGTAAGTTACGGATATTCAAATAAGGATGGACACGTGATAGATAATCTCAGCTTTGATTTCACTCCAGGCAGTTGTACTGCGATACTTGGAGAAACTGGAGCCGGGAAAACCACTCTTGTACGCTTAATACTAGCTTTGCTGCAACCTCAATCAGGTATTGTGTCAATTTACAATAAACAGCAATCTCAGTCGCTTTCACCATGTCATCGTTGTAATTTCGTGTATGTCCCGCAGGGTAATACCCTGATGAGTGGTACGATCCGTGATAATCTTCGTTTAGGAAAATTAAATGCTACGGATGAAGAAATACAAGAGGCATTACATGAAAGTTGTGCCGACTTTGTGGAACAGTTGCCTGATGGATTAAATACGCTCTGTTCTGAACAGGGTGGTGGACTCAGTGAAGGACAAGCGCAGCGCATTGCTATTGCAAGAAGTCTGCTACGTGACCGTTCTATAATGCTTTTTGATGAAGCTACTAGTGCTCTAGATCCTGATACAGAGCGCCAACTTCTTCACAACATATTAGCATGTCATGATAAGACCGTGATCTTTATCACACATCGTCCGGCCGTTATGAATTATTGTGATCAAACGTTGAAAATAGAGAAAATATAAATATATTATGTGTCTAAGGCAACTTTTTGCCAAAGTCTCACGTCTAATGAAAGAATATGATTCACTTAAAAGACATTAATAAGACCTACCGTGGAGCACAGCCGTTGCATGTGCTTAAAGGCATCAACCTTGATATTGAGGAGGGAGAGTTTGTCTCTATAATGGGAGCTTCCGGTTCTGGTAAGTCCACGTTACTCAATATTCTTGGTATTCTCGACAACTATGATAGTGGCGAGTATTTTCTCGGCGATACATTGATAAAAGACCTCTCAGAGACTCGTGCCGCAGAATATCGTAACCACATGATTGGATTTATCTTTCAAAGTTTTAATCTTATTGGATTCAAAACTGCTGTTGAAAATGTAGAGCTACCTCTATTTTATCAGGGTGTTGGACGAAAGAAAAGACACCAGTTGGCAATGGAATACCTTGAACGATTGGGACTGTTACCATGGGCAGAACATTATCCTAATGAAATGTCGGGCGGACAGAAACAACGTGTGGCTATAGCGCGTGCGCTAATAACCCAACCAAGACTAATTCTTGCCGACGAACCTACTGGAGCTTTGGACAGCAAGACTTCTGTTGAGGTGATGCAACTGCTGAAAAAACTCAATGAAGAAGAACACAAAACGATTGTTGTGGTAACACATGAGAGTGGAGTTGCCAATGAAACAAACAAGATTGTGCACATCACCGATGGACTTATTGGTAAGATAGAGGAAAATCTTGATCATCACGCTTCGCCATTTGGAATAAATGGAGTGATGAAATAAATTGTGATTGCCTATGCGTGATATTATAACTGAAATATGGTCTACTGCCAAGCGCAACAAACTGCGCACCGCACTCACCGGCTTTGCTGTTGCGTGGGGAATCTTTATGCTTATATTTCTTCTTGGTGCTGGTAATGGACTTATCAATGCCACTGAACAAAACTCAGGTAAATTTCTTTCAAACTCTATGGTTGTGTATGGTGGTCGTACTTCTAAGCCTTACAAGGGATTGAAGGAAGGTAGAAGTATAGCTCTTAACAATAGGGATATGAAAACCACTGATGAAAGCTTTCGTGCGAATGTTGACAAGATGGGTGCAAGCATTCAGCAGAATGGTGTGAATATTTCTGTTGGCGATAATTATATCAGTACAACTTTGAGTGGAGTCTATCCAAATGAACAGCAAATTAATAAGATAGAAATGCTTCACGGCAGATATGTAAATGATATAGATAATTCCAATTCTAGAAAAGTTCTTGTTTTGAGTGAGGATCAAGCCAAGGAACTTATGCCGGGACATATTGAAGACCTTATAGGAAGATATGTAGATGTTGGACCGTTCGGTTTCAGAATCGTTGGTATATATAAGGCTGACCAAAGCGGACAAAATACTAATGCTTATTCTGCATTCAATACTGTGCGTACAATATATAATAGAGGTGATTCTACTGATGAAATCTCTTTCTCCTTTCATGGATTGAAAACTGAACAGGATAATGAAGCCTTCGAGAAGCGATATAAGGCAAAATTGAATACAAACCATAGTGCTGCACCTGATGATGGTGAGTCAATATGGTTGTGGAATAGATTTACACAGTCTTTGCAAATGGCAACCGGTACAAGTGTAATTCGTACAGCCTTGTGGGTTATCGGATTGTTTACGTTGTTGAGTGGTATAGTTGGAGTTTCAAATATAATGCTGATAACTGTAAAGGAACGCACACGTGAGTTTGGCATTCGTAAGGCTATAGGCGCAAGCCCATGGTCTATATTGCGGCTTATTATTATAGAGAGTATCATTATCACAACGTTATTTGGCTACATAGGAATGCTACTTGGTATAGCTGCCAATGAATATATGGATGCTACAATTGGTCACATGAAGGTTGACTCAGGCGTGTTTACTGCAACTATGTTTGTAAATCCAACCGTGGGACTTGATGTTTGTATAAACGCCACATTAGTAATGATTATAGCTGGTACGGTAGCTGGACTTATTCCTGCACGTAAGGCAGCTAAAATACGACCTATTGAGGCATTAAGGGCTGAATAATATGAGATTAGACTTTGATACATACAAGGAAATCCTTGATACGCTGACGCGAAACAAGAGCCGTTCGTTTCTTACCGGATTCGGAGTGTTCTGGGGCGTGTTTATGCTTGTGGGACTTATCGGAGGTGGTAGTGGACTGAAAGAAATACTATCTAATAATTTCGAGGGCTTTGCCACAAATTCTGCAATCGTCTTTGCCCAACCTACCACAAAGCCCTATGACGGTTATCGTAAAGGGCGTAAATGGAATATGGATTATAACGATGTTAAAAGGTTGAAGGCTCAGGTTCCTGAACTAGACATTGTAACACCTATGCTTAGTGGATGGGGCAGTAAAGTAACCTTTAAAGATAAAAAAACATCTTGCTCTGTAAAGGGCTTGCTTCCAGATTACGCAAAGGTAGAGTCTCCAAAACTTTATTATGGTAGATACCTTAATGACATGGACATGCAACAGCACCGAAAGGTGTGCGTACTTGGAAAGAAAATTTATAAGAATCTCTTTCCTGGAGGAGGTGATCCTTGTGGACAACTGGTGAGAATAGACTCTATTTACTATTGTGTTGTTGGAATTGACTACAGCTCAGGAAACATAAGTATCAATGGTAGGGCAGAGGAGAGCGTTGTTATTCCGCTAACTCTCATGCAGAAGGCTTATAATTATGGAAATCAGGTTCACCTCATTTGTGTAACAGCTAAACGTGGTGTAAAGATGAGTACAATTACGCAGAAGATGAGAGATGTGATAGCTCGTTCGCATTCTGTTTCTCCGTCTGATGAAAAGGCGATAACTGTATTTAATACGGAGGTCATGTTTGGAATGCTCGATAATCTGTTTTCGGGTGTCAACTTCCTTATATGGCTTGTTAGCATTGGTACTCTACTTGCGGGTGCTATTGGCGTTTCCAATATTATGATGGTTACTGTGCGTGAACGTACTATAGAAATTGGTATTCGACGTGCGATAGGTGCGACGCCAAAGAGCATACTTGGACAGATTATCAGTGAGAGTATCATCCTGACTTCAGTAGCTGGTATGAGTGGTATCTTTTTTGCAGTAGTGATTTTGCAATTAGCTGAAATGGCTAATACAACAGACGGCATTGTGACTTCACATTTCCAAATAGGCTTCTGGACAGCTATTGGTGCGGTCGTAATTCTCAGTATCCTTGGCGTATTAGCTGGATTGGCTCCTGCTTTCAGAGCAATGTCAATAAAACCGGTTGACGCCATGCGTGACGAATAATTTATAATAAGAAATCAAGCATAAGAATATATGAAAAAGTATTTTAAGTTTATTGTCGCAGGCATTATTGCTTTGCTTTTTATAGGAACATTTGTTTTCCTTTGGGCTAAGTCACGTCCACAGGCTGTGGAATATGACGAGTTTACCCCTACCGTGAGAGATATCAGAAAGACAACTGTCGTTACTGGAAAGATTGAACCAAGAAACGAGGTCAATGTAAAACCACAGATTAGTGGTATCATTACCCAGTTGATGAAGGAAGCTGGTCAGACAGTACAGGCTGGCGAGATAATTGCTAAAATAAAAGTAATTCCTGACATGGGGCAACTCAGTAGTGCGCAAGCTCGCGTCCGTCTTGCTGGTGTAAATATAAAGCAAACAAAGATTGATTATCTGCGTGAGAAGGCACTCTTTGATAAGGGACTCGTAAGCGCAGACGAATATGATAAGATTCGCCAATCTTATCGTCAGTCACAAGAGGAAGTAAGAGCTTCATCTGATAATTTGGAAGTTGTTCGTGACGGTGTTTCTCGTAGTAATGCCAACACGAGTTCAACGCTCATACGCTCAACAATCAGTGGACTTGTGCTTAATGTTCCAGTAAAAGTAGGAAATACTGTTATCTTGAGTAATACTTTTAATGACGGAACAACTATTGCAACTGTTGCTAACATGAACGATCTTATTTTCCGTGGAAATATTGACGAAACTGAAGTAGGAAGTCTTGTCACAGGAATGCCAATGAAGATTACTATTGGTGCTTTGCAGGATGAAAAGCTTGAAGCCAGTCTTGAATATATTTCTCCTAAGGCTGTTGAAAGCAATGGTGCTAACCAGTTTGAATTAAAGGCTGCTGTAAGAGGTGTCGATGGTAATAGAATTCGTTCAGGTTACAGTGCCAATGCTGAGATTGTACTTGCTCAGGCAAACCATGTATTGTCTGTTCCTGAGAGTGCTATCGAGTTTAAAGGCAACGCTACATATGTTTATGTCGTTAAAGTAAAAGGCAAGGACAAAACTTATGAGCGCCGTCGTGTTGTTACTGGTCTTAGTGATGGCATAAATATTGAAATAAAGAGTGGCATCACGCTGAAGGATAAAATACGTGGTCCAAAAAAAGTAGCTGATACTCCTGAAGAATCAGAGAATAAAGACTAGACAATAAAGTCATAAATATATAAATTCTTGTAAATTCTTAAAGAGTTTACAAGAATTTTTATTTTAGTCACATTTGATTATATAATACAGTTCATCTCTGTATTTCTACTCATTCACATAGATTTGTCCCCCAGCACTTTTGGTTCTTCGTCAATTTAGGGGGGAGTGACGATAAAATCGTAATCATACTAATATTTCGCGATTTTTTGCAAAATATACAGATATATACAGACACTTTTTCGCTTATGATGGTCTTTACTCGTCATTATGTGCGCTATACTTCGCTATATATTTAGTTTTTATCTTAGAACCCAACTTTAAATATAGTGGTAATTGCCATCAATCTTATTTTTGTAGTCTTCTTGATTATCGTTCGTTTACCTGCGCTATGTAATGTGTTTTTTCACGTTGGGTAATTTAATTACCCAACGTGTGTAATCGTGTTACTCACGTTGTGTAACACGATTGCCTACGTTGTGTAATAGGATTACACACATGCTGATGTAATCTGATTACACATATGCTAATGTAATCGAATTACACAAAATCTGCGAAAATTTAGGTAATAGTTACTGCACTCGGTTTCAATATATATTTCCATACTTCAAGTTCATTCTATCATATCTATATGTGTATGGAGTTGCTTTTTGTGAATTATCTATGCTGTTCATAAAGCTAGTAATGCTGTTCAATAACACTCCATCATCATAAAAATGCATTATGTAAATAGCATAATTTGCAAAAAAACGCAAAAAACAGGTGCGCTTTAGGGTTTAATGTCACTTTTATGCCGATAATGTCACTTAATGTTACTCGCTTAGCCCTTATAAATAAAGGGTTTGTGACATTATGACATTAGTGGCATTAAAAAAACTTTTTCTAGTAGAGCTGTCTTTAACCGGAATAGGTTTATTGAGGATATCCCCCCTAAATTGACGAAGAACCAAAAGTGCTGGGAGACAAATCTATGTGAATGCGTAGAAATACTGAAATAAACTTTATAAAATTATTATTTTATTTTTAATAAGAATCATTATTTTGTCATAAATGAAGAAAAACGCGAAAAGTTTGTTGCATTTTTAAAAAAATTGTTATCTTTGCCACGAAACTTTCAACATTTGTCCATGATTCGCATTACGAGGAAAACATTTTTACTAACTACCATATTCCTTGTCTTGACACTTTTCGTCAAGGCGGAGAGTGTTTATAACGTAATGTCTTATGGTGCAAAAGGTAATGGTGTTGCCGATGATGCTTCTTCAATACAAAAAGCAATAGATAAATGTGAGCAAAGTGGTGGTGGAATTGTTTTGTTCCCATCTAATCATGTTTTTATTTCAGGTCCATTACAGTTGAAGTCAAATGTAGAACTTCATCTCGAAACAACTGCTACACTGAAGGCCAATCCTGACGAGACGGTTTATCACATTAGCGCATTTGGAAAGAACCAAGGTGAGGGCATGTTGTGGATATGGGCAAACAATGCTGATAATATTTCTATCACAGGAAAAGGATGTATCCATGGAAACGGAATAAGTTTTATGGGTAAGGACCTTAATGATAGTTATGAATTAAAGCCAGTGACAACTTTTGATCCGCGTCCCCATGTTCTTAGTCTTACAGATGTTCGCAATCTCACTATAAAGGATGTTACAATACGTGAAGGCGCATATTGGACAGTGCATCTTATAGGATGTGACGGTGCTGTGATTGATGGAATAAACCTGCTTAACAACTTGAAAATCCGTAATGGCGACGGAATAGATATAGACCATAGTAAGAACATTCGCATTGCTAATTGCCACATCACAAGCGGTGATGATGCAATTTGTCTGAAGAATAGACGTGAATTTCAGCAATATGGTTCATGCCATGATATCGTGATTACCAACTGCGTAATGGCAAGTCGCAGCTGCACTGTTAAGATTGGATCTGAAAATATGGATTCCATTTACAATGTCACAGTTGATAATTGTATAATTAAAGGCAGCAATCGTGGACTTGGAATACAGAATCGTGACGAAGGAACAGTTACAAATGTGATGTTCTCTAATATCATCTTAGACTGTAGGTTGTGGAGTGACGTTTGGTGGGGAAAGGCTGAACCTATCTATGTTACGAGCTATCCACGTGCCAACGGCAATAATAAGGACGCTAACTGGCGATTCCCGAAGGGACAGACAGAGGGTCACTCTGGAGAAGTGAGCAATATTTACTTTAATAATATTGTTGCAACATCAGAGAATGGATGTTTCATTGGTGGAGACACAAAAGACAAGGTCAACAACATTCACTTTAATAATGTAGTACTGAAAAAAACAAGACAAACAAAATATGACACGGGCATTTATGATAAGCGCCCATGCCGTGGAGATGGCTATATATATAATAATCTGGATGCTATAGTGACCGAGAACGTTGCGACTTTGGATACAACAGGCGTGAAAGCCTATGGATTCTAATTTTTGTGGCGTTTCTTAATCTAATAGAAATATAAAATTAAGATTGCTGTAATATAACAGTGATACTTTTGCTCCTAAAATGATACAATAACTTTTTAACAGACAATTATGCGTAGAGTACAAAATCAAATCCGGAGAAACTGTAAGCGAGTCATCGCTTCAGCTTTGCTTCTATTCTTAAGTACAATAGCATTTGCACAAAGTAAAATCACGGGTACCGTAAAGGATGCCAGTGGTGAACCACTTATTGGTGTAAGTGTTGTTGAAGTCGGAACAACAAATGGAACTGTTACCGACATTGACGGTAACTATGTGTTGAATGTAAAGCCTGGAGCAAAGCTCAGGGTTTCTTATGTTGGATTTAATCCACAGGAAATAAAAGCTGGCAATAATAATCAGATTATATTAAAAGAAGACAATAAAACTCTTAATGAGGTGGTTGTCGTAGGTTACGGTACAATGCGCCGTAAGGATGTAACAAGTTCTATCACTACAGTTAAGTCAGAAGATTTGAATGTCGGAGTTTTCTCTGATGCAGCAAGTATGTTGCAAGGAAAGGTCGCTGGTTTGGTGGTAACATCAAGTGGTGACCCTAACGGTTCTCCTAGTATAACTCTTCGTGGTGCATCTTCATTACGTACAGGAGATGCTATGCAGCCATACTATGTAATTGATGGTATTCCTGGTGTAGACATCTCTATGGTTGCTCCTGATGATATTGAGAGCATAGACGTACTTCGTGATGCTACAGCTACAGCTATCTATGGTTCAAAGGCAGCCAACGGCGTTATAATTATTACGACCAAGAGTGGTAAGAATGGTAAAGACCGTACAAGCGTAACATATTCTGGTTATGTAGCTTTTGACAATGCATTGAAGACATTGGATATGGCTTCTGCTGATGACATTCGTAATTATGTAACAGCCAATAAATTGGATTATGCCTATGATGGTAAATCAAGTACAGACTGGCAAAAGCAAGTTCTTCGTACTGGCGTAAGCCATAATCATAATTTGTCTATTAATGGAGGTTCAAACAAGACTACTTATGTAGCTAGTGTAAACTTCGCTAATCGTGAGGGTGTTGTAGAGGGGTCAGGCATGAATCGTTTGAACGTTCGTTCTTTGATTACAACAAAAGTTCTTAAAGATCGTTTGGAACTTTCTGCAGGTGTAAATTCACTATACGCAAAACATAAGGGTGTAGCCAATGGATGGGATGGTGAGTCTGTCCTTGATGCGATGAACTATTATAATCCAACATTGCCAGTTAAAAATACTGATGGTACATGGTCTGATGGTTCTGGTTCACAAAACTATAATCCACTTTCTTTGATTAATGAGGATACTTCTGAGACAATGTACAAACGTATGCAGTTTATCGGTAAAGCAAGTCTTAAGATTATGGATGGCTTTGTTTGGAATATGAACTATTCTTATGATAATATGCAGAGTACATATAGTTCTTATGATTCTCATAATTCTCAGCTTCCTGGATTGAAAGATTACAATGGTCGTGCAACTCGTAATACATATTTTAATAATTCGCAGACTTTTGAAACTTTTGGAAACTATGATAAGACTTTCAATAAAGTTCACAAATTATCATTGATGGCGGGTTATTCTTGGGAAGAAAAAAATAATAATGACGGTTTCGGTCTAACAGTTCATAACTTCTTTGATGATATTTTGAAGTGGAATAATCTTACTTACGCTGGTGCTATTGACGGAATGCCTGCTATTCAAAGTGGAACAAAAGAAACTATTCGTAATATTTCTTTCTATGGCCGTTTGAGTTATTCTTATAATAGCAAATATATGCTACAGGCTACTATCCGTCGTGATGGTTCTTCAGTATTTGGTAGTGGTCACCAATGGGGAACATTCCCTTCAGTAAGTGCTGCTTGGAATATTACAGAGGAATCATTCATGAAAAATCAAAACGTATTTTCTAACTTGAAACTTCGTGTTGGTTATGGTGTCAGTGGTAACGCACTTGGATTTGGTGCTTATTCTGCAGTAAGTACTTATGGTTCATCAGGTTCTTATTTTACATATAATGGAAATAGCTATGTAACTCTAGGTGCAACAAAGTTGGCTAATCCAGATTTGAAATGGGAGACAACAGGCATGTTGAATATTGGCTTAGACTATGCTTTGGCTGGTGGTCGTATCAATGGATCTATTGAATTCTATAATAAGAAAACAAAAGATTTGATTTGGGATTATCCAGTTTCTCCTTATATCTATCCATTTAATCAAATTGCTGCAAATGTTGGTGAAATAACAAATAGAGGTGTTGAATTCTCATTGAATGCAACAGCAATAAAGACTAAGAGCTTCACTTGGAATACAACTCTTAACTTGTCACATAATGTGAATAAGGTAAATAAGTTGTCTAATGATTCTTATGAGACATCTACATTTGCACAGGGCGATCCTCGTGTAGCAGGCGTTTCTGCGAATGGTTTTACTCAGCGTATTATGGAAGGCGAACCTCTTGGTACATTCTATACTTATGAGTTTGCTGGTTATGATGCTAATGGCAAGTCAACATATTATGTGCATGATGAAACAACAGGTAAGCGTACTGGTGAAGTAACAAATTCTCCAGCATACAAGGATCGTACTATTACAGGTTGTGCACAGCCTAAATTGAATCTTGGTTTGAACAATACATTTAATTACAAGAATTGGAATGCCGACATGTTCTTCACGGGCGTATTCGGTAATAAAATTTATAATGGTACACGTGCTCATTACACAGCTCCAGACTTCTTCTCTGGTGGCAAGAATGTCTTGAAGGAATATGTTACCTCTCGTCCTGTTACTGATAACCTTTCAAATATTCCATCTGATCGCTACATTGAAAATGGAAGTTATCTTCGCTTGCAAAGTCTTTCAATTGGTTACACATTCCGTAAGTTTAATGATTGGATTCAATCAGCACAGGTTTATGTAACTTGCAATAATGTATTTACCATTACAAGTTATAAGGGCCTTGATCCAGAAGTTAATTTGGGTGGAATTGATCCAGGTGTAGATTATCGTTGGAACAATTATCCTCACACACGTACATTCTTGATTGGTATGAAAGTCAATTTCTAATTATAAAGAGAAAATAATATGAATACAAATATAAAATTATTATTTGCAACTGGCATCCTGACTCTTGCTGTTGGTTGTACCGACTTAGATGTTCCAGTAGCGTCTCAATATACAACATATCCAAGTAGTGAAATCGCTATTCAGGCTAAACTGGCCAACATATATTTCAAAATGAAAGATTGCTTTGGTCGTCGATATATGGAGGCACAGGCTCTTTCTAGTGATGAAGAAACCGCTGTTGCATATAATGGTGGTTGGTTAGATGCTTATGCTTATGCTCATCCTAGTCTTCATGACTACACATACGAAGACGCTACTTTAGACTGGATGAATAATCTTGGAACAGGAACAGTAACTGCAAATGAAGTTATCAATAGTGATGCTGATGTTAAGTATGTTGCTCCAGCTCGTGCTATGCGTGCTTTCTTTGAGTTCATCATGATGGATTCTTGGGGTGATGCCCCTATCATTGATAATACAGTAAAAGGTATTGATATTCGAGATCGTCAGCCTCGCGCAGATGTTGCAAGATATATAGAAAAAGAGCTTCTTGCAATAATTCCAGACCTTCCAACAGATGTTAATGGAGATAATTATGGAAAGCCTTCAAAATATATGGCTGAGGCTCTGCTTGCCAAGTTGTATATCAACTGGCCTGTTTATACTGCTGCATCTGTAGATCAATATGATGCTGCAACAGCAAAGAATGAGAAGCTTGATGACTGTATCAAGATTTGTGATGATATCATTAAATCAGGTAAGTTTAATCTTGGTTCAATGGCTTATCGCTTTAAGTTTGGTCCAAACAACTCTAGTTTGAAGGTTGAGGACTTCATTTATGTGATGCCTTATGATACCTATACAGCAACTGGTATGCAATATGGTCGTGCACATTCTTATAAGGATGTGAAGAGCATGAATCCTAGTTACTATGGTATGAACCTTTCAAACTCTGGTGGTGGTTACATGACAGTTACTCCAGAATTCGCAAGTTTGTTTAATCTACCTGGTGATGAA
The DNA here is from genome assembly GCF_000373185.1 of Segatella paludivivens DSM 17968 = JCM 13650. Classification (GTDB taxonomy): domain Bacteria; phylum Bacteroidota; class Bacteroidia; order Bacteroidales; family Bacteroidaceae; genus Prevotella; species Prevotella paludivivens. The sequence continues at coordinate 53,340 of NZ_KB890671.1, forward strand.
CGTAATAATTGTATCATCGGTGACACGGTTCATGTATATGATCCTACAACTCTTTTGCCAACAAGTAAAGTTGCTCTTGACCAAACCGGTAAACCTTTGGTGCTTACAAAGAGTATTACTTTGATAAAGCAAGATGAAACTCTTGATGTTGGTGATAATTTAACAGGATGGCGTCAAGGTTATCGTCCAATAAAATTCTTTGTAACGAATGATGATTTCAAAAATGGACGTAACCAGTCTAATGACTTGCCAATATTCCGTTACGCTGATATTTTGTTAGAAAAGGCTGAGGCAATCACACGTGGCGGAACTGCTACAAATGGCGAGACAGCTCAGAGCTTGTTCAATCAGATTCGTTCTTATGTAAAGGCCCCAACAATAGATCATAATCCAACTCTTCAGGAAATTTATGAGGAGCGTGGACGTGAGTTCTTTGATGAAAACTGGCGTCGTAATGATATGATTCGTTTCGGTCATTTTGAAGATGAGTATTTCCCTCATTATAAGGGATTCCCAGGTGCAAACTTTGATAAGACTCGTCGAATCTTCCCAATACATAAGCAAGATCTTGATGTGAATCCAAGATGGAAACAGAACCCAGGTTATTAAACCTTACATAAAAGATTGATAGGGGTAGAAAAAATCTGCCCCTATTATTTATTTAGAAAATACTATTAATGCTATATTTATGAAAAAAACTATTATTTATTTATGTGCTGTTTGCGGTTTGCTGTCACTAGCACAACCAATATCTGCTAACGAAATAAATGAAAATGCGGATACAACAAACATTATGCTGGTAAAGCAATATGGAAGTTTCATTAAGGATGGACGCCCTGTACAATATTGTGCAGATAAAGGTTTGTTGATTATCGTTTCTCCAGGAAATGATTATACAAGACCTGTGATTGTGTTGCGCAACAAAACGGGTAAGGCTTTTGATTTTAAACCAGAGGGTATAAGTGTTCATGCTCTTGCAATGAAAGGCGTGAAGAGTAAGGACACACGTTATCTTACTACTGCGAAATACATTAAGGATGGAGGAAAAAAAGAAAATGTTGAAAGAGACTCTTTGCCAATCTATTCATATTCAAAATACATAAGTAAAGTACGTAACCAGCAAGCTTGGGGAAATGTACTTGGTGGACTGGCTGATGGTGCTATTGATGCAATGGCCTATAATCCTCAGTCAACTACTGATAGAATACTGTTGGATCAGAATAATGAACAGCGTTATAAAGAAAACGCTAAGGAAGATGAAGCCCAGATTAAGAAAATCGTAGACGGCTATTGGAAAGAAAATACTATATTTAATAATACAGAGCATTCTGGTTTTGTAGCTTTTAAAGGTGTAAAAACAGATAATGTTATTTATTCAATATCCGTAAATGGTGAGAAATATGAATTTACATTCTATTTCAATTAAGGGAATATTGCTATTTTTTATTTGCCTATTCATTGGTGATAATGTATCGTATGCAATAGTTCTTAATACGACAAAATTAAAGATAGCCAATGACGGTAATACATTATGCACGCTGCAATTGCAGCGTGCAATTGATAGAGTCTGTAATAATGGTGGCGGCAGACTTGATGTAACTCCTGGTAAATATCTTACTGGGAGTATTATGCTAAAGAGTGGAGTCGAATTGCATCTTATGAACGGTGCTGTGATTCTGGGTAGTACCAATCCTAAAGACTATTATTCAATAAATGCTAAACCTACAGCAGACAAGCGCAATGATAATTCAAACATTGCGCTTGTGTTGGCTGATAACGCCGAGAATATCAGTATTACTGGTATTGGAACTATTGACGGTCAGGGATTGATACTTGCACTAAATATTGACAGTCTCTATCATAAGGGAATGTTGAAAGATAATAATTATAATGTCAGACGAATGCGACCTAGTGAACAGGTACGCCCCAAACTATTCTATTTTTATAAATCAAAGAATGTCACCGTTTCTGATTTGCAGTTGAAAAACAGTTCATGCTGGGGATTATCGTTCGACCTTTGTGTTAATTTAAATCTTAAAAATCTTAGTATCAATAATCGTGCATACTGGAATAATGACGGTATTGATATTGACGATTGCCAGCGGGTTAAGATATCAGACTGCGAAATTAATTCTGCTGACGATGCTATCTGTCTGAAATCTTATCATGCAAATTCTTCTTGCGTAGATGTAGATATTCAGCGATGTAACTTGAAAAGTAGTGCTAGCGGTGTTAAGTTTGGTACAGCTTCCTGGGGAGGTTTCAAAAATATTCATATAGCCGACATCAAAGTTTTAGATACATTCCGTTCGGCAATAGCTTTAGAGAGTGTTGATGGTGGTTGCATTGATAGCGTATGTGTTGAACGGATTAATGCCGTAAACACTGGTAATGCTATCTTTCTTAGACTTGGTCAGCGCGCAGGAAGCAAAAAAGGATGTATGAAAAACATTATTCTTCGTGATATTACTTGTACTATTCCTTTTGAAAGACCAGATAAAAATTATGATCTTCGTGGTCCGGAAGTTGATTTTTTCCATAACCCTTTTCCAAGTAGCATTTGTGGAATACCTGGCAACAAGATACAAAACGTTATGCTTGAGAATATCAATATAGTTTATCCAGGTAGGGCAACAATGGGAATGGCTTACGTTCCGTTGTGGCGTGCTGATAAGATAGACGAACAGATAAAGTCGTATCCCGAATTCTCAATGTTTGGAGAACTTCCTTCATGGGGCTTTTATGTGAGGCATGTTTCTGGGATAACTTTCAGCAATGTGAAATTGTCACTTGCTGATAATGATTTCCGTCCAGCAATTGTATTCGAAGATGCTGCCGACGTTACGTTGAAAGACGTTACATTTCCAGGAGACAAAAGCCGACAAATATATTTCGTTGACAAATAACTTATTTTATGCGCCGTATCCAGTTTATTATATCATTATTTTTTGCGTTGTCTATCCATGCGCAATACACAAAGTTTGTAGATCCTAAAATAGGCAGTGAAGGACAAGGACGTGTCTTTATTGGTCCCTCAATGCCTTATGGAATGGTTAAGCCTGGTCCTGATTGTGTATCAATGCCAAATGCCGGTTGGGAGAAAATGCCTGAAGCCGTAAAGGGTTTCAGTCAGACTCATGTTAGTGGAACAGGTGGAGGACAGAAATACGGCAATATCCTTATCCAACCGTTTAAGGGAACAGCCTTTATGACAGAATATCCTCAGCATCGCAGTGCCGAGACAATGTCGTTGGGATATTATTCTTGTGATTATGAAGAAGGTCCCCAGACAGAGATCACCACAAGTGAACGTTGTGCAATCTATCGTTTAAGAAACCTTGACGGCTTATTTGTCGACGCCCATACATTTCTAGGTATAGACACTATTCCCAACAAACGTGAGGCGCAGCAGTTTGTTGGCAGTGAGATAAATATAAATGGCGAGTATCAAATAACAGGATACTCCACAGTTAGAGGAGGTTGGAATAATGGTGGACCATATACAGTGTATTTCTGTCTTCAGAGCGATGTGCCGTTTAAGAAAAGTATGACCCAAGATAGCAAATATGCGTGGGTGATGTTTGATAAATCAACCGTGAATGTGAAGATTGGAATCTCTTTCGTTTCAACAGACAAAGCAAGACAGAATATCGTTAGTTGTGGATTTGATGACCAATTGGCGCATCTTCACAGTACGTGGAATGGTTTGCTCTCAAAGATTAAAATAAATGCATCTGAATTGCAGTCACGAATGTTCTATACTGCACTTTATCATACAATGCTGATGCCTGTAGACCGAAGCGGTGAAAATCCTAACTGGACGGCTGTTCCGTATTATGATGATTACTATGCTATATGGGATACCTATCGTACTTCGTCTCCGCTTATTACACTCCTTTCTCCACAAAGGCAGCGTGATATCGTGAACTCGCTCATAAACATATATGACAACGAAGGCTATATGCCAGATGCACGAAGTGGAAACTGCAATGGAAGAACACAGGGCGGAAGCAATGCCGATATTGTCATTGCCGACGCATTTGCTAAGGGACTCTCTGGTATAGACTATGAACATGCATTCAAGGCAATGATAAAAGATGCCGAAGTGGCTCCCGTTGACGCTGAGAAGGAAGGGCGTGGAGGAATTGCAGAATATAATTCATTGGGTTACATTCCTTATGGAATAGACCGTGCTGGGAACAGAACCGTAGAATACAGTTACGATGACTGGTGCATTGCGCAAGTAGCAAAAGGGTTAGGATACAAAGCTCTCTATGATAAATATCTGAAGCGCTCAGGCAACTGGCGTAATCTATGGCGTAGTGATTATCAGTGGCATGGAATGCGCGGATTTATAATGCCTCGTGATGCCGATGGTAATTGGTTGGATTCTGTTGTATGGGGTAAATCCAAAGTCTATTATCCTCTTATTCCATATACTCCCGATACGAAGGTTGCACCGTGGTATATTCCTTGGTGGGGAACATTCTTCTATGAAGCCCTTTCGGCAGAATATAGTTTGAGTATTCCTCACGATGTAAAAGGACTTATTCAGGCTTGTGGAGGGAAGACACAATTTATAAAGCGACTTGACACATTCTTTGAAAACAATCATTATAATGTGGCTAATGAACCAAGTTTTATGACCCCCTATCTCTATCATTGGGCAGATAGACCAGAACTTAGTTGCGAGCGCATTAGGCAGATTGTAAATGATAATTACAGTGATCGTCCCGATGGTCTTCCTGGTAATGACGATAGTGGGGCTATGTCTTCATGGTTAGTCTGGAATATGTTGGGACTTTATCCTGTTGCAGGTCAGAATCTTTATCTAGTAGGTTCACCGCTTATAAAGTCGTATTCAATAGATTTGCCAAATGGCAGAACATTGGACGTTGACGCAAAAGGCGATAGATGGAAAATGAATTTCATCAGACATGAGGATATTCTCAAAGGTGGAACATTGCACTTGCCTAATCATAATGCTGTGGCAAAGTCGCCGAAAACGAAAGAAACAGAAAGCACACGTGCTTTTAATTTATCAGCAAGTGCAACAACACATCTTTGTAAATTTGTTCTTAACAGACAGTATCGAAACTGGATAGTGAAGTGTGATCTATCAAACAACGATACATTGCGACTTTTATGTAACAACTCGCTCTATTCCATCCCAAAAACTGTAATGGAGAATGCAGAAGGTTTCTGTTGGTATAGTCCACAGAAGGGTAGTAATATTTATAAATGCAATGAAACATTCCTTTTTATTTCATTCAAAGCTTTGAGTGAATTAAAACGTGACGGCATGTTTGTATATAATGGGATTACATGGCGAATGATCAATGCTGACGCAAATATCATTACAGTTAAGGCTGATATAGACGGCACAATAATGAAAATTTCTACATCGGCAGAATTGCCATGGGTGTTAGAAATGCGCAATAACCCATTGGGAATAGATTGGAATTTGGAATTAAATGATTAATTTTGCAACCTAACAACATTATTTCCTCTTTATGAAAAAGACCCTATCTTTATTGTTACTGCTTTTATGCTTCGTCAGTCTTTCTTATGCTCAGAAATCACGAGAGCAGATGGGCGGCGTTTACTATGCATACCAAGCTCCGCAAAATATCACCTACTCAAAAGTTCCTGAAGGCTATCATGTATTCTATATTTCGCATTATGGTCGTCATGGTTCACGTTGGCTCCCATCTGACTCACGCTACGAATGGGTGAATAGTCAGTTTGCTGACGATTCTAATCTTACAAAGTTAGGAAAGAGTCTTAAGAAACGACTTGCAAAAGTTTGGAATAACGCGAAGGGCAATGGTGGAAAACTCACAGCTCTTGGTGCTGCACAGCATCGTGGTATTGCCGATAGAATGTATGCTAACTTTCCAGAAGTATTTAATGGGAACAAAGTCACTGCACACGCTAGTATAGTGGGGAGATGTGTGAAAAGTATGCAGTCGTTCAGCGACGAACTTAATAAACTCATGAAGGGAGAGACAGCTGTTCAACAGACTGTTGATTCTGCTGATATGGTTTGGATCGCTAACGAGTCACCAGAACTGAGAGCTCTTTCTGCACGAACAAAAGTTAAGGCTTATATCAACGGACAACGTTTTGCAGCTGCATTGTTTAAAGATCCTTCAAAGATATCAGATCCAGATAAACTTATGGGAGAGATTCATGCTATTGCTTCTGATATGCAGGATGTTGAGTTGAAGATAAGGTTTGACGATGTTATAAACGATGACGAATGTCGTGCCGTATACGAACAGAACAATGAGCGCATGTGGATTTGTAACGGTCAGTCTCCTGATAATTACAGTGCACCTTCACGTTCAGCATTTAGCCTTTGGAATGATATTGAGACTAAGGCTGATAATGCCGTTGCCAATGGTGGTACGTCTGCTGACCTCAGATTCGGACACGATACAGCATTGTATCATCTAATGTCGCTTCTAGGTATTTCAACTCTTTCTGATGAACGTGTTGATAAGATGGACGAGGTTGTTCCGATGGCTGCAAACTTGCAAATGATATTTTATACCAATGGTAAGAATGTTATTGTGAAGCTGATGCTTAATGAGCATGAAGTGAAACTTTTCGGACTGCGTCAGGAAAGTCCTTACTTTCAATGGGAGTCATTAAAGAAATATGTACATAAGAGAATGCAGAATGCTTTGTTACATGGACAGATAGAGGCTATAAATACAATGGTGGGAACTGACTTTTCTGTTATCCGCAATGCCGGTGTTTATGGAAATGGTAAGGAGGAACACGGACAGACTCTACCTGCTGCATTTGAACCTAATGGAATGAACTTCTGGACTCCGCAGACACAAGATACAGAACAAAAATGTCTTGCTCCTTATTATTATAGAGACAAGAAGTTTCAAGGATTCCGTGCAAGTCATTGGATGGTAGGTGGATGTACTCAGGACTATGGCTCTTTCACTCTTATGCCAGAAATGGACGTACTTCGCCTTAAACCGGAAGAGCGTGCTTCACGTTTCAGCCATGCAGATGAAATTTCTCATCCTGATTATTATTCTGTCGTACTGCCTGATGAACACCTTCAAGCTGAAATGACCGGAATGAGCCACACCGCAATGTTCCGTTTTAAGTATAATAAGAGTGGTAAAGCCTATTTCGTAGTAAATGCAAATAGTGACGAAAAAGAAGGCTTTATTGCTGTAGACACCGCAAAAAACTGCATTTATGGTTACAATCCAGTGCATCGTATTTATCAAGGTTGGGGTGAAAAGGCTGGTTTCAATGGCTGGTTTGCCGTGCAATTTGAGGATCCTATTGTGGAATATGGTGTTAAAGACTCTGTAGCTTACGTTGCTTTCGATGTAAATGAAGGCGACGAGATATTAGCCAAGGCGTCAACGAGTTTTGTTGACATGAAGGGCGTATTCAATAATATTGCTCAAGAAGTTCCACATTGGGAATTTTATGACACTCGTTGCCGTGTTGTCTCATCTTGGCAAAGCAAGTTAGCAAAAGTAATAGTAGGGTCTTCTGATACGGCTGCCGTAAACAAGTTCTATGGCGCATTGTATCGTGCTAGTTTCCTTCCTCGTGCATTCAGTGACAAGGATGGTCGCTATCCGTCTTTCGCTGGTGGAAAGAAGATAATGCAACATTCTCTAGGGGCATTTGCCGGTAGACCAATCTATCGTCGCGTTTATCAGGATTTCTCAATGTGGGATACTTATCGTGCACTGTGTCCGCTGAATATTATAATTGATAATAAAACAGGTGGTTATCTGCAAAGTCTTGTTGATATGTATCAGCAAGGTGGTTGGCTGCCAATATTCCCCGCATGGAATAGTTATACAGCTGCCATGATTGGTGATCATTGCAGTGCAGCCCTTGCTGAAGGAATCGTGAAAAATGTAAGCGGATTTGATGAAAAGATTGCTTATGAAGCAATGCGCAAGAATGCCTTTGAGAGTCCTAAGACTTTTGAGGAATACAAGAATGGAATGGGACGCCGTGCCTTGAAAAACTATTTGAAGTATGGGTATATTCCAATGGAGGATAGTGTTATGGAGGCTTTTCATACGCACGAGCAGGTGAGCCGCACTCTTGAATATGCTTATGATGATTATGCCTTGGCTCAGGCAGCAAAGGTCTTGGGCAAGACAGATGATTATAAATTGCTTATGAAGCGTGCTGCTAATTGGAAAAATGTTATTAATCCTGTTACCGGTTGGGCTGATGGACGCTATAAGAATGGTAAATGGCTTGGCAACAAGGATATCTTGAGTAGGGTGCCATTCATCACAGAGGGAGCAGCAATTCATTATTCTTTCTATGTTCCACATGATGTTTATGGATTGATTAAGGTTATGGGTGGAAAAGATAAATATGTGTCTAAATTGGATTACCTCTTTGGAATATCTAATGCTTCAGACGATTCTACCTTCACAAAATCATATTATTGGCATGGAAATGAACCGTGTCATCAGATTCCTTATATGTATGCCTATGCTGGAGAACCATGGAAGACTCAGCGAATAGTTCGCCACATCATGGATAAAGAATATCTCGATGTTCCTGGTGGACTAAGCGGTAATGATGACGCTGGGCAGATGAGTGCATGGTATATGTTTTCGGCAATTGGATTTTATCCTGTTTGTCCTGCTTCACAATATTACGTAATTGGAACGCCTACATTCAAAAAAGTAACGATTGGTGAATTCGTAATAGAAGCAGAGAACGTTTCAGACAAGAATTTCTATATACAGAGTGCAACGTATAACGGAAAGCCTTATACTCATAACTACATTACTCACGAAATGGTGAAAGGAAATGGAGTGTTGAAATTTGTTATGGGACCAAATCCTAATAAGAATTGGGGTAGTGCAAGCAACGATTGTCCACCTGACTTAATGAAATAAAGAATCTAAAGGGGAAATAAGATTCAGAACAACACTATACAAAGAAGCCTTGAAAAGTTATTTTCTACTTTTCAAGGCTTCTTTTTTTATTGATTAAACTTAACGACGAACGACTGCTACAAAACCTCCTCTAGGCAAACAATCAATTTTAAGAGTTTGCTGGGCGTTTTTAGCTGCATCGATGGCAAAACTTCTTCCATCGGGACCATCTGTGAAGAGTGCAAATGTCTTGGCGTTTGGTGCAAGTTGCGTTGGATTAAATGTCAACGTCAGCTTTTGGTCGGTTCCATTAATACCTCCTACATACCAAGTATTGCCTTTTCTTCGTGCAATAACTACTGAAGTTCCAGGGTATCCGCTCAAGAAGCGAGTTTCATCCCATACGGTAGGTAAAGTAGCAAACAACTTTTTTACCTGTGCAGGCATTGCTTCATAAGCTGAAGGACGGTCTGGATTATGTAGCAAAGCCGACTCAAACAAAATAGGAAGAGCCAGTTCATGTGCATGTGTGGTGATATGAGGATACTGAGAATCAGTAAAAGTTCCTGGAGTGTAGTCCATTGAGCCTACTATATTTCGAGTAAATGGTAGAGTGGCATTATGGCTAGCAGCAGCCTTAGTCATCTTTCCATTGTTGTTGTACCATTCAGCACCATAAACAGCTTCGGTCGTCATAAGGTTCGGATAGGTGCGTTGCCATCCACGAGGCAGGGTCGCTCCATGAAAAACCACCATCAAATGATGACGAGCTGCCGATTTAAGAATGTCGATACATAGATTCATGTCTTGTGCGTCGTCACCTTTAAAAAAGTCTACCTTGATGCCTTTGACACCTATCTTTTCCAACCAAGAGAATTCTTTTTCTCTCTTGTCGGAGTCATTAAGTCTATAAAAAGGACCAGGAGCTCCATTGCTCACCCAATTCATACTAGAATTGTACCATACCATTATTCCTATCTTCTTTGAGTTTGCATAGGCAACAGCATCTTCAACATTACCACCATTGCCCATTTCGTCCCATTCTGCATCGATCAAACTATAAGGCCAATGCATATCAACTGCCAAATCAATGTATTCTTTTACTCTCTTAAAGTCGCGTGAACCATGATTATAAGCCCAATAAATCCAAGACACACTTCCTGGATGAATCCAATCAGTCTTTTTCAGAACATTTGGGTCTGCAACATCGGTCACTCTTGTAGACTGAACTATCGTAGCCAAGTTGCCAGCTAGTACAACACGCCACGATGATTCCCACTTGTCACCTTGGGTAGATTGTGAAGGATCAGCAAATTCCACATGGTAAGCGTCTGGTTTGGTTTGGTTGTTCAATCGAGATGCACAATGATTGTAGGTGATGTTTGATTCGGTGAGGAATAGATATAGTCCGTTTGATATTTCCATCAATGCAGGATAAGCCCATAGACGATTGTTTGGTCGGTTGGCATCATATCCAGCTGTGGTAAGGGGATAAAAAGCTTCATAGCTATCTGGAATATATTTTTGTATCCAACGTTTAGTGCCTTCAGCGATAGGATAGACTGTTAAATCTTTGAGAATTTTCTCGTCTTGTGAAGTCTTTATTTGATAACGGAAAGCCATACCATCGTTGGCAAGTTTGAAGACAACCGAAAGCACCTGCTGATTGGCATTGACAAAGTTTATTGTTTGCTCTGTTTCTGTCTTTGTGCTATGCGTTTGCTTTCCTTCTAAAAGTGTATAATCAATCTTGTTCTTTTTACTCTTTCCAACTTCTCCCCTTTTCAAAGAGCTAAAGTCTTGTTGGCTAGTGGTTAGTCCCATCTGGGCATTCACTAAAACGTTTTGATAGTTTTCTTTTACTTGTTTGCGGAGCGTAAAAACTGGTGTGCCATATTCCTGGCTACCTTTTTTGTCAATACTTACGTTCACCTCCAACTGCCCGTTGGGCGACGTGATTTTCACATCGGCAAATACCACCGAAAGGCATCCGCTAAAAAGGAATAATAATCCTAATTTCTTTTTTGAAAAAAGCATATTTTTGAACTGTTATTAATGTTACTATTTTAAGGTGTCACAAAGTTAGCATTAAAAATCGATATATTTGTGTCTTTTTATTAGAATTGTAGAAAATAGCAACTCTATATTGAACTTTGAAATACAAAATGACACATTGTGAGAAAACGTAAACAAGATTTTAGAGTGTTAGATTGGGAACAAAAAAGAGGCTTTGAACTTATCGTTCGAAGCCTCTTTTAATGAGTATTTGTATAAACACAGTTTAGTTATTTCTGCCTCCGAATATTCTCAACAGATAAATAAACAGGTTGATGAAGTCTAGATAAAGGCTCAATGCACCTGACAGGGCAATCTTCTGTGAACCCTCGCTCATGTCCTGAGCCATTGCAAGCTGATTCTTGATGCGCTGGCTGTCCCATGCTGTAAGGCCTACAAATAGAGCTACTCCAACGTAACTTATTATCAAGTCCATTGTACTGCTCATGATAAACATATTGACAACAGACGCAATAATTAGTCCAATGATTCCCATGAAGAACAAACTGCCTAAACTTGTAAGATCCTTCTTTGTGAAATATCCGAAACAAGCCGTAACGCCGAACGTTCCAGCTGTGACAAAGAATGTCTTTACGATAGCGGCAGGAGCGAACACAACGAAGATATATGACAATGTGGCACCGTTGAGAGCTGCAAATATCGTAAACATTAATGTCGTTGAAGCAAGAGAGCGATTAGGTTTCCACACGCTGTTGCTGATTTTCCAAACTAATACGAGTTCGGCAATCATGATGCCCCAGAATATTAGTTTGTTGGTGTAGATAACTCTCAATAGATTAGGTGATGTCGCGACACCATAGGCAACCATTCCGCTAATGGCAAGCGCAAATGTCATCCAAAGATATACTTTGCGCATCAATGCAGGGAAAGCAGCTGAAAAATCAAAGCTTCTTCCATATTCTTGTTCTTTAATTCTCTTTTCCAAATCTTGTACTTCCATAATCTTTATTTTATAATTAATGCAAAAATAGCACTTTATGTAAACTATTACAAAAACAATGCCACTTTTTATAGTTTATTTAGTTCCATTATTTTTCAATAAGACAAACTGCGTAGGCTGACATTCCTTCCTCACGACCAGTGAATCCGAGTTTCTCGGTGGTCGTTGCTTTAATTGAAATCTGATCTTCGTCAATGCCCATAACCTCAGCCATACATTTTCTCATTTCAGGAACATGTGGATTAATCTTCGGTCGCTCTGCACAAACTGTCGCATCAATGTTACCGATATGATAACCCTTGCCAGAAATGAGCTCAACAGTTTTTTTCAATATAATCTTGCTGTCCATGTTCAGAGTGGCTTCACTAGTGTCAGGAAAATGATAGCCAATATCACGCATGTTTGCAGCACCCAGAATGGCATCACATATAGCATGAATCAATACGTCGGCATCACTGTGCCCTAGCAAACCCAATGAGTGGTTAATCTTTATTCCACCCAACCATAAATCTCGACCTTCAACAAGTTTGTGAACGTCGTATCCCATTCCTACTCTTATCATTATTTCTTTTTAAATAAATCTTTTATTCCGTCTAAATCAAATGCAAGTGAAAATCTCAATGTTTGGTCAAGCGGATTACTCTTAGCGGTTGCTATTACGTAGCCTGCATCCAGAGTAAAAGCGTTCATTTTGAAGCCTGCTCCAACAGTGAAATATTTGCGATTACCTTTGTTTTCGCTTTCGTGATGATAACCAGCGCGCAGAGAAAACTTATCATTGTAGGTATATTCGCCTCCTAAACTCCAGTTTACTTCCTGCATTTCTTCCTTGAAACCACCTGGTGCATCGCTGAAACTTTTAAATATACCGCTGATGCTTGATACATCATAATAATCTTTTTGCAGTCGGGCTTCATAATCCGTGCTCGACTCATTATCTCTCTGTATTGGATATGTTGGTACAAGTAGTTTGTTGGCATCTGCGGCAACCGTGAATTTGTTGAATTCGTCTATAGGAATCATCAAAGATGCTCCAAGACGCATATTGGTAGGTATAAATTCACTGTTTTGGTCGCTGCCGAAATTAATCTTGCTGCCTATATTTGAGATGTCCAGTCCAAGTCCTAGCTGGCATTCACGTTGCCCGATGTTGATGTAGTCTTGATAATAGGCTGCCAAATCTGCCGCAAAAGCACTTCCTGGTGAAGTATCCTCACTGTAATCGTAAGTAAGGTCTGAATAAATCCATCTCACACCTGCTGCAATAGAGAATTTCTCTGAAAGCATCAGTGAGTAAGCCACGTCGAATGACATTTCATACGGATTGATAGTCATGTCTCCAGAACCAGTTTCTGAACTGCTCATCATAACTTCTCCCATGTTGAAATATCTCATTGAGGCAGACACCGCACTGTAGTCGCCAATGCGATAGTAACCAGCAATTGTAGCAAGATCCATATCGTTGACAAGCTGGCGCAGCCAAGGAGTGTAGTTTAGTGCTATTCCTGCACGGCTTATTGTGAATGGATATTTAGCTGGATTCCAATATTGCGAGTTAACGTCAGGATCAGTAGCTGCACCTATGTCGCCCATACCTGCAGCACGAGCATCCGGCGCAATCGTCTGAGACGTTACGGCTGTACGCACAGGATTGAAAATATCAGTTTTCTGTGCCGATGCATTCATTGCCGTAAAAATCAGCGACAATATTATAATGTATTTCTTCATATAAAGTCTTTTTGTTTAAACGTCTTTGATGGCTAATTATTGTCAATCACAATCAGTTTATGCGACTTGCTTACTTTTGAACTTCCTTCAGATGAAATCTTAACACGGTATAGATAAACACCAGTGTGAAGTCTGTTCCCTCCGTCTGTACATAAGTCCCAAGTCACAGTGTAGACGCTGGAAGTTGGTATGGCTGTTTCTGAATGTTTCCAGAGAATTCTGCCGCTCATGTCGAAAACTTCTATCTGCACGTCCATGTCAGAACCAGTACGATCGTGGTTGACAATAAACGTGGTAGTTATAGTTGCTGGATTATTTGACAAAGACACCCCGAAAAGATTTGGCTCAAGTCTGTTAACTACATTGAAGTCTAGTTGTGCCGTTGATGAATTATTGAGAATGTCCCAAGATCTGAACTGCAGTTTGTGTCTGCCCTCTGTGATTTCTGGAATATTATAGTATGTTGTTCCACTCTGATAAGTTCCGAAATCATAACTAAAATTGTCGTTCAGATTATACGTCATTGTGGCTTTACCATCTATGATAAGTTCCAAGTTGTGACCAATTCCGCTTCCAGTGACATTTATTCCGTTCTCGTCTTTTATTTGTGCCACGAAATATGGGGTAGTATTCACATTTCCACCGTTTTCAAATGAAGGAGAATTAAGATAGCAATATATTGCGGGACCTATTGAATCGTTTGCGGTTACGTCAGATCCTCCTACCTTGAAGTGGTCAGAATGTCCGTTTGCTGTTATTGACCTATCGCTGTTTACGGCATATAGGTTTACAAGTCCAGTACCATCGCTATAATTTATGTCTTTTGGTACAGCGAAAGAAAAAGCGAATTTGCCTGCTTTCACGCTGTCAGATCCATTATACAACACTTTTGTGCGGTCGTAATATTGAAATGCACTGTCTGCTTGGGTAGGGTCATTTAGTCGGCACGTTACCAGTTCTCTAGAGTCTCTTACCGTAACCGTAATAATTCCGGTTAGGGAAGTCGCATTTTCTACGTGTCCCGATATTTTGGCAATGCTTCCACCTTTGAATATAGGTAATGTTGAAGATAATGTAGAAATCCCGTTGATCGAGTCGACTACAATTTTTTTGCTTGGTTTGATGAGTGATATTGCTGGGTCTCCAAGCAATGAATATTGTAGTTTGTTGGTTGTAAGATCTTTGCCGGTAGTTATCATTTCTGTCTTTGCCAACCTTTGTGCGTCACCTATTGTATTCGCTTTCCCGCCAGTGTAGTCAAGTACATAATTCAGATAAGCCATGTTTAGCACCTTATTGTACTGGGCATATACAGTTCGTGTCGTTCCGAAGAAAGCCACAGCGCCACCGTTCTCGTTCAGTACGGCAGCCTCTCCAATTGTTGCTGTAGTTCCGTCAAAAGGCATGATGTCGCATGAGGCTGTGATCCACAAGGGTAAAGCCTTATTCTTGAATGTGGCGAAGTCGTTAAGACCAAGCACTGCCTCGTGTGAAATCATTATTTCAGAGCCATGTCCAGCGTAGTCCATTATAAGGGCTCCGGTTGCTTGCTGCTGCTTGATGATTTTCGTAACATCAGGGTAAGTATTTCCTGTAGTAGATGTCTCTCTCTTATAGGCGTCCCAAATCACCTTTTTTATTAGATAGTTTGGATACTTCTCTGCCATCATGTCAGCTGCAGTGTTGGCATCGTCCATGTGTAGGTTCTGGTTGCCGTCGTCACCCATAAACATCATTGTGTTTTGCCAAGCTCCAGCATTTTCGTTGGTCACGTAGTTTATGGTCTTGTCAACCATAATCTTTGCCTCGGCAGCCGATGTTACAGGGAATCTTCCAACCGAAATGTCTGGCGTATCTTTTCTTTGTGGGTCGCCTCCTTCACCATCATCAAGAAGTGTGTAGAAACCATCATCAACGTAGCATGTGATCGAATTGAACGAATTTTCGCTTTCGTAGCACAATAAATAATCATCCTTGTCGTATGTCTTGGTGTCTGCAGTGAGCATTCTGTTGTCCCATACACCGTCGCCAAACAATAGCAGATATTTTGGTACTTCTGCTGTTGTAGAAGCTCGGTCGTAGAGCATCTTAAGATATTTTCGATAGGCGTTAGCATCAGGTGTTCCGCTTGAAAACTCATTATACAGTTCGTCAGCCTTCACGATGTTCACGCTTAATGAGTCATGAGTCTCATGAAACTCTTTTAGTCTTTCGGCTTGCTCAAGTAACTTTCCCGATGTTGGAATTATTATCACCATGTCAGCTTGTTTGTCAGCATGATGATTTTGATTTGAAATGTTGTTTACGTATTCAGGAATAGGAAATGCACCCTTCGTAATGTCTGGAGCTCCAATGGGAGTGTCCCATGCCATTGATACATAATCCAGACGAATAGGACCGCCAGATAATGCCTTTATAGAAACGTTTTCCTCGTTCTTTAAGTTATTGATGTAATACGTGTTGCCAGCCTCGTTACCATTATCGTAGCTTCCCAACGAAATATTCAGCGTGCCAAGTATCGAGTCGTTAAGCATTATTTGCACCATTGAGTTGCTGCCTGCGCTAACGTTAACTGATAGTTTTCCGCTTTTGGCATTGGCTGTATTATTGAGGATTATATTTTTACTGTTTCCAGTTGTAATCTCGTCCTTGTCAAATAGGTTTCGTCCTCCATGATACCATGAATATTTGTCAACCTCATAAAGAGAATGATAGTCATCTGCTGAAGGGTAGAATGAATTTATGAAAGTTGTCGAATCAACAGTCTGCGGTTCTATATCGTTTTGTGTAATGAAATAATATCCGTAATCAGAATAAGGATTGCGGGTGCGTCTACTAGCATCGTTGCTACTCCATGAAACAGGACCTCGACCATAAAATAATCTCTTTCCGTTAATATTGCATAATGCCACTTCTTTCAAGTCATCGTGGGCAATAAGTTCATCCTCATTAAGCACTTCGTTTTGAAGATTTCCACCATAACCGTATACGTGAACCTTGGAAATGTCAGAGAATCCAGCCTTTCTTATAAGCGCATCTGTAAGTTCAAACACGCCTGATGAGGCAATTCTTATCTTTGCCCAGCGTCCTGATGAAAGCACAGAAGAAGTTGCGTATCTTGATGATGGAACTGTTGCTCTGGTAATGGCTGCCGATGATTTTGCTTTAGTATTGTTTATTGCTGATGACTCAACTTTTAGCATATAGCTTGCCAATATGCGGTAATGGCTGTCGCGAAATACGATGGGATAGAATGATACAACAAGGCATGGCTGCTTGCTATTTACAGCAATAAACTGATTTATTACAGGCAATTCAGATAAGGGCGCACCGGATATCTTATTGTATTGATCAATGCCAGCTTGTGGCAACTCAATAAAGTCGGGATAGAGAATGCTTACCTTATATATTGAGTCACGATAATCAAGTCCAAGTGGAAGTGAATACGTGACACGAGGCAGCGCAGAATCAATCTTTACCTGATCGTAAGTCAAGTTAAAGAATCTCTGTGAGGCTGAGAGCGTGAAGCAAACAGTCAACATCAATGTTGCCAATATATATTTAGCGAAACATCTCAAAAGACAAGCATTATTTAAATATTTAGTCAGCGATCTATTTGCAATTAAAATCCAAAAGTTTGTAGTCTTCTAGGTAACCCTCCAAGTGGTCGTCAATATGTACAGGACCGCAACCTGTAGGGCAACCGGTATAAAGTAGATCGCCAGTCTTAATCGTGAAATAGCGACTGATGTAAGCAATGATTTCGTCAACTTTGTAAAGCATGTTACCAGCGAAACCTTCTTGTACAGTATTGCCGTTGATGTCAAGATGAAATTGCAAAGACTGAATATCTTTAAGTTTGTCTTTATCCATCCAGTCTCCAATCGCAGCCGAACCGTCAAACCCCTTGCTTATTTCCCAAGGCTTACCTGCATCTTTCAACTTCTTTTGCAGTTCACGGGCAGTGAAGTCAATACCCACAGTCACTGCGTCATAATATCGGTGGGCGAAACGTTCTGGAATAGTTTTTCCCAGTTTGCATATTCTCACCACTAATTCTGTTTCATATTCAATCCTTCCCATGTCGTCGGGAATGAAAAAAGGTTTTCCGTCTTTCAGCAATGCTGTGTCAGCCTTTGTGAAAATCACGGGTTCTTCTGGCCTATTTGATGTACCGTGCAGTGCTTTATTGTGCTCGGCGTAGTTCATTCCAATAGCAAAAATCTTCATATTGTTTGTATCTTTATAAAGGGATTGGGTAAAATCCGTTTTCTCCTGTATTATTGACAAAGGTAAATAAAGTTGCCGAAATCACAAAATAAAAGATTGTTTTTCGCAAATTAAGCCTTTTCTTGCATAATACCAATTTCACCTCTTATGATACGAAAAACACACCGCTTTGTTATTAATCTTTGTCTTAACTTTGCAGTCGTTATATTTTTAATTATGAAAACGAAACTAATAATTAGTCTATTTTTACTAGCGCTATTGCCGACACAGATTGTCGCAAAAGGCGCATCTAAGAAGTTTTATCCGGGTGAAATTTGGAAGGACAACAACGGAGTCCACATCAATGCTCATGGTGGAGGTGTGATAAATTACAACGGTACTTACTATTGGTTTGGAGAACACAAGTCTGATTCTACAAGCTCTGCAATGGTAGGTGTTACTTGCTATTCTTCAAAAAACCTTGTCGACTGGACCAATCGTGGTGTGGCACTTGCCGTATCTGACGATGAAACCAGCGATATTGCCAAAGGATGCATATTGGAACGTCCAAAGGTTGTTTACAACAAGAAGACCCAAAAGTTTGTTATGTGGTTTCATCTCGAACTAAAGGGTAATGGGTATTCTGCAGCTCGCTATGGTGTGGCAGTAAGTAACAATGTTACCGGACCTTATAAGTACATTCATTCGGGACGAGTAAATCCAAATGTCTATCCTATTAATATAATAGGTAAAGATACAGTTGATGTAAATTCTCATTACACCGACATGATGGCATTGAAGTGGTGGACTCCTGAATGGTATGATGCTATAAAGAAGGGCTTGTTTGTAAAAAGAGACCTTGCAAGCGGACAAATGGCACGTGATCAGACTGTTTTTGTTGATGAAGATGGAAAGGCTTATCACATCTATTCATCTGAAGACAATTTGACTTTACAGATAGCTGAACTCACCGATGACTACACTGCTCATACTGGTAAATATGCTAGAATGGCTATTTCTGAAATGAATGAGGCCCCTGCTGTATTTAAGAGAAATGGCGTGTATTGGATGATTACAAGCGGATGTACCGGATGGGCACCAAACAAAGCTAGATTGTTTACTGCAAATAACATCATGGGACCATGGAAGCAGTTGCCAAATCCATGTGTAGGTAAGGGAGCTGACTTAACATTTGGTGGTCAGAGTACCTATGTTCTGAATGTGAACGGAAAATATATTTTTATGGGCGATATATGGAAGCCTGAACATCCAAGTGATGCAAGATATATTTGGTTGCCAATAGAATTCAAGGAAGGTAAACCAATAATAGAATGGCGTGATAGTTGGAGTCTGTTGGATTTTAATAAATAATAAGGAATTACGAAAAACACCCCTGCTTTTACGAAAATAATACCTTATACATTAAAATATTTTTAGCATATTTGCAGAACGAAAACATTTTATAACAATAATCTATCTAATAATTAAAACTTAAATGTACGTTTTATGAGTAATAATCTAAAGCATTTCTCTGGAAAACATTTGCTGTTTTCTACGGTTTTAGTTTCAGCTTTTACTGTCGGCTTTCCACTTGTTTCAAGAGCAGGTGTAGACGCAGTCAATGCTGTTCAACAGTCTGACGTCGTTAAAGGACATGTTCTTGATCCCAAGGGCGAGCCTGTTATCGGTGCCACTGTGAAAGTTAAAGGTGCCAAGTCTGGAGTAATTACTGATGTTGATGGTAATTTCGTCTTGACAGGAGTAAGTGGTGGCGAACTTGAAATCTCTTATATTGGTTACGTGACACAATTTGTCAGTTCCAAGAAAGGAGCCCCTTTGAATGTAGTCTTAAAAGAAGATTCTAAAGTTCTTGATGAAGTTGTTGTCGTTGGATTTGGTACACAGAAAAAGCTAGATCTAACAGGTGCAGTAAGTGTTGTCACGGGTGATGAAATAGCTGCACGCCCTGTACAAAATGCAACTCAGGCGCTTCAGGGCCTTATCCCTGGTTTGCAAATCTCTTCTAACAGTGGAACCTTGGATGCCACTCCTAATATTAATGTTCGTGGAACAGGAACTATAGGTGAAGGTTCTAGTGGTTCTCCATTAATATTGATTGATGGTATGGAAGGTGATTTAAATACTGTAAATCCTCAGGATATAGAAAGCATTTCTGTACTTAAAGATGCTGCTGCTTCATCTATTTATGGTTCTCGTGCTCCTTTTGGTGTAATACTCGTTACTACCAAAAAAGGTGGTGCTGGCAAAGTAGTCGTAAACTATAATAATAGTTTTAGATGGAGCTCTTTGATTCATGGAAAACACATGATGAATTCTGTGGATTTCGCATCATGGATGAACGATGCCGATTATAATAGTGGTAATGGTGTCTTCTTTGATAATGACAGAATGAAACAGATCGTTGCGTATCATAATGCAACACCAAATGGTCCTGGACAGCGTATTACAGCTGATGGTCAGAAATTATATGCAATAGGTACTAATGGTACTTCATGGCAGGATGGATATGGTTATGGTGTTGACGATGTTGATTGGTATGATGTTGTTTATAAAAATACAGCATTCTCTCAGGAACATAATGCAAGCGTAAATGGTGGTAATCAGAGCTTTAATTATTATACTTCTATAAACTATTTGGATAATGGTGGTTTTATGAAGATGAGTCCTGATAGTTACAAACGCTATAATGGAACTGCTAAAATTAATGCAGAATTGGCAAAATGGATTACAATGAGTTATTCAATGCGCTTTACTCGTACAGACTACAAA
This sequence comes from Segatella paludivivens DSM 17968 = JCM 13650, assembly GCF_000373185.1. Taxonomy (GTDB): domain Bacteria; phylum Bacteroidota; class Bacteroidia; order Bacteroidales; family Bacteroidaceae; genus Prevotella; species Prevotella paludivivens. The sequence goes on from NZ_KB890671.1 coordinate 73,980, forward strand.
CGCCCTTCTGCATTGACAAATGGTTTGTATAGTGACATGGCACGACAGGGATGGCCAGTATTACCATTATATGATCGTAATGGATATTATTATTCTTCACCATCTCCAGCTTTAGCCTTGGCAACAGGTGGAAATGATAATACTCAAGAGGATACTCAATATCATCAGTTAGGTTTTAAGCTAGAGCCAATAAAAAACTGGATTACGCATGTTGATTTTAATTACAGAATAATGAATGCCGATCGTCATTGGGATTCTCAGCAGACATATAATCACGATGTTTCTGGTCAACCTGTAATCTACAATACAAGTTCAAATGTGCATGAAGATCTTAAAAAGGAAAACTATCTTAACTTCCAGGCTTATACTGAATATTCAATGAGCATAGCCGAAAAGCATAATCTACATATATTGGGTGGTTTCCAGACAGAACAGCTTAAACAGACTGTTTTCGGATTGCAGCGTGATGGTATTTTGGATCCTAGCAAACCAGAAGTTGACTTGACATCAGGACTTAGCTATACAGGTACTGCTGTAACTCCAAGTACTAATGGTGCTCGTAACCAATGGCAGACAGCTGGATTCTTCGGACGCTTTAACTACAACTATGATGAGCGTTATCTTTTAGAGGCAAACCTTAGATATGATGGAACATCACGTTTCCGTACTGATAATATGTGGAAGTTGTTCCCTTCTGTATCTATGGGTTGGAATATTGCCAGAGAAAAATTCTTTGAGTCACTATCAAAGAATATTAATACTTTGAAATTAAGAGCTTCTTATGGTTCTTTGGGTAACCAGAATACTGATAATTGGTATCAAACATACCAAACGATAACATATTCTCCTTTTACAGGAACTTACTTGCAGAACGGCACAAACACAAATATAACAAGTGCACCTGGTCTTGTTTCTACTTCTTTAGGTTGGGAAACTGTTGAAAGTTATAATGTTGGTCTTGATTTCGGAGCTTTTAATAATAGATTAACAGGTAGCTTTGACTACTATGTTCGAAATACAAAGAATATGATTGGTAGTGCTCCTGAATTACCTTCTATTCTTGGTACTAGCGTGCCAAAAACTAATAATACCGACTTACGTACAAACGGTTGGGAATTGCAGGTTAGTTGGCGTGACGTTTTGCAAAATGGTTTAGCTTATGGTGTAACAGTTAACTTGTCGGATGCAAGAACAAAGATTACTCGTTATCCTAATAACCCTACAAATTCTATTGATACTTATATTGCTGGTCGTTATATGAACGAGATATGGGGTTATGAGACACAAGGTATTGCAAAGAGCCAGAGTGAGATGGATGCTCATTTAGCTGTAGCTGATCAAAGCTCAATAGGTAGCAATTGGGGTGCAGGTGATATTATGTACAAGGACTTGAATGGTGATAAGTTAGTAACTTCTGGTGCGCGTACACTTGCTGATCATGGAGACTTGAAAGTTATCGGAAATAGTACACCTCGTTATTTAGTAGGTTTAAATTTGAATGCAAGTTGGAAGGGTTTCGATATTAGTGCATTCTTCCAGGGTGTATTGAAGCGTGATTCTTGGGTAGGTAGTTCTTGGAACGGTCTTGAATATATGTTTGGAGCTACAGGCAGTGGACGCTGGTGGTGCTCTGGCATAACAGGAGTATCAGATTATTATCGTGATGCAAGTTCTTGGTCAGTTGCTAATGGATATCAAAGCGAAAATACAGATGCTTTCCTTCCTAGACCAACTTGGAGTGACAAGAATGTTCAGTGTCAAAGTCGTTATTTAGTGAATGCAGCCTACATGCGTTTAAAGAATTTGCAGATTGGTTATTCTTTACCAAAGGCTTTGGTTTCAAATTGGGGAATAACAAATTTGCGTGTATTCTTCTCAGCTGAGAATTTGTTTACTATAACTAGTGTTCCTAATCAATATGATCCTGAGACAATTGGTTATGATAATAGCGGTAATAAAAATAATGGATACCCATTATCAAAGACTGTAGCTTTTGGACTTAATGTAACATTCTAAAATAATAAAGATATGAAACTATATAAAATTCACATACTAGCACTGGCAATGTCGGTAGGACTTGTTTCTTGTAATGATTATCTAAAGCAAGATCCACCTTCTTATCTTACTCCTGAAAGTTTTTATAGTACGGAGTCTCAGGTTCAAGCAGTTGCTAACCAATTCTATCAAGATGTTCTTCCTGGACATGGAGGATGGAATTATGGAACTTATACCAATGATAATAATACTGATAATCAGACATCTTGGTCTCCAGATAATAAATTTGGAACAGGGTTGTATAAGACAAGTAATACGAATGGTGACTGGTCTTGGTCTAACATCAGAAACATAAATTATCAATTAAATCAGATATTAACTAAGTATAAAGTAGGAGGTATTAGTGGCTCTGATGTAAATATTCGTCAGTATATTGGTGAAATATATTTTATGAGAGCTTATTGCTATTTTGATTTATTGAAGAAATTTGGCGACCTTCCTATTATTACAGCACCTTTGGCTGATAATGAGGCTATTCTTGTTGCAGCTGACAAACGTCAACCATGTAATGAGGTTGCTCGTTTTATAGTCAGTGATCTTGACTCGGCTGTAACTTATATGAAAGAAGACTTTGAATCTAAGCATACAAGAGTTTCTACAGATGCTGCATTGCTGTTTAAATCTAGAGTAGCTTTGTTTGAAGGTTCATGGTTGACAAACTTTGCTGGAACTCCTTTCGTTCCACAGGGAACAGGCTGGCCTGGAGCTACAAAAGATTATAATAAAAATTATGCGTATCCTTCTGGCTCTATAGATAAAGAGGCGCAGTATTTCTTTAAGTTGGCTGCTGATGCATCAGAACAGGTTGCTGAAAAGTATAAGAACCAGTTGGTTACCAATACAGGAAAGATACCTCAGTCATTATCCGATGCTAATAATCCATACTTCAATATATGGGGTACAACTGACTGTTCAAACACACCAGAGGTTTTACTTTGGAGACAGTATAGTACTTCTTTGAGTGTCAATAATGATGTAGAGGTTGCTGTGGAGGCTGGAGATATAGGTACTGGTTTCACTCGCAGCTTGATAGAAGGTTACTTGATGAAAGATGGTAAACCTATTTATGCATCTGATTATCAATATTGTGACACATCGTTGACACAAGTTGCTACAAACCGCGATCCTCGTCTTACAATCTTCCTTAAGGTGCCAGGACAGATCAACTGTTTTAAAAACATGAATTCTTCTGAGGATCATTACGTTCAAGTTGAGCCAGTGCCTAATATTAAAAGTAAAACAAGTGAGACTGGTTACGTAACTGGTTACACAATTCGTAAGGGTGGTACTTTTGATAGATTATTATGTGGTAATGGTAAAAGTTATAATGCATGTGAGATATTCCGTGCAACAGAAGCTTTACTTAATTACATGGAAGCAGAGTATATGCTTACTAATGATTTGAGTTCTGGTAGAATATTGGAGTATTGGAAAATCGTTCGTCAAAAAGCTGGATTCTCTGGCGCGGCTATTGATCCTACTGTAACAATTCAAGCTACTGATATGAGTAAGGAAACACAGGATTGGGGCGCTTATACTGCCGGTTCACTATTAACAGATAAGGTTCTCTATAATATACGTCGTGAGCGTCGCAGTGAACTTCTTGCAGAAGGACTCCGCGGTATGGATTTGGAACGTTGGCGTTCTTATGATCAATTGATGACTACTCCTTGCCATGTTGAAGGCTTCCACTTGTGGAATACTCCTATGCAAGGTTGGTACACTGGTCTAAAGGGTGACGGTTCTTCAAGTTCAAATGTATCTTCTCCAACTTTGAGTGAATACTACAGACCATTGGAGGTCGTTATGGCTAACAATAACTTTAAGAATGGATTAACATGGCACATGGCTCATTATCTTGAACCATTGCCTATACGCCAGTTCTTGCTTACTGCATCAGACCATGCGTCAATAGATCAGTCTCCGTTGTATCAGAATCCATATTGGCCTACAACAACTGATCAACCTGCCGAAAAATAGGCTTTGTTATATAGGATTATAGTTAACATTGGAGTCAGTCAAAAAATATTTTGGCTGGCTCCTTATTTTATATTCTCCTTATTATTCGTAAATAAAAAATAAGTATTCGTTAATAATCTTATTTTCAACATTGTTATACTATAAATTATTATTACCTTAGCAGCAAGAAGAATTACAATGGTGTTTAACGACGTCAAGCCAATGATAAAATGGCGTGATAGTTGGAGTTTATAGGATTTTAATAAATAATAAGAAATTACGAAACACCCCCTGCTTTTTACGAAAATAAGTCTAAGAAAAGGAAGGTTTTTGTGTAATTTTGCATAATCTTAATGTACTCAAAAATATTAATGATCATGTATAATTTAAACCTATCACCTTGAGGATCTTTCTGTTTTGGGAAATCTAATTACGAAAACCAATACCGATGATAATTTTATATGTTTATAGAAAGATTAATAACTATCAGTTAATCCAATGTAAATTATTAATAATTTAATGTCAATAATTAATATGAATAATGATTTTAGAAATAGCACAACTTGTTCATTCATATTTGTCGCGATTAGTCTGATTTCGCCTTTCTCAATAAAAGCTAAGGCTGTTGTCTCTTCTAATATCAATGCCGTGAAACAGCATCAGACGTTAGATGTAGCAAGTTCTGTTGCTGTGTTAATGCCTCCTGATGCTTACAGCACAGTGATGCAAGACCCAACAAAACCAGACGAGACAACTCCAAAACAGCAATTCAATGGAAAGACTCTTGTTTGGAATGATGAGTTCAACGGAACAGGAAAGCCAGATGCCAGTAAATGGTCTTTTGAAAATGGATTTCAGCGCAATCACGAAGATCAGTGGTATCAGGCAGATAATGCTTATCTTGATGGTAAAGGGGCTTTGCTCCTTGAAGCCAGAAAAGAAAGAGTAATCAATCCTAATTATCAGTCAGGAAGTTCTGATTGGAAGCAAAATAGACAGTATGCTGAATACACAAGTGCTTCAATGCAAAGCAAATACATCTACAAATATGGTACTGTGCTTGTGCGTGCAAAGATTCCTACAGCAAGTGGCTCTTGGCCTGCTATCTGGCAAGTCGGCAATACTTGGGAATGGCCTCTTGGCGGTGAGATTGATATTTTGGAGTCTTATCCTTCTGGTGGAGCTCCTGCTATTCATGCTAACTATTGCTGGGGTTCAGATAAGAGATGGAGTGGCAACTGGCAGTCTAAAGTTGTGCCAATGGATAATTATATAAGCAAGGATAAGGACTGGGCTTCAAAATATCACATCTGGCGTTTGGATTGGACCAGTGATAGCTTGAAAATTTATATTGATGATGAATTGATCAATGAAATAAGCACATCTAAAACTGTAAATGGTAATGGTGGCGGTGCACCAAGTGGTGGCGGAATGAATCCGTTTAGCAATACGGTTGCAGACTTTGGCGATCTTATTTGGTTGAATCTTGCTTTAGGTGGAGATAATGGCGGAAGCATTGATAATAGTGCTTTCCCTATGAAATACTACATTGATTATGTGCGTGTTTATCAATAAAGATATTATTCTCAATAGGACTATATAGATTTAATGTTTGGTCGATTCTCAGTTTAATTGAGAATCGACCTTTTTAAATTTCGTTTTATTCTTGTATGGATTGTTTTTTCAGTCTGTAAGCATAATAGAATGAAGTAAAACAAATAAATATCTTAATCCAAAATATGATAGTATGGTAATCATAATCGCTGAAAAACAACGTTTGTACAAGTACGCCTAGGGCACCAAAATACAAAAAAGAACGAAAATACTTCTTTCTAATTACTGTAATTTTCTTATTCATTATAAATCGTTTTTAAATTTATTCTTTTCATTATATAACAGGCTTTATCGTGTAACCTTTGGCACGAAGCATCTTTATGATGGAATCTTCTCCCATCATGTGTCTAAGACCAAATGCAAATAAACATGAATGGTTACTAATATTTTTTTCGATAATAGGAACCCATTTTTGATTTCTGTCACGTATTAATAATTCATTAACCTCTTTAGAATTTTGAAATACTGGACAATTAAAATAACTCTCCACTTTATAATAATCATTCTCCAAATACAAATTTGTTAATTCTTGTTGGGAATTAGTCGTGATTGAATTTATTGCATGTATGAATTGGTAAAGCTTCTTGGCTTGTTCCTTTAATGGGAGCTTATCATCACTTTGTGTATTCTTCAATATATCAACAAGAGTGAGTTGCGCTTTATTATCATCTAAGGCTATTATATTAGCTTTCGTTTTGAGGGCTTCATCATATAAAACGTCATCAACAGTTTTTATACCATACTGAGACTTTGTATATTGCGAATAGCTGATTCGTGGTATCCAATAGTATGGCTTCTTTTTCCAGTATTCAATATCAGACATATTGTCACTCAAGTATTTATGAACTTCCTGAAATTGAGTTTTATTGTCGTAAAGATTTACATAATAAGTTCCCCGTGGCATCAGATATTTGGGCTCTGGCCTTTTCATCCAATTATAAATAGTGATTGCAATTTCTTTGTAATCTTTAAGCGGTAGATTCCTTTTTGCTTCAAAACCAATAACGTCCACTTTCTGGAAAACATCAGCAAGTCCTTTAAATTTAAAGATTTCCTCTTTCTTATAATTATACCCATCTCCATGGCATGTTCCAAATAGGTAGGATTTCTGCGTTAATCCGTTACCGCTTATTTCCCAAAGCCAACCTACCTTATCAGCCAAAGTATCCTTATTTATGGTTAAATTGGTTTGGGCAAGTAAATTGTTTGATACCATTACTAAAATGATAAACACACACTTTCTAAAATACATTTTCATATTTTTATTTTTCATGTAAAAAAAATGGTTTAATCTACAGTCTTAGTATAAATCACACGTCACAAATATTTATTCTTGTTTCCAAGCCATAATAATGTGAGCCTAAACAAAGAACCTTACGAAGTCAAGTGTGTTGTGGTCAACATAATGGTAGAGATCTATCGGTTTGCAAGCTTCATTGGTGTTATTTCATGAGCTTTCTGCTTTGTCTTTAGTATTTATTTTCAGCTGTAAAATTACAAAAAATATTTGATAATTTTTCGTTTGAACGCATGAAAATACTATTTTTTTTATATAGAAGTTCTCATTTCACATCAAATCCTTTCTCTTGTGTCGAAACTATGCTCTAAAGACCACAAAATGGCATTCTTTAAGGATAACATCAGCACACCAAATACGATAAATTTCAATGGTGGAGGAATGAATCTCCACGTCGATAATAACTTTAATTATCAATAGAAATATATAGGCTTTATGTTTGGTTAATTCCTAATTAAATTAAGGAGCAATCTTTTTTATTTTGTCTTATTTCTTGTGGTTAGATTTTTATTTCGTATTTTTGCACTTACGATTAATCAATATGTATTTTCATGAAAAATAATTGTCGTCTGTTTGGGTCAACGTTATTCTTTATCTTGTCTTTTTTCCGATTGAGTGCCAGTGAGCAGTTTAAAGTTATTGACAATACATTCGGTTTACCAGACAATACGGTGAATTGTGTGAATCAGGATTCTCATGGATTTATTTGGATGGGAACTGTCAATGGAATTTGCCGTTACGACGGGCTATTGTTTACTACATTCAGACACGACGTTAACGATGCCTTTTCTTTACCAGACAATAACGTGAGAAAGATATTGCCGGTAAGCAATGGACTTGTTATTGCCACAAATAAAGGTGTGGACTTTTATTCTTTCAGCGACGGACTTTTTCATAAGTTTTATGTTGCCAATAAGCGACGCTCTTATATGTTAAAGTCAAGAATGAACTCTTTACTTATAAACTATGGAAATATTATCGCAGCTGATGAATTTGGCGATTATTATATAAAAAGCGCAGCCTCTGCCGATTGTAATTTTCGTAAACTTACTCATGGCTGCAAAATATATGCGATAAACAAGTTCAAAAATGGAAAGTTGCTTGCTGTTGGTTCTGCGGGACTTTATGTATTGTCGGCTGATGCAAGCCACATCCTTTATCGGATAAACAAGAAAATTACTATCACTTATAATATTAACATCCATTACAGTAAAAATTCTAATGCAATATTTGTTGGTAATGGAATTGGACGCAAAAGCCTTGCGTTCAAAGTTGTGGGAGATAAATTTTATGAGGCTCCCATTGCCGTTCCCGATAATCTTATGGATGTTGTTGATTATAAAAGCAGTACTGTTTTTGCCGTAGACGGATCTGGATTAGTGTTTGCTAAGAATGGAACACTTACGAAATGTACACCGCAGAACAGTAATATTAGCGGTGATGCTATTTATTCTTTATTCAAAGATAAAAGCGGCGACTTATGGGCTGGTACTTATCGTGCTGGAGTTAATCTCTATTCTGATAAGCAGTCTAAATTCGTGATGCTAAGTAGGGCAAATCATGGTATTAGCTATGATATTGTGACAGCCGTAGTTGACGACCGCAACAAAATCTATATAGGACTTGACGGTGGTGGACTGAATATCTATGATAAGACTACTAAGCAGACACGTGTGCTTAACACTTCAAACAGTAATATTGCAGGTAATAATGTGGTTTCGTTGTTGAAGGATAATGAAAATGTGTGGATGGCAATCTACACAAAGGGATTAGCAAAATATTCCATTGCCACTTCACGTTTCCAATTGTTCAGCATGCCTTCAGTCAAGCTTGGAGATGAAAATAATGTGTGGACAATGTGCGATGACGGCTTGGGAAACATCTGGGTGGGAGGACCAAATATCAGTGTGTTTAATAAGAAGACCGGAAAGGCAAAACTCATCAAGTCTCTTATTGGTGTCAACTGTTCGGCTATTCAGCGTGAGGGCGATTATGTTTGGATTGGTGCAAGCCATCTCGGAGTTTACAAGGTCGACAGACGCAGCTTTAAAATCATGAAGCATTATTCAGCAAGCTCGGCAAAGATGAGGTTGCCTGCTAATGACATAAAATATATTTATGTAGATTCGCGCGCTAGACTGTGGGTCGCAATTTCCTATTATGGCTTATACTGCATAGATGAAAAGTTGAATACGATACGTAAATATGATTATAACCAGGGACTTACAGACAATAACGTTGTAGCCATAGAGGAAGATCACAAGGGACAGTTATGGATGGGAACAGAGAATGGCTTGTTCAGGTTTGATTCCAAAACTCAGACCTTTGCAAGATTCGATGTTGACGAAAATATTTCATCTACTTTTACCGATAATTCAAGTATTTTCAGCGGGCATACGATGTTCTTTGGAAGTACAAAGGGATTAGTCATGTTCAATCCTGCATTAATTCATTACAGGCAGCTTTATGATAAGGTCAGTCTCACATCTTTAAATCTGTTGAACAATGATAACAAGGTCTTTAATCTTTATGGCGACAGCATAAAGAGCATAAAACTTTCTTATGATCAGAATTTCTTCACCATACATTTCTCCGTACCCGAACTTGAATCGCCAAATCGTGTGCATTTCTCATGTCGCCTTAAAGGATTGGAGACATCCTGGCGTGAATTGTCTGGTTCGCGAGAGGTGTCTTATACGAATGTTCCGCCTGGAACTTATGATTTTTTTGTGCGGTGTATCGACAGTAACGGACATTGGGTAAAGTCAGCTGTGCTCAACATTGTTGTGACACCGCCGTGGTATAAGACAACGTGGGCTATTGGGCTTTGGATAATTCTCTTCATTCTACTTTTTGTCTCAGCTTTAAAGTTCTATCTTTATGAACTCGATATAAAGCATAATATGCGTATAAGCGAGATTGAGAAAGACACGATGAAAAAGCTCAATGATGCTAAAATGACATTCTATACCAACATCATTCACGAACTGCGTACCCCTGTATTCCTTATTGCAGCACAGATTGAGGAATTGATGGACGTTAAAACCTCAATTGTCAACGTTCCCTATTCCTATCTTCATGCAATGTATCGTAGTTCTGTGAAACTGAATAAACTCATCAGCCGCATTATTGATTTCAGAAAGATGGATACTGATAAACTCAAACTGGCTCTGCAACGCATGAACGTAGTGGCATTCTGTCAAAACCTTACCGAGGACTATGTGAACCTCTGCGAACAGAAAGACATTTCGTTTAAGTTCCAGTGTGATAAGACAGACATCCAGCTTACATTTGATGCTGAAAAACTAGAGATGATTATTTCAAATTTAGTGTCTAATGCGTTTAAATACACCAAAAAGGGCGGCAATGTAGTCTTCTCAATAGAGGATAGAGACGAAGACGTAATGTTTTCAATAAAGGATAATGGAATCGGTATCATCGAAAAAATGCGCGATAATATATTCGAAAGCTTCTTCCGTACAGAGCGTGGTGAGAAACAAAGTGAGGGAGACGGCATAGGCTTGTCGGTTGTGAAGAATTTCGTAGAACTTCATGGTGGCAGAATCACTTTGAAAAGCGAAGTGGGAAAAGGTTCTGAATTTATTTTCACAATGCCAAAGCGTAAACATGCTGCTGATGATTTAATTGACAGCAGCCAGTGTGCTTTAGATGCAGACCACAGTCTTAAACCTGAACCATTTGATGCAGCCAAGTCGCCTGGCAATCCCACAGCTACTCATTCTGTGCTTATCATAGATGATGAACCTCAGACTATACAGTTGTTAGAGCGCAATCTCGTTTCCGACTTCAAGGTGTTCACGGCTTGTGATGGAGTAGAGGGCTTGGAGCAGGCTGTCAAGAATCTACCTGATGTAATTATCTGCGACATTATGATGCCTAATATGAACGGATTGGAGTTTCTTGGAAAACTGAAAGCCGACAAAAAGTTGTCAAGCATAAAAGTGTTGATATTCACAGCTAAGACTTCCGAGGAAGACATGCTCACCGCCTTTGATAATGGTGCCGATGCCTATGTTACCAAGCCAATTTCACTCAAAGTCCTCAGAAAAAGAATAGATCGTCTTATTGAGCAGACTGACAATGCCGAGTTGACAAGTTCCATAACCAATAAGTCTAACAACTACACCAAGGAAGAACAGATATTTCTGTTAAGGTGTAGAGAGATCATAGATGATAATCTTAATAATGATGATTTCAGCATTGATTTCCTTGCAGACAAGCTAGCTATGAGCCATTCTTCTCTTTACAAGAAAGTAAAGCAGATGACGGGAATGTCTCTCATAGAGTTTATCAACGATTATAAGATTTATAAGGCTGTGCAGATGTTTAAGCATGGGGCAACCAATATAGAGACTGTCTGTGAGAGTTGTGGATTCAAAGATGTTAAGAATTTCCGAGAGATGTTTAAGCGCAAGATGAAGACCACTCCTAAACTGTTTGTGCAGAGCCTTTAGGGCATCTGCATGAACACAAAAAAAACGTTGAAACTCAAATCACGAGCTTCAACGCCTATTATTATTTTTAAAATATTTCTTTAATAAATGGTAACCTCACGGTCTCCAAGTTATTACCTGTACAATCTATTAACTTTACCTTAAAAACCTAATAACTAAACCTAAAATTTTATTACTACTAACCTAAACAATCTATTAACCTTTTGATGATGCAAAGATAGGGTTATTTTCAGTTGCGCGCAATACTTTCAGGTACATTTAATGCATAAATACACCTTTTCTTGATGTAAATCAATATATTGTGTTCGCACACAGCTTGTTTTTAGACATTCAGAACCACAATCTTATTTTTATAATCGTTTAGATGATTTGATTTGTCGGTGCTTTCTTTAGTCGTAAAAACTCTAGCAATCCTGAATTTTTTGCTTATTTGTCAAGCTCGTTTATATCCTTTATAAAGAAATGGATAAATAAGGAGAATAGAACAGATACGGTAAACGCCGAAGCTCATTTCGAGTTTCGGCGTTACTGTTTCTGCATTTGTGATGAACCATTAGCTAAAGTTAAGTGAAAAAAATAGTTCAGTTCCATTCAGATTGGGTTTTCTCAAATCCATTAGTTTTGGCTCTATATTCCAATCGCTTTGGGTTGCATTGCTATTAGCAATGGGTTGCATTCTTAATGCACTGCGCATCCTATTAGAGCGCATATTGCCGCAGCCATCATAATCAGGTTAGTGATTGTCTTGATGATTTTGTTAAGGTCACCGTTGGTCAAAGTTATTCCTCCGACTGATTAGATGTTCCAAGAATGCCAAGCAGACTTGTGGCAATGGCGATAACTAGTTTGATGATAATTGATACTTCATTCTTTTTCATGATATTTGTGTTTTTAAATGGTTAAGAAAATACTGTGGTTAATGTTAATTCTATTGGCTGTATAGAGAGGGCTTTGCTGTTTTGCTCTTTTGTGTAGCCGCGGCGAGACTTTCCGGACAGTCCCACCAAAGGCTAGTTTTTATGGCTTCACAACACCACCGTTAGGGTCACCACCACTTGGTGCGGTCTTGATTTTGGTGTACTGCCCGTACTCCTTCATCTTGGCTCCTGCGGTGAAGTTCTTTATTCGCTTGTTGGTTGCTCGGTCCACCTTGGTGATAGGAGTGAAGCTGACGCGGATTTTCTTGATGTTTTTCGTTGGGTTGAATTCAGGAATGCTATCAGCTCCGATGCATGATACTGCAAGCTTGAAAGTGCCTATTCCGCTGAGTTTCACACATTTTGAATCTTGCAGTTGGTCGTTCATCACTTCCGACATTTCTGTCAACACAGCCAATACATCACTCTTCTTCACAGAGCAGTTGCGTTCTATAATTCCCGCTAGTTCATCGGTCTCAACAGTGGATGTGTGTACCACTCTTGCATAGAATTTGTTGTATGTCTTCAAGTTCTTCTTGTTCTTGTTCATGTAAATTTTATAGTTCAAAGGCATGATATTAATATTTTGGTTTATGTTTCGACTTCGGCGAGCAGCGCAAATTCTCTCTTCGGTCATCATCACGTTTGGATGACGAGTGCAAAGGTAGGGCAAATAACAATTCCAAACAAGCGATTTCAAAGTTTCGTTGTTCAGAGGTTAAATTTCAAAACTTTAAAACATTGATATTGCTAACTTTACAGCGCTAACTATTTTCGTTCAGCATGCAATTAGTGTCATTCATTCATGTTATCATCCTCACGATGAGGTCATTTAGTCAAAGTCATTTTGGTCATTTTGAATTCTTGATGTTGCGCTCCAAGCCATAATATAAATTATATATTTAAATATATAATTTATATTATAGTAATAGTCCCACTTATCAGAAGTTGAAAATGACCAAAATGACTTTGACTAAATGACCACGTTTTAGAGAACATAATGAATATTTTAACTAAAAAATATTTACATAATAAAGGGTTTTGTTAACTGCTGTGTAAAATAAAATTAGTTTTAATTTGTTATTCTATGATATTTTTATTACCTTTGTATTCCGTTGGTCGAAATAATTCTTTGTCTGGTATAGGCAATTAAGCCTTGGTAGAAAGGCTAAATGGATAGGTAAAATTTCATGTAGATTACTTATATATAAGAAACCACTAAAAATGAAAATAGACAATACCTGTGTTTATGAGACCAACTAGTAATAGAAGTAAATTAAATAATAATTTTACCGGAGTGTTTTCAGGCTATAAACTACATTGCCTCTAAATGACCCTTAATTAATAAAAAACTAAGAAATTAATGGCAAAACTGCAAATTTTCACCTACGAGTTTAGTTACATAAATTGTCCTGAAGATCGTGGTCTGTTTAAAGAATTAGAAAGAGTAGACGTAAAAGAATCAAGATTAAACAAACAAAAGATTTTGGATGATTACCTTCATTACATGGCTGATGAGGGTGTTCCTTTTAAAAAGGGAAAGAAGGAATATAAGCAAATAGTGGTGTGGCAGGAAGACGGAATTTGGGATTTAAGAATAGCCAATAACAAAAAGCAGAAGATTGAACATGAATTTATAAAAAAGAAAATTCCTGACAATCCTAGTTGCGCGGTATTTATTGATAACCGCAAGGATGTGCAGACGATAGCTATTCAGAAACTCACAGAAGCCTTTTATAGTCCTGTGGCATTATCTAAAATAATGATGGAAACCTTTAATTTATATCTTGCACAAAGACGATTAAAAATAACTATAGCTCCACGTTTTGACTCTCACGAGTTTTGGAAAATAGTGACGAATCATCCCTATAAGATAAAAATGGTGAATTTTAAGTTTCCGTTTCCCAATCTACCTGTAATATCAGACTTGATTGGAAACATACTTGACACTGCAGACGATATGAATGGTGCACCAAGATTAAGTTGGGAAGCCAATGATGACGAAGTGCTTACGCCGCATGAAGGCAAGGATTTACTTAATCGTTGTGTTAAGGCGTGTGCTGCCACTGGTTCTGAAATTAAGTTAAAATTGACAAACGGAACAAATATTATATGTGGAGAGAATGGTAGTCAGGAGCGTGAAATCAATGATGAAGCGCTTAGTCAAGAGTATGATGACTTGTTTGATAGCAAGTGCCAGATGATAACTGATTTTCTAAATAGTATAAATTTAAATACTACAATAGGCAATGTATAAGAGATTTTCGGAGAAGGAGAGCATGGACAGAATGAATAAATATCTTGAAGCGGATAGTTTGTTTATGGTAGCTTATTTTTTGTTAGCTAAATATACCTCAATGGATGACGAATTGAATCCAGAGGAAATATGGACAGAAGCTCTGAAGGTTGTAAAAAGGTTGATTAATAGCGAACATCCTGATTTTATGGTCTATAACATAGGACTAAATCTTAATTCACGTTATGCCTCTTTAAAATCATCAGATGGCACTTCATTAATAAAGCGTAGTAAGGAAAAGGCACAATACACTACGCTTCTTGTTCTTTGGTGTGCCTTGATAAAATTGAGCGAGGCTGGGGAGACGGAAGAATGCACCATAATAATGTTGGCAATTATTAGAAACATAAGTACGCATCCCAAATACAAACAATTATCTGATGATTTACACCATCACGAAATGATTAAAGAGCATGAAGGCTTTTTTGCTGATACAAGCAAGAAACTAAGTGATTTGTGTGATTGTAGTAAAGATGAACAAACAGTTGAAAGCGTACTAACTAATTTAGTAGATTCTGCCGAAGAATTTGGACTTGAAAGAATTACTTATCTTATGTCAATGTTATATGAATTTCAAAGAAAATGCCCAAGTACTTCAATTGATGAAGCAATAGAATACGCACGCGGTAGATGTCTTGACCTTCGTAAAAAACATGAACAGGCAACGAATCAAACCATAAGCGGCAGCAACGTGTTTAATGGTGAAGTAAAAAATCCTACATTTATGTTGCCGGAAGATTGGGATAAAAATGGTAAACTAGTAAATGATTATGGACAAATTCCACCAGAAGAACAATAATTGCAATGTTTTCAATGGTCCGGTTTATGGCGGAGTATTCCTTGCTCCCCAACAAACTGATCATGTGGCAGAAGCTGAAGTTGCCGATGCTGTTGAAATAAAAGAAACGGCAGCAAAGGTTGAAACTCCACGTCGTGGCAGAAAAGCAGAATTTCTTTTTGAGAAAGACGGTGAGAAAGATTATGTGTTTACAGAAAAATGTGCAAAAGCATTTAATGATTTTCTATCACGCCATCATGTTAAGAATAATAAAACTCTATGCTCAAGCAAAGATAATTATCCCTCAAAGGTGTTTGTTGTATTATACAAATTATTGATAGAGAAAGAAATCTTACCAAGTAACTGTAATGGTAATTCATGTTATGATTTTCTTTATTCAGACTGTAAACTAACAAGCAGTGTAACCAAGAAAAGTTATTCTGGATTTATAAAGAGGCTCATTGATAATCGCGAGCCTGATGTTTTGCTAGTTGATGAAGTGAAAAAATTGATTGAAGAATTAGGCATTAAATAAATTTATTTAGCGCATTTGATTATAGGCATATAGGGCAATCCGCAAAGGGTTGCCCTATTTCTGTTTTAAGCCGAATTGAATTTAGCTTAAAAGGCAGAAATGGCTTAACAAAAAACTTGCCCTACATTTGCATCCGTCATCCGATACAACGGCAAGTTTGCGGGTTGTACTTTTGAAAGGCGGATGCAAATATAATAATGGAAAAGAGATTTTTTAAGGTGAAGGCTCTCATGGAAGTGAAAAGCGGAAAGAGCCAAAACGGAAACGATTGGAAAACAAGAGAAGTGGTGCTCGAAGCCGACGAGAAAGTGATGTATCCCGACGTGATTGTGGCAAGCCTGTTTGGTGATGCTGTGGATAAATTTGAATTCAAGGAGAACACTACTCTATGGGCAGACTTTGCCTTTCGTGCTCATGAATATCAGGGCAGATGGTTTAACGACCTGCGCATTACGAACTTCGGCGAAGATAACAGAAGTTTTTAATCTTTTATTTTTTTAATCTGAGTTGAACGAGCGGGTGTAGAGTGCCCAGGGATAATTGTCGACAGCTTTAACGAGGCTCTGCTCTTCTCGTAATAATTCAGACAAAATGATAAATAATCAGAATAATTTCAACGAAAAAGTTGAACACGTACAGCTTGGCGGACAGGCTTTTTATGACGAAAGTAAATTCTTTATGTTCTCACCCGACAGCCCAGAAGTGGGATTGGTGAAGAAATTCAGAAGTAGAGGAGTGGGACAGCAAATGGCGGATGGCACTTTTGACTTTGTGGCTAAACCTGTATTGAGACCAAAGAGTACCCTTATCAAAAAGTTGGCTCACGGCAGAATTTCAGCCACTGCCGACGGTGCAATTCAACTCACGCTGAAGGTGTTTAAAAATGAGGGACTTGACTGCATGGACACGATAATGAAAGAGGCAAGAGAGGCAACTGTATGAGCGTATACGTAATATCTATCAGGGACGGCCACAAGGTGGCTTGTCCCGTTAAAACAAAAGATGAATATCTTAGACTGAGAGACAGCAGCCAGCAGAAAGCAAACCTGCAATTGGCGCGTGAAGGCAACGACAATGCAAAGCGACGACTTGTGCAGATGAACTATTCGAGCCATTATCCTGAGGGCGTTGTTAAGGGTTGCAAACTGCCTAGTATGGCTTTTGGCTTTGATCTTGACGACAAGGCTGAATTTGAGAAAGCCGCAAAGACTTTACTTGATAATCCTGAAAAATATGGATTGCTGATGCTTGAACGTAGTGCCAGACAGGGTGGTCACGCTGTGATGAAACGCGAACGGGGAAAGACGATTCTTGAAAATCAAGTGCGCATTGCTCGTATGCTTGACTGCGAAATGGATACTGGTGCTCACGACATTAATCGAGTGTATTTCACAACTACCGCCGACAAGGATAATCTGCTTTATCTGAATGATGAACTCTTTAGTGATAATTATGTGGAAGCCGACGTGAATGCGGAAGCCGAAGCGTTGGAACATAGAATAGAAGAACTTCCCCCAGAGGCGCATAAAGCAAATAAGCACTGGCATCCAGCCATCCATGAGGAAAATGAAGCAAAGGTTGAAGAAACTACACTGGAAATAAATTGTGACAACAAAATTCAAAATACAGAAATGTCTTATCTTGGCATTCCATATTCTGATATAATAAACAAATGGTGGGAACTATACAATGATGGTCACACTCCGGTGAAGAGTAATCGTGATGTGCTGACGTTTGAATTGGCTGTAAATCTACGTCATATTTGCGGATTCGACCGCAATACCCTCTGCAAAGTAGTTCCTTGTTATGATGGATTTAGTGAGGAACAGAAACTTAAATGTATCGATTCAGCACTTATTTCAAGACGCACGCAAATGCCAAAGAGAATGCGCGACGTGCTCACAGCTCTGCGAAAAGACAATATGGGCAACGAGGATGTGGTGAACGCTATTGACGAAGTGCAGACGCGTGACGAAGAATTTTATTACAGACAGTTGCCTCATTCGATTATGGTACAGGGTGTGAAAGATTCTATCGAGGCTGCTGGACATGGACTGACGATGCCTGTGCTCACTGCCATTTGTCCTGCCATCGGCGCCTTGGCGACGGGTGTGAAACTTTATGTGCACGGCAAAGCAAACTCACTAAATCTTATTTCATACATTGCGGGAGAATTTGGTTCTGGAAAGGGAAACATTGACCCTATCGTGGAAACATGGATGAACGAGGAACGTGAACTCACGAAAATATACAACAAACAGCATGAGGAATGGAGGGCTAAATATAAGGCTTCTAAAAACAAGAAAGAACAACCAGTTGAACCCAAATTGCCTAAACGCTGGCTGCCGCTCAACAATACAGTGGCAAATCTTGCCGAGGAATTGCAGAACGTTCAGGGGAAACATGCTTTCTCGTTCACTCCCGAAGCCGACAACGTGGCTCAAAAGTGGAAATCAGCAATGAGCGACTTCTCGGTGATGATAAGGCAAAGTTACGACGGAAGTGCTTTCGACCGTGAGGCTCGTTCGGTTGACGCAGTAAATGTGCATATTGACAGACTGTTGTGGAACGTTGTGATGTGTGGCACTCCCGATGCTCTTTATAGAGTGGTGAGTAACTACACCGACGGTTTCCAATCGAGAATTGCCATTGCTCACACTCCTGATAACACATTCTCAAAACTTGATGACAATCCACCGAAGCTATCCGATAAACAATCTGAACGCATTATGCAGGTGGCACATCTGCTGCCGCTGATTCAGGGCGACATTGAATTGCCAAAACTAGAGGAAAAGGGAAGGCAATGGGTAGAACAAATGAGACTTGAGACGATGAAGAACGACGACCGAATTATGGCCCGACAGCGTTTCAGAGTGTGCGTGACCGCCCAACGCATGATGTGTTGTCTGATGCTTTGTGCAGTGTGCGGACAGTTGATAAGAAAATACGGATATGCTAAAGCAGAACTGTTGCTAACGCAGAAACATGAATTGTGGAAACAAGTAATTAGTAAGGTTCAGACACCGAAATTTCTTGATGCCTACGACGTGATTGCCGATTCACTGATAGAAAATAACATGTATTTCTTTAGAGAGAAGATAGAGTCTGCAATCACCTCACACGACTATCAGGGCTCTGCAAAAGGAGTGAGAGTGCACCGTGGAAAGAACGACAGCATCTTCTCACGTCTGGCTGATGAATTCAGCTTTGAACAGGCGTTGCAGCAGTCTATTGCCGTGAAAGGCGGAAACTGTACTAGAAATTCAGTGTGTATGATGCTGAAGAACTGGAAAAAACAGGGAATCGTTTCACAACAGGAAAACAATAATTATCGCAAGATTGCAAATTAGTCATTATGGTCAAAGTCATTTTGGTCATTTTAAATAATAGATATTGAATTATGGATTTGGAATTGAAAAGAATACGTGTTCGCAAAGACACAACAGATGGATTGCTGAGACTTCACAACCGCCTAATCTGCCACACTGCGGAGTTTACACCTAAATGCCTTGAAATTGGTCGCTACGAGGTGAAAATGCAGTTAGATACTTCGCAAAAGAGTGTGCATCTATTGATAATAAGGTCTAACGGAAGAAAAGCTGTTGGAGAGCTTATTGCCGGTAATGGTGTGTTTAAGGTTAGATCGGGAAGTATTATCGTGGGCGATAATGTAACGTGGGGACTTTGCATACACAGCGAACGACGATTTAATGAACTTACTGAATTGTTTGTTGAATGCGTAAAAAGAAATGAAAAGATTTTCTTAGAGATTATCTAATGATATTTGCGGATGCCGATGTTTGTCGTGCATCCGCAAATATACTTGTTTTTATTTCTTTACGCTGTTGCAGATTATTTCTACAATATTGTCAATGCTTATTTTTGAAGAGTTTACTACAAGGTCGTAGTTGCGGGCATCGGTCCAATAACCTCCTGTGTATTGCCAATAATGATTAGCACGTGCCTTGTTTGTTTTTAATATCTGTTCCTTTGCCTTCTCAGGGGAAGAATTGATGTAGCCGACTACACGCCCAACAGCATCCTTGATGTCGGAACATACGAAGACGTGGAAACTGTTTTTGTCGTCTTTTAATACCCAATTGGCGCAACGACCAACGATTACACATGACTCATTATCTGCCAACTTCTTTATGGTGCGACTCTGTGAAACAAAGATTGCATCGTCTTCAGATGGATTCATTGACATAGGAATGCTCTTGTCGGTAAATATAAGTTTCCATAACTTGGCTGTTGAAATATTCTGCTCGTTCTCCTTTACGAAATCATAAGAACATCCAAGCTCGTCGGCAGTCTTGTCAATCAGGTATTTGTCGTAGAGCTTTATACCGAGTTTCTTTGCAAGTTTTTCGCCAACCTCGTGACCGCCGCTGCCATATTCTCTCGAAATGGTTATTACCAAAGGAGATGCGCTGATGTTTCTTTCTGTCGTGATGACTGTTAGCGGAGTGGCATTGAAAAATGGTTCTAGCCACTTGGTATATGGACTGAACTTTCTTATCAGAAAGCCTACATAGAACATTGAGAACAATGTGCCTACGCCTATCATGTCCCAATGCCAGCCACCAATGAAAATAAAGCATAATATTGCGCCAATGACAACAAGACCTGTGTCGCTGAACATCTTTACCTTGCCGAAGTCGGCATGGACAACTTTTGATATTGCCAGCGGAAATCCTTCGCCGGCTAGTGTCAACACGTCGCATTTCACTTCGATTGCAATTCCGTAGGCTAGCAGTCCTCCGCCAACACATAGTTGAATGCAACGCATCACGTAACCAAATATGCTGCTGTCGAACATGAAAAGCCCTGTCATCCACATTGTTACGTCGGTGTAGAATCCAAAAATGAAGCTCACGACAATTTGTAACAGTTGAATAATATGATAGTTTTTTCGTAATAGCAGTATCTGTGAAAGAATGAAAAAGATGTGCATACAGATTACGTATTTTCCCATTGACCACTTGGTGCCTGGAACGAGACTCAACACATAAGGAGGACACGAGATAGGGGATGAACCCAAATTGGCGCGTATTGACAAAGACGTGCCGAACGCAATTATAAAGAGTGCAATTATAAATACCACATATCTGCGCAATAATTCTTTCCCACTTCTTGCTGATTTCATTATTTTATTGATTACAATTTATTTTCTCGGATACAAAATTACTAATAATAATTGTTTTTATGTATATTTGCATTATTAATAGTTTTTATTCTTATCATTGAATTTATTAATGGAACTTACACAGATGAAATATTTTGTGAAATTAGCTGAGGAACTAAATTTCACGGTGGCGGCACGCAAACTGTTTATTACCCAGAGTACTCTGTCGCTGAGCATAAAAAAATTGGAAGAGGAATGCGGAATGCCACTTTTCGACCGCATTGGAAAATGTACTTACCTCACTGACTCTGGGCGAATATTCGCAGAGTTCGCGCGCAGGGCGATTAAAGATACCGAGGACGGAATGAGGAGTATGAAGGAGATTAACGGCATTTACACCGGCAGACTGCACATTGGGGTGACTTACAGTCTGCACGATATTCTAAACGACTGCATTCTGCTGTTTACTGAGCAGTTTCCCGAAGCAGGATTGAGAATCATTGAGTCGGACTCGGTGAAGGAACTTGAGGAACTTGTTTTGAAGGGAGAAATAGACTTTGCGTTCACTTATAGTTCAAAGAGAATGTCGACGTTGTTGGAATGTACCAAACTCTTTGAGACTCCGCTTTGCGTTATTGCGAGTAAAAATCATGAAATCGCTAAACAAAGTAGCATCACAATGAATGGATTGCGCAAATATCCTTTCGTTTTGTTTCCTTATGGTATTCACTCACGTATGGAAATAGAACATATGTTTGTTATGAACAATGAGCCGATACTTGTGCCACGCATAGAGGTGAATGATGCTAGTTTGATATTAAGAATGGTCGAGACTGGTAGGTGGCTCACAATATTGTCTGAGGGTATTGTTGCAAAGAAGGATAATTTCAGGGCTATAAGAATAGCTGGCGTGACTAATAACCTTACATGCTGCATCGTGAGACCTAAGGATAAATATTTGTCAACACTGGAACGGAAGTTCTGTGACATTATAAAAAGCCACTGGATGTAAATGTTTTTACTTGTAGTATTTCTCTACAAGCGGAATAATATTGTCGGGAACAAGGTCGTGGAGTGATTCGCATTTTGAAACTCTGCGCCTTATGTCTGTGCTGCTGACATTATAAAAAGGTGTGTCTGCAAGCGTTACGTTTGTGGGTAGAGTGGTTTTGTCTATCGGCGAATTTTTCCTTGGATAAACCACTATGCGGTAGTTGGCGATGATGTCACGATAGTTTTTCCAACGGTCAAAAGCTAACCAGTTGTCGGCTCCAATAATGAGCGTGAACTCACGATCGGGAAACTCTTGGGTTAGTCTTTGCAGTGTGTTCCACATGTATGAAGGTTTGGAGAGGTTGAACTCAAAGTCGCTTGCTTTAAGTGCTTTTTCTCCTGACAATGCAACTTGGGCAAGTTCCAGCCTATGGGCATCGTCTAAAAGTGATGTTGATGATTTCTTAAACGGATTGAGTGGAGAAACGACAAACCATATCTCATCTAGCGAAGTCATTTGCAATAACTGGCTAGCAATGGCAATGTGCCCTGTGTGAATGGGATTGAACGACCCTCCGTATATTCCCGTTCGTATCATTTTTTGCGAATGTTTAAGAAATCAACAACAGCGTTTTTATTCCTCTAGGAAATTCCTTACAAGAGCCAATGTCTCTTTTTCGGCTTCCTCAAGATTATCGTTTACGACAACATGGTCGAATTTTGACGCGAATGTTAATTCGTATTCGGCTTTGTCAAGACGTTGCTGAATAACCTCTGGTGTATCAGTGCCACGACCGTTGAGTCTTTTGCGCAGTTCCTCAATCGAAGGAGGTTGGATGAAAATGCTCATGGCGCGTTTGCCATAAAAATCCTTTATGTTGCATCCGCCTTTTACATCAACGTCGAAGACAACGCTTTGACCATCATTAAGTTGGTTTTCAACCTGTGATTTCAATGTGCCGTAGAATCTGTCTTGATAAACTTCCTCGTATTCAAGAAACTCACCTTTATCAATTTTGGCGCGAAACTCATCAGGAGTGAGGAAGAAATATTCCACACCGTTCTTTTCCGTTCCACGTGGTGGGCGGCTTGTGCATGAAATAGAGAAATGCAGTTTGAATTCAGGGTGTTCCTTCATCAGCCACTGCACGATTGTACTCTTTCCGCTTCCAGAAGGAGCTGAGAAAATAAGCAGTCCGTTCTTCATATTTAGAAAGCGTTTAAGACTTGCTCCTTAATCTGTTCAAGTTCGTCTTTCATCTTCACTACTACATTCTGCATTTCAGCCTGATTGCTCTTGCTTCCAGTAGTGTTGATTTCACGTCCCATTTCCTGAGCGATGAATCCGAGTTTCTTTCCAACAGCTCCGTCCTCGTTCATAGTCTCACGGAAATATTTAAGATGGTTGGTTAGTCTTTGCTTTTCCTCGCTGATGTCGAGTTTCTCTATGTAATAAATAAGTTCCTGTTCAAGTCTGTTCTTGTCATAGTCGACGCTAGGAATCTGTTCAAGTCCCTTGACAATGCTTTGGCGAATTTTCTCAACACGGCTTTTCTCGAAAGGCTCAATGCTGAGCAGCAGGTTTTCAATGTTATCAACTTTCTCTGTAAACTTCTTCTGGAGAGCTGCACCTTCCTGCTTTCTGAAAGTAAGTAAGTTGGTAATGGCCTCGTGTATAGCACTGCTTGCGGCAGCCCATTCCTCATTGGAAAGTTTTTCAACATCATTCTTTATTGTGACATCCGGCATACGAAGAAGAGTGTTAAACCAATCCTGTGGAACTGGAATTCCAGTCTTTTCGGAAATAGCTTTTATTTGCTTGTAATAATTTTCAACAAGTGCGGCATTAATTGGTGCGGCGTCAACAGCATCGTCCTTCTCAATCCAAATAGAGAAGTCTATTTTGCCACGTTCCAATTGTTTTGCGACAATCTGACGTATTTCCATCTCCTTTTCTCTGTAGAGTGGAGCGATTCTTGTAGAAAGATCAAGTGTCTTGCTATTTAATGACTTAATTTCAACATTAATCTTTTTTTGATTGTAGGTTACGATAGATTTTCCGTAACCGGTCATTGATTGTATCATACTTGTTTCACGTTAAATTTCTGCAAAAGTAATAATTTTGCGGGAAAAAAGCGTAAATTTGCACTTTATTTAGAATATATTTATTATTATGTCGTGTATATTGAACATTGAAACGAGCACAAACGTGTGCTCTGTAGCAGTTAGTAATGACGCCGAATGCATCTTTAACAAAGAAGATTACAGCGGACCACATCACAATGAACAACTTGGACGCTATGTTGATGAGGCTCTTTCGTTTATAGACAGTCACTCATTAAAATTAGACGCTGTGGCTGTAAGTTGTGGTCCTGGTTCTTATACCGGACTGCGAATAGGTACTTCTATGGCAAAAGGAATTTGCTATGGTCGTGATGTGAAGCTGATTGCCATACCGACTTTAGAACTTCTTGCCGTGCCAGTATTATTGAAAGAGCAGGCTGAGGAAGAGAATGCATTACTAGTGCCAATGCTAGACGCACGCCGCATGGAAGTATATGCACAGGTATTCAATCGCTCACTTCATGAAGTGAGACCAATAAAGGCTGACGTAGTGACAGTTGATACCTACAAAGAATATCTTGAAAAAGGCCCGGTGTATTTCTTCGGAAACGGAGCGGCAAAGTGTATGGAAGAGATTAATAATCCTAACGCACACTTGATAAAAGACGTTGTGCCACTAGCGAAATATATGTTTCCTCTGGCAGAGAAGCGCATCGCGCAAGGGAAGTTTGATGACGTTGCATATTTCGTGCCGTTCTATCTGAAAGACTTCGTTGCAAAATTGCCTAAAAAATTATTATGAATATCCAAGGATTAGACTACAACACACAGCGTGAACAGCTTGTCATGCCTGAATATGGGCGTGAGGTGCAGAATATGGTTGACATTTGTGGCAAACTTGATACGAAAGCCATGCGTCAATCGTGTGCGGATGCCATTGTAACCATTATGGAAAGAATGTTTCCCCAAAATCACGAGGACGTAAACTATAAGCAGAAGTTGTGGGACCATCTTGCAATCATGAGTGATTTCAAGTTGGACATCGACTGGCCTTACGACATCAGTCAAGCAAACAAGATTGCAGCAAAGCCGCAGCCTATGGCGTATCCGATGACAAAGATTTCGGTGAGACACTATGGTCACATAATGGCTGAAGTGTTTGAAAGATTGAAGACGATGGAGCCTGGTGAGGAGCGTGACGCACTTACCAAACTAGCTGCTAACCAGATGAAGTTGAGCCTGATGATGTGGAGTCACGGTTCGTGTGATGACGAGAAGGTAGCTTCTGACTTGGCAAAATATACTGACGGAAAAATTCAGCTTGACTTGAATACATTCGTTTTCAATAAGATTATGGAGAACGAGCCAGTTGGCAACAACCGTAATAACAATAACCGCAATGGTAATGTTAGTAACAACGGTAACAACAATAAGCGCAGAAGAAGATAAAAGCTAATGGAATCATTCATCATAGAAGGTGGACACCGACTTAAAGGAACCATCACTCCACAGGGAGCTAAAAACGAGGCTTTGGAAGTTATTTGCGCAATATTGCTAACTTCAGATCCTGTGAGAATAAAGAATATTCCAGAAATACTGGATGTTAAAAATCTCATTAGATTGCTGAAGGATATTGGCGTAAAGATAACGCATAATGCTGAAAATGATTACACTTTTCAGGCTGACGAACTGAATCTAGACTATCTTGAAAGTCAGGAGTTCGTGAGCAAATGTTCTTCTCTGCGAGGTAGTGTGCTTATGATAGGTCCGTTGCTTGGTAGATTTGGAAAGGCTACCATTGCCAAACCAGGTGGTGACAAGATAGGGCGTAGACGACTTGATACTCATTTCCTAGGATTCAAGCATCTTGGAGCAAAATTCGTAAAAGACCCAGAACGTGATGTTTTCAAGATTGAAAGCAAAAAACTTAAAGGTTGCTACATGCTGCTTGATGAGGCTTCGGTTACCGGAACGGCAAACATTATAATGGCTGCCGTTATGGCGAAGGGCACAACGACAATATATAATGCCGCATGTGAACCTTATATTCAGCAACTGTGCCACTTGCTTAACGCAATGGGTGCAAATATCAGCGGAATAGCAAGTAACCTGATTTCAATTGTCGGTGTAGACAAACTTCACGGTGCCGACCACACTATATTGCCAGATATGATAGAAGTTGGCTCTTTTATCGGAATGGCTGCAATGGTGGGTGACGGAGTAAGAATAAAGAATGTATCGCTGAAAGATCTCGGTATTATCCCTGATGCGTTCAGACGACTTGGAGTGAAGATAGAAACTGAAGGCGATGATCTTATTATTCCACATCAACCGCATTATGTAGTCGATTCTTTTATTGACGGAACGATAATGACTCTTGCTGATGCTCCTTGGCCAGGCTTGACGCCAGACCTTATTTCGGTGCTTCTTGTTGTAGCTACACAGGCTCGTGGTTCTGTGCTTATTCATCAGAAAATGTTTGAAAGCCGCTTGTTCTTTGTAGACAAATTGATAGATATGGGAGCACAGATCATACTTTGCGACCCACACCGTGCTGTTGTCGTAGGTCACGATCATAAATTGATTTTACGCGCAGGACGAATGACAAGTCCTGATATCCGTGCAGGTATTGCACTTCTTATTGCCGCCATGAGTGCGGAAGGAACAAGTTGCATTGCAAATATTGCACAGATAGACCGTGGTTATGAGAATATTGAAAATAGACTTAATAAACTTGGTGCCTGCATCAAACGAGTAGATGATTAGACGTGAAGAAGTATATAAAATAGGTAAGCTGGGAAAACCTCATGGAGTGAAAGGCGAAATATCGTTCATGTTTGACGATGACGTCTTTGACCGTGTAGACGCAGATTATCTAGTCTTGGACGTTGATGGAATATTGGTACCATTCTTTATAGATGAATACCGTTTCCGCAGCGACGAGAGTGCACTTATGAAATTTGAGGATATTGATACTCAGGATAAAGCTCGTGACCTTACTGGTGACGAAGTCTATTTTCCACGAAGTCTTTCTGACGGCGGTGATGAAAATGTGTCTTGGGCTGAAATCTTCGGTTTCGAAGTTGTTGATAAAAACACCAATAAGACAATAGGTGTAATAAAGTCAGTAGACGACTCAACCATTAACACGCTTTTTGAAATAGAGACCAATGATGGCAAGGAAGTTCTTGTTCCTGCCAATGAGGATCTAATTCATGAAGCCGATATGGATAATCGCCGAATAAAGATGTTTATTCCGGAAGGTCTGCTCGACCTGTAACATTCACATTATATATATTAATGAAGAAACAACAAATATGTATCCTCGGTTCTACGGGAAGTATAGGAACACAGGCGCTTGATGTAATCTCGCAGCATGGAGACCTGTACGAAGTGTACTGTCTCACTGCCAACAACAGTGTTGAGAAACTTTCCGAACAGGCTCATAAGTTCAAGCCTGCTGCAGTGGTTATTGCTAACGAGGAGAAATATAAGGAATTGCAAGACCTGCTTGCTGATGAACCTGATATCAAAATTTATGCAGGAAAGTCGGCGCTTGAACAGATTGTTGAAGCTGAACCTATTGACATGGTTCTTGCTGCAATGGTAGGGTTCTCAGGATTTCTTCCAACAATAAATGCAATCAAGGCGCATAAGAAGATTTGTCTTGCTAACAAGGAAACTCTAGTTGTAGCAGGAGAACTTATATGTAATCTTGCAAAGGAAAACCATGTTCCAATATTGCCAGTAGACAGTGAACATAGTGCAATATTCCAGAGTATTGTTGGTGACGCTGACAATGAAATTGAAAAGATATTGCTTACTTGTTCAGGAGGTCCGTTCAGATTATTTTCTGATGAACAGCTGAATACTGTGACCGCAGCTGATGCATTGAAGCACCCTACTTGGAATATGGGAGCCAAAATCACCATTGACTCAGCTTCACTTATGAACAAAGGCTTTGAGGTGATGGAGGCTAAATGGTTGTTTGGTGTTCCTGCAGAGAGAATCCAAGTACTGATTCATCCGCAGAGCGTTGTTCACAGTGCAGTGCAGTTTGTTGATGGTGCGGTGAAGGCTCAGTTGGGAGTTCCAGACATGAGGCTACCAATACAATACGCATTCTCATTTCCCAAGAGGTTACCGCTGAACGGTGAACGTCTTGACTTGTTCAAACAGCAGAAGCTGGAATTCTTTGAACCGGATATAAAGAAGTTTAAATGTCTTGCTCTGGCTTATGATGCAATTAATAAGGGTGGAAACATGCCTTGTATTCTGAATGCAGCCAACGAAATAGCAAATTCAGCATTCAGAAAAGAGCAATGCTCTTTCAAAGGAATGGCGACGATTATAGAGCAGACTATGGCTAAAGCCACATTTGACATGAATCCTAATCTTGATGTCTATTTGCAGACAGACAAGGAGGCGCGAGCAATAGCAAGCGAAATCATCAAAAATATTAATGAATAACGAATATAATCAGTAATGGAAGTATTTTTAGTAAGATTATTACAGTTTCTGTTGTCAATATCACTTTTGGTTCTGCTTCATGAGGGAGGACACCTGTTCTTCGCAAAACTGTTTGGAATAAGAGTCGAGAAGTTCTATATATTTATGGACCTTGGAATTGGTAAATGGGGTGGAAGTCTATTCCGTTTCAAACCAAAGAAGAGTGACACAGAATATGGTATGGGTTGGTTGCCATTGGGTGGCTACTGCAAAATATCAGGAATGATAGACGAAAGTTTTGACACAGAGCAAATGTCTAAACCTGCAGAGGCTTGGGAATTCCGCTCAAAACCAGCTTGGCAGAGATTGCTTGTTATGATTGGTGGAGTTTCTGTAAACTTTATCCTAGCTCTTTTCATTTATGCAATGTTGATGTTCTCATGGGGCGAGACTTACGTTCAGACAAAAGACATGAAGCAAGGCTTTGTGTTTAATGAGGAGGCAAAGAGCTACGGATTCAAGGATCATGATGTTCTGCTTGGAACAGAAAACGGAGCTTTCAAGGATTTCGGTGCTAAAATGTACCGTGAAATATCTAAAGCTAAGCGTGTTGATGTAATGCGTGACGGTAAGAAAGTGAGCATTGCACTTACTGGCGATCTGAATCTGCTTGACATGATAAAGACAACCCCAGCGTTCTGCCTTCCTTATGTTCCTGCAAATGTGGACTCGGTAATGGCTGGGGGGCCTGCGGCTAAGGCTGGAATAAAGAAGGGCGACAAGATTGTTGCACTTAATGGTAAGAAGATAACTTCTTCTAATCAGTTTACTAACGAATTATCTATCCTTGACGATGTTCTTGCTTCAGCAAAGACTCATGCAGACAGTGTTAAGGTGCGCACGGTAACTGTAGGCGTTATTGCAAATGGTGCAGATTCTGCTGTTGCAAAAAAGATGTTGCTTACACAAGACTTGAAACTTGCTATAGGATTCCCTGCAATAAATACCCTTTACACTCCTTTCCATAAGAGCTATGGTTTCTTTGAAAGTATTCCTGCTGGAATCAAATATGGTTGGGATATTCTTCATGGTTACGTGAGTGACATGAAATATGTATTCTCTGCAGACGGAGCTAAGAGCCTCGGAGGTTTTGGAGCAATAGGCAGTATGTTCCCATCTACATGGGATTGGTACGTATTCTGGAAGATGACAGCTTTCTTAAGCATTATTCTTGCTTTCATGAATATTCTCCCAATTCCTGCACTCGACGGTGGACATGTTTTGTTTCTTATATATGAAATTATCACTGGACGAAAGTTAGGTGAAAAGTTTATGATTAGAGCAGAATACATTGGAATATCAATCTTGATATTATTAATGGTGGTCGCCAATCTCAACGATATTTTACGTTGGCTGGGCTATATGCATTAGAAAAAATCTTATTTTTTAAATAAAGTATCAAACTGTAAGCTTTCAGAATTAGAATGCTTACAGTTTGTTTTGTTTTAGACTAATATTGGTAATATTTTGTTATCAGGTTGAATAATTAAATAAATTACAGTGAACGTTTAGACATACTTAAATGTCATTTTGAAACTAATTTAGTAATTTTGCAATCAGATTGAAAGGCAAACAAGAAAATTACTAAATAAATGCAGCAAGAAACAACCAACGGATTGTATAATGCCAGCAACGAACACGATGCGTGTGGTGTTGGTATGATAGTTAATATTCATGGCAACAAGAGTCATGAAATAGTTGACAGTGCTCTTAAAGTTCTTGAAAACCTACGTCACCGTGGAGCGGAAGGCGCAGATGGAAAGACTGGAGATGGTGCAGGAATATTGCTACAAATTCCTCACGAGTTTATATTGTTACAAGGTATTCCTGTTCCAGAGAAGGGGAAATATGGAACAGGTTTGGTGTTCTTTCCTAAAGAAAAGAAACGCCAGCAGGAGATTCTCTCAATAATGATTGAGGAAATTGAGCGCGAGGGTTTGTCTCTGATGCATTTGAGAAATGTTCCTACTAATCCAGAATGCTTGGGTGAGGCTGCTATTTCTACGGAGCCTGATATCAAGCAGATTTTCGTAACTGGTGTTACTGATGATAAAGTAGATAGCTTTGAACGTACCTTATATATTATAAGAAAGAAAATTGAAAAACGTGTAGCTGATGAAGACTTCTATATATGTTCATTATCTAATAAGAGCATTGTATATAAGGGCATGCTGTCTAGTTTGCAGCTTCGTCAATACTATCCTGACCTTACAAACAATTACTTCACTAGTGGAATAGCACTTGTACACAGCCGTTTCAGTACCAATACATTCCCAACATGGAGTCTTGCACAGCCATTCAGAATGCTTGCGCACAATGGTGAAATAAATACTATCCGCGGAAATCGTGGATGGATGCAGGCACGTGAATCTGTATTGTCTTCAAAACGACTTGGAAGCATAAGCGATATTTCGCCTATAATCCAGCCAGACATGAGCGACTCTGCCAGTCTTGACAACGTATTTGAATTCTTCGTGATGAGTGGTTTGTCATTGCCTCATGCAATGGCTGTAATGGTGCCTGAGAGTTTCAACGACAAGAATCCTATCAGTGAAGACCTGAAGGCTTTCTATGAATATCATTCTATATTGATGGAGCCTTGGGACGGTCCTGCAGCATTGCTGTTCAGCGATGGTAGATATGCTGGTGGAATGCTAGACCGTAACGGTTTGCGTCCTGCACGTTACACGATTACGAAGAACGACACCATGGTTGTTGCCAGTGAAGTTGGAGTTATGGACTTTGATCCTAGCGAGATTGCCGAAAAGGGACGTCTGCAACCAGGTAAGATATTGCTTATCGATACTCTCGATGGTAAAATATATTATGATGGTGAGATCAAGGAACGCCTTGCAGCGCAGCATCCTTATCGTCAATGGTTGAACACTAACCGTATTGAACTTGAAAAGATACATAGTGGAAGAAAGATTTCTAATAAAATAGATGATCTTAAAATAAAGGAAATTGAATTCGGATTTGGTGAGGAAGACATCAACGATACAATTATCCCAATGGCAACAAGTGGACAGGAACCTACTGCATCAATGGGTAATGATACTCCATTGGCAGTATTATCAGATAAGCCACAGTTGTTCTTTAATTATTTCCGTCAGCAGTTCGCTCAGGTAACCAACCCTGCAATAGATTCTATTCGTGAGAATCTTGTGATGAGCCTTACTGAATATATTGGTAGAGTAGGCACAGGAATACTTAATCCTGACGAGACAAACTGCAAGATGGTGAGACTTTCTCATCCAATCTTGACAAATACACAGTTGGATATACTTTGTAACATCAGATACAAGGGCTTCAATACAATAAAACTTCCAATAACTTTTGATGGATCAAAGGGTGGAGACGGATTGCATGAAGCACTTGATGAATTGTGCAGCCGTGCTGAAAAGAGTGTTGACGATGGTTACAACTACATCATACTCACCGATCGTGATTCAGATGATAATAATGTAGCAATGCCTTCATTGCTTGCTGTGAGTGCAGTACATCATTATCTTATAAGTGTTGGAAAGCGTGTGCAGACAGCCCTTATTGTTGAGAGCGGTGATATCCGCGAGGTAATGCATGCTGCATTGCTTCTTGGCTATGGAGCTTCTGCGCTGTGCCCTTATATGACTTACGCAATACTTGATGACATTGTAAAGAATGGAAAGATACAGGAAAATTATGGTACTGCTGAAGCAAACTATATAAAGGCTGTAAAGAAAGGTCTATTCAAGATAATGGCGAAGATGGGAATAAGTACAATTCGTAGTTATCGTGGCGCAAAGATTTTTGAGAGCATTGGACTTTCAGAGAGCCTGCTCAATACATATTTCGGAACAGAGACAAGTACAATTGGAGGTATAGGACTTGAAACTATAGCAAAAGATGCAATCGCAATGCACAATGACAGTATTGAGGCTCGCGAGAAAAAAACAGAAACTCCTCTTCCTACTCTTGGACAGTTCCATTGGCGCAAAGACGGAATACAGCATGCATGGAATCCTGAGACTATTGCCACTTTGCAGTTGGCTACAAGAACAGGAAACTATGATACATTCAAAAAATATACAGCTTTTGCCGATAAGAAGGAAAAACCTATTTTCATACGCGATTTCTTTGATTTCAAGCGTCGTCCTATTCCAATAGAGAAAGTTGAACCTGTTGAGAAGATTGTAAAGCATTTCGTAACAGGAGCAATGAGTTTCGGAGCTTTGTCTAAAGAGGCTCATGAGGCACTTGCATTGGCAATGAATAAGCTCGGTGCGCGAAGCAATACCGGAGAAGGTGGTGAAGACGAAGATCGTTTCCACTCTACATTTGATGGAATAAGCCTTAATAGTAAGACTAAGCAGGTTGCCAGCGGACGTTTCGGTGTAACAACAGAATATCTTACGAATGCAGAGGAAATACAGATAAAGGTTGCACAGGGTGCTAAACCAGGTGAAGGTGGTCAGCTTCCAGGCTTTAAGGTAGATGAAATTATAGCAAAGACTCGCCATTCTATTCCTGGTATTAGTCTAATATCTCCTCCTCCTCATCACGATATTTATAGTATTGAGGATTTAAAACAACTTATCTTCGACTTGAAGAATGTTAATCCACATGCAGCAATAAGTGTTAAGTTAGTTGCAGAGAGCGGAGTTGGAACTATTGCAGCTGGAGTTGTTAAAGCAAAAGCTGATTTGGTTGTAATCTCTGGTGCTGAAGGTGGAACAGGTGCAAGTCCTGCATCAAGTATGCGCTTTGCTGGAATATCTCCAGAAATAGGACTTTCAGAAACTCAGCAGACTCTTGTAAAGAATGGTTTGCGTTCACTTGTACGTTTGCAGGTAGACGGTCAGTTAAAAACTGGTAGAGATGTTATCATGATGGCTCTTCTCGGTGCAGAGGAATTCAGCTTCGGAACATCAGTCCTTATCACTCTTGGTTGCGTGATGATGCGTAAGTGTAATAAGAATACTTGTCCAATGGGTGTTGCAACTCAGGATCCAAAACTTCGTGCACACTTCCGTGGAAGTTATAAGTATGTAGTAAACTACTTCACATTCTTAGCTCAGGAAATAAGAGAATATCTTGCAGAAATGGGCTACACAAGTCTTAATGATATTGTTGGTCATACAGAACTTCTCGTGCCTCTTGCTACAGACGATCCAAAGTTGTCTACTCTAGATTTCACACGCTTATTGCATAAGGAAACTGGTGATAGCAGCATGTATTGCACAAAGAGTCAGGAGCATGATCTTGAAGGAATACTTGACAAGCAAATTATAAGTGGTTCTAAGAAAGCTATTGAAACTAACGGTGAGGTAGACCTAGACTTCGCAATAAAGAATACAGACCGTGCTGTTGGTACAATGCTCAGCGGATACATCGAAAAATATAAGTCAGACCTACGTGAGAAAGGTAACAACAAGGTTGTAGAACCATCTATCAACGTCAAGTTTAAAGGTGCAGCCGGCCAGAGTTTTGGAGCATTCCTTGTCAATGGAGTTGATTTCAAACTAGAGGGTGAAACCAATGACTACTTTGCTAAGGGTTTGAGTGGAGGTCGTATTTCAATCCTTCCTCCTATTCGTTCAAACTTCAATGCAGAGGACAATATCATCGCTGGTAATACTGGACTTTATGGCGCAACAAGTGGTGAACTTTACATCAACGGTAAGGTGGGTGAACGCTTCGGAGTTAGAAACTCTGGTGCGATATCTGTAATCGAAGGTGCTGGTGATCACTGCTGTGAATATATGACAGGTGGACGTATTGTAGTGCTTGGTGAAACAGGTCGCAACTTCGCAGCCGGAATGAGTGGTGGTGTCGCTTATGTTTGGGATAAAAATCACAACTTCGATTACTTCTGTAATATGGATATGGTTGAGATTAATCTTGTTGAGGAAAGCAGTTACCGGAAGGAACTTCACGAACTTATACGTCAGCATTATCTCTATACAGGATCTAAGTTGGCAAGAACGATGCTTGATGACTGGAGCAAATACGTAGAAGACTTTATTCAGGTTGTTCCTATTGAATACAAGCGAGTTTTGCAGGAAGAGCAAGTTAAGAAACTTCAACAGAAAATTGCAGATATGCAAAGAGACTATTAATGGTAAGAAAGTAAGAATATTAAGATATGGGAAATCCAAAAGCATTTCTATCCGTGCCACGTAAAGAGGCAGGATATAGACCAGTCCACGATAGAATCCACGACTTTGGTGAAGTGGAACAAACACTTAACAGTAACGACCGCCGTACACAAGCTTCACGCTGTATGGACTGCGGTGTCCCATTCTGTCATTGGGCTTGTCCATTAGGTAACAAACCACCAGAGTGGAATGATGCCTTGTTCAAAGGCGATTGGCAGCTTGCATACGAATTGCTGACCACAGATAATGACTTTCCAGAGTTTACAGGACGTATTTGTCCTGCATTGTGCGAGAAAGCCTGCGTGTTGAATCTTATGGACCACAATCCTACGACAAACCGCGAAGATGAGTGTGCAATTATTGAGCATGCGTTTTCTGAAGACTACGTACAGCCACGCATCCCAAGTCGCAACGGAAAGACTGTGGCTGTGATTGGTGGAGGTCCTGCAGGACTTGCTGCTTCAACACGACTGAATCAGCTTGGTTACAAGGTAACAGTTTTTGAAGCTTGTGAGAGTGCTGGTGGATTGCTTAGATATGGTATCCCTAACTTTAAGCTGAACAAGGCTATCATAGATCGTAGAATTGCTCTTCTTGAAGCTGAAGGTATAGAATTTAAGTACAATCAGAATATAGATTCAACGAAATTGCCTAAGGGTTATGATGCTTATGTAGTTGCCACAGGTACCCCAACGGCTCGTGATCTAAGTATTCCTGGACGTGAACTCAATGGGGTTTACTTAGCCCTTGAAATGCTTTCACAACAAAACAGAGTCCTTGCAGGAATGCAGTTCAAAAACAATGAACTTGTAAATGCTAAGGGTAAAGATGTTCTTGTGATTGGTGGTGGTGATACAGGTAGTGACTGTATTGGAACAGCTAACAGACAAGGTGCTAAGAGTGTGACACAGATAGAGATTATGCCTAAGCCTCCTGTTGGACCTGAAGATCCAAATAGTCCATGGCCTAATTGGCCTCGCACAATGAAGACTACATCAAGTCATGAGGAAGGATGCACACGTCGTTGGAATATCAACTCATTGGAATTTCTAGGTAAAGATGGAAAACTTACTGGAGTAAAAGTACAGGAAATAACATGGGAGCCTAACCCAGAAGGAGGACGCCCAATAATGAAGCCTGTTGGAAAACCAGAAGTAATAAAAGCTGACATGGTATTGTTGGCAATGGGATTCCTAAAGCCACAACATCCGCAGTTCCAAGATAATGTTTTTGTTGTTGGAGATGCTGCTAATGGTGCAAGCCTTGTTGTAAGAGCTCTTGCCAGTGGTAGGGATATTGCAGAAGAAATAGACCGCAAGTTGTCACACTAATGTAACATTTGTTTAAAACGGTTGTAATATATTGCTTTTACCTTTGTACCAAATTAAATTTAATTTGTTGCAAAGGTGGAAACAATATATTTTTGTATAGTAGTATTTCTACTATGTCTGGCAGTATTTGACCTCTTCGTTGGAGTAAGTAATGACGCAGTAAACTTCCTTCAGTCAGCAATAGGTTCGAAAGTTGCTAAATTCAGAACTGTACTTATCATTGCATCGCTTGGCGTTGTGGTAGGAGCCATTATGTCTTCGGGAATGATGGACGTTGCTCGCCATGGAATTATTATGCCGAGTCAATATTCATTCGAGGAAGTAATGACGATATTCCTTGCCGTAATGGTTACCGATGTCATCATACTTGATGTTTTCAATACACTAGGAATGCCTACATCCACTACGGTTTCACTAGTGTTTGAACTTCTTGGAGGAACATTTGTAATCGCCACGATAAAGATGATTACTGATGGGAATCTAGACTATGGAATGCTTCTCAATACAGACAAAGCGCTGAGTGTGATAGTCGCAATTTTTGTATCTGTTGCAATCGCATTTATCTTTGGTGTGATCATAATGTGGCTATCAAGACTAATATTTACATTCAACTACAAACACGGTTCGCAATTCTTAACTGTAATATTTGGTGGAATAGCTTTTACTACTCTTTCATATTTTATATTTCTGAAAGGACTTGGAAAAAGTCCTTATATTAGTTCTACCATAAGTAATTATATCAGTGCTCATACGGAAATTCTGATAGTATATACATTCTTTATTTCAACAGCTATTATGCAGATAATGCATTGGTTAGGAGGTAATATATTTAAGTTTGTTGTGCTAATGGGTACGTTTGCCCTTGCTATGGCTTTTGCAGGAAACGACCTTGTAAATTTTATAGGTGTACCTCTTGCTGGACTTGATTCGTTCAATGATTTCATAGCAAATGCCAATGGAGCGTCGCCAGCTTCTTTCCACATGAACTCGCTTATGGCTAGTGCACATACACCTCCACTATATTTGCTTGTTGCAGGAGTGATAATGATTATAGCAATGGCTAAGTCAAAGAAGGCGCATAACGTGATAAAGACTTCTGTAGATTTGAGTCGTCAGGACGAGGGAGATGAAATGTTTGGAAGTTCCAAGACAGCGAGGGCAATAGTTAGATACACACAAAACTCAAATAATTTTATAACAAAGGCATTACCAACATGTGTTACTCGTTGGATAGGCAGTCGTTTCAATAAGCGAGATTTGATTCTTGAGAATGAGAATGCAGCTTTTGATATCGTGAGGGCTGCTGTTAATCTTGTTCTTGCTTCAATGCTGATTACAATAGGAACAAATTATAAGTTGCCGCTTTCAACTACCTATGTTACATTTATGGTAGCAATGGGTTCAAGTCTTGCCGATAGGGCTTGGAGCAGAGAAAGTGCTGTATTCAGAGTAACTGGTGTTATAAGTGTGATTGGTGGGTGGTTTATCACCGCAGGATTGGCATTTATTGCATGTGCCTTAGTGTGTCTGTTGATGTATTATGGTGGAATAATTGCCAAGGTCGTTTTTATGGCAGCAGTTGTCGTAACTCTTATTCGTTCCAATCGCAATTTTTCACGTAAGTCAAAGGAGACTGAAAATGAGGATAATGCCTTCCGCCTAATGATGCGTTCAAATGATCCGGAAATAGTATGGGATTTACTTCGCAACCATGTTAGTCGTACTCAGAGCTATGTAAACAGATTTGCATTAAGCCAATACAATAAAATTGTTGAGGGACTCGCTGAAGAGAATGTGCGTGAGTTAAGTAAATGTACTAAAC
The DNA here is from genome assembly GCF_000373185.1 of Segatella paludivivens DSM 17968 = JCM 13650. Classification (GTDB taxonomy): domain Bacteria; phylum Bacteroidota; class Bacteroidia; order Bacteroidales; family Bacteroidaceae; genus Prevotella; species Prevotella paludivivens. The sequence continues at coordinate 111,887 of NZ_KB890671.1, forward strand.
AGCTGAAAACAGAACTGCAAACATTAAAGAAATATAGGCGACAGGAAATGCTTGCATTAAAGAAATTACCCTTTGATATAGCAATAGAGCGCAACACGTGGTTTCATCTTGGAGCTAATTCTGACCAACAGATTATATACAGCCTTCGTCGTATGCTTGAACCAATAAAGGAACACGTAGACAATAACTTCAATCCACTTCCTGCAGGATACATTACTGAATATAGTAAGATAAACCATAAGGTAAATGACTTGATGAAACAATCAGAAGCACAGATATCTACAGGCAGATATGATAACTACCGTGATATTCTTTCTGAGGCTGATACATTGAAAAATCAGTTATCGGCGCTTCGCAAAATTCATATAGACAGAATACAATGTAGCGAAGACGACAGTGAAATGCAAATAAATATGGTCTATCTTAATTTACTTCAGGAAACTCAAGAATTCATGAGTGCAATGAGGCATCAACTTAGAGCGGCTAAAAAGTTTATTGACAATTAGAACGTTGTTCGTATTAATAATACATGGTATTCAGTGAAACCAAACACCCGTTTACCAATGTTGAAAAATCACATAGATAAACGGGTGATGATATTTGCTAAGGAGTAAGTTACTCTTTAACCATCTTCTTTACAACAGGTTTGCTGCAAGTTTTGGCTGCATTTTTGCAAGCCTTAGCATCCTTCTTGCAACACTTTTTTGCGTCAGCTGCATTCTTGCAACAAGCTTTTCCACCTTTGCAGGCTTTATCAGCATCAGCCTTGTTAGCTTTTGCACACTGTTCAACTTTATTGCATTTCTTTTCTGCCTGCTTAACATTCTGAGCATTAGCGAAACTGATGGCAGCTACCATAAGAACCGCACTTAAAACGATTTTCTTCATAGTTCAATAATTTTAGTTATATAAAAATATATATCGCAAATATAGTGTTATCTTGTCATAAAAAAAAATATTTTATCTGATTATAACATTTTTCACTTTATTTTTGTAATATCCCACGAATGACAAACCACAAGTGCATGAGTGTTGTAGTGATAAATCCATAATGTCTACACATTATATGATAACGTTCCTTGAGCGATTCCTTATGATTTTTGATGCTCATACCTCCATCAAGATAGTTCACCACGACTGTATTTACATACCTTAAAGGTAGATTGTGACGTTTTGCATCCTTCATAACTCTAATACACCAGTCTATATCAGCCGATAACTTGTAGTGTAAGTCATAATTATTGCGCTTTGCAATATCAGTACGTGCATAGAATGCCTGATGACACACTAACATGCCAAACATGAATGACCGCCAGTTGAGGTGGGATGGGGGAGATAAACGACGATGGCGCAAAAATGTTCCGTTGTCATCCACAATATCTGTATTACCATAAAGTACTCCTGGTAATTCCTCACCTTCGCCTACCATATTGGCAATAGTCTCTAATGTGGATGAAGACGGAAATACGTCTCCGGCATTTAAAAACACCAGATAATTCCCTGTTGTTTTATTTATTCCCTTGTTCATGGCATCATACAAACCATTATCCGGCTCAGAAGTAAATATTATACGATGTCTTGCATCCTGAATATCATCAGACTTCGCAATATATTCTTTAATCATCGTCACTGTATTATCATGTGACGCTCCGTCAAGAATTAGGTGTTCCACATTCTGGTATGATTGCATCAAAACACTGTCAAGAGTTCTTTGAAGAACAGAAGAAGCATCATAGGTACATGTTATAACCGAAAATGTTATCATATATTATATTTTTTAAATGCCATTGCATGATTATATACTTCGATGTATCTCATTGCTACAGAATGCTGTGAATAGTTCATTCCAACTTTATTAACAGCATTAGCACTCAGTTCTTCATAATCAGCTTCATTGAGAATCCAATTAATACCATTTGCTAAATCTTGTGTATCTTTGAATTTTGCAACATATCCATTTTTTTGATGGTCAATCATTTCTGGTATTCCACCTACTTTGAAACCAATACATGGCACTCCGCATGCCATAGCTTCCATAATTGTGTTTGGTAGGTTATCCTCTAAAGATGGAAGAACGAAAATATCTGAAGAATTATAAATGTCGATAATTCTTTTTACATCATTTATATATCCTAATGGGTATGTTGCAAGAGGTAAACGCTCTGCTATTTCTTCGGAATGTCCGCCCAATATAGCCACACATGTATTCTCTTTATATTCTGGATTGGCGCTAACTAATTTACTAAGAGCTTCAACAAAATATTCCATACCCTTGCGCTCGTCGGTAACTTTTTGTGATACAAAAAGTATTATACGCTTATTTGCGGGAAGACCTGCATTCAAACGAGAATTACTTTTATCCTTTTTATAAAATAATCTTGTATCTATTGGATTTGGAATACTAGTCACATGCTGTCCAACTAGTAGTTCACTTCGTTTTGCTTGTCCTTCCAGCCACATACTGCATGTCACGAAATGAATATTGCTATTTGTATATGTTTTCTTTTTCCTATTCCATATCTTATAAGCTAAATCCTTGTTTGACCCATTTCCAGGTAGCAGTCTGCAATTCTTACATCCAGAGTTGAAAGCTTTACATCCTCGCGCATAATGACATATAGCCGTAGCGGGCCATAAATCATGCATTGTCCATACAATAGGTTTACCTGATTTTATGATTTTGCGTATGTTCTTAAGTGAAAGCATACCTTGATTAATCCAAGAAAGATGTATAACGTCGGCTTCCTTAAATTCGCGAAGTGAAGTAATATCTATTCCAGAATTTGCAATATCTATATCAAAAAGATGCTTACGTGAAAAATGAAGATGCCAGAATATGCACCAACGCTCCCAAAGAAAATGTCTTTGATTGAGGCATTTATGAGGCAGGCCGGCAATCGTAATTTCTTCACTCAGCTTGTCTCTTACAAGCATTTTTGCCTTGACACCATTATTATTCAGTGCGTTCATAAGACGGTTTGCTGCAACTGCTGCTCCGCCTGTACTTTCGCTTGTATTTACAATAAGTACTCTCATCGCATGTGACTATTATTCATAAATAATTATACATGCAAAGATAAGATAAGTAGAGGTAAGAACAAAATAAAAATAAGAATATTCTAATTTCTTTGCAACTTTTTTTTAGTTATTGCGTCTAAACAAAAGATACTAATAAAATAGAGATGAAAAAGTTATTTTTACTAGCCATGATCACCCTTCTCTTTAGCGGAAGCATGATGGCACAAAAAACTACTATCAGTGGTACATTGAAAGATTCAATTCAGAATGCTACAGAACCTTATGCTACAATACGAGTTTATAAGGCCGGAAGCTTGCAGAAACCGATAGCAATGTCGTTGACTGATGGTGATGGAAAAATTAAGCAGGTTGTTGATGGTAAGGGAGCATTTGTTATTACATTTAATTCAGTAGGTAAAAAACTTGTAAAACGTGAATTCACAATTAATGGTGAGCCAACTGTAGATTTAGGTAATGTATATACGTCTGATGATTCTAAAGCATTAAAAGGGGTAGAAATTGTTGCCCAGAAACCTGTCGTTAAAATGGAAACCGACAAGATGACTTATAATGTTCAGGAAGATGTCGACTCAAAAAGTATGACTCTTCTAGATTTGATGCGCAAAGTTCCGATGGTTACTGTTGACGGTCAGGATAATATAACCGTGAACGGTTCTAAGTCATTCAAGATCCTTGTAGACGGTAAGGAAAATCCTATGTTTCAAGCAAATGCATCGCAGATTTTTAAGTCTATACCAGCTTCAATGGTAAAAAATGTTGAGGTTGTTACAAATCCAGGTGCTAAATATGATGCAGAGGGTACTGCAGGTATATTGAACATCAAGTTTAATCACGATTCAGGACAAAAACAAAGTGTTGATGGATATAGCGGAAACGTGAGTGCAACTGTTGGTAACAAGAGTGATCGTATGGCTGCTTATATTGGTGGCCAGCAAGGTAAACTCACATATAGTGCAAATGCAACTTTGGGTTATCAGAATATGAAAGGTATTGATATGGACTTTGAACAAACAAAGATTTTCAATGGTCAGAATTCTGTTATGAAATATAATCAGAAGTCAGACCAGAAAGTGCCTTTTGAAATGGGTAATCTTAACTTAGGATATGAAATAGATTCACTAAGCACCATTAATGCTGGTATAGGACTTACTTCTTTTGAGGCAAAGATAGATGGTACTCCCTTCACTACAATGGAAGGCGGAACATATGGTACTGGATATTCTTATAGCAACAAAATGAGATTAAGAGACTCTAGCGTAGGATTTAATGGAAACATTGACTATCAGCGATTCTTCGATAGTGACCATAAATCTTCTATCACTTTGAGTTATTTGTTCAGTAACACTCCTTCAAAGGAGAAAAGTTCACGTTACCAATATGATCCAAAGCAAGCAATGAGTGATATGTATTCCGACATGGAAACCAACGGACGTACACATACTTTGCAGGTAGACCTCGTGAATGCCCTAACTAAGAATACAACTCTTAATACTGGTGTAAAATATATCTATAGGCATAACAAGTCAGATTCAAAATATTATGACTATAAGGGTGACGAGCAGGTGCTGAATACTGATAACAGTGTGAAATATAATAACGATCAGTCTATTCTTGCTGGATATGCAGAATATGTGGCTACAATGAATAAATTCAGTACAAAGGCTGGATTGAGATACGAACATACTTGGGAAAATATTAAATATCCAGAACAAGCAGGAAAGGACTTCAATAAAGACTATGGATGTCTTGTTCCTTCGTTTACCTTAAGTTACGCGATGACTCCAATGAGCAATCTTGGCGTTAACTATTCAATGCACATACTTCGTCCTGGTATTTCTTATCTTAATCCATATGTTGACCGTTCAAACCCTACATATATATCATATGGTAATCCAAACCTTGACGTTGAGAAATCACATTATTTAAGTTTGGTTTATAATATGTATAGTGCTAAATTAATGATGAACATGACTCTTGGACAGAACTTCTGCAACAACCAGATTGCCGAATATTCTTTTGTGGATAAAGACAACGTACTCAATACAACAAGGAGAAATAATACGAAGAACAGATGGACAAACTTTAATATGTTTGCTCGTTGGACAATAAGCAAAACTTCAAGTCTGATGATGAACGGTTCAGTAGATTATGGAGATATGCGCTCAAAGGAACTAAATTGTAGCAACAACGGATGGCAGAGTAGCATTTATGCAAGTCTTGAACAGGTTTTGCCACTTAATATCAAATGGAGTTTGGGTTTATATGCTAAGACACGTGACTACAATATTCAGGGTTACACAGGTGGAATGCAGTTCTTAAATACTTCGTTGACAAAGCAACTGTTTAAAGACAGACTTACACTAAGCGTACAATATGTTAATCCGATGGGAAGTAAACTTAAGATCACGTCATACAGTGCTGGTGCTGACTTCATAAATAAAAGTCAATATTCTATTCCCCTTCATATGATTTCTTTAACTGCAGCTTGGAAGTTTGGTAACAGCAGTAAGCAGTATGGCCAACACAAGAGCAATATCACAAATGATTTTGATGAAAAGGAAAAGAAGGGTGCTGGTTCAGGAGTTGGTGGAGTAGGTCAAGGTGTAGGAATGTAAAATGTAGTATGCCATAACTATAACCGACAAAAGGTGCGACGTCATTTTGATATCGCACCTTTGTCTTTGTTTATCATTATGGCAAGTAATCGTGTTTGTTATTTACAAATTTAGTATTTAATAACAAAAAAGGCAGCACAACAGTTTGTAGGTATCAGGAAATAAAGTATCTTTGCATTATAGATAACAGTATTTGGCATAAAAAAATATTATGCATGTCGAGAAAATGAATAATTATGGCTGTAATTAGTTTTTTTAAGAATTGGACTCTGCCGATAGCGATTGTTATAGGAATAATACTGTATCTTATATTTCATTTAGTTACTTTTTTGTCTCCAATAGCTGAATGGTATGCTCCATATAATGAGAATGTATTACCAGTTTTTATGTTCCTAATATTATTTGTAACCTTCTGCAAAATTGATTTTAGAAAACTTCTTCCTGTCAAATGGCATTTGTCATCAGTTGGTCCAGGCTGTTATATTTTGTGGCAGAATATCATCAACAGTGTAGAGATATGGATGTCGCGAAGAAATGGAATAGAAAAAGTTTCAAGATAAAAATCTATCAATAAATAAAAACAATAAAATCTATGAATTTTAAAAATCTACTGCTGTCATTCCTGCTTCTAGGCAGTGCTACAATGGTAACAGCACAAAACAAAGTGAAAGGTGATTACGGTTATCTCTATTGTCACATGAGTGACTTAGGAGAATGGACTGCATTTGCAGTAAGCCGTGATGGCGTAAACTATCAGGACATAATTGGTGGTAAACCTATTTTCGACTCAAAGCAACTTGCACGTATAGAGGGTGGTACACGTGATGCATATATTACACGTACGTCTGACGGAAAATCATATATCATGGTAACTACTGATATGTGTGTGGCAAAAAGTCACAAATGGGATAACTATGGCATTGACCTCTTAAAGAGCGATGATCTTATTCACTGGACCAGTGTTACATTTGACTACAGAAAAGGACAGCAAATATTTTGTGATTCAGCAACAGCAACAAGCACTTATAAAGATTGGTCTACTGTAAACCGTGTATGGGCTCCTCAGATATTCTGGGATCCAAATTATACATGGGATAATGGCGAAAAAGGCGGATACATGATTTATTACTCAATGCTGAATAGGCCAGAAGAGGGATATGACAGAATGTATTACAGCTATGCTGACAAAACTTTCACTAAGCTTACTACTCCCAAACTACTTTTTGACTGGGGCTATGCAACTATAGATGCTGATATTAACTATTTGCCTTCGGACGGAAAGTATCATATGCTCATTAAAAAAGAAGGTGGAAAGCCTGGTATCTATACCGCTATTTCTAGTAAGTTGACTTCAGGATGGAGTGAACCTATCGAAGATGATTATGTAAATTTTGAAGGTAACAAAAAGACAGAAGGTAGCAGTGCGTTCCAACCAATAGGAAGCGATGAGTGGCGTGTGGCTTATGTTGAATACAGTAGTCGTCCACATCGTTATCGTATTTGCAAGGCTGATAAGAATATGCGTAATTTCCATGATCCTGTTGACATAAATGGTGTAACGGGACCACAGCACGGAAGTTTTATGCGTATAACCAAGCAAGAATACAATAGACTTCTGGATTTAAATAAGCTTGATGAAAAGAAATAATATATAATTTATATTATTGATATATGTAAAAGATGGTTCAACCGATTTATCGGATTAACCATCTTTTATTTTTTATGTTTGATTATTGCTATCTTTTTACTTAATAAGATTAAGAATTTTCATTCTTAATCTTATTAAGGTTTTATCAATCATGTAGAAAGCAAATATTATTAATTCAATTACACGATTGGTCGGATGCAAACATAAAAAATCCCTTGCACTCTAATAAAAAAGGACAAGGGATTTGCGCATATGTTGATAATCTAAGGTTTTAAAGTAAATCCAAAGAGTAAATAAGCTTTCTCAGTACTAGGATTAGCTGTTATTCCAGCGAATATTGGAATCGAAAAACTGTCGCTCACGCGAATGTCTTTTGTTGCTTTTAAAGATACATTGGTGACTGCAAAGCCGTTTGCTTTAGCATAGAAACTTGTTGCATAAGGTACTGCACCTACTGTGGCATTCCAACCAAGGCCGCCTAAAGTAAATGGGATGTTAGCTTCAACATAAGATGAATATGCTCGTTTTCCATCTTTATTTAATCCGTCATTTCCAGCAAAGTTAGTATACCAGTTCAGGGACATTTTTCCAAAATCATAACCTATATTTCCCTCAAACACATGTGATGTGTTGTGAGCAGAATAACTGAAATACTTGTCTATAGGAGTATTAAACCAATAGTCAGTTATTCCAGCGTGGAACTTCCCAATTGCATAGGCTGCCGTTATATCAAACTCTTTAGTGTCGTCTTTGTCACTTAATCCAACGTTGCCCCATCCTGTAAGTGACAAGCCTTTGTAGTTTAAACCTAATGTTGGTTGCAAAGAAACATCTCCTAGATCCTGTCCACGCCAGATATACTGGTTAACAACATCTGTACTTACAGTTCCGCTAACGTTATCCTGAGCGTTTGCTGGTGAAGCGAAGGCAATCATTCCGATAACCATTGCTGATAATACTTTGTTTACCATAAATAATCTTTTTTTTAGTTGTAACTAATTTATTAATACTAATAGATGATAAAGCATCTCTCTTTTCTATTATTAATTGATAAAAGCGACATCAATATGATGTCTACGGATTTAATTATATATTGTATTGTCATAACTTAAAATTTTGTGTTTGTGTGTTGTGTATTCTCTATTACTTTTCTTTTTCCGCATTATATAAGGCAAGATCACCACGTTCTCCTGTTCGTATTCTCACGGTGTCATCAACAGGAATAATGAATATTCGTCCGTCTCCAATCTTTCCAGTCCATGCTGCTTTTCTTACAGCTTCAATAGTACGCTCAACTTTTTTCTCTCTGACTACTATACTTAATAAAATGCGCTCGATACTACTAGTGTCATACATAACGCCTTGGTTAATATGCTCTTGCCTTCTTTTTCCTTCGCCCCTTACATCAGAGTAAGAAAACCATTCGATGTCGGCTGCATGCAGAGCTTTTTTGACGTCTTCAAATTTTGTCTTGCGGATAATCGCTTCAATCTTCTTCATAACCCTCATATTAAATTAATGTATATATCTTATTAGTATCAGCACCTCTATTTATCATCCTGTAAACTTTATCTGCAAAATTAAGACAAAGTGTAACTAAAAAGTTCAAATACTGATACAAAGTGAAATTAAAAATTACTAATAATCGCATTATTAACAAAACTGTATACGTATGATTACAATCTGAAAGAAAAATGAATATAAATGCTTTCAAATTATAACTTATATTAAAAAACAACATTATTTTGATACCAAACTATTGTTTATTTTGTCAAAACGTATTAAATTTGCAAACGTAATAAGACAAAACGTAAGTTTTATAAATAAGAAAGTAACAAAATGGCAAATACTATCCATTTCATCAAAATGCACGGAGCCGGTAACGATTATATATATGTCAATACTCTTATTGATATGATACCTGATCCTGCTAAGGCTTCAATAGAGTGGAGTAAGCCTCATTTTGGGATAGGCAGCGATGGTTTGGTCCTTATAGGGAGACCAACAGAAGATAGTGTTGCTGACTTTTCAATGCACATTTATAATGCAGATGGCTCTGAGGCTATGATGTGTGGCAACGCCAGTAGATGTATCGGAAAGTATCTATATGAAAAAGGTTTTACCAAAAATACGAGAATTAAATTAGAAACACTTTCTGGCGTGAAAGTTCTTAACCTGCATCTGAATGATGAAAACAAGGTTGGGAGCGTAACCGTAGACATGCTTGAGCCTATGACAACAATAGCAGAGCAGTTTACTGGTGAGCACCCTTCTCTTTCGTCAATACCAGGCGCAAAAGAAGGCGTTTTCGTTTCTATGGGAAATCCGCATTATGTGATATTTGTTGATGATATCAATGATGTTGATATAGCTGAATATGGCAAGATTCTAGAGAGAGATGATGCCTTCCCCCAGAGGTGCAATATTGAATTTGCACAACTGGTGGGTAAGGATAAATTAAGAACAAGAGTTTGGGAACGTGGTAGCGGTATCACATTGGCTTGTGGAACAGGCGCTTGCGCAACAGCTACGGCAGCGGTGATTTCAGGATTGACAGACCGTAAGGTCGACATTATAATGGATGGAGGAACTTTGAATATAGAATGGAACGAAGATGACGGACATATATATATGACAGGTCCGGCAGAATTTGTTTTCGAAGGTGAAATTCAAATTCCATAACAAAGGTCACAAACTTAACAACACAATAAAAAATTATGGCATTAATAAACGAACATTTTTTAAAATTGCCAGGCAATTATCTGTTTGCAGACATTGCAAAGAAGGTAAATGCTTACAAGGTATCACATCCCAAGCAGAAGGTTATCAGCCTTGGTATTGGTGATGTTACTCAGCCTCTTTGCCCGGCTGTAATTGAAGCTATGCACAAGGCCACAGACGAAATGGCTAAAAAGGCTAGTTTTAGAGGATATGGTCCAGAAAGAGGATACGATTTCTTGCGTGAGGCAATTATCAAGAATGATTTTCTCCCTAGGGGAATACATCTTGATATGAATGAGATATTCGTAAACGATGGAGCCAAGAGCGATACTGGAAATTTCCAGGAAATTTTGCGTTGGGACAACAATATCGGAGTTACAGATCCTGTTTATCCAGTCTACATAGATTCAAATGTGATGATTGGACGTGCTGGCGTTTTCGAAAATGGTGCATGGAGTAATGTAACATACATACCTTGTACTGCTGACAATAACTTCATTCCGCAAATTCCTGATCACCGTGTAGATATGATCTACCTGTGTTATCCTAACAATCCTACGGGAACAGTTCTAACTAAAGAGGAACTTCGAAAATGGGTTAACTATGCAATCCACAATGATTCAATCATTCTTTACGATGCTGCTTATCAGGCTTATATTCGTGATGAGTCTATTCCTCACTCTATTTATGAGATACGGGGCGCTAGAAAGGTAGCTGTGGAATTCCATAGTTATTCAAAGACAGCAGGATTCACAGGAATAAGATGTGGATACACCATCGTACCTAAAGAACTTACCGCTTCTGCTCTTGATGGAACAGGGCGTGCTAGTCTTAACCAGATTTGGGATCGTCGCCAATGCACAAAGTTCAATGGCACAAGTTATATCAGTCAGCGAGCTGCTGAGGCTATTTACACTCCTGAAGGTCGTAAGCAAGTTAAAGAAGTAATAGACTATTATATGGAGAATGCCGACATAATGCGCGACAGTCTTACACGCCTAGGATACAAAGTCTTTGGCGGAATAAATGCTCCTTATCTTTGGGTAAAGACTCCAGAAGGAATAGATAGTTGGAAATTCTTTGAGCAGTTACTGTATGGAGCAAGTGTAGTCTGCACTCCAGGTGTTGGTTTTGGACCAAGTGGAGAAGGTTATATCCGTCTCACGGCATTTGGTGATCGTGAAGACTGTAGGGAAGCCATGAAGCGCATTGCTGAATGGACTTTAAAATAAAGAAATATATAATCACACAAACACTGAATTTATATATACACGTATGACAAATCTAAGATTCGAAGCCGTAGCTGAAGCTTCACGTAAGAAGCCACTAGAAGTGGCAACACCTGCCGAACGACCATCTGAGTTTTTCGGAAAGAAGGTTTTCAATCGTCAGAAAATGTATAAATATCTACCTGCTGACATTTATGCCAAGCTTGTAGATGTTATCGACAACGGCGCACGCCTTGATCGCTCTATAGCCAATGAGGTTGCAAAGGGCATGAAGCAGTGGGCTGACGATAATGAAGTCACTCATTACACTCACTGGTTCCAGCCTCTTACTGAAGGTACTGCCGAGAAGCATGATGCCTTTATAGAGCATGATGGAAAAGGTGGAATGATAGAAGAATTCTCTGGAAAACTTCTTGCCCAGCAGGAACCTGATGCTTCTTCTTTCCCTTCTGGCGGTATCAGAAATACTTTTGAAGCTCGTGGTTATAGTGCATGGGATCCTACATCACCAGTATTTATTATTGATGATACTCTTTGTATACCTACTATATTTATATCATACACAGGTGAGGCTCTTGACTATAAGGCTCCTTTGCTCCGTGCTTTACGTGCTGTAAGTACTGCTGCATCAGAGGTTTGTCACTATTTCGATCCAGAAGTAAAGAAGGTTACAAGTAACCTTGGATGGGAACAGGAATACTTCCTTGTAGACGAGAACTTATACGCAGCTCGCCCAGATCTTATGTTGACTGGCAGAACCCTTATGGGACATGATTCTGCAAAGAATCAGCAGATGGACGACCATTATTTCGGAACTATTCCTGAGCGTGTACAGAATTTTATGAAAGACCTTGAAATACAGGCTTTAGAATTAGGTATTCCTTGTAAAACACGCCATAATGAAGTTGCTCCAAATCAGTTTGAACTCGCTCCAATCTTCGAAGAAACTAACCTAGCAGTAGACCATAACATGTTGTTGATGAGCTTAATGAAGAAAATAGCTCATAAGCACGGATTCCGTGTATTGCTCCACGAAAAACCTTTTGCCGGAATTAATGGTAGTGGTAAGCACAATAACTGGAGTCTTAGCACAGATACAGGCGTACTTCTTCATGGTCCTGGTAAAACTCCTATCGACAACTTAAGATTTGTTGTATTTATTGTTGAGACTTTGGTGGGAGTTTATCGTCACAACGGACTTCTCAAGGCAAGTATAATGAGTGCTACCAATGCTCATCGTCTTGGAGCTAACGAGGCACCTCCAGCTATCATCTCAAGTTTCTTGGGTAAGCAGTTAAGTGATTTACTTGAGCATATTGAAAAGTCAGACAAGAAAGATTTGTTTGATGTTGCCGGTAAGAAGGGCGTTAAGCTTGATATCCCAGAGATTCCAGAGATTATCATTGATAATACTGACCGTAACCGTACATCACCATTTGCCTTCACAGGAAACCGTTTTGAATTCCGTGCTGTAGGTAGTGAGGCAAACTGTGCTAGTGCAATGATTGTACTTAACACTGCTGTTGCTGAAGCTTTGACAGATTTCAAGAAGCGTGTAGATGCACTTATTGCTAAGGGCGAAGACAAGATTGCTGCTATTATCGACATCGTTCGTGAAGACATCGTTGCTTCAAAGCCTATCCATTTTGATGGAAACGGATATAGTGACGAGTGGGTAGTAGAAGCTGCAAAACGTGGATTGGATTGCGAAAAGTCTTGTCCAGTAATCTTCGAGCGCTATCTCGACAAGGACAGCATCAAGATGTTTGAGGACATGAACGTTATGCAGGAGAATGAACTTATTGCCCGCAATGAGGTTAAATGGGAAACCTATACTAAGAAAATTCAGATTGAGGCTCGCGTAATGGGCGACCTTAGCATGAACCATATTATTCCTGTGGCTACTCATTATCAGAGCCAGCTTGCAAAGAATGTAGAAAACATGATTGACATCTTTGGTAAGGAAAAGGCTACCTCTCTATCTTCACGTAACATAAAGATTATTGAGGAAATTGCTGTCCGTACGAAAAAGATTGAGGCTGGTGTCGAGGATTTGGTAAATGCAAGAAAGGTTGCCAATAAAATTGAGAGCGAGTATGATAAAGCCATCGCTTACCACGACACAGTGGAACCAAAGATGGAAGAAATTCGTTACGAAATAGATAAGTTGGAACTAGTAGTTGCCGATGAACTTTGGACTCTTCCAAAATATAGGGAACTACTCTTCATCAGATAAAACACCAATCTATTTCTTTATTGGTTGTTTAAGTTTGCTGCGGGATGTGATCGTGAGATTACATCCCGTTTTTATTAATATTTCCTTAATTGACGATATCTTATTTCATATATCTTATCAAACATCTGTTCCCATAGGTTAAGTTCCTTGTCATCAGCAGATTTTATACTCAGTCCGTAAAGCTTAGTACCGGTGTTGCGGTAATTCTTTAGTTTAGCTATGTAATCCTTTCCTACCATAGGAATTAGAAAATCGCTGACAAGCAGAATGTCTGCGTTGACATAATGGTTTTGTTCATCATCGAGTAGATTGAATGTAGCGTCAAGCAATTTTTTTGCACTTGTTCCTCCACCAATAAAAGGTACGTGTCCTTTGGCAAATTTTTCTTCGTCTGCATCCTTAAATCCAAGGTTCATCATTCGTTTCCGTTGTCTTCGTGCCATAAGATCAATTGGTCTTATAGAAACACTGAAATCAATAAGAAAACAATCTCTCCTTAATTCTTCGGCAGTATCTTCAAGTAATGCCAAAAGTGAAGCCGTGATGCGTTGTGGAGTTCCATACATACTTGCCGAAGTATCAAGGCATACGATCATTGGACCACGTCTGCTTGCGTGAGTAAAACCAAGTTTACGCGAAGGCTTACTCATCTCGCTCTTATATCTGAATGTCTGTAATCGTTTGGTCAGAAATTTGTAGATGAACATGTCACCCATTGCGTCGTCACAATATTGTGCAAGTTCAAGAGGCAGTAATGAGTTTAAATCATTGCCCACGGTTATTCCTTCAATATCGCTTCCGCTTGAATGCTCCATTTTCATAGCCGTTCCTGATGATATTGTTAGTCTGTCCCGACCATTTGAGTCTGCTGTACGTCCCATGCAAGCAGCGATTTCCTTTATTTCTGGGTATTTGTCCTGAACCTTCACAACGTTAAGCCGTCTTTCAAATTCCGTTTCGGTCCATTGTCCGTCCATCATGTCCCAAGCCTGTATAGCTTGCTGTTCAATTATATTGTGAGATTGCATGTAGTTTCCAACCTGCCTCATAACAATGTCCAATCCTTTTTTGAAATCGTCTTTCCGTTTTACGATATGCTCTTTGCTTTCGTTTTCAATATGTCTGTCAAGTGTAAGCTGCCATTCGTTAACCAACTTTTCCCAGTTAGCGTTTTCTTTGCATCCATCGCCTGAAAGTATACGAAGCATGAAATCCTTGTCGAATCCGAATCCAGGATGCCTTGCCGAAATATCATCAATAAGGTTTTGCAGTGCCTTACTGTCGTTTCTTTTAGCTTCAGACCATTTCAGTACTTTAATCATGTTATTGCGCTCAGTCCATGCTCGCTGGTTTTGAAAATCCTCGTAATGAGTGCATTCAGCAATGAATTTCCCTACGGCAGAATAAAATATCTTTGCACTCAGTCTGCTTGTCTGAATCATGGTTCTATATTTAGCTTCGCCCATGAGTTTCTGTAGAAAGTCCATTAACGGATCTTTCTTTATAACCCATGGCTTACCCTCAATTGCATCAGACGGAATAGAAGGTACATTTCCAGAATGACAAAAATCATTTAGGAGTTTCAAATATAGGGAGTTCATCTTTTAATACGTTATTTTCTCTATATCCTGTCGTGTAAAAGCTATTTCTTTGTAGAAATCAGCAAGATACAATTTTATTTCGCGTCTGTCTTCATCATTGATAAACATGTTATTTTCAAGTTCCTTTTGCATGTCATTAAGATTGTCAGCAAGCAAATCTATTTCTTTCGAGTAGTCCCTGTATTCTTTTGTATCTTCAGCAATTGGAGCTGTTTTTTCGTCGTTAACATCGATCTTTTCAATATCAAACCTCAAACCGTCAATATACACGTTGTCATTATCACGTGCTAAGCTTACAGGTCGACTGCCCAATGGAACTTTACTACCATCATATGCCTTTATTACTGTAATCTTTTCGTTTCTTGGATCTTGGAACATTAATCCTTCCTCTCCTTCCTCTCCAACTTCGGGTAATTGCCTGAAGTCAGTCATTACTATGAACGAATGTCCTGTATCATGTTTGGCAAGTCTGTAGTAATAGTTGCTGTAAGTTTTCTTGTCTGCATCTCTCTGGCGTTGTCTCGCTGTACTTCTTCCAACTCTTTGCTGCAAACTGCTGTTTCTTATCTCATCCTCCAAATCTTGTTTTAGTTTGGCAAATCTTAATGCACATTGTGCGAATATAGCCCTGATGACGATTCTTCTCACAGCATTACGCTCGTCAGGTTCCTGCCACAGACAATGATACATAGGCAGTAGATCGCAAGTCATAACAGATTTTCTGTCGTGCATGAAAGCAGATGTGCGCACAAGTCGTGCTATCTTCTTCCATCTTCTGTCGCTGATGTATATGTCGCGACGTTCTTCAGCTCCGTCCACTTCAACGGTTCTTAGTGCCTTTCTAATGTCTTTTATGCAATCCATAGCCTGAATGCTAATATCAACTTGTTCAATATCCTTTGACCATTGGGCATATTCATCATTAGAAATTTTTATTTCATTGTCAGCAAAGTCTTCGTTATCATCACCTCCCATCATCATTAAAGTAAAGTTTGCTTCTTCTCTTATCGCACAACTTTCAATTCTAATGATAAATCTATCCCACAGAGCCTCTAGACCCTCGCCACGTGCAGGCAACTCGTTGCTAGCAGCAACAAGAAGTTTAAGTGGTAGTTTGATCTCGTTTCTTCCATTACGGAAAAGTTTCTCGTTGATAACTGTAAGCAATGAGTTTTGGATAGCTGGTCCAGCCTTCCATATTTCATCAAGAAACACCACGTCGCAACTAGGCAGATATCCATCTGTAGAACGTTCATATATATCATTGTTCTTTAGTTGCGAAATAGATACAGGACCGAATATCTCGTCAGGAGTTGAAAATCTGGACATAAGATATTCAAATGAACGTGCATTTCTGAAGGCACTTTTTAGTCTGCGTGCCACCATACTCTTTGCCACGCCCGGAGGACCGAGAAGGATGATACTCTCACCGGCTATTGCAGCGAGTAGAGATAGACTTATTTCTGAGTCCTTCTCATATATATTCTTGTTCATCTCGTTAATGAGACTCTGCATTCTTTGTTTCATTTCCATACGTGAGTATAAAGTTAATTAGTTTTTCCGTCATATAATATCAGCCGATAAATCTTATAAACTTTTTTAACGACAACGAAGTTGGATTAGCCATAAAAAAAAGGTGTTGCTCTTTAGGAACAACACCTTTAAATTATTTATCTATAATAGATACTCTAATTATAGAACAGGAGTCAAAACAACTTTATTAGCACCATCATAGCTTAAAAACAATTGAACTTTATATGTTCCGGCTGTTTCTAGTTTCAAGTTTGTACCATTATTTGCTGTCAGGTTAGTGAAATCGCTAGCTGTTGACTTTCCTCCCCAACTGAGAAGCCATTTGTGATCAGCACGGAATTTCATTTCGCCAGTTGTCAATGTTACTGTACCTTCCCAAGCACCATTAGAGGTGTTGTAAGTAAGGTCAAAATCTTTATCCCAATTACCGTAGACAGAACCAATGATACTGATACTTCCTATATTAGTTAAACTGTATGTTCCTGCACTGAAATCAACATTAATTTTGTAGAAGCCTGCTCCAGGATCAGGTATGTTGCCAGATGCACTACTTGCAATTTTTCCATCACTTACATATCCTAAAGCGTTATCCCAGTTATCTACATTTGGCCTGAATTTGAACTGACCATTCAAATAATAGTAACCTTCATATAATCCATCAAAATTAGCACCATAGAGGGCATGCGCAGTCTGCCATCCTGATTCATTTCCAACTTCATAAACAAATTGACCGTAATTTGTCTTTACTAAGTTGATTGTAGAATTAAATTTTTCTGCAGTCTTAACATATCCAGTACCGCCAACCATGTGAATGGTATCTGTTACAAGTGTTTCAACAGTACGAACAACATCACTCTTACCATACAGAGTTTCAATAGCTTTTTGTAGTTCGCTAGCTTTAACATTACCATTAGCACTAGCAGCTAAGACTACACTATTTGATTTATCTGCACTAAATAGTGTCACAGCTAGTCCTTGTGTTGAAACAGTAGCTGTTGTTGTAACTTTAGATGTAAAGAGAGCTACTGAGTCTGTTGTTACTGTATTAAAATTAATGGCAGCAGCAGGGGTTGCTGCGAAAGCAACAGTAATTGGACTTTCTTCCGCATTACTCTGTGGGGCAGCCCAATCTTGGTATTCGTTTGAACCGCAACTTGCTAATGCAAGTGCTACGCCCAATGTATATAATACTCTTTTCATGTTATTTTGTCTTTATAAAGCAGGAGTGGAGCAGTCCACTCCTACTATTAATTTATTGTGCAATAAATATATACTGATGTGTGATATCATTAAAGATGACCTTATATGTGCCAGCTTTATACAAAATGTTGTGACCACCTGCAGAACCTGTACCATAAGGGAACGCTGAATCGCCCCAATTGTCAGTCCAAGCTCCGTCAGCAGTGAATTTACAACCACCATCAGAAGGAGCATCAGCTTTATAAGTTATAGTTTCTACCCAATCATGGTTTTCTGCACCATCAAAAGTAGATATAGCTTTCATTAAATCAGCAGTTGCACTCCAACTGTTCTCTGATCCAGCGATTGCTATAGAAGTGTATTTTGAAACATCCTTGGTGTACTTCTTGATAGTACAACTGTTATCAGCTGTATTTACAATTATGTCATAGTAACCTGCGTCATCAAATTTAATATTACCTGGATCATCACCACCACTTCTGTATGTAGGTACGTAGGTATCATCTTTCCATTCACCTTTGCAGAAGCCGTAGTTCCAGTCACCGATTGTTTTTAGAATTTTGAATTCTCCACCTGCAGGGAAGTATCCTGTATATTCAATTTTTCCATAACCGGTTTTCTTATCATAAGTTTCACCAGCGATAGCATGCATAGGAATGATGGAACCACCAATATTTGAAGCATCTACATTACTCCATTTACCGTCACCAATACAACCTCCGATCAAGTAATAGATTGCAGGTGCCGCATCTTTTAGTTCGACGTAATATGGGATAACTGTTAAAGTTACAATGTTTGAGTAAACAGAAGAACCTTTGACAGTTGATTTTACTCTGGCATAAACTGTCTGAGTAGCAGGAACAGCATCTGTTGTCCATTTGTTCAACTGTTCAAGAGCTTTAGCAAAAATGGCAGCACCTACATTCTGTTTGCAAATGTTAGACGTTTCACCAACAGTAGCATAGTCGGCAATAGTTTTACCGGTATTGTCTGCTGAAGCTTCATCTACAGACGTAGTCCACTTGTTCGCTGTAGAAATTTCAACTTGGTATTCTGAAGCCAAAGGAAATCCATAATCAGGCTGTGACCATGTAAAGCTCAAACTGTCAGAAGTAGCAAGATTTACATTTGTAGCCGCATAAGACGGCGTGTTTAGTTTGAATGTTGATGGACTTTGCAAAGTCGGGTTCTTGCTTATGTCATCATCGCAGGCAGTGAACATCATCACCAATAGCATCATGAGTCCTGCCAATATATTTAATTTCTTCATAATAATCAATTGTTAATTGTTTGATCAAAGTTATTAATAACCAGGATTCTGAGTTAAGTTTCCGTTCGCAGTGACGTCTGTTGTAGGAATGGCAAATAAGCTATAGTGCTTGTCAATATTTCTACCTGCCAATGTGCCACCCTTCCAAGCCCAGTTGTAGTTAACATCACCGGCATATCTATTGAAACGTATAAGATCCATACGGCGGCGACCTTCGAAATAGAACTCACGGCTCCATTCATCACAGATATCAGAAAGTGAGTAGCCTGCTTTCTGTGCAGCGTGAGCGCGTTCGCGGATTTTGTTTAGGTATATAATACCATCAGCTGTTGCAACTCCGCCATTCTGGCGAGCAGTCGCTTCTGCATATGTAAGATATGCTTCAGCTGCACGCAGCACGAATAAGTCACAGTCTGGGAACTGAGTATCATTTGCTGTCCCGTTTGTTGCATAAAAGTTATTAAATTTACATATCGTGTAACCATCAGTAAATTCCTTTTCCTTTGTATTTTCTAAGTTGCGACCTTTTGACTGTATCAAAGCTCTGTCGTCACCAGCGATAGCTGGCATCTTACATGCTGATACACTAGGTGCATCGTCGTTAGGGAAAAATTTCTCCACCAATTGTTTCTTAGCACGGTTACCAGCCCATCCTGCTGTAGTTCCATTACCTACTGTAGTTTCATCTTTGATGTTCTCTTTACCGTTGTTACTTCCTGCCATCAAGAATAGTGTTGTACCCCAAGATGTGGTCTTCTTGCCGTCCTGAATGATAGAGAATAAACTTTCTACAGAAGCACCATTAGTACCATTGTCACCCATGAACAACTGTTGATAAGCGCTCCAGCCATTCTGCGCTGTTGTATAAAGTTGGAAAGGAGAGTCTATAACCTTCTTTGAATAAGTTGCCGCATCAGCCCAGCGAGCTGTACCTGTGTAAATTTCAGCATTAAGATAAATACGTGAAAGTAGCAACCAATCAGCAGCCTTGTCAACACGTCCATATCCAGATTCTCCTTCTTTTTCTGGTTTAGCATCAGCAAGAGCTGACTCTATATCAAGAAGTTCACTCTCGATCCATTTAAACAAATCTGCACGCTTAATCTGTACTGGTTTATCTGAAGATACCTTTGTAGAGAATGGAACATTTCCCCAACCATCCATCAAAATAGAGTATTGATAAGCGCGAAGGAAACGAGCCTCTGCCGTCTTCTGCGCGTCAACGCTACCATATTCATTTATATATTGGTTACAATATCCAATACCGGCATAAAGACGATAATAGAAACCTTTCAACATTGGGTGAGATGCGTCGTAATTTGACTCGTTGAAGTTTGAAACACCTGCATCACCCCAAGCACAGACGGCTTCATCTGTTGTGAGTTCATATGCATTAAACAACTGGCGAACAAAACCTGTTGTACCACCATCAAGACCGTCAATATCACAGTCACCATTAGCACCGCCGTTACCTGCAACGGCAAGGTTGGCATAGCACTTGTTCAGAAGATTGTCTGAACTAATCTTGTTACCTGTCTGTAAGTTAGGGTCAATAGGTGTAACATCAAGATCAGAAGAACATGATGTCATTCCCATAGCTAACAAAAGAGCTGCAGCAGGTAATATATTTTTTAGATATGTTTTCATTGTTATTTTCTTTAAGAATTAGAAATTCAAGTTCAAACCAAGAATAAATGAGATTGGACGTGGATAAACACTGTTATCAATTCCACCATATACTTCAGGGTCAATACCTGAGTATTTTGTTATTGTGAACACATTTGATGCTGTACCATATACACGTCCACTAAGTCCTTTCCAATCTCCTGTATTGAACAACTTATTGAAACTATAACCAAGAGTAATGTTGTCACATTTCAGGAATGATCCATTCTGTACCCAACGGTCTGATAATGAAGATGTTTCATCATATGTCTGCCAGTTGTATTTCAAGTTTGCTACAGGACGGTTTGTCATGTATGCACTGTTTGTGTAAATAGCTGCAGGACTCAGGTTAGCTGATCCAGCCATAAGGTCGTTGAACACATAGTTTCCTATGCTAGCACGAAGAGTGAAGCCAAAGTCCCAATTCTTATATTCAAAACGAGAAGAGAATCCCATGGTTATAGGAGCAACAGGACTTTTGTGATAATACTTGTCAGCCTCAGTTATCTTACCATCACCATTACGGTCTACAACAACGCCTTCGATAGGGTTGCCATTTTTGTCGTATGCCTGCTGGTAAACATAGAAAGAGTTGGCTGCTGTACCTACGTGTTGTGCCTGACATTGCAAACCTGTTCCTGAAGATATACCACCAGTTGGTACGTTGAAGTTTGGATCATTGCTACTTGCAAGAGCTGTAATTTTATTATAGTTGTATGTGAAGTTATAATCTATAACCCAGTTCCAATCTTTTTTGTCAATAGCAATCCACTTAATAGCAGCCTCAAAACCTGTATTGCTTAGAGAACCGATATTTGAGATGACTTGATTACGGAAGTTTGAACCTGCTGAAACATAAGCCATATTGATAAGGTCGGTTGTATTACGATAGTACCAGTCGAAAGAACCAGTAACTCTCTGATGGAATAAACCCCAGTCAAGACCAGTGTTATAAGTTGTTGTTGTTTCCCACTTCAAGTCAGGATTGTATGCCTTTGGACGAGCAAGATTACCGTTACCCACAGCTCCATAGTAAGAACCGCTTCCTGAGTTCATCTCATATATTGCGAAGTATGGATAGTCTCCTTGGTTGATTTCCTGTTGACCTGTCATACCCCAACCGAGGCGAATTTTCATATCTGAAAGCCATTTAATGTCACGCAATTTATTTTCATCCTTAATTTTCCACATGAAAGCGAAAGAAGGGAAATCGGCGAAGTGTTTCTTAAAACGAGAAGAACCATCACGACGATATGTTGCTGTTACATAGTAACGATCCATGAGGCTCCAGTTTGCACGTCCAAAGTAAGATACCAAATAGTTCTCTGTTTTGAAACGATAATTATCAAGAATACCATCACCGTTATAGTCTACACCTGAATCGGTGTGAATGCTACTCATAGTACCATTCCATGCATCGTTGTAAGACAAGTAACGGCTTGACTCACTGCGCCAGTAACGAGACTCCTCTGCACCTCCCATGATATCGAAATGATTCTTAGCAAGGTCATTGAAGTTGTGAGTATAGAAAGCATAAACGCTACCTTGCATATTGCGCTTTACGATCCTGTCGAAACCATATGAACCGTAATAGAAAGCCAAAGGGCTAGTAGGACTGACGTTAGTGTCTTGTGTGCCTTGTGAAAGGTCAAGACCACCAGTAGCGTGTATATGTAAGTCTTCTAATCCATGAACCTTATAATCAATATCTCCACTAGTAAGAAGGTCACGACTTATTGCATGATCATCTTTTAGATTAAGGATTGCAACAGGGTTCTTTGTTCCCAAAGAATATAATGTCGTAGGATATTTACTATTATTAAGAGCTGTTCCATCAGTCTTCCAAGCAAAGTAACCACCATAGTTGGCTGCATCGGAAGAAGTTGTGTCGTAAACACTTTGTGTCGGGTCAAACCATACTGCAGCATTGATGGCTGAACCATCAGCGTATTTACTCTTTGCCCACATTCCCTTTACGTTTACATTGATTTTCAAATGATCGTCAAGTAATGATGGATTAAGGTTTACAGAAGCTGTGTAGCGCTGGAAATCAGAAGTCTTTAATATACCCTGTTGATTAGTATAGCCCATAGAAACACGGTATGGTACGTAAGCTCCAGCCATACCAGAAACAGTTACATTATGGTCGTGACTCAACGCAGTACGATAAATTTCATCCTGCCAGTTTGTATTAGCCGTACCTAAAGCCTTGTAAGCATCACTGGATGTGCCAAACTTATTTGCAATAAAATCACGATATTGGTCACCGTCCATCACGTCAATAGTCTTTTTTTTCTGACTTACAGTAAAACTACCATTATATGATATAGATGTACCCTTGTGACCCTTCTTGGTTGTAATAATGATTACACCGTTTGAACCACGAGAACCGTAAATCGCAGTTGCTGAAGCATCCTTTAATACGGAGAAAGATTCGATATCTTGTGGGTTTACCATAGAAAGAGGATTGGCAAGTCCCTTGATACCATTGTTATCCATAGCGATACCATCAATAACTATCAATGGGTCGTTAGAAGCATTAAGTGAAGAACCACCACGAACACGGATTGTAGCGCCGCTACCAGGAGTTCCACCACCTGTTGTAATGTTTACACCGGCAACCTTACCTTGCAACATATCCTGAGCATTTACTACAAGACCTTTATTCTTGCTGTCCGGCTGTATCTTAGTTACAGAACCGGTTATGTCTTCCTTTTTTGCGACACCGTAACCGATAACAACTACTTCATTCAAAGTTTTGTTATCATCTTTAAGAGTTATTACTAGATTGTCAGATGCAGTAACCTTTTTAGGTGTCATACCTACATAAGATATCGTAAGTTCGGTACCTTTAGCAACATTGACAGTATAGTTACCATCGAAATCTGTTACACCAACGGCTTTACCGTTTGCAGTAATAGTTGCACCGATGATAGGCTCTCCGGTAGCATCTTTTACTTGCCCCTTAACAGTTCCAGACTGTGCAAAGGCGGTTGCTGAAAGGAATAAACTAGCAGCGATAGCTAGATTCCTTAAAGGCAATTTGAATTTTACCTGCTTCATTATTTACTTTGATTTTTAAGTTAACGTTAATATATTATTTATTGTTTTTTTGTTTTTAGGCAATACCGTAAATATAACAAGTACATCAAGTTATTAGGTTGTCGTTTCATGGTGGCATGGCATAGTTATGTCATGGCTCACGATGCAAAAGTAATTTTCTTAACGATACTTTGTACTTTTTTTGAGTTAAAAACGTTATTTATATTGTGCAAACGTTTGCGCAAACTTTTGCTAATTAAAGATAGTGTAAAAAAACAGCTTTTGAATGATTTGCATATCTTTGCATGAGATACAGCTGCATTCGACAAAACCTTCAAACAAGTTTGATCATTCTGCTCTTTTTTGCAGTGTCTTTGCATAACGTTCGATAATAAATTGTTGCATCCCCCCTAAAGGAGTGCATCATAAAATTTAAGTTAGAACCATGAAAGAATCTACACCTATAACAATGAAAGATATCGCCAGGGAACTTGGAGTTTCCGTGGCTACAGTTTCCCGTGCTCTTAAAGACAGTCCGAGAATAAGTGAAAAGAGACGAGAATTGATAAAGAATTATGCTCACGAGCATAATTTCTATCCCAACTTTATTGCCGAAACTTTGCGCAACAGTCGTGTAAAGCCTGTAAAAATTATAGGAGTAATAGTACCTCAGTTTACGCACTTTTATTTTTCTTCAGTTCTAAGTGGTATAGAGGAAGAGGCTTATGCACGAGGATATCGCATCATGGTTGCGCAAAGCAATGAAAAATATGAGCGAGAGGTAAATATATGTAAGTCATTCTTTGAAAACAAAGTGTGTGGTGTAATAGTTTCGCAAGCTAAAGATACAGCTAAGTATGACCATTTTCAGAGTCTGATAGATCATGGTGTTCCTTTAGTATTTTATGATAGAATATGTACGGGTGTAGATTGTAGTCGAGTTGTTGTTGATGATTATATGGGGGCTTACACAGCCGTGAATCATCTTATTGATACTGGTTGCAAGAGAATTGCATTCTATGGATTTTCAATGAGGCTCGAAATTACCAAGAATAGATATAATGGTTATCGTGACGCATTGCTCAACAACGGATTGCAGCTTGATTCACGTTTCGTAAAGTATTGTGATAATAGGGCTGATGCCGAAGCTATTACTCCCGATATATTGAGCCTTGAAGATCACCCTGATGCTTTCTTTGCTGTTAATGACGATACTGCTATTGGAGTTCTTTATACAGCCAAGCGTATGGGTTTTCATATTCCTGATGATATTAGTATATGTGGATTTACAAATGGGCAGCGTGCAATAGCCTGTGACCCGATGCTAACCACTGTAGAACAGCGTGGTGTTGTTGTTGGTGAGGAGGCTGCCAATATATTAATAGGACAGGTCGAGGGCTTGATACCTTCCGACAAAGTTGAGAAGAGAATCGTGAGGACTAGTCTTATCATACGCGGAACAACAAGATAATGTAACTAATTAATAAAAACATCTCAGTTAGAGAATATAAGATTTAAACTATGAAACAAAAACCTAATATGGGAATCATGGGGCTTTGGAATTTAAGCTTTGGATTCTTTGGCGTACAGATTGCCTATGCTCTTCAGAGTGCTAATATTTCTAGAATCTTTGCCACTCTTGGTGCTGATCCTCATAACCTTAGCTATTTCTGGATACTCCCTCCGTTGATGGGCATCTTGGTCCAGCCTATTGTAGGAACTTTGAGTGATAAGACATGGTGTAGATTTGGTCGTCGCATACCTTACTTATTTATTGGTGCAACAGTTGCAGTATTGGTGATGTGTCTGTTACCTAATGCTGGTTCGCTCGGGTTGTCAGTAGGTGCGGGAATGATTTTCGGACTTATCTCTTTGATGTTTCTTGATACTAATATCAATATGGCAATGCAGCCGTTCAAGATGCTTGTTGGTGATATGGTTAACGAGAAGCAGAAGGCTTTGGCTTATAGTTTACAGAGCTTTTTGTGCAATGCCGGTAGTGTTGTCGGTTTTGTGTTCCCTTTCTTTTTCACAGCTTTGGGTATAGCGAATACTGCTAGTCCTGGAGTTGTCCCGGATTCCGTTATCTGGTCTTTCTATTTAGGTGCAGCCATACTTATCCTTTGTGTAATATATACCACGGTGAAAGTTAAGGAATGGAATCCTAAGGAATATGCTGAATATAATGAAGCTACAGAGGAAACCTCTTCGCATGCCAGTGGTAACTGGATAACTCTTTTGACTAATGCACCTGCTACATTCTGGCGAGTAGGTTTAGTTCAGTTCTTCTGCTGGGCTGCTTTCATGTATATGTGGACTTATACTAATGGCGCTATTGCTGACACCTGTTGGAATGTAAATATGCTTGATCCTCATGCCACGTCTACTGAAGCTTATCAAATAGCAGGTAACTGGGTTGGCGTGTTATATGCTGTTCAGGCTTTAGGCAGTGTTGTCTGGGCGATGTTGCTACCTCAGTTTAAGAATCGTAAATTGGGCTATTCCATAAGTCTTGTTCTTGGTGGTATCGGTTTTGCGCTTATTCCTTTCATCCCTAATCAGTATGTGCAGTTTATTGCATTTATTCTTATAGGTTGTGCATGGGCAGCAATGCTTGCCATGCCATTTACTTTTGTTACAAATGCCTTGCAGGGCTATGGTCACATGGGAGCATACCTTGGACTTTTCAACGGAACAATATGTGTACCTCAGATAATAGCTGCTCTTTTGGGCGGAACAATTCTTTCACTCCTAGGCTCTAATCAGAGTAATATGATGATTTTTGCTGGAGCTTGTCTTGTTGTCGGAGCACTTTGTGTGTTTGCTATTAAGGATAAAGATTAATTATGTCATAATTAGAATCTCCCAATCTATGCTAAGATTGGGAGATTTCCTTTTGCATGCGTGCAAACGATTGCACTATTAAATGGCGAATTTGTGCAAATCCATGAAACCGTCTTAGCTTTAAATTGTTATCTTTACAAAAAATTACTACACACCGTATGAAAATAAGTTTTAATATAGACTATGAGACTGTCTTTGGTGAAGAGATTTTGCTGAATGTTGTCGAAAGAGTCAAAAATGTGAAAGATAAACTTTCCCAATTCAGAATGAACAATGTTCATGGTAAGCATTGGTGGTACGACCTAAATAAGTCTACTTCCTCACAAAATTCAGTCATCGACTATTTCTATAGTGTTGATTGTGATGGAAATGAAAAGCGTCATGAATGGTTCACACAACCTCATCGTCTTGAAATAAGTGCTGATAACGGTAAGTGTTATAAGGTTTTCGATCGTTGGATTGATATCCCTGAGGATTCTTATTTATACAGTTCAGCCTTTACAGAGTGCGTAAATAAGCGTGAACTTTCAACTCCCTTACCTTCTAATTTTTCAAGAACTCTTCGTCTTATCGTTAGAGCTCCGCAGTTACGTGACAATAAAAGTCTTGCGATTGTCGGAAAGGATGCTTCCCTCGGTGCATGGGATGTCTTCAAGGCAATACCAATGTGCGAGCATAATTATAATGAATGGGTTGTAGATATAGATGCTTCAAAATTGAAGTATAATAAACTTGAATTTAAATTTGCTGCTATTGATAACGATGATAATCAGAATACACTTTGGGAAACAGGATTAAATCGTGAAATAAACTTGGTTGATATTGTTGATGGTGATGTTGCTGTTTATTATCTTGATCAAGCTTTCTTTGAGATTTCTGATCTTAAATTAGCTGGAACCCTTGTTCCTGTATTCTCTTTGCGTTCGAATGTAAGTTTCGGTATAGGTGATTTTGGTGATTTGAAAAAAGCAATCGACTGGATAGCTGCTACAAATCAACGTGTGCTTCAGGTCCTACCTATTAACGATACTACGATCACTCATACTTGGACAGACTCATATCCATATAGTTGTATAAGCATCTTTGCTCTCCATCCGCAATATGCCGATCTCACTTTGCTCCCTAAAATAAAGAATGGGCAAAAGTCTTCTGAATTTGAATCTTTACGTATTCAACTCAATTCACTTACACAGATAGACTATGAGAAGGTAAACGATGCCAAGCTAAAATATCTTCAGGAAATATATCTTCAAGAAGGCAAACATATATTCAATAGTGTTGAATTCAAGAAATTCTTTGCTGAAGCCGAATCATGGCTTGTTCCTTATGCACAGTATTGCTGCCTGAGGGATAAATATGGTACAGCAGACTTCTCTAAGTGGAACGGTCATTCTGTGTGGAATGAGAATGAGCGCAAGGCTCTGTCTAAACCTGGAAGTAAGGAATATAAAGAGGTTGAATTCTTCTATTTCGTTCAATATATCCTCAACTCACAGATGGAGTCTGTTCACGAATATGCACGTTCTAAGGGCGTAATCCTCAAGGGTGACATTCCTATCGGTGTAAACCGCAATGGATGTGATGTCTGGATGGAACCAAAATACTTTAATCTTAATGGACAGGCAGGTGCTCCTCCTGATGATTTTTCAGTAAACGGTCAGAATTGGGGATTCCCAACATATAATTGGGATGAGATGATTAAGGACGATTGTGCATGGTGGGTACATAGATTCCAAAACATGAATAAGTTTTTTGATGCCTATCGCATCGACCATGTGCTTGGTTTCTTCCGTATATGGGAAATTCCTGTAGATGCTGTTCATGGACTGCTCGGACAGTTCTCTCCAGCTTTGGGCTTGACTCGCGAGGAAATTGAGGCTTATGGACTGCATTTTAATGAGGAACATTTTACGAAACCATTTATCAGTGATTGGATTCTTGATCGTGTATTCAAGGAACATGCTGGTGAGGTAAAGGATAAATACCTTAACTATTCTCATGATGATATTTGGGTGATGAAACCTGAATATGATACTCAGCGTAAAGTTGAGGCTGCTTTTGAAGGTAAAACTTCGGATACAGACACATGGGTTAGAGATGGACTTTATTCATTGATAAGCAATGTGTTGTTTGTCCGTGATCACAAGGATTATAATAAATTCCATCCTAGAATCAGTGCTCAGTTTGATTTCACTTATGAGGCACTATATGATGGTGATAAGGAGATCTTCAACCGTATATATAATGATTACTTTTATCGCCGTAACAACCAGTTCTGGTATCGTGAGGCAATAAAGAAACTTCCTAAACTCGTTCAGGCAACACGTATGCTTGTGTGCGCTGAGGATTTAGGTATGGTTCCAGACTGTGTGCCTTGGGTGATGAACGAATTGAAGATATTGAGTCTCGAACTACAAAGTATGCCTAAGGATTCTAGTGTAAGATTCGGACATCTCAGTCGCAACCCTTACCGCTCTGTATGCACAATCTCTAGTCACGACATGCCGACGCTTCGTCAGTGGTGGGATGAGGATATTGAGCGCACTCAGGCTTATTATAATTCGATGCTCTATCGTGGTGGTGCGGCTCCGCATCCACTTCCTGGTTGGTTGGCTCGCGACATTATAAGCCGTCATCTCACTTCACCTAGCATACTTTGTGTTTTGTCAATTCAGGATTGGCTGTCAATAGATGAGAAACTTCGACTTGCTGACCAGAATGCTGAGCGCATAAATATTCCAGCTAACCCAAAACATTACTGGCGTTATCGCATGCATGTGAAAATAGAAGACTTAATCAACAACATAGATTTCAAGGAAAATATTACAGAACTAATAAATCAATCAGGACGAAAATAAATAATTACAGCATCTCTATGCTCTTTGATAGGAAAGGAGATGCTTAATAAATTTACCTTTAAAATGAAAAAAATACAACTATTCTTTATCGCTTTGATGTTGCCGATGTTCGCTGCCGCACAGACAATAAAGTCTCCTGACGGCAAAGTGAGCTTAACGTTTTCGCTTACAGGCAATGGTGTGCCTACATATTCGATGACATACAAGAACAAAGCTGTAATCAAACCAAGTCACTTAGGACTTGAACTAGCTAAAAACAAGCATGCCTCTAAAGGCTTTAAGGAGACAGATCTAATGGACGGCTTTACAGTTGCCGACACAAAAAATTCAACATTCGACGAGACTTGGAAACCAGTATGGGGCGAGACTTCAACCATTCGCAATAATTACAATGAGATGGCTGTAACTCTTAATCAGGAATCAAGTAACCGTAATATCATAATTCGTTTCCGTGTTTATGATTATGGTATGGGACTTCGTTATGAGTTTCCACAACAAAAAGACTTGAACTATTTTATAATTAAGGATGAACATACCCAGTTTGCTATGACTGGGGATCATAAGGCTTGGTGGTTACCTGGTGACTATGATACACAGGAATATGAGACAGTTACTTCTAAGCTTTCTCAAATTCGAGGACTAATGAAGTCTGCTGTTACAGAGAACTCTTCTCAGACTACATTCTCACCAACTGGAGTGCAGACTGCTTTACAGATGAAGACCGATGACGGACTCTATATCAACATACACGAGGCTGCATGTGTTGATTATTCTACAATGAGCCTGAACCTAGATGACAAGAATATGGTGTTTGAGTCTTGGCTCACTCCTGATGCCGAAGGTCTGAAGGGATATATGCAGACACCTTGTAAATCTCCTTGGAGAACTGTTATGGTGAGCGATGATGCCCGTGACATGCTTTCTTGCAAGCTCACACTTAATCTTAACGAACCATGTGCCCTTTCTGATGTTTCTTGGATTCATCCAGTAAAGTATTGCGGTGTATGGTGGGAGATGATTGTTGGTAGAAACTCATGGAGTTATACTAATGATTTGCCTTCTGTTCGCCTTGGAGTTACAGATTACTCTAAGTGTAAACCGAACGGAACTCATGGAGCTAATAATACAGAAGTTAAGAAATATATTGATTTCGCTGCAAAGAACGGACTTGACGAGGTCCTTGTAGAAGGTTGGAACGAAGGTTGGGAAGACTGGGCTGGAAACTCTAAGTTTGATGTTTTCGACTTTGTCACTCCTTATCCTGATTTTGATATAAAAATGCTTAATGACTATGCTCATTCAAAGGGCGTGAAATTACTTATGCACCACGAAACTTCTTCATCGGCTATCAACTACGAGCGTCACATGGAAGATGCTTTCAATTTGATGAATAAATATGGATACGACGCAGTGAAGACTGGTTACGTAGGAGATATTATCCCACGTGGTGAACACCATTACGGACAGTTCATGAACAATCATTATCTTTATAATGTCAAGATGGCAGCAAAGCATCATATCATGGTTAATGCCCACGAGGCTACACGTCCTACCGGACTTTGCCGCACGTATCCTAACCTTGTTGGTAACGAGAGTGCAAGAGGTACTGAGTATGAGGCTTTTGGTGGTAGCAATCCAGACCATACTGTTATATTGCCGTTTACTCGTTTGCAAGGTGGTCCAATGGATTATACTCCTGGTATCTTCGAAACTCAGTTGAAGACTTGGTCCAAAAATACTTCTTATGTGCATACCACATTGTGTGGTCAGCTAGCTTTATATCTTGTAATGTACAGTCCGTTGCAGATGGCTGCAGACCTTCCTGAACATTATGAGAAGTATGATGATGCTTTCCAGTTTATACGTGATGTTGCGGCAGACTGGTCAGAAAGCAAGTATCTTGAGGCTGAACCTGGCGATTATATCACAGTAGCGCGTAAGGCTAAGGGTACAGATAATTGGTTTATCGGTGGTAAATGTGACGAGAATGGTCATAAGAGTACCATCAAACTTGATTTCCTTGAAAAGGGAAAGAAGTATGCTTGCACTTTATATGCTGATGCAAAGAATGCTGACTATGAGAAGAATCCAAAGGCTTATGTCATCACAAAGAAAACGGTTAAGAAAGGTGACGTACTGAAGATTGATGAGGCACGTGGTGGCGGATTTGCAGTAAGCGTTATTAAGCTTTAATGTTTATATTATGAATATAAAATCCTTATATATGGCAGCATTGTCAGCTTTGCTATTTCAGTTTGCTCAAGCACAGGATGTCTTTAATGAGATGTCTTACAGTCCTGAGCAGACTGTTTTTAGTCTGAACTCACCTGATAAGGGTGTTGTTCGCATATACGACAGTGGTATTTCAGGCAAGTTGCTCAAGACCATAAGGATGAAGAGCGACGGTGCTGATAAGTGGAAAGCAATTGTAAAAGGCAATCTCAAGGGAAAGTTCTATACGTTTGATATTGGCAATGGAGAGACTCCTGGCGTTTTTGCAAAGGCAGTTGGAGTTAATGGCAGACGTGGAGCAATCCTTAACATGTTTGAGACAAATCCTGATAACTGGGATGCTGATGTGCGACCGTTGATAAAGTCGCCTGCCGATCTTGTTATCTATGAAATGCATTGGCGTGATTATTCTATTGATGCGTCTTCTGGGATAATCAATAAGGGTAAGTTTCTTTCTTTAACCGAACCGAGAGCGATTGAACATCTTAAACAATTGGGTATTAATGCTGTTCATGTTTTGCCTTCTTTTGATTATGCATCTGTTGACGAGACACACCTTGACAGCGCACAGTATAATTGGGGGTATGATCCTGTTAATTTCAATGTTCCTGATGGTGGATATTCCACAGATCCTTATTCTCCGGTAAAGCGCATCAATGAGTTTAAACGCATGGTGCAGGCTTTGCATAAAGCAGGTATAAGGGTTATCCTTGATGTTGTGTATAATCATACGTTCGATCTCAAAAACAGCAACTTCGAGAAGACGTATCCTGGATATTACTATCGCTATAATGCTGACGGAACCCCGTCAAACGGTTCTGGATGTGGAAATGAAACGGCTTCTGAAAAGCATCTCATGCGCAGCTTCATGCTTGAGAGTGTAAAATATTGGATTAACGAATATCATATTGATGGTTTCCGTTTCGATCTCATGGGGGTACATGACATTGAAACGATGAACGAGATACGTGCAGAGGTAAATAGCATAGATCCTACAATCTTTATATATGGAGAAGGATGGAGTGCCGGTAATTGTGCATATCCCGTAGAGAAACGTGCTGTAAAGGCAAACATATTAGAGATGCCTGGAGTGGCTGCTTTCAGCGATGACATGCGCGATGCTCTTCGTGGTCCTTTTAACGACGATCATAAAGGTGCGTTTCTTGCAGGCAATGCCGGTGAGGAAGAAAGTCTAAAGTTTGGTATCGTTGGTGGTATCATGCATCCAGAGGTAGACATGCAGAAGGTAAACTATGACAAGAAACCTTGGGCTTTGCAGCCAACCCAGCAGATTAGTTATGTGAGTTGTCATGATGATATGTGTCTCGTTGATCGTATAAAGACTTCGGTTTCTAATATTGATACCGATCAGATTATACGTCTTGACGAGTTAGCTCAGACGGCGGTGTTCCTCTCTCAGGGTGTACCGTTTATGCTTAGTGGTGAAGAAATGCTGCGCGACAAGAAAGGTGTGCATAATTCTTTCAATTCACCCGATAGTATAAATAGTATTGACTGGAATAATATGGATAAGTATCCACAGGTGTTTGAATATTATAAGAACTTGATACAGCTTAGGAAGAATCATCCTGCTTTTCGCCTCGGTGATGCTGATTTGGTGAGAGCCAAACTTAATTTTCTTCCTGTTCAGCCATGTATGGTAGGTTTTATATTAAAAGACAATGCTGGTGGTGACGAGTGGAAAAATATCATCGTACTGTTCAATGGTAATAATTCTCCCTGTGACGTTGAGGTTCCTCAGGGTGAGTATACCGTTGTCGGTTGTGATGGAGTGATTAATGAAAATGGATTAGGACAGCTTGCTGGCGGCAAAGTTACCGTAGATGCACAGTCTGCCTTGATAATGTATAATAAATAAATACCAATGAAGCAATTTATATTCAGTATCAGTTTATTATTGTCTGCAATGACAATGAATGGTGCAGTAAAGGTTAATAAGGTCGAACCTGCAAACTGGTTTGTCGGGATGAAAAATCCTTCCCTTCAGTTAATGGTTTATGGTAAGGATATTAAGAATGCCGATGTAAAGGTTGACTACAATGGAGTAAAGGTAGACAGTGTGGTGCGTCTTGATTCACCAAACTATCTCTTAGTTTATCTTAATGTTGGTGAGGCAAAGGCTGGTGAGATGCCTTTGAAATTTATCAACGGAAAGTCTTCTTTTACAATGAAGTATCAGTTGAAGAATAGGGCAATGGAAGGTGATAAGCGTCATGGCTTCTCTAATTCAGATGTGCTTTATATGCTCATGCCAGACCGTTTTGCTTCTGGTAAAAATATAACGAAGCCTTTGAAAGGGATGAATAAGTATGTTGTAGACCGTTCTATGCCTAGTCTTCGTCATGGTGGCGATATAGCTGGAATACGCCAACATCTTGATTATTTCAATCAATTGGGAGTTACAGCTTTGTGGTTCACTCCTGTTTTGGAAAACAACTCTCCTGATAATAATGGTTTCAGCACTTATCATGGTTATGCTACAACTGATTATTATCGTGTAGATCCACGCTTCGGAACAAATGATGAGTATAAGGCTCTCATTGATGATGCCCATAAGCATGGACTGAAAGTCGTAATGGATATGATTTTCAATCATTGTGGATTTGAGCATCCTTGGATTGCCGATATTCCTTCTGCCGACTGGTTCAATACATCAGACTGGCTAAAGGAGAAAAAACTTGATGGTCGCAATCCTATGACCGGTTTCGGTGCAAAGGACGGTAAGTCAAAATATTTCCAGACAAGCTATAAGCTCACTCCGGTATTAGATCCTTATGCAAGCAAAATTGATTTGCACGAAACTGTTGATGGTTGGTTTGTTCCAAGTATGCCTGACCTTAATCAGCATAATCCGCATGTCATCAAATATCTTATCCAAAACAGTGAATGGTGGATAGAAACTGTTGGTATTGATGGAATCCGAATGGATACATACCCTTATGCCGACAGAAAAGCGATGTCTTTGTGGATGAAGACTATTGACAATGAATATCCGAATTTCAACACTGTTGGTGAAACTTGGGTAACGGAACCAGCTTATACAGCTGCATGGCAGAAAGATTCAAAGTTGTCTGATGTCAACAGTTATCTCAAGACAGTTATGGATTTCAGTTTCTACGACAAGATAAATAAGGCGAAAAATGAAGAAACTGATGATTGGTGGAATGGACTTAACCGAATTTATAATAGTTTCTGTTATGATTATCTCTATGAGAATCCTTCCAATGTAATGGCATTCATTGAAAATCACGATACTGATCGCTTCCTTGGTAATGGTAAAGACACGCTTGCTCTTAAACAGGCGCTATCAATATTACTTACAGTGAACCGTACTCCTCAACTATATTATGGAACAGAGGTGCTTATGAACGGTACAAAGGAAAAAACTGATGGTAATGTGAGAAAAGATTTCCCTGGAGGTTTTGCCGGAGATTCTCATAATGCTTTTACAGCAGAGGGTAGGAGTGAGGCAGAAAATGCAATGTTTAATTGGGTTAGTAGACTGCTACATTGGCGTCAGAACAATGAAGTAATCACCAAGGGTAAGCAGATACAGTTCGTTCCTTTCAAAGGTGTTTATGTCATTGCCCGCCAATATGGAGATAAGACAGTTCTTACAATTCTTAATGGAACAACTAAGGAAGTTTTAATGCCTGTTTCTAGATATGCTGAGGTTATTGGCAGTAATGTTTCTGCCAAGGATGTCATCACTGGAAACAGTGTTGATATTTCAAAAGATATAAAATTACAGCCTCGCCAATCAATGATTATTGAGTTTTAGTTTAGCAGTGGCATTTATATAATAAAGTCTTAACTCCTTGATATTATTATTTAGGAGTTAAGACTTTATTCATTAATATATCTTTGATGTATTTCTTTAGATATTTACAAATTGCAGAAAAAATCAACCTCCTGCAAAATTCTTTAAAACAGACTATGAATCAGAATGCTATTGAGTAATTAAATCAAATTCAGCATAACCGATATTATCATTATTCTCAATATTCTTCACTGCTTGAAACTTAACATAACGTGCATTGATTGCCGCAAATGTTTTGGTTTGTCTAAGTGGGTTGTTCTTGATATTAGAGAACTCTCCCTGACTTACTAATTTCCAATTAATGTTATCCGTTGAAACATAAAAGCGATAGGCATTGATTATTCCCGGACCCCATAGGGTTGGATCTGGAAGATACCTGAAACCACTTACATTTAGGTTCGCTCCTAAATCTATTACTATATCGGCTGGAAGTTTGGTGCCTTTGGGCTGATGCCATGATGATGAAGGATCGCCGTCTAGTATATTTATAGCTTTGGCATCGGTAGTACTTATTATCTTCCAACTGGTACGTGGCAAATCAAACTTTTCGGTACATACAGGGCTGCTCTTACCTGATTTGACATCGTAAGCTATGGCCTTGACTTCTATCTTGCCTGATGTATTGAACGGTTTAGTATACTTATGCGATCTCACGGTTGGTAATGTGCCGTCTGTAGTATAATAGATACCCGATTCTTTATCGGCGGGAATGATTATAACTTTTCCGTCTTTGGCTCGGATTATTGACGGTTGGGTCAGTATCTGAGGTGCA
Source organism: Segatella paludivivens DSM 17968 = JCM 13650 (assembly GCF_000373185.1). Classification (GTDB taxonomy): domain Bacteria; phylum Bacteroidota; class Bacteroidia; order Bacteroidales; family Bacteroidaceae; genus Prevotella; species Prevotella paludivivens. The sequence goes on from NZ_KB890671.1 coordinate 148,233, forward strand.
TCGTATATGCCTATGTTTGAGATGACAGGACAACACTTTGAGTCGGTTATTGTGATACGTACTTTTGATGCCTTTACAGACGGGAAACATAGTATTCTCTTATATCCTATTGTTGTGGCATCAGCTATTTTATGCCATTTTCCTTGTGTGAAAGCATCTATGGTGAACGACTTTACGCGCTGACCAAGGCGACTGTACTCCTGTATCATAAAACGATTGAAGGTGGTGGACATACCTAAGTCTATAGTGAGTGATGCTCTAGTTACACTATCGTCTGTTGCCCAATATGTGTCTTTATTATTATCAATGACATTAGCTGCAGCGAACTTTTTGCTATTGGCGCGTGTATTTGAGGCTGTAGCTTTCTTACCGATAGCAAGATTATATCTGAAGGTTTCGCTGACCTCCTGGGCGAACTCTTTGCCGGCCTTGGCGTCGCTTGGATGTATAAGACCTTGTGTGTCGATTGGAAAATTGAGCAGCAACGTGCCATTGCGACCTACTGAAGTATAGTAGATATCCATAAGTTGGGATAATGATTTTACCTTAGTGTCTTCGCTTGGATGGTAGAACCATTCTGGGCGGATAGAGGTGTTAACCTCCGCCGGTACCCACGAGTCTCCATTCTCCACACCATAGTGCAACATCGCATAAGGTGTATCGCCTTTAGCATTCATTGTGCTCCAGTTGGTTTCGCCTACATTACCGGCTTCGGTACCTACCCAACGTACATCTGCACGATCGCCTCCATCATTCCAGATGATTATATTAGGTTGCAAACTCCTTATCAACTTGTATGTATTCTGCCAATCATAATATGTCTTTGGATCTATCTTACGTTCTTCCCGAGCACCTCCATAATATCCGGTACCTCCATTGGCACCATCAAACCATATCTCGAAGATATCGCCATAGTTGGTAAGAAGTTCTGTAAGCTGATTTCTGAAATATTTAATATACTCTGGTTTACCGTAATCAGGGCTATTTCTATCCCACGGAGAAAGATATATGCCTAATTTCAGGCCATACTCCTTGCAGGCATCCGACAATTCTCGTACAATATCACCCTTGCCGTTTTTCCATGGACAGTTTTTTATAGAATAATTAGTATACTTTGATGGCCACAGACAGAAGCCGCTATGATGTTTGGCGGTAATGATGATGCCTTTCATACCCGACTCTTTGCATACTCTGACCCATTGGCGGCAATCTAATTTGGTAGGATTGAATATATGGGGATCTTCATCGCCATTGCCCCACCACTGATCTGTATATGTGTTTACAGAGAAATGTACAAAGGCATATCTCTCCATCTCCTGCCATTTCAATTGATTATCACTTGGAGTTGGTCCACAAGGTTTAGGTGCTGTCTGTGCCGAAGCAAATACAAACATAAATACCGAAAATAATAACACAAATGTTCGTTTCATATTAATATATTGTTTTTATACTCAGAAGGTAATACATTAAATATTTACCTTATAATATTATCAAGAACTTTTCTACCATTACTATTCTGTTCCTATCCACATGTTTCCACATATGTCGTCTTATTCTAATTCTATAAATTCAGGTTCAAATGGTTCCAACTGTATAGTATTGTCATAATGTCGACCAGACAAAAGACCTTTGGCTTTAGTGGGTATCATTATTAGCTTCTTTTCATTGCTAGTATTCAGATATAGAATATGCTTATTATCAATATAGCGAGCCATTACTCCTTTTGGTACTTCAGGTCCTTTCTTTATAGAAAGTTCTTTAATTAAATCATCAAATAGAAGATCTAATATCCCAGTATTAGCAGGAAGCCCTATATAAAATGCCAGACCTTTTCCATATTTATTGCAAGTTACTATAGGATAATCTTTGTCAAGGCTGGTTAGATTTGCCAATACTTTTGCACCTTTAGTATATATCACATCAAATCTTGATGATTCTGTATCAAGAAATTGCCCTTTATAATTTATTTCGAGTTTCTTTCCTGTATATGATTTACGTGAAAGTTCATTCAAGGCTTCGGTTTCTTCGTAATTCGCTACTCTTATGCCAAAAACATCACTTAACCTTCCTGGACGTGTTGACGAAAAGACTTTACCTGTTTCATCTACTATCGCCGAATTGCTTGTCATTACTACAGTTCCGCCATCACTCACATATTTTCTGATTTTATCTGCTGTAACCGAATCCATAACAGTTAATCCGGGAACAAATAAAAGTTTATAATTAAGATTACTCTTGCTGATATCTACAATACGTGAGTCCAAATTTCTATAATAACATAAGTTAAAACATGACTGCAACTGACTTTGGTGCTGTTCAGGAAAAGAAGCACTCGCTATCTGACTAGGGAATGAAAATGCCATGCCTACTTCTGGTTTCAGCTTATATGGGAAGAACTTCGATATTTTCTTAAACTCTGATGCTATTTGTTTATATTCGTCATACTTGCGATTTGGAATGCCATCCCAATCAAGCATTCCTTCAAGATATTGTTCTTCTCCACCATGCATACTCTGCCATGTCCAACCACAAACCGTCTGATTTCCGTACATCAATGTAGCATAAGCCGATTTGCGTATTGAGCCGGGAACTGCATTCATAGTAGTAAATTCAGAGCACCAGAAAGGATTATTACTTTCAAACTGAATGCGTGATATACCAAACAAAGCATCCATTAACCCCCAATTAGAAGTGAGTGAAGATCCTGGATAAAAGCCACAACCCTCACGTGTCATCTTGCCAGAATAGGCTATATCAGCATAGTCAATATATTTTAACGGACTATAATACCATGCATTTGTATTGAGCAATGCTTTTGGTGCATTTCTGTTGACGACTTCAATTACTTTAAATAATATTCCGTTAACTTCATCAGATATGAATCTTCTGAAGTCTAGAATCCTTTCGGGAGCTCCAATTATTGAACCGGAAACAGGTAGTCCTATTTCTTCAAAGTTACCAATTCGCCGTGACCACCTTTGTCCAGCCCATGCGGCATTAAGTTTGTCTACTGATATATATTTGTTTTGCAGCCACGAGATAAACCGTTGCCTTACAGTCTCTGAATATGAAATAGGTCCATCTCCAGATTCATTATCAATTCCGAATGCTAATAATGCCGGATGATTAGCATATCTTCTTGATATTTCATTAGCGAAACGAAGTGCGTATTTTTGATACATTGGATCACCGACATCTTCCATATATCTATGATTAGGATACATACGGTATCCATTAGCATCTACTACATCTATGCTAGGATACTTATGATGTAGCCATATTGGCGCAGGACGAATTGCGATATCCAATATAACCTTTATCCCGGCTTTATTCATCATGTCCATTACACTATCAAACCAACCGAAATCAAAGTTCCCTTCTGTAGGTTCGTAACTGTCCCATGCAAGATGCCCCATACGCACAACCTTAAAACCGGCATCCTTCATTAAGGATATATCTTTTTTTATCTTTTCTAAGTTTTTATCATCATGTGGATGATAGTTTGTTCCAACATACAAATTCTGTGCACTAATTCTTGTGCAGAAAATAAAAGCAATTATAAATACTATTATCTTATTTGTAAAGACAGACAAACAGATAAATAAAGGAACAATAAACCTATTTTTCATTGCTATTAAATTATTAGTTGCATTTATGACTATTGTAGCCAATGTTATTCAGCGAGACAAAGATAATAAAAAATATAATTACATGTCTCCTTTATAATCAAAATCTTCGAAGTCTATAAATGCTTTTGAGCTAGTAGATGCATATATGGCATACTAGGTAGTCTTTTATTATCTTATACGAAATATTTTATATATATTATGTTCGTGCGCGTGCGCGCACTTGTAGTTTTTGGAAATTCCAAGCGTCTAAGTGTCTAATCCTTGACACTCAGATATATAGACTGTCTTTTCTCAATATCCATGCGTCGTTCAAACTGCGGAGAATTATTGAGCAACAAAAAACCGCTTTTTTTCATGATTACTGAATTTTTATATGAAAAAGCCACTTTTTTTGCAGTATAGAATCAGCTCCAAATTCGTGCGATTTTGCGTTTCTATATAGAAACGCATGAATTTCCGTCATTTNCCTGACATTTACTGTTGCATAAAAAACGTCCTAACAGCCTGATATACAGTGGCCAGACACTTCGACGCTTTTTATTTTTCAAACCCTATGTAGGGGATTACCTTGATAAACGGTACTTCCTCCCTTAAAATAACATCACGTTTGCAGTCGAAAAAACGAATTTCACGAGATGCTATTTGCGTTTCTACGATGTAACGTTTCCAATCCTACGATCAAACGTCTGCGTTACATCGATCTAAAGTTTGCGTTGTATCGATCTAAAGTTTCCATTTCTATATAGAAACGTTTCCGTCTTCATACTAGACCATTTTTTTTTGTCATTGTAAAGTCAACTGATTTGTTTCATGATTTTGCGTTCCGTCGTAGAAGCATTGCTATTTACGTAGCTTGAACATAGTCCACCTAGCTTGAATGCTGCAAAAGAGTGATGTAAATAGCTTGATAACAATAGTTTACAGTATTTATGTAGCTGCGTAGCTGAATTAAATGAATCTGCAGAGGGTGTGCTCTCTACGTTCACCTAATTCGGCATTCATTAATATCCCATAAATACTTTCTTTATATATATAATAATGTGTCTATATTTTGAACCTGGTGTTTCTGTCAATAAAACGGAAATAATGAAATATAAATGAAACTTTTTTCTAAAAAGATTTGGAAGTTCCAATAAAAACCTATACTTTTGCANTCGCTTTTNAGAACAACGGTTTTTAATAAAGCAAAAGAAACATCGTGCAAACGAAAACAGAATGAAATTTATTTCTTATGTTGAGTGCAGCCGGTGTTCTTCGAAAGAAGAAAGAGTTCTTTGAAAAGATTTACATAGACAGAAAAGTAGTACAAGAAGCGAGTGCTGAGATTTATTTCGGTACTCGGGTAAAAAGAAACAAACCGTCATCGGATTCAAATCCGATTTCGAAAAAACTAGGTTTTAGACTACAATAATTTAGGAGATTCGTTCTGAACAGATTACAGACATTCTAGAAATAGAATATATAATATTTTAC
>NZ_KB890672.1 GCF_000373185.1 Segatella paludivivens DSM 17968 = JCM 13650
AAAATGGGTATCATTTAACCACCATTTTGATTTTCTTGTATAAAAATTTGGATAGCAATAAAAACGTTTATAACTTTGCTCTGCCGAAAGACAAAGACGAAACTAAATAAATAGAGATTAAAACATGAAAAAAGCCACTTTGATTTTTCCTATGATGATGCTTCGTTCAACATGTATTAGTACATTTGCTAATAAAATAACATTGAAGGCAAGTCTTGACAATTGTTTCTTAGATAAAGCATAGAATATGAATAGATTTTTTTGTTTTTTCATATTTATATTACAGACTGTATTTTCTTTCTCGCAGGTTATCTCTGGAAGGGTAGAGGATGAGCATCATCAAGCTGTCTCCCTGGCGAATGTCTTTTTACTTTCAGGAAAGGATTCTTCTTTTGTCAAGGGAACGGTATCTGCCGAGGATGGATCCTTCTCTCTTCAGACCTCTCTGGAAAATTGTTTGCTGAAAGTATCGGTTATCGGCTATAAGACTGTCATAGAAGAAGCTAGGCAAGGAGATGCTGGTGTGATCGTGTTGAAGGAAAATACTTTGATGCTTGGCAGTGTGATCGTGAAAGGAAATCTGCCCAAACACCAACTGACGAAGGAGGGAATGAAGACATTGGTGACAGGAAGCGTATTGGCGAAAATCGGTACGGCTAATGAGGTACTGGAGAAGATTCCTATGGTGACGGTAAACAGCAATGGGGAAATACAGGTTTTCGGCAAAGGTGCTCCCGTTATCTATATCAACAACCGTAAGGTTATGGATAATAGTGAACTGGAGCATTTGAGCTCCGAGAATATCCAGAGTGTGGAGGTTATCAACCATCCCGGTGCAGGATATGATGCCACAGTGGGTGCTGTGATCAGAATAGAGACAAAGAAAAGGGATCAGGGGCTTGGTTTCAGCTTTGCTTCCCAGAATAAGTATGACTATTATTTCTCTGAAAATCAACGAGCAGAGATCAACTATCAAAAGAAGGGACTGAATATCTTTGGCATGCTGTCAGCGGGTACAGGAAAGAGGAGAAGTACGATCTGTGGTAATCAAACCAATTTTGCGGATACCGTATGGAATCTGAAAAGCACAAGTAAGTCCTACCATCGACTATCCAATCTGCAGGGGAAAGTAGGATTCGGGTATGATGTCAGCCCTCATCATTCTTTTGGGGCTTATTATCAATATAGTGCGGATAAAGATAAGGAATATGACCATTTCGTAAGCGATGTCTTCTCCAACGGTACCTTCTATGACTCCTGGAACAGTTCTGGAACGACTCAGGAAAAGAAGCGCCCGGGACATGAAGCAAATATATATTATAACGGGACTTTTGGGAAATTCTCGATGAACTGTAATATGGATTATGTATACAGCAAAGACAACAAAGACCAGATGCAGAGAGAGCTAAGTCAGAATTACACTGACCGTACCGTCATCACTCACAATACCAGCCAGAGTCGGTTAGGGGCAGTCAAAGCAGAGTTGTCATACCGCCTTTCTCCTTCTGGAACAGTTTCACTGGGGGAAGAATACACGAATACGAATCGTAAGAATCAGTTTAATAATATTGAGGGTGTCTTTTCAGACAGCAACAATAAGATGCAGGAGAAGAACTCCGCTTTATTTCTTCAATATTCTCAGAAATGGAACAGGATACAGCTGAATGGAGGAATGAGATACGAGCATGTCAGCACTGTATATACATTGAATGGGACGCGTCAGGATGACCAGAGCCGGAAATATGATAATCTGTTTCCTGACTTATCCGTTATTTTCCCGATAGGAAAAGCCGAATTTTCCGTAGGATACAGCAAAAAAGTGCAGCGCCCTGGATATAGCCAACTCGACGGGAATGTCTATTATCTCAACAGATTCCATTATCTCAGTGGAAACCCGATGCTCCGACCTACCTATATTGATGCCATAACAGCAAATGTCAGCTATTCCTGGTTGTTTTTTACAGCAAGTTTTTCTCATGACAAGGATGTCATCGTCTATTCCTCCAACTATGACCAGCAGGATCCGAAAATAACCTTTGTCACCTTTGAAAATGCTAGTCACCTGAATAGGTTGAGCTGTTATGCCAGCCTATCCCCTACAGTCGGATGGTGGCATCCAGCATGGAACGTCGGAATGAACCAGCAATGGTTCAAATACAGCTATTGCCAGCAGACCAAGTCTTTCAATAAACCGATTTTGTTTTTCCAATGGTATAATGCTTTCAATCTTCCTTATCATTACCAGTTGCGTATCGATGGAAGCTATCAGGGGAGTGGAAATAACCAGAATATGAAACTGGATGATCTCTGGAATATTGATGCCAGTGCAGGCAAGTCCTTCTTCAATGATCGTCTAAGCCTTCGTCTTGCTGTACATGATATATTTAATATGTACAAGTTTAAACCCCAAATGTACAATCACAATTTACTGATACTCCAGCAGAATGTTACCGATACCCGTTATGTCACTTTTACTTTGCATTATAATTTGAATATCTCTGGTAAAAAATACAAGGGAATGGGTGCTGGAAACGAAGAGAAGAACAGACTGTAAAGCGCAAGAATAATCGAAGAGTTGAATTTACCTGAAATTGATGATTTCGAAGTAATATAATCATTCAAAATAATGAATGTATAAATGTTTAATCATTTTATATTACAAGTTATGATATGTGCAATCATGGAGAAATGAAAATTATAAAAATGTTTGAAAAAACATACATAATATACATTTTAGAGTTAAATTATTTATAATCAGTACGTTTGCTAATGTATGATATAGCCATATCATACATGTTTCATACATGAATCATACATGGTTTTTTTACCGTTTTCTACGACAAAACAGAAAAAATAATTAATTCACAAGATAAAAACATCAACAACCCAAAAATATAATTAAGAAATTATATTTACAAGTATGGCGTATGTTGGTATAAACTACGAGGTTACTGTAACAGTATAACCTACCAATTAGAATATGTAAAGACTATCAGTAATGGTTTTAAAATAATGTATCGTGTTTCGGTTCTTCTTTAATTTAGTTGAATTTAAACCTAAGAATAAGTCCTATATATTCTACCTGTAATTTATATGTAATTAACTATAAATCAATTATTT
>NZ_KB890673.1 GCF_000373185.1 Segatella paludivivens DSM 17968 = JCM 13650
AAGCCGTCTTTGTCTTTAGGAATAACAAAGCCTTTTTTCAGTTGTGAATATTTAGGTGAGAAGCGTTCTTGTAATACCCCACAACTATATGTTATGGCTAACCAATATTTTCAACTGCCTGCTTCGTATTTGTTTTCTGTCTATTACTATTATAATAGTGGTGGTAATCAGGGTGCTGTTACTCTAAAACCATATCAGATGTTTAATATGGGAATACAAAAAGCCTTTTTTGATGATAAACTAAGTGTGAGCCTTCAGGCACAGGATATATTCCATACAATGAGGTTCAAGGAAACTGAAAATATTAAGAATATTCATTTTCAACAGACCGAGGACTATTGTTTGTGGAATTATTCTATCAGTATCATATATCGTTTAAATAAAGTAAAAACGAAATATCACGGAAATACCTCTATAAAAAATGAGCTAGATAGACTATGACAAAATTTCACTTTTATCACCAACAAGATTCTATGCAATGTGGTGTAGCCTGCTTGCAGATGGTTAGCAAATATTTCGGCAGAAAGTATTCTCTCAACTTTCTAGCGGATATTTGCTTTGCAACAACAGAAGGTATCTCTATGTTAGGACTCAGCGAGGCAGCCAATGAAATTGGCCTACATTCTGTATGTGCTAGAGCCACGGTTGAGGAACTTTCGAAAGTTTCATTACCATGTATTCTCCATTGGAATCAGAATCATTTTGTTGTACTGTATAAAGTAAAGAGGGGTAAGAAGTTTTATATTGCCGATCCTGGAAAGGGACTTATAACTTATGATATTGATGAATTTAGAAGTCATTGGATAAGTACACGATCTCATGGAGAGGAGAAGGGAGTTGCAATGTTCCTTCAGACAACTCCTTTGTTCTATAGCTGCAATAAAGATGTTTCTGAAAATAAACAGAAACGTTCATTCAGATTTCTGTTTGGATATGTAAAGCAGTATAGGCGTTATTTCGGACAGATTGTGTTAGGGCTGATTGTAGGCAGCTTACTGCAATTAGTGCTCCCATTTCTGACACAAAGCATTGTAGACGTTGGTATTAAAAACCAGGATATAGGTTTTATATGGCTTGTGTTGCTGGGACAGCTGATGTTTACTGTGAGCCGTACGGTTATTGATTTTATCCGTCGCTGGTTACTGCTTCACATCAGTATGAGGATAAATATATCACTGGTAAGTGACTTCTTTATAAAACTGCTCAAACTTCCGATGTCATTCTTCGACACAAAGTTGATGGGTGACCTTATGCAGAGAATGAATGATCACAGCCGTGTGAATACGTTTATGACACAGCAGACATTGAACATTATGTTCTCAATGCTCACATTCATAGTGTTCACCATCGTACTGTTCTTTTATAACAAGTTGGTCTTCTCTATATTTCTAATAGGCAGCGTCGTTTATGGAGTCTGGATGACATTATTCTTGAGGCGTAGAAAGGTGCTGGACTATGAGCTTTTTGAGCAGCAGGCTATTAATAATAACAAGACTTACGAGTTTATAACATCCATGCAGGAAATAAAGCTGCAGGACTGCGAACAGCGCAGACGTTGGGAATGGGAGGACGTGCAAGCTGACCTGTTCGGTGTGCAGATGAAGAGTTTAAAACTTCAGCAGACACAGGAAGCAGGAAGTATATTCATAAATGAGATCAAGAATATCGTGATTACTGTCGTTGCAGCAACAGCTGTGATTCACGGTCAGATGACACTTGGTATGATGCTTGCCGTGCAATATATAATTGGGCAGTTAAACAGTCCTGTAGAACAGCTTATGAGTTTTTTCTATTCCATACAGGATGTAAAGATAAGTCTTGAACGCATAAATGAAATTCATTGCGTGGATGACGAGAATGGAAAAGTAGGTCTACAAACATCTCTACAAGACCAAGAAAAAGGAATTGATATTGAAAACGTGATGTTCAAGTATGATCCGCATGCGATTAAAAAGACACTGGACAATGTCAATATACATATACCGCAGGGAAAGGTTACTGCGATAGTAGGTGCATCCGGTAGTGGTAAGACCACCCTTGTTCGACTTATATTGGGCTATTATCCCGTGCTTGAAGGGCATATTACAGTAGGGGGAACGGATATTAACCGACTGAACAAGAAATGGTGGCGCAGACAATGTGGGGTTGTTATGCAAGACGGAGTGATCTTCTCCGAGTCAATAGCGCGTAACATCGCAGTGGATGATGCCGACATTGATAAGGACAGATTGCTGAAGGCTGCTGAAATAGCTTGCATAAAAGATTATATTATGGGGCTTCCGCTCAAGTTCAATACAAAGATTGGGCGTGATGGAGTTGGATTGAGTCAGGGGCAGAAGCAGAGAATACTTATAGCAAGAGCTGTCTATAAAAATCCTGACTATATATTTCTTGATGAGGCTACAAACTCTCTTGATGCAAGCAATGAAAAAGCTATTGTAGAGAACCTTGATAAGTTTTATGCAGGTCGCACCGTGGTGATAGTGGCTCACAGATTGAGTACTGTGAGAAATGCCGACCGAATAATAGCCATAAACAACGGTATGGTTGCAGAGGCTGGAAGCCACGATGAACTTATTGCGAAGCGTGGAGTTTACTACAATCTAGTGAAGAACCAACTGGAATTGGGAAACTAGAACCAATAAAGATATTAAATTAATGGAAGCAAACGATAATATAGAACTCAGAAGTGAGCGAGTGAGGAAGATAATTGGTAAAGTTCCTCCCCGCCTAATAAGTATTGGAATTACCATAGTTTCTCTTTTTATAGCAGGAATGATATGGGTGGTGACAACAGTGCACTTTCCGTTTACTATAGAATGTAGTGGAGGTATACATTATTTTGAAATTTCCCCAAA
>NZ_KB890674.1 GCF_000373185.1 Segatella paludivivens DSM 17968 = JCM 13650
TTACTGGTATTCGCCTCTATAATCTTCAGAGCCTTTGACATGGAGACGTCTCTAAAATCATGTGTGATTCTCTGTGCACTGACAGAGATGGCAACCAGAGATGCAATCAGAAATAATATATATCTTTTTATTTTATTGTCTGTCATGTAATATTCACATTTTCAAAATGGTTCAATGACTCTAAGCTAATTTCTGTATCACTGGTCTTATCCCAATAAAAGTGCAGATGCAGATGATTGGTACCGATACAGTGCTATCGTCAATTACTAATTTTTCACGTCTATAATCTCTTTTTCTCTTCATTACCTGCTCCTGTACCCTTATATTTACTACCTGCATTATTGAAGCGATATGATATGGTTAGACGTATCCCACGGTAATTGGGAGTTACATACTTCTGGAAGTTATAACATGTACTGTAGTAATTGAAGTTGTCTTCTTTGTTGGTATTTAATACGTCTGTGACTTCCAGACGAGTCATGAGCTGAGTTTTAAAGAACAATTTGGTTATACCTAAATCCAATTCAGAGTATTTGCCAAAATGGTCGAAACGATCGTTGTAAGAGGTGCTGTATTCATAGTTGCACTCTACTGTCCAGTTGTGCTTGAATGCAAAGCGGTTGTTTACAGAAAAATCCCATTGAGGTTTCTGTAGGGTTACGCCTAAGCCATACTGCTTTGCATCAAGAAGCTGCTTGAGGAAATCCATTTCGAATACAGGATGCCAAAAGCCTAAGACGGGCGATGCTGTGGCTGAGAAAGCCAAATTCTGACGATGGTCTATATTACAATAACTGGCAAGAATAATATCTGAATTGTTGTAAATGGAGGATGTATACATCACCTGATCTTTATCATAAGTATAGTCGGCCGAGAGAGTTAGCCAACTATACTGCAGATTCCATTCTATATTATAGATTTTCATTGGACGTAGTAATGGATTGCCGCCTTCGTAAGTGTATCTGTCATCATAACGGATGAATCCTGAGAGTTGATTATAATTAGGACGCTGGGTCTTCTCTGTGAAATTAAGGCTGGTGTTCAGTCCGTTGTCTGAATATGTAGCACTAATACTCGGAAAGAGGTTATTGTATTTACGACTTGCATCGTTTTGAAAGACATCGTATGAGTAATAATCTGACTTTACGTGCTCGTATCTCAGACCTCCATTAAATTTATAATTGCCACACTGGATGTCCATACCGGCAAAGGCTGCTATATTACGCTCTTTTATATTATCGTCTGACGAGGTAATGAAGTTCTGCTGATTAACGTAAACAGACCTACTGATGGTGTTGGTATACTCGGTGCCTGCATTTAGGCTTATTTTACGGCCTATTGGATAAGTAGCTACTATCTTTGCGGCTGCCATCTTGTTATGGCTTGTGGCGTCTGCATTAATGGCTCTGTTGTCAAACTCTGCGCTCTGCTCTGTGGCATCCTGAATGGTGATGTTCTTTTTCCAATATAAGGTACCATTAAAGTCAAGATGCAGGCGGCCTATGATACCCGAATAGTATGCATTGAGTTCATGGTTAGGCCCATCAGACGATGCGCTCTCGTTATCGTAATATTTCACAGCGCCAGTATATGTGCCATTGGTGTATACCGTATAGTTTTGGTGGCCAAACCCTTTAGAGGATGGCAGCATCTTGCTTACAGAGTATGTTACACCCAGTGAGTTGTTATCATTCAACTGATAATTGAAACCCCATTTGCCTGTAAGGATGTTTCTGCGGCTACGCATACTGGTGGCTTGGGTCATATCCACTCTATCTTTGGCGATGTATTTTTGACTAATCACTACTTGGTCATTCCACCATCCTCTGCTAATGGCATTGAATGTTCCGAAAAGATCAAGTCCGTTATGTCTCCAGTTGAGGGATATAAGTTGATTAAACGAGTTCTTTCTGGAGAAATTGGCCGAAGCGAGCAGATTACCACTAAGACCATTCCCCTGTTGGCGAATTGTTTTTATTTTTATCACAGAACGTGCCTCTGCATCGTATTGAGCACCGGGGCTAGTTATGACATCCACACTCTTCACTTCTTGCGAGGTGATGCGCTTTAGATCAGAATTGTCAGTAATCTTCTTGCCATTGATATATATGAGGGGAGTGCCCTTGCCAAAAACAGTATACTCGTCATTATTCTCGTGGATGCGTGGTATCTCTTTGAGCACATCTTGAGCGTCGCCTACATTGGCCAGGAGCGTGCCACTAACCTGAGTGGTATATCCTTCTGAGATAAGTCTGGTTGACGGCCTAGAGCCATTAACAATCACCCCTTTGATTACTTGCATATCTTCTGCCATGATTATCTTGCCAATATCCCCAGCATCAAATGCTCTTAAAATGGTCTTATAGCCTATGCAGGATACTTTGACCAAGGCATGCTTTGCACCACATGGGATGACAAACTTGCCTGCCAGATTGCTTACTCCACCATTGATGAATGTTGAGTCTTTGGCAGACAGCAATGATATATTGGCGTAAACTATGGGCTGCCCTCTCTTGTCGATAACCTCTCCAATCAGTTTCGTGTTTTCTTTCTGTACACACTCTACAAAGATGTTATCTCCATCGACAGTCATCCTTATGGGATAAAAGCCTATCACGTCTCTTATGGCATCGGGAACAGTTTTCTTGTCAATGCTCGTAGTAACGGTAAAGTCTTCAAGTTCGTTATAGATAA
>NZ_KB890675.1 GCF_000373185.1 Segatella paludivivens DSM 17968 = JCM 13650
GTAAAGAGAACTATGTATGGTAGAGCGAGCATTAAACTACTAAGAAGAAAGATGGTTCTAGAGCATATATTCTTCAACTAAATTAGAGAAGAACCCGTGTTTCAGTAGGTATAACTACAAATGTGTATATCAATTCAGGTCATCGTCAGCATAACAGAAATAAAATCACCACTTTCGTTGCGCTATTGAGTGATAAGGCCCTTATCACTCAACAAAGCATGTAGGTTTGCAGAGTAATAAGGGCCTTATCACTCCGTTTTATGTATGTTTTTAGACTATCATACATAAGCTAACAAACTGAATAACATATAGTTATGTGAAAACATGTAGGATATTGGATTATTTAATCCAAAAAAATATTTTTTTATGGCAATACAATGCACACTAGAGAAGTCAAGAACTGACGAAAAATATTTCGCAAGAGCAAGAAAAATAGGTAAAGTAGGCATGAAAGAAATCGCCGAAGAGATACAAAGGAACTGTTCTGCCACATGCTGCGACGTGACTTTAGTATTGACAGTGTTCCTGGATAATCCGCAACTATTTTCTTACTGGAGAAGAAGTCTCAGTGGATGGTTTCGGCAGTTTTCTTATCAGAGTCACAAGTGACTTTGTGGAAAATCCAGCTGACTTCAAAAAAGAAATAACCGAAGAATTTTCCATTTTATAAAGCTATATCTCTTCCAAAAGGGCTTTAATTTTGTTGCATTTACCCTGAATAAAATAGCTAAAACAAACCTAATATGCTGATATAGTGTATTTTAACCTGCAACACAACCTGTAACACCTAGTATTAATTTCTTGCAAAAAAATTGGGATGGTAATAAAAATGTTTATAACTTTGTTCTGTCGAAAGACAAAAACTAAATAAATAGAGACAAAACATGAAAAAGCTATTCATGATATTAGCCGTATGCTGCTATATATATGCTGGGTATGCTCAAACTATTACAGGACATCTGGTTGACGAAGGCGGTATTCCCTTGGAATATTCAAATGTGATATTGTTGAATGCCAAAGACTCTTCATTTGTGGTTGGTTGCGTAACAGGCGAAGATGGAAAATTTGCGCTAGCTAATTCTAATATTAATGGGAAATTGCTAAAAATCACGCACATAGGATATGAAGACCTATATTATCCTGTATCAGAAATGACCGCTAATATTGGAATACTTAAACTAAAAACAAAATCTACTACTTTGAACGAGGTTTCTATAATAGGTAGTAAACCCATGTTTCGACAAAAAAACGGCTCTCTGATAACAGATGTATCCGGGTCTGTATTAAGTCAATTACATGAATTTACGGAATTAGTTTCACAGATTCCTGGAATTGTAAAAACAGCTAATGGCGGATTTGAAGTCTTCGGTTTAGGGTCTCCCGTTATATATATCAATAACAAAAAAATACAAGATCAGACAGAATTGAGACAACTATCTCCGAAAGATATAAAAAGCATTGAACTTATTAGTAACCCAGATGCCAAATATGACGCAGAAGGAAAGGCTGTACTTAAGATTGTTATGTTGAAAAAAGAAGACGGACTGACATTTCAACTTGGGAGCAATGCCAAACAAAACAGACGGTCAAGCTATGGTAATGACATGAAGATAGGATTTAAGCATCAGAAACTTAGTTTTTCAGCTAACTTTAGTTACGATAATACAAAAAACAGATCCATACTTCCACAAACTAAAGAATTATTTCTTGGAGAAAACACGCATCGCTACATTCAAGACCAGACAGCTAAGGGACATCTTACAAATAATGAATGGCAAATAAACATGGATTATGAAATAAATGATAGACATAACATCGGCATTGAATGGAATTCGTCAAATAACAAAGATAATGAATATCGTATTTCTACGCTTGATTATCAGTTAAATGATAAACTTGCTCAGTCAACAGATATTCTTAATGATTACATTAATAAGACGAAATATAACCACGTAAACCTATTCTATAATGCACAGTGGAGCAAGCTGTTGTCGACAGAATTTAATCTGGATTATGCCAATAATAATAATAAATACAATCAGGAAACAAATGAAACAACTGAGAGTGTTCCTAAATTAACCATCAGTACTGGAAATAATATGTTGGATATCTATTCTGGAAAATTTGCATTCGACTATAATTTAAACGAGAAGTTTGGATTATCATGGGGGATAGAATGTAATCACATAAATATAACAGGTTCTTTGACCAGCGACTCAGGGAATACGCCGTCTTCAAATTACAGTAACAGGGAAAATAAATATGCTGCCTATGCAGAAGCTAAACTTAATATGGGAGATGTGCTGGTCAATGGAGGATTACGCTATGAAGAATTAGTTTCTGATTATAAGAATTTAATAGATAGGACAGGAGATGTTCATCGACATTATAAAAATAT